>JAJDDQ010000062.1 GCA_029260215.1 Phycisphaerae bacterium
CGAGATGGAACGTATGAAAAACTTCGCCCTGCTGATCGATTTTACCGCGCATCGTGAATCCTCCTTGAGTCAACACGATGCATTGTACGGATTGTTAAGTTTGGCGATATCCCAAAAGGGAGTTATTTAGCGACCTGCTAGAGCGAATCCGGAATGATAAGCGTACTTCGTGCCGGGGAGGGGGAACTCAATGATTTCTTTCTTCGGAATCTTGTTTCGAGAAAGTTCCATAATTGCCAGGCGCCAAGCGTCGCACTTTTTGGACATGTTCTTGTCGAATCGTGCTCCCCACTCTGCCATGCCAACGTAGGAAGCCACTGCAACGATTGCCGAGGCAAAAAAGAGTAGGTCAACTGTTGGCTTGGCGACCTCTCCCTTCGTCGCAATCAGCACAGAACCCATGACAATGAATGGGCCAACCAAAACCGTGAAACCCATCCGAGTTCGGAATGTCATCACGTTAGCCGCGACGGTCTCGATTTCTTTCGTAAGGTGCTCTATGCGAGCCTCGACAATGTCCGCTGTGTATTGTTTCGCCATTTCATATGCTCCGCCGAAATAATAACTCGCATGCGGTCAAACGTCACTGACTAAGGAACCCCTGCTTTCTTGTGGAGAATGAAACGGGAGACACTTCTAGTCTTCCTGGCCCCGCCTTCATCCTTCGCGTTCACGGGCCGTATCTTACGCCACTCGACATTGCACGTGGCTGATTTGCGTCTCCGAAGTGTTCCCGCCATCTCACGACTACGGCGCGAAGTCGTCGGCCACGGTGAAGCCGGCGGGGGGATGCACGCGGAAAACGCTCTCGGAATGCTTCGGATTGACTTCCAGATTCGTGATGGTCTGTTCGATCGCGCCTTTCCGGCCGCCCATGTCGAACATTTGCACATGACGCCTGGGCAGGTAGTCGTCCTTCCCGATGAGCCAGCGACCGCTTCCCCGGCGTGAGGTCAGTTGAATGACATGGCAGGGCACGCCGCCCACTTCTTCTTCGCCGGTAAGCTCGATCTTGTCGGCGGACAACGCGCGTTTGAGCGGCTCCTTTTCGAGAAACTGGGTCATGATCATGGAGACCGCGCCCTGACCCGTCGTGCCGAGAACGGCTGGGTCCATGTCCGAGTAACATATCCTGGCTGCGTGATCGATGAGGAAATACTCTTCGGAGTTCCCCCCGGCTGTCAGCTTCTTCGTGTCAGATTCGCCGCCGGAAATGTCTTCAAACTCAACATAAAATCGGGCTGGCATGCCGTACTTGATACCGCCGCCCGCCAACACCTTGCCGCGCGATTCCTTGATAAAGTTATTCGCGACCCCGGTTCCCACGGTGTGGCCATCGTAGCGAACGGTCTCGACGGCTTTGAGCGACGCCTGAACCTTCTCGATGATTTTCAGGGCGCGCGGATCGTGTTCCTTTTTCAGGGGCGTGTCTTTCCCGGTGGGGGAGTCCGATTGTGCGAGGGCTATTCCAGTCAGGAACGTAGAGAGCGTGTAGGCGAGAAATACTTTCGACAACATTGGGATACCTCCAGCGAGTGATCGAAGTAACGAGCCGCGAACTTCAGTTCGCGCGGAGCTTAACAGTAGTATAGCGTCTTCAACCCGAACCCGGCAGGACGGGCGGAGCGGATTCCGCGCGGGCTGAAGCTCGCGGCTCGCTGCGTGTTGGAATGGACCCGTTCCGGTACAACTCGCTACACGATCTTGGCAACGACGATGGTGAGGTCGTCGGTCTGCGGCGCCAGTCCAGCGAAGCGTCGCGTGTCCCATTTGATCTGCTGAGCCAACTCGGGCGGCTCGCAGCCCCGGTGCTTCAGAATCGACTCGCGCAGTCGGACGCGCCCGAACGATTCTCCGGCGAAATTGAGCGTGTCGACCACACCATCCGTATAGAAAATCAGCGTATCGCCCGGCTCCAGCTTGACGACATCCTCCTCGTAAATGGCGGTCGGAATGATGCCGACAACCAGCCCTCCGGTTTCCAACTCCGTAAACGTGTCGCCGCGCAGCAGCAGCGGGGGGTCGTGGCCAGCATTGACGTAGGCCAACTCTCGCCGGTCGGGGTGGAAGACACCGTAGAAAAGCGTGACGAATTCGCTCGCCAGCGTATCGCGACAAAGGTGCCGATTGACGCGTGAAACAATGCGGTGCAACGCCGCCTTGCCCGCACTGTGAGCGCGAAGGGCTGACCGTGCCGAGGACATGATCAGAGCGGCTGGTATGCCTTTTCCGACAACGTCGGCAATTGCGAATCCGACGAAGCCCTTGCCAAGTTCGATGAAGTCGTAAAAGTCGCCGCCGAGTTCGATCGTGGGGTTGTACACGCACCCGAAACGGGCGAATTCATGCGGCGGGGGCCTTTCGGGGATCATGCGCCGTTGAACTTCACCGGCATCATGCATCTGTCGTTCGTAGTATTCATTCTCGCGTTGCTCTTCAGCCAGCCGAGCCTCGATCAGACCAGCCGCCGCTTGCGAACCGGCGCTGCGCAGCAAAGATTCCTGTCGACTCGTGAACTTGTGACGTTTTCCAGTGTACACGCGAATGACGCCGACGGTGCGGCCTCGGTAGGTCATGGGCACGCACAATCCGCTAACCAGGCCTTCCTTGCGGGCCTGCTCACGGTAGCGGACGCGCGGATCGGTGGCGGCGTCCTCGATGTAGACGGTTTCGCCTGAGACAGCCGCCGTGTCGATGGGGTTTTGGCCAAGCATGACCGGCCCCTTATCGAGGTAGTCGTCGGACAGGTTGTAGACGGCTTTGATAACCAGTTCGCCGGTTTCTTCGTTCAATAAGCGGATGCCGCAGGCCTTGGCATTGATGACCCGTGCGATGCGTTCGGCTGTCTGTTCGAGAATGAACTGCAGATCGCGCGTCCCCGCGAACCACTCGTAGAGGTCGAAAATGGTGTCGAGTGCGTCGGAGTATTCCGGCGGCACGGGTGCAGGCGACTCCTGCGAAACGTTTTCAAATTTCTTCGATTGATCCTTCACGACCCAGCCATCATAAATCGGTTATCATATGAAGCAAAGAACGAATTCGGGGGGTCTTGCGATGCGACATCCACGATTCCGGAAGTGATTGAAATGGGGTTCTTTCGTGGGCACACTGTCAATCCTGATCGCGTGGGTTGCTACTTTCTGGTGGCCCGTGTTTCTGGATTCCAATGGTAGAGTGTTTTGGGATTCTAATGGTAGAGTGTTTTGGGATTCTAATGATATAGGGATCGCCGTTCACTTCTATATGATGGACGGAGAATTTGACCTGTTCTGGTCCAAGCCAGAGGGTGGGTGCATTCGACGTAGCATCTCGCTAATCGCCTTCGATTTGGGACAGTGTTCTTTCCCGTCGCGGGAGTCACAGCGTTGCTGTGGTTCTAGAAGACTGATCAAGCCCTTCCTAACGGCTGCAAGGTTTGTGGATACAACCTGGCCGGCAATGAGTCAGGCATTTGTTCGGAATGCGGTGTCAACTTGAGGTCATCTGGAGATGAGCAGGTTCCGAAAAAGAGGAGAAAAAGTACCACGAAATGGTAAGCTCCGCGGCGTAATACCAAAGAACAGCTCAGCCAACAGGTCTTTGTACTGCCCTACCGTCTAATGAAACATAACATACATTATAGGACGTTATAAGTGGCGGTCGGCAGGGGGTTTAGCCCCGGCCACGATGATCTCTAAACTATTGTCGTAAATATGGATACAACTTTCCGCTGAGCACGCCGCCCCGACGTGTGTCTTGAGCTCCTGCTGGAGGAGCCAAGGTAGACGCTCTGCGATTGTGTCGCGTAATCGTTGAGCCAAATCCGAGTCGGTTTCATACAAACAGTCGGATCGAAGTTGAGCCGGAATCAGTTCGGGGTAGGCCAACCGATTCGGCAGCAACGGTCGGCAGCCGGCCAAGATGGCTTCGGCGGTTGCGATTCCGAAATTCTCCTGGATCGCGGTGCTGACGACGATGTCGCCGGTGCAAAGTCGCCGCCAGTACTCATCGCGGCTCTTGGCGTACCCACGGGATACGATCCGGGATTCCAGTTGTTTCAGTCCGGATTGAAACGATTGTGGAATCTCCCGAAAATGCTCGCCAAGCAGCGCAAGCCGGAACGGCACGCCTGCGGCGTCAAGCTGGAAGAGCGCCTCGAAAAACGGTTCCGGGTTCTTGTCATACTCCCAGCGGTGGTTCCAAAGGATGACGGGCGGGCCATCGTCACGATCTTGATACGCGTCGGCAGGCGGGGATTCAACCAGCGGGCGTAGCACGATGCTCTTTTCTCGGATTCGATCCATTATGCCTTCGGGCACGAAGTCGGGCATCTTACGCAGGAGCTGGTCGGCTGTGGTCAAGAAGGCGTGCATATGGTAGTTCGAATTGAACCAAACCGCGTCGGCGGCGAGGCAACTGGTGATGTTGGTGAAGCCGAACTGATAGTCGCGCCAATCGTGCTCCGAAAGCGGATAGGTAAGCTGATTCTCGTGAAAATAGCAGATGATCGGGCAACGCGCGACCTCCGGTGGCAGCAACGCCCGCAAGTCGGCCACGCTAAGCATATCGTTTGTCAGGATGAGATCGAATCCGTCGGACGTCGCGGCGGCCACTTCCTTGGCGAACCACATGGCGGCCCCGCGCATGCGCCATTTCCACTTACGCGCAGGCAGCGTTAGCAGGGTGAATTCGTGCTGGCTGAGGCGCGCAAGCGGTGCCCAGAAGGCCCGATGGGAGCCGCCGTCATAGGGTTCCAGCCCCAGTATTCGTAGTTTACGCCCCGCCTCGGGCAAATACTTGACCCCCCTGTCGTTTGGATCGGGACGTTTGATTGTAGCCTTGCTCAGGGATACGCCTGTTCGAACAACACCTGAAGTTTTCCGTAGTCCGGGAGGTCGACATCTCCGTCGCAGTCCATGTCGAACACGTTGCAGAGTTCGGAAAATGTCTGCTGCCCCGGCCCTGCCTGGCAGGCATCGTATGCGCCGAAGTCGAACAGGTCTATTGTTTGATCGCCGTGAAAATCCCCGAGGCTTCCCACGAACTCGTACGGCCCCATGTCCACCCGGTCGCAGAGCACTCGCGGGTTTCCGTCGAGATCGGAGGGTGCGACAGCCGAATCGAAATTCGGATCTCCGGCATTGATAGCGGGTGACCCTGCAAGCAGCCGATAGTCGCCGTTCGCCGGATCGACGAACATCGGATCGCCGGCAAGATTTCCAACCCCGCTCGCGTCCGTCGATTCCTGTTGCAAACTGTGACGCACGGAGACGCCACCTCCAAACAGCGGGCTTACCTGCCCCTCGAACACGCAGTTTTGCACTCTCAGGGGAGCTGTACTTCCGAAAGGCTGAACCATTTTGTATACAGCGCCACCAATGGGCATGGTCGTGTCGAGAGAATGCCCGTTGGCGATGAACGTGCAGTTTTTCAGAAGCCCTCTTTGGGCTGCGACGGCCCCTCCGCGACCTGAGAGCTCGATATACGTAGAGTCATATCCAGGGACATTGCGATCAAAAAGACAGTTTACAGCCAACAGATCAAAGGCAATCACCGCCCCACCGAAACTGCCCTGACCGCAATCGGGTGCGATTATCCTGCCGGAGTGGTTGCCTCGAAACACACAATTGTACAGGGTCAGATTGCTGGAAATTATGGCACCCCCGTCGCCTGCGCAGCCTCCCGTGGAGAATTCGTCCGGGCCACCGCCGTTGCCCGCGCCATTGTTAGATGAACGTGGAATTGGTCACGATGAGGTTGCCTGAAATAATCGCGCCGCCACGACCGCCGTCGCCCCATCCCCAATTCGCGGTACCGCCGCTGCCTGCTCTGTTGTTTCGAAATATGCACCGGTCGAACCGGCTGGTGTGGTTGCTTACCGCGCCGGCGTTTCCACCACTATCGGCAATGCAGTGTCCGAGTTCATCGCACTCGGTAACGGAGCCGCTGGCAGCGCGGTTGTTCTCGAACAAACAGCGCACGGCTGACACTGACGCATCTGATCCTGTGCCCGCAATAGCTCCCCCGCCGTAGAAAGATACGGTTGAACAAACAAGGTTGCGAAATTCCATGTCTTCCAGAAAGACGGATGAATTCAATATCCACAAACCGGCACCGGACTCGTCGTCTCCTGTGTAGGCATCCGAGATGATGAATCCACTCATCAACACCGGCGACGCCGCATCTACGACTTTCGTCACGTGGCGTGCGGGGCCTCGGAGATTGGTAGACAAGGGATTCAGATCGCGTTCCTCGGGTGACGCTTCGTCGCTTTGGAACGAGCCGTAGAGGGAGACTCCGCCGGGAATCTCGAACGCTGTTCCGTCGCTCGCGAGCTGTTTGCCTGTGTACGTGCCGGCTGCAACCCAGACGCTGTCGCCCGAATTGGCAATCTCCAGTGCGTCCTGAAGATCGGTGAATGCGTTGGTCCAACTGCTGCCGTCGTTGTCGCCTTCGGCGTTCGTATTGACGTAGACGACGGCTGCGCTTTCACCGGCTTGCAACGACGTCATCGCACCTCCCAGGCAAGTGATCAATGCAATCGTGGTCAACAAGTGTCTGATTTTGCTCCATGGATTTGGTGACATGGCTATCTCTGAAAAAAGCGTGAATGCCCAACCGCGGTCGAAATCGATTCGACGACTACCACCAGTTTACGCTAAGGCATGTCAAACCTGCTTTCAAGAAAAAAGAGGTTTGTCGCCGCAGGTTTTGTTCAATTGAGCGTTGCGGTAGTCTCTGTCGAGAAGAGCACAACTGCCGTTGAAACGCGTTTGAAGGGCAGGTAACGGCCGCTTTTCGAGTGGCAATGCGCTAGGCGATGACGGCGCACGTGTCGGCTGTCTTGGAGAGGAGCTTGTTTGCCTGAAGCAATAGGATCATGTCGTCGCTTTTCGGATGCTGGGTTGTGGCGAAGATAAACTCGTTCTTGAGCAAATTGGCATCAAGGTGATCGATTGCGTCGGCCTCCTGATGCATGACGGAATCGACCGCGTCAACTTGCAGCCCACACACAATGTCGCCGGATACGAGTACGATGATCATCGACGTTCGAAGGTTTGTGATCAGAGTTCTCGCTTCGTCGAATAACGTGATCATGGCTGCCAGGTCGGTATTGCGTGTGTTTCTGATTAATTCAAAAGCGTCGTCACGACGGCCACTGGTCGCCCTTTCCATTACGGATGAAGCCAACGCATGAATACGTTTGTGCGGGCTATCGAACCTATCGAGCACTGAATCCAAGGCAATATCGCCGTTGGTGAATCGTTCGACCGATTGCGGATCAGCCATTAGCGTGTCGTACCATTTTCCGAATGCGCATTTGTGAGGGCAGGAAGCCAGCGTGAATTCCCGTTCTTCGGCTACGGCGTTTTCGAGTTCCTTCAGCCATCGCACATGATCCTGCTCACGCGTGTTGAGAATGCCGATGATCCCGTTCGTTTCAACGGTAAGAGAGGGCATGCCCAGCAGTGTACGCAGATCGAGCACGGGAATCACCGTGCCGCGTAACGACGTCATCCCCTCCAAGTAGTCAGGAGATGACGGCAGAGGCGAAATGGATTGACATTTTCCGGATGCAATCTCTTGGACGGCTGCTACGTCGATTGCATATTGCTGATCGTCAATACGAATAACGAGCCACTGACTCACTGGTAGAAACTCCGAGGATAACAAACGGACCGCCGGAAGATTCTATCGGGCATACGCGGGAATACCTTGAGTGCGGTATATTTTGCTCAAGAAGATCGGCAAACATCTGCGCAAACCTGAGCTCACGGCTCGCATTATCGGGATGGATCCATCTTACGCTGTTTGTTGCGCGGTGTATTCGCTGAAGACGACGTCCATGAGCTTTGCGTTTTGAACGATGCAATCGTATTCCGCGTAGAAGGCCCACGCGTTGGTGAAGATTGCCAAGGCTGCGGCGGCTAAGTGCCACATGGCCCAGTCCGCCGATGCGTCAGTAATCGCGCCCATAATGGCGACGATCATGAGACTCGCGGACGCGACGGCCAGGTGTTTCGAAACGCGCCGCTTGAATTCCTTAACTTGCTGCAACGGTTGCTGATCGAGGCCGCCGATGTGTACGGCTTGTCCAATCATCTTCGCGGTCGCGGTAAAGTATGTGAATACGACGACGTGAATCAGGGTGGATAAAATGACTCCGAACATAGCCAGCGCGAAGTGCTCCGCGAACAGCGTCGTTCCTGCGACGGTGAAGCCGAGTACGGCAGCGCCCGTCAGAATGAGTAAGTCTGCGAATACCAGAGCGGAAAAAATCTTGGCCATTGTGGTGGGTATCGGTGTTGGGCGATCCAATGAATCGTGGATTCCGCTACGGCTCGCGAGCGGGTGCAAACGTTTCGGCTGACTCGATCGCATCGGACGTTGAAGACTCTTTTTCCCACGTGAGCTGATCGATACGGTGCAGCGCAAAACTCACGTTGGAGCGGTTGAAGTTTTCGTGCTCAACAACGCCCCGGTAAAGCTCGAGCGCACGGTCCCGATCGTGAAGTCTCAGGTCGTACACGGCGGCGGCTTGAAACCGGGCGGGCCGTTGGATGTCGGGATTCCAGGTGAACGCCCTTTCGTACCATCTGACGGCGATCTCTTCGTCGCCTTTGAAATACTCTTTGTGGATTTCGCCACAGAAAAAAGCAGCGTCGTCGATCTTGTCGCTTGTGGGATAGGATTCGATGAGTTCCTTGAACAACGTGAGCGCCTCACGCATTTTCTGTTTGCGGAACAGACCAGGCACGGAATGCCCCCCTTCCAGCATGAGCGTTTCGCCGCGTGCGAAAAGATCGTCCGCAGCCGAAATGGACTCGATGGGTCGCAGGGTGTTCCCCGGGATTTCACCCGCGACAATGTACCGGTACGGCTTGATACGCGAGACGTCGCGGAGTTCGTTCGCGGCCCAGATGCGTTTCGTTTCGTATCCGGTTTCGCGATAGTACTCGCGTAGTGCGGCCAGCGAACGATGGTACATCGCACGGTGCATAAGCACGCGTTCGACCATGTCGACTTCGCGGGCGTCTGCGATCTGCAAATCCGGGAGGTCGATTCCTTCAGGCCTGTCGATGCGTGTCGTTGGGCCTTCGGCTCGCTGATCCGGTTCCCACGCGGGGTCGGTGTTGCAGCCGGCTACAATCAGAATCGAAATCAAAGCCGCGTTCGCTGTTTGTATTCGCATGTGTCGCATCTCCGCTTGTGAATCGTTACGGCTTTTTCCCGTGTTGCCTAAGGTTCGATAGATAACGTACGGAGCGATCGCGTCAAGATCGCATGACCACCCCCCTGCCGCCCCACCGGGGTCACCATTGGGCCTCCTCGAAGGCGCCTAGTGAACGTATCTGTTTTTGGGGGCGGGACTTGAGAATCGCGGCGGCCAGCGTTAGGTCGCCTTTGGTGGTGACTTTGAGGTTGGAGGAATCGGATTTTACGATTGATACCGGGTGCCCTGAGTGTTCGACGAATTGGGCGTCGTCGGTGAATTCCTCGCCCTCGGGCGCGCTTTCCAACGCGGATTCGAGAACGTTGCGTGCGAAAACCTGCGGCGTCTGAGCTTCGTAGAGGCCTTCGCGGGAGACGGTGGCTTCGATCACGCCCGCACCGCTAACGCGCTTGATGGTTCCGCTGAGTGGGGCTGCGAGGATGGCCGCCCCGGTCTTGGTCGCCTCCGAAAAAACCGCGTCGATCATCGCGAACGAAACGCAAGGCCTGGCTGCATCGTGGACCGCGATGTACTGGGTGTCTTCCGAAATCTTGGCCAAGCCCGCGCGAACGGATTCAGCCCGCGTAGCACCACCCTCAGCCAACCCCACGCCCATGAGCGCGAGATTGGCAGCGTATTTGGTCTTGATGGTTTCCATATCGTTGGGCGATGCCACGAAAACGGTCTGGCAGACGTCTTCGCGATTGCTGAAATGCTCGATCGAACGCAGGAAGATCGGCCTGCCGTCGAGCTTGGCGAGCACTTTGTTTTGATTCCCGCCGAATCGTTCGCCCTGCCCGGCTCCGACGATGATGACGGCAATTTTCGCGTCTGCCACTCTGAAACCCTCACAAAAAACGATGATCGCACGGGCACATTAAACCGCGCGGCGCGTTCCTGTGCAAGAAATTCGCCGGGGTATAACGTCAGGATGAACGTGTTCGGCTGTGCGCTGGCGACGAAGGCCGGCCGAAGATCATCCTGCCGGCGGAGGTCTGCAGCGCGCTGGTGACAGCCACGCCGAGCGACTCGCCGATGCGATCGCGTGCGCCGTCCACGACGACCATCGTGCCGTCCTCCAGATAGCCGATGCCCTGCCCCGCTTCTTCGCCGACCTTGATGATTTTGACGTTCAAGGTCTCACCCGGAAGGTAAATCGGCTTCAGCGCGTTGGCCAAGTCGTTGATATTGATGACATCCACGCCGCGCAACTGTGCCACTTGGTTGAGATTGTAGTCGGTGGTGACAATACGCCCGCCGATCTTCTGGGCGAAGTCGACCAATCTCTCATCGACCGTGTTAGGCCCGCCCGGCTCTGGTTTGACTTCGCGGATATCCACATCGACGGCTGTGCTTTCCTGGAGCTTGTTCAGAATATCCAGGCCTCGCCGACCTCGGTTGCGCTTGAGTTTGTCCTGGCTGTCCGCGACGAGTTGTAACTCGGTCAGGACGAATCGCGGAACGATGAATTCAGACTCGAAAATGCGCGTGTTGGCCAAGTCGGCGATGCGCCCGTCGATGATCGCGGATGTATCCAACAGGAGTGGGCGCCCCCCTTTGGCTTGCTTGGAGAACTCGACATAGGGAATGACAAACCGGATATCGTCCTTCGTCTGAATGATGAAACTGACCGTGAGATAGCAACAAATCACGCCGATGGTCAGTTTGATCGTGCTGACAAATGGGTGGTCTGTGTGGCCTATCTGCTGTTTTTTGATTGTGGGTTTCTGGATGTGCCGATCGCGACCGGTTCTGGGATCCGTCTCGATGACCAACGTAGGCACGGCCACCTCGGCGAACACCGGGGTGCGCAATTGTGGAAACGTCCGCGCGAGCGACCCGACGAGCAAATCGACGATGAGGGACAGGCCGTAGGCGAAAACCATGCCAACGGCGATCCCGAAAAAGACGCCGGAAATCGATTTGAGCGACTTTTGCGGAATGAAAATGTCAACGGCGATCACGACCAGCGCAACGCCCAGGCAACTGATAAGCAGCAGGTCGGCGTTACGTGTGAACCAGGTCACATCGTTGGTGGCGGGGTCCGGGCCTGCGATGAACGTAATCGCGACGACGCCCAGCGCCAAAACAAACACCGCTCGCAAAATTATCAGCACAAATAGGTCTCCGGGCTGTGTGCCATCGCGAAACATGCCCGCCATCGAGACGGGCATGCCATCCATCGAATGACGCGCGTCAACGCCCTAGTCCGCGTCATTGATCGCGTTAATCAGATGGCGCAATCGCCCGACGCTCCTGCGATTGAAGCGGAAGACAAGTCTCGGCAGACTGGCCAACTCTCCGTCTTCAGCCGGCAGAGGTTCGAACACCTGCCGAATTTCCGAACCGGATGTGATGTCGCTGAATTCCTGATTCAGCTTGAGCAGGTTTGGATCGGACAGCGACGACTGCATACGCAGCACGATCTCATCCTGAACGTACCGCGACGAATGATACCGGCGGTAATAGTGAAGAATTTCCTTCATGGCGTCTTCCGCCGAATCGGTCAGGAAGAAAAGGTCCATGTCTTCGGGGCTGATCATCATGTTGCCCAGCAACTCCGCCTTCACATACGTACGCCAATGCTGCCAATACGTACCGCCCGGCTCATCGACCAGCACTACAGGGACCGGCTCGGCTTTACTCGTTTGGACGAGCGTGAGCGCTTCAAACCCTTCGTCCTGCGTTCCGAATCCGCCGGGGAACAGGACGATGGCTTTAGCCTCTTTCATGAACATCAGCTTGCGCGTGAAAAAGTATTTGAAATTAACGAGTTTTTCATCGCCGGCGATGGTCTCGTTTGTGTCCTGCTCAAACGGCAGCGCGATAGCCACGCCGAAACTTTTCTCGCGCGTCGCACCCTCGTGACCGGCGTGCATAATGCCGTCGCCCGCCCCGGTAATGACCATCCAGCCGCTCTCGCGCATGATCCGCCCGAACTTGACAGCCTGCTGGTACTGCGGGTGCTCCTTGGGCGTCCGCGAGGAGCCGAAGATCGAGACCTTGGGCACCTCTTCAAACGGTGCGAATACTTTGAAAGCGTAACGCAGCTCCTTCAAGGCCCGATTGAGTATCTTGATCTCACCACGACCGCAGCCGTCGGCGGCCAGACGGGTGATGGTGACCATCATATCTTCCAGAAGATCCTGACCGTCGCACGGGGCGAACGTGTCGAGGAATTGCTTGCAGGCTTCGGCGCGTGCCTTGGATCGCTCTTCGCGATTGGCAAAAGTAATAGTTTGTTCGCTCATTGGTGTCTCCGTTTCAAATCATCCAAGCCGCAAATAGTAACCCGATGCGACCGGCAACGCCATCCCACCGCCCCACCGGAGCGACAGGTGAATCCTCCCGGAAAACCTCCCAGCCCCACCACGGTTTACGAGCCGGAAGTGGCTTGCCGTTTAGCAGACGCCGATTCCACACGGAGCGTCCTCTGACATCGTAGTCGTCCGCCAACGGTGACACCCACCGACCCTTTCGGGACTGGCCGGGCGACGCCGGCGAAAAAAACGTTCAAATGATGAAAAACCTTTGAGCGGACACCGGTGGTCAGCCTACACTGTCAGTGCGGTGTTCGGAGGGAGGGTTGCACATGTTTGCTTATAAAAACCGGGTTCTGATCGTCTGGCTGGCTATTGCTGGCGGGCTGCTTTGTGGGGAAGCGTCGGCGGAGGTGATCGGGGCGTTTGAAATCGTGCGGCACGAGTTCTGCGGCAGCGGGTCGGCCGACCTGACCGATGCGGGGTTGCCGCCGCAATCCGACGAATTCTGTAATCTCGGAGGCCCGCCGGACACGGTCGGTGGTGGGTTTTGGGCATCCGACCGAACGCAGCCTGGAAGTCTAGGTGCCGGGGTAGAGGCCCGAGGTGGGTCCACCACGACCCCGCTTACAGGCGGTGGACTCCTCGTCAATATTCAGATAATCGCAATCTACCGTCCCTCAGCGTTTCCGGGTGGCAGCAATCCCGGCGGCGTGGCTGAGGGTGAGTTCATGTCCGTGCTTGAATTCCTGCTGCCGTCTGATGGCCTTACCGCCCCATACCAGTTTCGAATAGATCAGGATTTCCCATTTGATGGGTCGGCGAGCGTCGAGATGGAAAACATGACGCAGTCCTTCGGAATCCTCAATCTCGATGCACACGTGGGAGTGTCCGTTACACCACCGCTTGGCGAGGCGGGTGATCTTATCCGCATCACTTCAATGATGCAGGGATCGGGGAGTATGGGTCCGGGTTCGCGAAAGGAATACGAGGCTTTCTTCGAGTTGGTTTTGCTTCCTGTCCCAGAGCCTTCAACCGCCTTGATGTTGTTCTTTGGAACACTGATGACCACCCGCCGAGTCCGCCGCGAACGTATCTTGTCCAACATATTTTCGCGCGGGCGAATGGGGTTTCGGCGACCGGAAGATTCCAGGGAGTTCACACCGATGCGACGGCTCGCTTCATTTCGGTACGCAGCGTTGATCGCCCTGCCGTTCTTCGTTACGGGGATTTCATCCGCCGAACCGAGGAACGTTATTGTCGGCGTGGATGCGGAACTGTACCTTGAGTTCAATTCGGCCACCGGTGCCGCCCACCCCGTCACCGGCGTCGGGCAGGGTGAATTCGATAACATCCAAGCCCTCGCGTTCGACCGCAACACGAACACGCTTTACAGTATGAGCGCTGCCAGCGACCAACTCATCGCCATCGACCCTGACACTGGAATCGGTACGGAAATCGGATCAATGAGTTGCCAAATGGTCTCCGCTCTCGCATTCGACCCCAACGCCAACGTGCTCTACGCCGCGCCCGTGTTCGGTACCGATTTAGTCGCGATCGATCTTCAAACGGCGGAATGCTCGGTCGTCGGACAATTCGGCCAAGGACTCGTCCTTGGGATGGCCTTCGATGACTCGACCAACACACTCTACGGAGCCGACTCGCTCGACTACTCATTGATTGCGTTCAACACCGTGACAGGGGTCACACAAACCATTGGAAGCCTGGGAACGACCGGCGATTCAGCCGTCATGGCGATGGCCTTCGACTCGAACAACCACAAGCTCTACGGGCTGCAAATAGAAACGAACCAGCTACTGGCCATCGACCCCGACACAGCCGCCATCACCTTCATCGGCCCGCCCGCGTTCAACGACAGGCAGTCCCTCGCGTTTGATTCGGGCAGCAACACCTTGTTCGCCATGAACGAGGACACATTCCAGTTGGTGACGCTGGACATCGAGTCGGGGCTGGAGACACCAGTCACGCCGCTTGGTTTCGACAACATTCGCGGGCTGGCTTTCGATCCGGACAGCTACACGCTTTATGGCTCGACCGTCGATTTCTTCGGCACGGGTCAACTCATCACGATCAATCCGCGAACCGGTGCGAGCACGGTAGTCGGCGACCTCGGCTTTCGCCTCGTTGAGGGCCTCGCGTTCGATGCCAACTCTGACACCCTTTATGGGTCAGACATTTTTACGGACCAACTTATCACCATCGACACGGCTACGGGCGTCGGTACCGAAGTCGGCGCACTGGGCATCAATTCCGTACGCGGCTTAGCTTTTGACGCGGCAACGGACACGCTCTACGGCGCAGACACGTTCGGGAATCAACTCGTTGCTATCGACGTCGCGACGGGGGCGGGCACACCCGTGGGGCCTCTTGATTTCGGATTCGTCGATGGGCTTGCTTTCGACCATCAGTCCAACACGTTGTACGGGACGGAGGCTGTGACGGATCAGTTGCTGGTCATCGATCCTGTAAGCGGGTCGGGAACAGCCGTTGGCGACGCGGAATTCGATAACATCAAGGGCCTCGCCGTTGTTACCGTCGAGTTCGCCCTCGACGACTTCGCGGGCATGGTGGAGTGTGCTGCCGGCGTCGGGGAACAATTGCCCGATGAGGCGTGTCATCGTTTTGACTTCGACGAGGACGAGGATGTTGATCTGATCGATTTTGGGGCGTTTCAACACACATTTACGGGATCGATTTACGGATCATGATGGTGAAGCTTGTCGGAAACGATCGGTCAATCGAATCGAGTGGAGAGAGTTCACAGAATTGGTCCAGCCGATTCGATCTTAGAGGGCAGGGAGAGATGGTTCATGCATAACAAGTCCAGTAGTTTTCTCGTGGCGTCCCTTGCGGTTTCCTGTTTTCTGATCGCGACAGCCGTCGAGGTTTGCGGCGAAACGATTTTTGTTGCCGATAGCGCGGGGGGAAACGGGATATGGCAGTGGACCCACGCCGCGTCGGGCAGCGGTTCGGCCAATGTCTATGATGGGGGCCCAACTGAAGTTGGCGATGGGACTGCACGTGGCCCCAACAATACAATCATGGTATTTGGTGCATCGGATAGCACGATGCTGGGAAGTTTCGGTGCGCGCGCATCAGCGTCCGGAAGGTCAAGGATATTATCTGAAAATAACCGCAGTCTTAGGTTTCGCGTCAACTTCAACGTTGGCTACAACCCTTCGTTGCAGTCCGGAGGGGACAACCCCGGCGGCGAGGCGGAAGGAGAGTTGCTTTCCGTCATCGAGTTTCGTATGCCGGCGAACCAAATATCGTGGTCCTATCAACTTAATTTCCAAAACACTTTCCCGTTACCGTTCGCCGGGACGGCCGAAATCCTCGTTGAAAACGTTACGCAGTCTGCGGTTGTGCTGGAGTTGGATAGCGAAATCGTCCCTGGGATACTGACGGATCTTCAAGGCAATAGCGGCGACATGATCCGCGTCACCTCAATGATGTCCGGCAGCGGGTCGATGGGACCGGGCAGCCCCAGAAATTATGGTGTAATTCTCGATATGATCTTCAGCGTCCCGGAACCAGGGACGTTCTTGATACTTCTGCCGAGCCTGTTTCTTTGCGCCAGAAAACGCCGCGCAAGATCACGATAAACCTGCCGCCTGTACCGTAATCAAACTGGCCAACTCTCTTCTACTATCGGCGCACAAGCTCGACGGCCAACGATTCGCCCGACCGGAATGCGATCTTGAAGAAGCGGGTGTCGCTGAATCTGTCGAGGTTCTTCCACATGCGTCGCTCCACAATGCCCACGAAAACGTGCGTGATGCCGTGGCGACGCAGCAGGCGATACGTTTCTTCCGGTGATGCGGGACGGCGAAGCACGCCGAGCACTTCCTTGATGGCCAACCGCAACGGGGACAGGTCGGGCGGATCGAAAACGAGGATGTCGTCCTGTTGATCCATAACGCCGATCTGCCGCCGAACAAGCTGGGCCAACCTAGCCCGATCAACAGTGCCCTCGCCCTGCACCACCGCGTCGGCTGGCAGGCTGTGACGCATGTAACGCAGTACGAGTCCCTCGTCGCGGACGGCTGACCGTTCGTCGGCCGACATCCGTGCGGATTCCCGGTAAAAGTCTGCGTAGCGGCGGGCGGCGGTCAGCGGCGCTTCGTACAACGCGACGGGCAAGCCCAGGATCAGAACCGCGCCGACCAGAACGGCTTTGACCGTGGCCCCGCGACGCATCGCAATCCGCCAGCCAAGCGGGTTCCACCAGCACGTCGCGACCGGTTGGTCGGTCAGGATCGCTCCCGCAGCCACGGCTCCAAAGGCCATCGCGAGAAGAATGGTTTTTTGGCCGAAGTCGTTGTGACGCAATTCGGATCGCACCGTGCAAAATGCGAGAACAGAAACCACGGCGCACAAGAGCAGGAACCGCAGGCCGTCGTCGCGCCAGATGCGCCGCCAAATGAGCGATGGGACCAGTACCAGAAAAAGAAACTTCGCCCCCAACTCCAGCGTCATGGTCAGCGGAAGGTCGAGAAAGTTGGCTGCGATCCCAGGTCCCGTCAGCCAACCAACCACCCCGTGCGGATTCACAGGCCAATCGAGCGACAAACCTCGACCGTGGTGGCTGGCACCTTCAAGATAGCCTTGAATCGTCGGCCAACAGAACAGTGTCATTATCGCGCCGACGACGGCGGCGCGCGGAATCAGTCTCGGCTTGGTCAGGGTCCAGAGAACCAGCGCGGGGACAGCCCCCATCGCAACCCAGACGCTCGTGCCAAGCAGAGACGCACCAAGGATCGGTCCCAGCCAAAGCCAGCACCGTGATGGACCTTTTTCGGACAGCAGGTAGGCGGTCACCAGCACGATCAGCAGGCCGGCGACGTTCTGCGGACTCCAGATCATCTGATTGAGAAAATTGTGAATGCGGAACGGGTGCTCCGCCCAGGCGTCGAGCGTCACCACAGGCCTACCGAGATCGATGACAAATGGGATCAGGGGAAAAACGTCCAAAGCACCAACGATCGTCACCAGCACGAGCGTCAGCGTCGCAGGCATTTCGCCAGCCAATCGCTTGGTCAGCATGTAGCACACGCCGACGAGGCCGATCGCGGTCAGCGCGCTGGACAGGCCAAAGGCGAGCTCGTTGCTCAGCGCCTGATTCGTCCAAACCCGCACCGTCGCGGGGATCAGGTAGAACCAGTGGTAATAATGAACAGGCATGCTCGCGCCGTCGGCGAAAAAGACGTTTCCCAGGGGCAGAGGCCTGCGGGCGAGCGAATCGAGCACAGCCTGGTGTTTGACGAAATCGTGAATCGTCGATGCCAGCGGAAAACCGAGCATCTCCGTTGGCCAATAGGTCAAAATCAAAGGTGGCAGCACTAATAACGCGGTAACGGCGGCCAGAATGCGCGTCCGCCGGTGTTCAAAAAGGCGGTTGGGCGGTTGATCGAGGGTGCGGCGGACCGTTGGAATCGCCGTCAGAGCGAGGAGGACCGCGCAGGTCGCGCCCAGCAGGGGCGGGTACTCGTTGGTGATGTGCCAGGCGAGATTGAGAAAAAACGGCGCAATCGACAGAGAAAGGGCGATGCTCAGGATCGTGCGACCGGCGAAATCCCACCTGGAATCGAGAATCAGCCCCAAAACGAGCCGGCCGGGGAGGTAGGCCAGGAGCCAGAACCCCGCAATCACACCAAGCGTCGCCCAGCCGGTCGCGTGGGCGATGGTTATGGCGGCGGCGGACAAGATGATCGCCAGGAAGGTCATCCCGTGCATCATGTCTCGTAAAGCCTTTCAAGGCAACAACATACGGTCGAGGACGGCTGGTTCCGCTGGCGTTTGGCGGCGAAACGCGGTATTAATGGCGGAATGACCCGCACCGCCATTGAAGATTCCGACCGCGAGGAAGTCGCTCGTTTTATCGAGCGTCACTGGGGCAGCACGCGAATCATTTCCCTGGGGAAGGCTTATTACCCGCACGAGCATGAAGGATTTATCGAACGCCGGGAGGGTAAGATTGCGGGGCTGTTGTCCATGCGGACGGACGAAGACTCGCTGGAAATCCTGACCGTCAACAGTGTCGTGCCCGGAGAGCGCATCGGAACGTCGCTTATTTTGGCGGCGATCGAGGAGGCTCGCCGTCGTTCGTTCGGCAGGGTGTGGTTGACCACGACGAATGACAACATGAAGGCGATCGGGCTGCACCAGAGGCTGGGGTTCCGAATGGTCGAGGTGCATGTTGGGGCTGTGGATGCGGCGCGGAAGATTAAGCCGCAGATTCCGGAAACGGGACGAGACGGCATACCGATTCACGACGAAATCGTGCTGGAATGCAAGATCAAGCCTTATACGGACTCACCGGCTTGACCTGCTGGGGATCGGCTGGACAATCTCTCGTTGTGGCGTTGCGTTTCAGTGCGATCGTGCATGGTCGTCCTTGGTTGAGCGTAATTTTGCTAACCGCTCCCTTACGTTCGCGGCTCTGACGGATCGGGTGAATCCGGCATTTTTTTGACCGGTGCGACACTGAGGCAATGTAAGGATACAGGGTATTTCTCCTATGAAATTGAGGACTCATTTGCTGTTGTTGGTGCTGTGTGCGGTTTTTTCGCCTGTTTTTGCGGATGTGACCGTGACGGAGACGGGTCAGGGTATTACGCGCGATTTGGCGCTGCGGGATGCGATGCGCCGGGCGTTGGAGGCTGGCGCGGGGGTCGAGCTTTTCAACGAATCGCGGACGGAGAATTTCGAGCTGGTCCGCGACACGATTTTCACGCGGGCTGACGGTCTGGTGCGCGATCGTGAGATTCTGGAAGAAGGCGAAGGCGCGGGTGGTATTTATTACGTCAAAATCCGGGCTTTGGTCAGCAAGGATCGTATTGCGCGTGAATGGGGTGAGGTTCAGAATCTGCTGCATCAGCGCGGCAATCCGAAAATCGCGGTGTTTGTGGCTGAAACGATCGACGGGGCGTTGAGTACAAGCAGTATTTTGGAATCACGCTTTGAGAAAAAACTGATATCCGTCGGGTTCAAGGTTTACGCGAAAGATGGGCTGGACGAGATCAAGCGTCGCCAGGTCAACGACGCATCACGTAAGGGTAACAATTCGAAGGCGCAGGCGCTTGCGAAGCAGTTCGGTGCGTCGATTTACGTGGTCGGTTATTCCAATGCGAATCAGGCGGAATTCAAACTGATTCAGGGTGTGCCGATTTCCTTCTATAACTGCGACGTGCAGGCCAAGATTTATTACACCGACACCGCCAAGCTGCTGGCGAGCGCTCCGATTCCGGTGGTACGCGGCGGGGCGCGGGGTGAGAACCGGTTTTCTCCGCAAGCGGGCAAGAAGGCGATTGACAACGCGGCGGAACCGCTTGTTACCGAACTTTACGACATGGTCATGAAAAGCTGGTCTTCGGAGATTACCTTCGGGGGACAGATCGAACTGGTCGTGAAAGGCATCTCGGCGGGTGGCAGCCTGCGGTTGAAACTCAAATTGGCCGATATTCCGGGTATCAAGACTGTGAACGTGCAGCGCGGCGAGGATATGGCGACCTTCGACATGCGGGCGACGATCACTGGTGAGGATTTGGGGATGCATCTGGTGCAGGGTGATTGGCCGACGAGTATTGCTATTGAGGATTTTTCGCTGAACAAGGTCGAGGCGAAATGGATTGGTCCTTGATTGAGGATTGGGGGCGAAGCGGCGTTTTGCGTTGTAAGAAAAACCTCCCCCGGCCCCTCCTTTGTAACGAGGGGAGGAAGAAGGAGAGTTGAACCTTGACGGTGTGCATCGAAGGCAACTTGAGTGTCGGTGACGAGCAGTTTGCGATTGTTGTTACGCGGTTCAACGATTTCGTGACGTCCAGGCTTTTGGACGGTGCGGTGGATTCGTTGAAGCGTCACGGCTGCGCGGATGAGAACATTACGATTGTGCGCGTGCCAGGTTCGTTTGAGATTCCGATGGTGGCGATGCGTCTGGCGGAATCGACGAAGTACAGTGCGATTATCTGCCTGGGTTGCCTGATTCGCGGTGAGACGCCGCACTTTGAGTATATTAGCGCCGAAGTCTCCAAGGGCATTGCGATGGTGGGTATGGAAACGAGCATTCCGACGACGTTCGGGGTCATCACGGCTGACACGCTGGAGCAGGCGGTCCATCGCGCTGGCTCGAAAGCTGGCAACAAGGGGGCGGAAGCTGCTTTGGCGGCGATTGAGCTTGTCAACGTGCTCAGCCAGATTGAAACCGAATGAACCCAACCTCGTGAGTGTTGACCGTCACCAATCCAGAATTCTCACCGTGCAGGCGCTGTGTCATGTTGATGCGCAGGGCGGCCGGCTTGACGTTCCACTTGTAGAGTTGGCGCGGGAGGCGGAGGCGAAGTCGTCCACGCTGGCTTACGCGCGGACGTTGTGTGAGCACTATGCGCTGGCTGCGGACGACGTGGACGGGCGACTGGGGCGCCATTTGGACGATCGCAAGCTTGGGCGGGTTGACGCGGTTTCGCGAAACGTTCTGCGTGTGGCGGTGATCGAATTGTTGCAGGGGAAAATTCCGCCGAAAGTGGCACTCAACGAGGCCATCGAACTGGCGCGTGAATTCGCCGACGACGACACAGCCCGGTTTGTGAACGGTGTGCTCGATCCGCTGTATCGGGATCTAAAGGAAAGCGTGTGACGCATGGGATTGTTTGACCGCCTGAAGAAGGGATTGAGCAGGACGCGCGAGAAGGTCGTAGCCGGTTTTCGGGCTGTGCTGCCTTTCGGGCGCAAGGTTGATGAAGCACTGATCGACGAGCTTGAGACGACGATGATTGCGTCGGACATGGGCCCTGCGATGGTGGCGAAGCTGACGGATTACATTCGTGGGGCGTGGAAGAAGGGCGAGGTGAAGGAGGCTCAGGATGTCGTCGAGCACCTCAAACAACGCATCGTCGACTATTGGCCGCCGGATGATTGCCGGATTCACTTCTCAGATTCCGGTCCGACGGTGGTTTTGGTGACCGGTATCAACGGTTCGGGCAAAACTACGAGCGTCGCGAAGCTGGCTAAATACTTTTCCGATCAGGGCAAGACGGTCATTTTGGGGGCGTGCGACACGTTTCGGGCGGCTGCGGTGGCGCAGCTGACGGAATGGGCGAGTCGGATCGGCGTGCAAATTGTCAAACATCAACAAGACGCGGACCCCGGTGCGGTTGCGTATGATGCTTGTGAGGCGGCTGTTGCGCGGAAGGCGGACGTTCTGCTGATCGATACGGCTGGTCGCTTGCACACGCAGGATCATTTGATGCGTGAGTTGGGCAAGATTAAGAAGGTGGTCGAGCGGAAGATACCCGGTGCGCCGCACGAGGTGTTGCTGGTCCTCGACGCCACGATCGGACAGAACGCGGTCAGCCAGGCTAAGGTGTTCAGCGAGCATGCGGATGTGACCGGCTTGTTCCTGGCGAAACTGGACGGGAGCGCCAAGGGCGGCGTGGTCATCGGTATTCGCGAGCAACTCGATTTCCCGGTGAAGTTCGTCGGTATTGGTGAGACGCCGGCGGATGTCGAAGAGTTCGATCCGGCTACGTTTGCTGAAGCGCTGTTTGCGGGGGTGGCGGTTCCGAGTACGCAGCAAGTCTAGGTGCTGCGTTGCAGGTGGCTCGATGTGTAATTCGAACCTTAATGGAAGGGACGGGATGGGCGTAATGCGCGACTATCATGGTCCACCGCTCCCTTACGGTCGCGGCTCTGTTCGTCTCATCACATCGTACGGTGGTTGACAAAACCCAGGTATCCAAGAATGGCGTACGCGCAGCAGGAAATTCCTGACGGCGTCGATCCGGAAAAACAGATCACGCAGAATCTCTATTGCGGTAGCTGTGGTTTCAACCTTCGCTACGCTAGGTTCGTTGGGCGGTGTTCGGAGTGTGGGAACGTCTACAACGCCCGCCCGCTCAAGATGGAAGGCATCTTCCTTCCGCATTCCATTCGGTTTCCGTTGGTTGACATGGTCTTGGGCGTTTTCCTTTGTTTGGCTTCGTTTTTTTGGATTCGCCGGGGTGTTGGGACGCCGGCTGATCGCGGATTCCTTGCATTTGGGGGCATTTCGGCGGCGTTGGGGGTTTTCACGCTCGTCTATGCTGTGAAACAGGCGATGCGGTTTGTGCGCTTTCACGGTATTTTGCGCCGGATTCAGTGTGAGGATGATTGAGGGGTGCTTGGGGGAATTGAAGACGTGTCGCACGCGACACGGCTAAGCGGCGCGGGGGGCGTGGATTGGGATCGAACTGACTCGAAGCTTTTTCCAGTGACTCTTCGGGATTGACCGCTGTCTGGTCATCGAATAGTTCTGGCGCGCATGGCTGTTCGCTTTGTTCAGGGTCGTGCCGGTACCGGGAAGACGCACTACTGCCTTAACTCGATTCGTGAGGAACTGGGGCGATCACCTCTTGCTGGTTCGCGTTTGATTTTTCTGGTTCCCGAGCAGGTCAGCTTGCAGATGGAGCGTTCGCTGCTGTCCGACATACGGGCTGCGGCGGCTCATCGCGCGGAAGTGCTCAGTTTCAAGCGTTTGACACATCGAATTTTTGGCACGTGCGGCGACGGCGGTCGGCGACCGGTGTCGGCTGCGGCTCGAACGATGATGCTGGGGTTGGTGCTGCGGCGACTTGCACCGCAACTGCGTTACTACACACGGGCTGAACGCTTCGGCGGATTCGTTGAGCGGTTGACGCGGACGCTGACGGAATTCATCGAAGAGGCTGTCGCGCCGGATGATTTGCCGGGGGCGACGGTGATCGAGAATGATGATCCTGCATTGGCGCTGAAGCTGGCGGATCTGCGACTCGTTTACGAAGCCTACCTGGCTGCCTTGGGGCGAAATCAGCTCGATCCGGCACAGCAACTGTCATTGGCTCGGGACCGTTTGCGCCTATGTCCGTGGGCGAGCGGAGCGCGCGTGTGGGTGGACGGGTTCGCCGGGTTCACCGGGCAGGAACGGTTGATGCTGTTGGAGCTGGCGTCGCTGGCGGACAACGTTGATATCACTTTGTTGATGGGCCCGGCTGATTGCGATGTTGCGTCTCGCTCGCTCTTTTCGCGCACCGCACGCACGCTCGCGGAGATGCAGAACGCTTGCCGCGAACGGGGCATCGAAATCGAGCCGCCCCTGCTGCTGACCGATCCGCCGAGACGATTTGCGGATGCGCCGACGCTGGCGCGCATCGAGTCGTCCCTGTTCTCTGCCGCCCCGCCGCCGGAAATCGCAGTCGATAACGTTTGCGTTATTCGTGCAGCCGATCGAAGTACGGAGGTCGCGTTGGCTGTCTCGCTCATCGCGGAATGGGTGCGCCGACCTGTCGCCCCGCTTCGCTACCGTGATATCGCCGTCATCGTTCGCAGCTTGGAACCCTACGACGGTCAGCTTTCGGCGGCGTTGAGCGCGGGCAATATTCCGTATTTCATCGACCACCGCCGTCAGGTCGGCAATCATCCGCTTGTTCTTTTTCTGCGCAGTGCGTTGCAGCTTGCGGTTGAGGATTACTCGGCCGACGCGGTACGCATGTTGCTCAAGACGGGCATGACCGGGTTGAGCGAAACCGATGCCGACGCGCTGGAGAATTACCTGCTGGCTGTGGGAATCAGCGGGCGAGAGAAATGGACCGAGGGCGACTGGACGGCTCCGACGCGCGCGGGCGAGACACGTTCTTCGCACTGGTCGCGGGAAATCGAGCGTATCAATGTCTCCCGCCGTCATTTCGATGAGCGGGTGGACCGGTGGATGTCGGATTGCTCCGCCGATGCGGCCGTCACCGGTGAGCGGTGGTCGGTGCGGCTGCAAGCGTTGATGGATCGGTTCGGGGTGGCTGACCAAATCGAAGCCTGGGCGGAGGGTTGCGTTTCGGACGGTCGGTTGGCGGACGCGGAGGGGCATCGTCAGGTTTTGCGCGACGTGTCTACACTGCTGGATGATATCGAAGAAACGCTCCGGAACGAGACGATTTCACTTGACGAGTTGTCTGTTGTGCTCGATGCCGGGTTGGGGCAGATGACGTTGGCGCTCGCTCCGCCGACGCTTGATCAGGTTATGGTGGGTACGATTGATCGCAGTCGCCAACCGGACCTCAAGGCTGTCATTGTGTTGGGGGTTCACGAGGGATCGTTTCCGGGTGTGGCGGCGGAAGATGCGATCCTTAACGATGACGATCGCGATGCTCTGCGCGATCGGGGGCTGTCGCTTGGCACGCCGCGTACCGAACGATTTAACGATGAGTCCATTCTTTTCTATATCGCCATGACACGGGCGTGTGCGTCGCTGGTGGTGACGTATCCAGCCGTGGGTGAGGGGGGGAAGGAGCTTCGGCCTTCGCCTTTTGTTGAGACTTTGCTGGCAGCTTGTCCGGGTTTGACGGTTGAAGAAATCGACGATGCGCGGGAGTCTCGATTGAGGTGGTCGATTCAGACCGATCGCGATTTGGCTGCCCGGATTGCGTACGAGTTCCGGCATCGGGCTGACTGCGTTGTGGAGGATCACGCGGAGACACGCATCGCCTGGAACAATCTGTACGACTCGGCTCGTACGGATGACGAGTTGCAGCCCGTGCTGTCGGCTGCGGTTCGGTCTCTGACTTATCAAAATACAGCGTGTATTCGTCGGGCTGACTCGTTGCGCAAACCTACCAAGCCAATGTCGATCAGCGAGTTGGAAACGCACGCCGCATGCCCGTTCAAACATTTTGCGCAATACCGACTCAAGCTGGAGGCGCGGGAGGAGGCGATTTGGAATGTTATGGATGTTGGCCGGGTGCATCACGCGATTTTGGAGCATTTTATCGCCGACCTGGCAATCACGCGGCAGTCGATTGCGGAGCTGGACGACTCGACTTTGGACGAGCGGTTGGCGGAGAGTTGTCGCGAGGTGGTGGAATCGTTGTCCGTATCGACGCCGATTTCGCACGCCCGAGATCGATATCTGCTGGATCGAAGCGTGAACGAACTGCGCGGGGTGGTCTTGACGCAAAAGCGGATCGCCGAAGCGGGTGTGTACAAACCACGGGCGGCGGAGTTGAAATTCGGGTTCGACGATGACAGCAGTCTGGACGGATTGACAATTGACACGCCGAAGGGACGCAGGATCGTGTTGCGAGGCCTCATAGATCGCGTCGATCTGGCGGAGGTGTCCGACGAATTGCTGGGCGTCGTGATCGACTACAAGCGCTCGCGCGGCAAACGTCTTGACATGTCGCATGTGTACCACGGCCTGTCGTTTCAACTTCTTACTTACCTCCTTGTGTTGCAGGAGCATGGAGAGACTTTGGCGGGGCGGCGGATCATACCAGCCGGTGCGTTTTATGTGGGATTGTTGAACAATTACGAGCGTGTGGATCACCCGTCGGACGCGGATGATGAATCGATACGCTCGTCGCCGCACAGGCCTCGAGGGTTGCTCGATTTCGATCGGATGGATTCGTTCGACCGCAGTACGGAGAGTGGGTGGCGGGAAGGCTACTCGGTGTTCATCAAGAAGGGTGGCGAACTCGGGCATTCCGACAAAAGCGACGCTTCTCCCGGTGAAGATTTTCAGAACTTTCTGGCATTTACGCGCGAGAATTTGGGCCGGCGAGCGGACTTGATGTTGGATGGGGAGGTGGCGGTTTCGCCCTATCGGCTGCGTAAGGCAACGCCTTGCTCGTGGTGTTCGTTTAGAAGTTTCTGCCGGTTTGAAGCGGATACGGGCACTCAGCGAATGATCCTGCCGATGGGCAAGTCCGAGGTATGCCGTCTGTTGAGGGGCGACGGAACGGAGGCGACACCGTGAGCGTCGTCAACTGGACTACGGGCCAACTTCGCGCGATCGAGACGCTGGGTAAGAGTCTTGCGGTCACCGCGGCGGCTGGCTCGGGCAAGACGGCGGTGCTTACGGAGCGGTGTGCGCGCATTGTGTGTGACGCACCGACGGACCTGCGTTGCCCGATTGATCGGATTCTCGTGGTCACTTTTACGGAGGCGGCGGCTGCGGAGATGAAGGAACGCATTCGCGCCCAACTGCGTGGGCGTTTGCGTACGCACCCGGACGATGCCTATTTGCGGGAGCAGATCGTTCGGCTGGAGACGTCGCACATTTCGACTTTGCACTCGTTCTGCCTGTGGATGGTGCGACGGTGGTTTCACATTGCCGACATCGACCCCGCGTCGGTTGTCCTGCCCGCGGATGAAGCCCGGCTGCTCAAGGCAGACACGCTCGATCGCCTTTTTGACGAACGCTATGCCGGGGCTGCGGACGATCAGCGTGCTGCGGGTTTTCGGGCGCTTATCGACGTCTATGGCCTGGGACAGGATACGACGATCAGATCGTTCGTGCTTCGGCTTGCGGACTACGTGGTGAGTCTGCCCGATCCGACCGGGTGGCTGCGCGACTGTTGCGACCGTTATCGGTTCGACAATGCATCGCTGCGGCGATTCGTGCTCGATCCGCTCGTTCGAGAATTGCAGGATCACGCGCGGGCGGCTGACGATCTGAAGCACTGGAGTTCGTCAACGATTCGCCCGATCGCCGATCATGGTTCGCGGTTCGCAGCGCATGCGGAGTGCCTTCGCGCATGGATCGAGCGTTTGCGCGACGCCAATGCTGCTGAATTTGACCGGGTTCGCACGGAAGTAAGCGAGCATACCATCGTGCCGGTTCGCACAAGGGCCAAGGATATCTCGCCGGAAGACAATCGCGTTCTCCTGTCACTGCGCGCAATGCGCACATCGATGCAGGAAGCCTTCAAGAAGAAGGTGGTGAAGCGATTCGCGCTGTTTTCTGCGGGCGAAATTGGGGATGGATTGCGACGGGTCGAGCCGTTTCTGCGCACGATTGTCGATCTGGTTGAGGATTTTCGTCAGGCCTACGATGAGGCCAAGCGTCGGCGGCAGGCCCTCGATTTCGGCGATCTGGAACGGCTGGCGTATCGGTTGGCTGAGCACGATGAGATTTCGTCTGAACTGCGCGACAAATTCGAGCACGTGCTGGTGGATGAATATCAGGATATCAATCCGGTTCAGGACGCGATTCTGCGACGTGTGTGCCGGGACGATTGCCCGGATCGCTCCGCCAATCTGTTCACCGTGGGCGATATCAAGCAGAGCATCTATCGTTTTCGGGCGGCGGACCCCGAGGTTTTCGCCCAGCGAATCTGTCACTGCGGCGCCGGTGGCGCGCGGGCTGACGCGATTCCGCTTAGTGAGAATTTTCGCAGTCAGCCGCGGATACTTGAGGCGGCCAACGAATTGTTCTCGCGACTGATGGTCCGCGACTTCGTCGGGTTTGACTATGACGAGACGCACCGTCTCAAAGCGGGTCGGCCTTTCGACCTGGCGAATCCGCCGGGCGTTACGGTGCATGTGCTCGATCGCGACATGGCGGCGGCTGAGGAGGTTGATGAAGACGCATCGGAATTCGCCGATCCCGACTCGCCCGACGAATGGCAAACGATCGAGCGTGAAGCGTACGTCATCGGAACGGAGATAAAACGCCTCCTCGACGAACGCACCGTGTTTGAAGGCAAAGAACTCGGCCTTGGCGATGTGGCGGTGCTGCTTCGCTCGCCGTCCTTCCGTGCCGATCGGATGGCTGAGATTCTCGGCAAGATGGGCATCGCAGCCCACACTCAAGCTCGCGAGACGTTGTTCGACACGACCGAAATTCGCGACCTGCGCGCTCTGTTGGCGGTTCTGGACAACACGCAGCAGGACATTCCCCTGGCTGCTCTGTTGCGTTCGAACATGCTCGGGCAACCGTTCGATGAAAACGAGTTGCTGGTCATCCGGGCGATGAATGAGAAAGACCGTTTCTGTGCGTGCGTGCTTCAATACGCAGCTTCCGGAAGCGACCAATCGCTGCGGCGGAAGCTCTCTGATGTTCTATCGACTTTGCATCGGTTTCGAGTTGAGATGCGCGAACGCCCATTCGCCGACGCGCTGTGGGACATGCTCGAGCGCACTGGATATCTCGCGTTCGTTGGCGGCTTGCGCGGCGGGAAGCGTCGCCGCGGCAACCTCATGCGCTTTCACGAGCGAGCACGGCAGTTCGGCACATTCAAACAGCAAGGCCTGCGACGATTCATCGCTTACCTCGACGATCTGGAATCGCAGGAGCAGGAAATGGGCGCAGCCTCATCCGCCCCGCCGTCGGGCGACGCGGTCAGCATCATGTCGATTCATGCGTCAAAGGGTCTGGAGTTTCCGATCGTTTTTGTGGCCGACCTGGGCCGGCGATTTAACTTCCGGGATAAGTACAGCCGAATGATTCACGAGCGAAGCGTCGGCGTCTGCCTGCGTGTGGTCGATCCCGAGCGTATGATTGAATACCCGTCGGCTCCGTTCCAACTGGCAGCGGCTGAAATCGATCTTCAGACGCGGGCGGAAGAGTTGCGGTTGCTTTACGTGGCGATGACCCGCGCACAGTTCAAGCTGTCGCTGGTCGGGACCGTGAAAATGGAGTGGGTCACCCGATGCCGCGACGAGGGCAGCGTTTCGCAAAACACCCCGTCGCCTTTGGCTATTCAGTCGGCTTCCTGTGCGCTCGATTGGATCGTGCCGTCTTTGGTCGCCCTGCCGCGCGATGTCTGCCTTTGGTCTGCAAGCGGTGGCGACCCGCTGTTTCGCGTGCAAACACACGAACAGGAGGAAATGCGAACGTGGCAGCTTGGGAACACGCGTACACGATCCACGTCGCCTGCGCTGCGTGCGGTCGCGAGCCTGGCTTCGCTGCCGCAGGATGAGCCGACCACGGTGAATCGCGACGAAGCCGATGCGGTGCTCGATCGCATCCGCTTCGATTATCCGCATGACGTTTCAACCAGCGTGCCGTCGGTGGCATCCGCGGGTGCGGTGCAGCGTCTGTACGACGTGACCGTTGACCTGGAATTCGCGCACGACGCGGGTGACCAAGGCAGCCGACCGTCGAAAACGCGTTCAGCCTCTCCCACGGAAGCCGCCCGGCGGGGAACAGCTACGCATCTTTTGTTGCAGCACATCGACCTGCACGCGGCTGCGACGATCGATTCCGTGCGGGTGGAAGCATCGCGACTCGTTGCGTGCGATCTGATTACCGAAGAGGACATCAGGCTTGCGGATATTGAGGCTGTCGCGTGGTACCTTGGCACAGATGCGGCGAAACGCGCGCGTGACGCAGGCGACGCCTACATGCGCGAGTTCATGTTCATGGCCAAGCATCCCGCACACTGGTTCCACAACGCTGTGGCCGTCGATTCCGACGAGCATGTCCTGGTACGCGGTGTGGTGGACGGCGTGCTGGCGACCGACGATGCTCTGGAAATTGTGGATTTCAAGACAGATCGCGTCGAGCCGGCTGATGTCGCGGAACGTGCGCAGACCTACATCAACCAGATGACACTCTATGCCGCGTCGATCGCACCCATCTTTGAGCGACCGGTGGATCGCTGCCGACTCATCTTCCTGCATGCCCGGGAGTTCGTCGAATTGAACGTCCCGTCACAATTGTCGTAAGGGCGTTTGAGCCGGCGATTCACTCGCTGGGATAAATCAGAATCCGGTCGTGCGCGATCAGAATCAAATCATCGTAGCCGTCATTGGTGACGTCATCGATTTCGATCCAGCGCGGCTCGGCTGCCTGCTGCTGCCGGCGGCGAAACTGCTTTCGGGCGAAAACGCGGAACTTGTTGCCGCGTACGAGTGAGCCGTCGGGGGCGAAGGTGACAAGTTCGACGAAATGGTTGGCTCCGTCGACCACTGCGATATCCGTTACTCCGTCGTGATTCAGATCACCGACAGCCACACCATAGAGTCGTGCATCTTTGATGGACGATTCGTAGACGGCACGCTCGTCCGCGATGAGTGCGGGGCGGTCCGGCTGAATGAGCGTGAGGCTGGTGTTCGATGCGAGCATTACCGACGGCGTGCCGGTGCCCCCCAGAGGTGCAGCCGTCATGAATTTGAGCGCGATGGCGCCCACGCTCACCGGGCGATCGAGCGCATACGTGCCGGACTCGTCGGGTTTGAAGAACAATACCTCGCGACCTCTGCGTTCGTAGACAGCGAAGGCCGGTCGAGCGTTGTCCGAGACAGCACAAATACCGGCGATTTCGGAATCGCTGGTGGGTGTGTTGTATTGGTCGAGGATTTCCCATGCGCCGTCGTCGTTGATCCGCAGGGCGCGCACGAAACTCTTCTGGGCCAACAGGATTTCGCGCTCGCCGTCGCCGTGCGTGTCAGCCAATGTGAAATTCTGAATGCGGGCGTCGTTGACCAAACCGGTTTGCGTCTCGCCGCTGCCAGCCATCACCTCGAACGTTCCGTCGGCCTGGCTCAACACGGTAACGAGCGGCTCGTCGGAAGAGAAGATTAAGACATCCTGCCGACCGTCCCGATTGGCGTCCACCCATCGAAGCGCTGTGGGCGGCTCGTCCATGTCTTCCAGTTCGATCTTTGCGATGGCTTCGTCGACCGACTCGGCTGACAGGGGTTGCACAACGAACCAATATGTCGAATCTTCGTCACGCGAGACGTACGCCAGCACCGGGCCATGCTCCGAGTCCAGTCGTGTGAGATCGAGGGCGAAGGGTTTCTCGAAGGTCGGCAGCGCTTTGGGGAACGTGAGACGATGGTTGGCGTACACGCTTCGGGCGATGGTACGCTCGTCCGGGCTGCACACATAGACCTCGTCCAAACCGTCGCCGTCTTCGTCAAGACAGCGTGCGTCGGTCATGCCGACCTGGCCGCCGAATGATTTCGACGGCTGAAGTCCACGCGCGGAATCCTGGAGATAAAGAACCAGTTGGGCGGCATCGACATCGGCGGTTATCACATCGCGGAGCTTGTCGCCGTTGACGTCTCCGACGGCCAGCGGGAGACGGTCCGCGTCCGTTCTGCCGGGAATCGGAAGTTGAAGGACAGCCCAACTGTCGTCGGAATCCACGGTATCAGTGGGTCTGATGGTCCAGCGTTTCATACGACCGGAAACACGCTCAACACCGAACAGGTCTTTTCCTGCTCGCTCGAAACAGCCTTCGAACGTCGCGCTGCGCAGCGCCGGCAACCGTACGCGCTGCACGGGACCGAACTCGCCAGCGATGGTCTGAAAACGCACGCGCAGTGGGAAATCTTCTTCGTCGGACAATAGCACGATGTCGTTCAGGCTGTTGCCGTCCAAATCGGTCGCCCGAAGCGCGAGCGGGTTTTCCAGAGCGTGGGCGAATCTCTCCGGATTATCCAATCCGCCTTTCTCGTTCTGCGCGAACACAAGCACCGAAGATTCGCCGAGCAGGACTACGTCCTCGCGCCCGTCACCGTTGACGTCTGCAACGTCCATGGCCGACGGGAGCGTCATGCCGTCTCGAACGCGGCGAGTTCGAGCGTCGTCGAAGCTGCCGTCGCCGTTACCGGGCAACACGACGAGTTCGTTCGTGTTGGAGAAGAACACGAGATCGACTTTTCCGTCGGCTGTGACGTCGGCGGTTTTGAGGCAGGTAATCCCCCAAGAAACCGACACTTTCTTGTGCTCGAATCGCCAATGGTCAGCCAGATCGTTTACTTCCTGCGGTTCATCGGGAGAATCGGGCTTGCTCGTTCGTTGGATGAGAACGTCGATCAGGCTTTTCTTGTTGTTCGTGACGACAAGGTCTTTGGCTCCGTCACCGTTGAAGTCGGCGATGCGGAGTTGCGAAATGCCTTGTTCGATCTTGTGAATCTCGACGGCGGTGAAACCGAAGTGCCGAGCAAGGTCTTGATGCTCCTGCGGGGTCAGGCCGCCTTCTTCCGCGCGTGCGACGCCCCCGCTGACGAGGACGGCGAAAACTATCAACGTTTGAATGCAGCCAACTGAGTGCTTCAGCATAATGCTTGTCCGGGTTTCCTTGCGACGTTTCTCCGAATTCTACAAACGGCGGCTGACAGCTTAACGCAGACGTGCTGACGATTCCAGCTTGAATGCCGATCAGATGCGTGCTATGGTGACGCGGCAATTTTCAGTTTCATTTGGAAGGGTTCAAGACAATGCACCGCACCCGCATTCTTCGTGTCTCTACGATCTGCGCCGTGTTTCCCTTTGCCTACAGCATGGCGGATGAAGTTGTGCTTGTGAATGGCACGACCATCGACGCCACAGTGATTAAGGAGACCGCCGACGCGGTTTTTGTGGATATTGGCCACGATGTTCTCAGGCTGCCGCGTGGTGAAGTGCGTGAGGTCGTCAAAGATGAGACCGGCGACGATGTCAGTGGTGACTCCGAATACGCAGCCAACGTGAATGTGACTGACGACCTGTATCGCACAGCTGACCTGCCGCCAGCGTCGCTGGAGGAGCTTTCGCGGCGACTGGGCGAAGGTGTCGTCATGGTGCGTTCGCCCGGCGGGCTGGGCAGCGGGTTCATTATTCACGAAGACGGCTACGTCATTACGAACTTTCATGTGATTGAGAATGAATCGCAGATTTCCATCAACATTTTCCGCAAGACCGGCGGCGCTTTTCGCAAGGAGAAAATCGAGAACGTACGCATCATCGCGGTGAATCCGTTCGTCGATCTGGCCTTGCTCAAGTTTGACCCGCCGGAGGACATGGTCGTCACGGTGGTTCACCTTGGCGAAAATCGCCCTGTGATTGAGGGCGATACGGTTTTTGCGATCGGCAATCCGCTTGGTTTGGAGCGTACGGTTTCCAAGGGAATCGTCAGCAAGCGCAATCGCGCCGAGGGCGGTTTGACCTATGTGCAAACCACAACGCAGATCAACCCCGGTAATTCCGGGGGGCCGCTGTTCAACGCGCGCGGCGAGGTCATTGGCGTTACCAACATGGGGTACATGTTTGCGGAGGGGTTGAATTTCGCGATTCCGGTCCGTTACGTGACCGACTTTCTCAAGAATCGCGATGCCTACGCCTACGATCAGGACAACCCCAATAGCGGATACCAATACATCGATCCGCCCCGCCGGGTCGACCTGTCGCCACCGGATTTTTTGAGAACGTCGCCTTCCCTCCCGGATGTGCCGCGCTCGTCCGAGGATTCCGCCGGCTAATTTGAGAATGTGATTTCTAGCGCCGAACCAATGCCTACGCCCGCAAAACGGAGAAAATCGTGACATTCAACGTTCGTAATACACTGCGCCTGTTAGCTACAACGCTGTTGATCGGTATCTGTGCCGGCCAAGCCTTCGCCAAAGACAATCCCGCGAAATGGGCACCGAAGAACACAGTGCTTTACGTGGGCGTGCCCAATTGTGACAAAATGGTGAAGTCGTTAAAGAAAACGGCGCTGTACAAGATGTCGCAGGACTCGGATTTGAGCGAAGCGGTGCAGCCGTTCAAAAAGTTCTTCGAAAACGCCAAGTCGGTCATGGCGGAGGAACTGGGGCTGGATTCGCCGAAGGATTTGGAAGTCTACCCCGAAGGTCCGATAGCAGCCTATCTGGCGGCTTCCTCGCAGGTCGATGATGACGGCGTGCCGCTTCATGGTATTGCACTGATTATGGACATGGGCGAGAAACTTGAGGCGACGCGTTCGCTCTCCAAGAAAATCGTGGACGCCTGCCTGTCGCAGGGTGGAAACAAAGACAAGAAGGAAGTCGCCGGCACGAGCGTGACGATCGTACGCTTCAAAAAAGAGGGCGACGCGGAGGAAATAAATTACGCGCGAGTCGAGGAAATCGTCGAAAAGCTCTTCGACGGCGTTGAGGTTGAGCAGACCGTCAAAATGGGCGTGGCGCAAGTGCTTGGCGGCGTGAAACCGCCCGATGAATTCGCGTTCGCCTTCAGCGAGTCGCGGTTGATATTGGCCTCGGATTTCGCGACCGTTTCCGATGCGATCAAGCGTCTCAACGGCAAGGACGACGATACCTTTGCGTCGTCGAAGGCGATGCGCTCGCTTCGAAAGCGGTGTAGCAAGAAGGCCCATCTGCAATTCGTGTTCAACACGCCCGAGTTCCTGGACATCGTCAAGTCGGTCAGACCTGACGCTTCCAAGCAGATTTCGGCCTCGGGCCTGTCCGCCATCGGGCCTTTCGTGATGACCACGCAGTTCGCTCCGTCGTCAAAACTCGACTTCGTCACCAAGGGATACCTGGAAATCGACGGCGGCGAACGTGTGGGCATCGCCAAAATCCTTCTGATGGAAAACAGTAAGACCGCCCCGCTGGCGACCGTGCCGGCCGACGTGCTGTGGTATGCGTCGATGAATCTGAATCCAGCCGTGGTACTCGAAGAAGTGATCGCGATCACCGCCCGCATCGATCCGGCGGAAGCAGACCAAATGCGTGCGGGCATGGTCATGCCTCTCGCGGACGGCAGCACGCTCGACATTCGCAAAGAAGTTGTCGCACAAATGACCGGCCCGCTGTCGATGATGATGAACGCCCGAGCGCCTTACGCCGCTGCTGATTTCGGTGCTTACATCCACCTCGGTCATTCGTCGCGCGAGGGCATTAATAAGCTGCTTACCGGCGTTTTTGCGGGCATGCTTATGCCGTCGGACATGATGGGACAAACTGTCTACAGCGTGCCCCCGGTCCCCGGCCTGTCGTTAGCCGTCACGGAGAAGGCCTTCCTGGTCGCGACGAAGAAAGCCGCCGAAAACTACATCCGCGAAGAGGGCAAATCGGGGCAAGGTCTTGCAGACGACAAGACATTCAAAGCGGTCGTCAAGCGCGTACCGAAAAAAACTTGCATGGTGATGTATGGCGACTCGCGCCGCATGCTCGCCGCTCAGGAGGCCATCGCCCGCATGGGCGACGCCAGGCCAAACTCGCCGCCACCATTTGGTATGCCGGCCAGCGCGTTCGTCCGATGGGCCATCGGGCAAAACATCGACCCGGACATGATCAAACACGCTGATGCGATGCGCAAGTATCAGACGTCCGGCATCGCGACGATTTCGACCGAATCGGACGGGTTACGCTTTGACCTCGTCGCCATTCCCGTCCGTGGCAAGAAATGACGCGCAGCCGTGTTCGATTCTGACCACCGCCCCGCTTGCATGACCAAGCCGTTCGCCCGATGATCCCGAAGCGGTGTTGTCAGGGCTTGGTCAGGCGGTGGACATGGAAGACAGAGTTCGGGAAATCGGCGGTGAAATCCTCGAACGCGCCCGCGTAGCCGAACCTGGGTTCTGGCGCGAGGCTTGGTGGCAGCAGCACGCCCTGAACCTTAGCATGGAGTATGAAACGCTCAAGGTGCAGGCGTTTCGGTTCGTCGATGTTTTGCCATCAATACTCGACCGCCCGGAGTCCATCGCCCGACACCTCAAGGAATACCTTGACCCCGACCGCTTCGACCTGCCCGGCATAGTCCGGCTGATTCTCGGATACCGAACCAACGACTCCAACCATGCGCGGTTCGTGGCGGAATTCGCCCGATTCGCCGCCATGCAGATGGCCAAGCGCTTCATCGCCGGAAGCAACGCAGAGCAGGCGATCGAATCGGTCCTTCAATTCCGCCGCCGAAAGATGGCCTTCACCCTCGACGTACTTGGTGAATTCACATCCAGCGACACGCAGGCTGAGCGTTACCGGAACACCTACATCAACCTGATCGAATCGCTCTGCCCCGCCGCCGACACCTGGTCACCCGTACCAATCATCGATTCAGATATCGCAGGCCCATCGCCGCGCGTGAACATCAGCATCAAGCTGACCGCGCTGTCCGCCCGCTTCGACGCCATCGACCCCGAACGCTCCATCGCATCCGTATCCGCACGACTCAGGCCCATCCTTCGCAAGGCGCGCGAGCTTGGCGCATTCATTAACGTGGACATGGAATCTTACGGTTACCGCGCGCTGACGCTCGAATTGTTCAAACGCGTTTTGATGGAGGATGAATTTCGCGACTTCACCCAGGTCGGCATCGTCGTCCAAGCCTACCTCCGCGACGGCGAACAGGACTACGAAGACCTGCTCACCTGGGTGAAAAAACGCGGTCATCCGATCGCCGTGCGTCTGGTCAAAGGTGCCTACTGGGATGTCGAAACCGCGATGGCCACCCAAAACAACACGCCCGCCCCGGTTTGGCTTCGCAAGTGGGAGTCCGACGCGTGCTTCGAACGCATTGCCCGGCGCATGCTCGAAAACCACCGTTGGATTCAGCCCGCCTTCGCCAGCCACAACGTGCGGTCCATCGCGTACATCATGGCCCGTGCGGAAGCGATCGGCCTGGATCGTCGCAGATTCGAATTTCAAATGCTCAACGGCATGGGCGATCCGCTCAAAGACGCCGTTGTCAACATGGGCTATCGCCTGCGCGTGTATACGCCCTACGGCGGGCTGATCTCGGGCATGGGCTATCTCATCCGGCGACTGCTGGAAAACACGGCCAATGATTCGTTCCTGCGGCAGAGTTTCGACACGCGCGATGCGTCACGGTTGCTGGCCGACCCCGCCGTCGCACAGCCGCCGAGCACATCGCCCAGGCCCATTCGCTATCTGGATATCGACGAGGATGAACCGATGACCGACTTTCGCAATGAACCAACAACGGGATTCACCGCAGCCGAAAACCGCGACAAATTCAAATCCGCCCTCGATTTCGTGCGCGGCGAGTTCGGGCGGGAATATCCGCTCGCCATCGGCGGAACACGCGAAAAAACGGCTGCCTGGATCGAATCCACCAACCCGGCGAACCCCGTGGAAATCGTCGGACGGTGCGCCTCCGCCACAACCGCCGACGCGGACCGCGCTGTCGCAGCCGCCCACGCAGCGCTGCCGCAATGGCGACACCTTTCGCTATCCGAGCGCGCGACTTACCTGCGAAAAGCCGCCGACGCAATGCGCAAACGTCGTTTCGAGATGGCTGCCTTCGTTGTCTTCGAGGTCGGCAAACCGTGGCGGGAAGCCGACGCGGATGTGGCTGAGGCGATCGACTACCTCAACTACTACGCAGCCTGTGCGGAGCGGCTTGAAAACAAGCCAAGGCGACGCGACCTGCCCGGCGAGGACAACTACCGCGTGTACGAGCCTAAAGGCGTCTGTGCGGTCATCGCAACCTGGTCGTTCCCGCTTGCCCTGCTCACCAATATGACAGCGGCTGCACTGGTCACCGGCAACGCGGTCGTCGTCAAACCGTCGTCGCACGCCCCGGTCATCGCAGCCAAGCTCCAGGAACTGTTTGAACAAATCGGCTTACCGGCCGGCGTGCTGAACTACCTCCCCGGCTCGGGGGCAACCGTCGGCCGGCGACTGGTCAGCCACGCCGACGTCAACATCATCTCGTTCACCGGATCACGCGAAATCGGCAGCGGCATACTGAGCGAAGCCGCCGTCTCGCCCGCCGGTCAACAGCACATCAAGAAAGTCATCGCCGAACTCGGCGGCAAGAACGCTATCATCATCGACGACGACGCCGACCTCGACGAAGCCGTCGCCGGCGTGGTAGAGTCGGCCTTCGGGTTCAGCGGCCAAAAGTGCACCGCATGCAGCCGGACCGTCGTGCTCGCGCACGTTTACGACGCGTTCTGTGCGCGGCTCGTCGAAACGACATCCCAACTGACCATAGGCCCCGCGGAAGACCCAGCCACAATCATAGGCCCGGTCATCAGCGCGGAAGCACAGCAACACCTCGCCAAGTGCATCGATCATGCACGAAACGGTGGGCGCATGCTGCTCGACACGCCGGCGAACAGCCTTCCGAGCACAGGATGTTTCATCGGACCGACAATCGTCGGCGATGTCGATCCCGATTCAAATCTCGCCCACGAAGAGCTTTTCGGACCAGTGTTGGCCGTCATGCGTGCAAACGATTTCACACACGCACTGGAAATCGCCAACGGAACACACTACGCGCTGACAGGCGGCGTTTATTCGCGGAGTCCAGCCAACGTCGAACAGGCCAAGCGCGAGTTCCTCGTCGGAAACCTCTACCTCAATCGCAAGATCACCGGCTCCCGCGTTGATATCGAGCCGTTCGGCGGGTTGAAACTGAGCGGCGACGGTGCCAAAGCAGGCGGACCGGACTACCTCGATCACTATTGCAACACGCGCACCATCACCGAACACACGCTCCGTCACGGTCTCGCGCCCGCACAGGAAGTGCAGACCAGAGCATGAACATCGAACAACAGCAGTCGGAACATGCGCAGGACGTCATTGCTATCGACAACCTCGCCAAGTCCTACGGCCCAACGCGGGCGGTGGATCGCTCGTCATGGTCCGTCGCACGCGGAGAACTGCTCGGATTTCTAGGGCCGAACGGAGCGGGCAAGACGACAACGCTTCGCATTCTGCTCGGCCTTCTAAAAGCCGACAGTGGACAAGCCACTGTATTCGGGCTGGATTCTTGGCGAGACTCAACCGAAATTCGGCGGCGCGTCGGCTATCTGCCGGGTGACGTTCGCCTCTACGATCATCTGACCGGAATGCAAACCGCGCGCTTCGCAGCCCGCGTGCGCGGAATCCCCAAACTCGGAGCAGCCGAACGATTGGCGGAACGATTTCAATTCGACCTGACCAAACGCGTGCGTGAATACTCCAAAGGCATGCGGCAAAAACTGGGCCTCATAGTAGCCATGCTGCACGAGCCGGAACTGCTCATCCTCGACGAGCCGACCGACGCACTGGATCCGCTGATGCAGCAAGCTGTACACGATGAGTTGCGACAGGTGACCGCAGCCGGCAGAACGGTACTCTTCAGCAGTCACAGCCTGCCGGAAGTCGAAACACTTTGCGAATCCGTGGTCATTTTGCGAGCCGGCAGCGTCATCGCGTCTTGCAAAGTCGGATCGCTGCGACGGGACGCGTTGCAGAAGATATCCCTGCGTTTCATGGAATCCGCCGATACCGCCGCGCTCCGTGCGACCGCTCCGGCCGGGCTGATGATCGAATCCTGCGACGACTCCGTTTTGCGGGGCAGATGGAAGGGCGAACTTGCGACACTGCTGGCGTGGATCACGCGACACCCGGTAGACGAATTGGTTCTCCAAAAGCCTGATTTGGAAGACCTGTTCCTCGCCTACTACGGTGCGGGAAACTCGAACACCGCCCGGAATCGTTCACACGACACGGAAGGCATGTGACATGAATCTGGCACTTGTGCGAAAAACCGTCTACGACGATCGCTGGGCTATGATGGCATTGATGGGCGGCGTGATGCTTTTCGCGGTGATCATCCTCAACGCCTTCGCCTCGATCCCCTGGGAGATGTTCGAATCCGTGCTTCAGGTCCGCTGGATCGCCGGCATCATCCGCGCCATGACCGGAGCCGAGTTGAGCCAGTCACTGTCCATGACCACGATGTCCTCGTTCGCGTTCGCCCACCCGGTCGTCCTCTCACTCACCTGGTGCTTCCTGGTGATGTCCTCCACGCGCGTCCTTTCCGGGGAAATCGATCGCGGGACCGCCGACATGCTGCTCTCGCTGCCGTTGTCACGCTGGTCGGTCTATCTCTCGGTGAGCGTTTGGATTTTCATCGCCTGCCCCATGCTCGTCGGGAGCTTGTGGCTTGGCGTGCTGATCGGCAGCCGCATCGCCGACCTGCCCCAGCCGGTCGTGGTTTGGGAATTGCGCGGCGTCGCGGTCAACGCCTGCTGCATGCTCTGGGCGGTCGCCGGCATCAGCCTTCTGTTCAGCGCCTGCGGGTCGCGTCGAAGTCGATCCGTCGCCTGGATTTTCGCCATTCTGGTCGGCTCGTTCATGCTCAACTCCCTAGCCGCGTTTTGGCCTCGGATCGAATCCGTCGCCTACGTCTCTCTCCTCCGTTACTTCCGCCCATTCGTCGTCGTCCGCGACGGGCTCAATCCATTCGATGTCGGCGTCCTCCTGCTCGTCTCATTGTTCACCTGGCTGCTCGGGGCCGTGATCTGGAGTCGCCGTGACGTTCCGGCAGCCTGACTGGCTCGACGTGGTGAACGTGTTGGTCAACTTGATGCAAGGATGGCTCAATACTCGCTGGATCAATACACCAGCTCACACTGAACGTTTGAAGGCTGAGAACGCGTTGGAACGTGTTTGGGGTAGGGTCGCAGGAACAACCGCTCAATGATTACCGACCCGCAAAGGCGATCTGCAATTGTCCCCAGTCATACAGATCGACATCGCCATCGTCGTCGAAGTCAAACAATTCACACTTCGGCGCGACACTGCCTATTGGACCGGTGTGGCAGGCTACGTAGCAACCATAGTCGGCCAAGTCAACGTCGCCATCAATATCGCAGTCCCCGGAAAGCTCGCACTCGTCGGGAATCAGATTGCCGTTGTCGTCATCACTGCCGCCATCAAGAATGTCGATAGAGTCGGGAATACCGTTCTGGTTGCAATCAGGCGCGTATGTAATATGCACGCAGACACCGTCAGCTGCGAGCATGCCGCAGTCATCGGCCCCAAGATCTATCACCGCCAACGTCCAGAAGCCCGCCGGGTCGTCGCCAATGAAGTCGCTGAGCGCACCGTGCGGCGCGAACTCGCCATCCATTGCAGGCGGCGTCAGTGAACACGCATCCTCCGCCGGCAACGGTGCGTTGTCCTGCAATGTGATGCTTACGTCTTGTCCGCCGCACCCGTAAATGGACGCAGGGCTTCCGGGCAGTTGCAGCAGTTCAACGTCTTTGCCCGCATGGTTTAACAGCACCCACAGATCACCGACCCAGTCATGCTCAATAGTCAGGTCGACCGTCACCAGGGTCGTTAAGACGTTGTCCAGACCGGGTTGATCCAGAGGCAACAACAAGGACTCGTTTTCGCCGAACATCTCTCCGCTTCCACCGCAAAGTGTAACCGTCTCGGCTGAGACGCTGCCAATTGACGCCAGAATCGCTACGCCCGCCAGAATCGCAATGCGCAGCCTGAAGAACACGAATCGACTTGTTTGTTCAGCGGTTTGCATTTGCATTCATCACTGCATTTCTGGAATGATCCTCGTACTGGGCTGGATCACGCATCCCGGTTGTATGGCACCAGCCTTCTGTGTGGCCCATATTGTTGGCGCCGGGCAGTTGGCCATAGTCCATTTCTATCACTCCGTCGTCCGGGTCGGTCAAGAACAGGTCCGTGAACAAACTGCAGAAATCAAATCCGAAACCATCCTCGAAAGAGGTCGTGTGATAGTACACTTCGCTGCGCGCCCAGGACGGAATGCCCGACAGCCAGAGTGCAGCCCCATCATAGGTCATGTCGAAGTTCGTACCGCAGCCGGACCCGAAAATCTCACCCAAGATGGCAAGGTCGCCAGCCAGAGGCGTTCCCCGATACGGCGTCCCAACCGATTGAATGCGTCGCGGGCCCGTCGAGTAATCGAGACCGCTCCAATAGTAGCTGAACAAATGTAACGACGCAGCGCCACCCTGACTATGGGCGACGATGCCGAACGACTTCAACCCTCCACCCTGCGCACGGATCAACTGTGCGAATTGATCGTGCGTCCGGTTCTGATTGTTGTCGGCGAACTCAATCGCGTCGTCGAATTCTCCAGTTGGCCACACGCCCCCCGAGCAATAGCCATGAACCAGCATGACCTTATGCAACGTATTCGTGGAACAAGGCGCTCCTGCTTCCGCCAACGGCATTGGAGGAAAAACATTTTCGGAAAAGTCCGCAGTGGGTCCGGGCACGCCCATAAGCATCTCGCGTGTGATAATCTCCCGATCGTAACCATCCACAGCCACGACAGGAGCAAAGTCAGTCTCAACCGGCATGACATCGCGCCGCGAGAACGGAATATGCGTGTCCGGATCCTGCAATCTCACGTGATGAAGCTGAAACGGAGGCTGGGCGCCCGCGCGACGTACCCATCGCGTATCGCACCACAGCGGCAGCGTTCCGTCGACGGCTGTCGAACGCGGATCAGCCATCCTGCTTAACCAGCAAACGGAAACATTCGACTGGCCATCACCCTTCCCCCACAATTCAGCCGTGAGCAGCATCTTACCTGCACCTGCGGCATGCTGTATCGCCACGTCGAAACGCAATCGCCCGTCGTCGATCTGTGTGCCGCGAGCCGTGCGTCCAAGCACCGCAGTCTGCTCGACGACTGTGAAGAAATGTTGACTGGTACGAAGAAGTGGAGCGCCATCGATCGATTCACTCCGGACGACGATTCGGGCAGTATAGTCGCCCGCTTCGTCTGCACGGAACGAGCCTGACACAGTGCCGTCATTCTTAGCGCGTAGCGGAACGGTCTTCGCAACACCGCTCGGCTTAACGACATGCATCTCAGCTTTCATGTTGCGTCCAACGAGCGGAATCGGAGGTGAATCCGAACCCGAGGAAACCTTGCGGCGATCATACAAATAGCTGACAAACCCAACTTGACGGCCAACGACAAGCTCGTAGTCAGACAAATGCGTGTATAGAGCGTACGGGCTTTTCACCGCGAACATCAGGTATCCGTCGCGCCCACCCGACATAACGTTGGCTTCCGAAGCGCTCAGACGCACAGCCCATCTGCCGACAGGTGGCGCGTCGATCGTAAATGACTCGCCAGTCTCCGACAGCCCCAACCCCACCGCCCCCCTTCGACGGGTGATCCGCACACCGTCGTGTGGCGACTTAACATCGATCGGTTCTGCACGCGGCGGGGTCAGTAGAATGTCCCACGCTTGCCCGCCGGGTGCAAAAAGCATGATCGAAAGCGCGTCGTCGGCATCGACTTCCAGATGACCTGACCAACGCCACGTTCCCGAATCGGTCGCATCGAGATGCACTGGAATCATGGCCGCCACAGAGCGAACACCCGCGTGCGCCGGATCCGGCAGCCTCAACGCGCCGCTGAGGAATTCCTCGGGTGGCGCTGACAGGTTCTTTGTAGCCCCCATCTCTGCCCGACTCGGTGCCACGCCAAGGAACATTCCCACCAGCAAACAGGCCCCTGGTCCGGTCAATAACCCCAAGTTGCGAAACGCCGATACGATCATCAATAATGACTCCGCGAAACTGTGGCCACCGATGTGTTCCGAGGATTGTACCATAATCGACTCCCACACCGCAATCGCGAAGATCACCTCCGAAACGTCACTTCACACCCCGGCAACGCTCGCAGGAAGAATCGACCGTACGATTTCGACGCAATACGCGGATCGAGTATGACCACCCTGCCGTGGTCCTGTTTGGAACGGATCAGCCGGCCCGCACCCTGCTTGAATCTCAGCACGGCCTCCGGCAATTGGAACTCGTTGAACGGCGACTTGCCCTCCTTGCGGATCATCTCGATGCGGGCTTCGATCTCAGGCCGATTGGGTACGGCGAACGGCAACCGCACGATAATGACCGTACTGCATGCATCGCCGGGCACGTCCACGCCCTCCCAAAAACTGTCCGTCCCGAAGATAACGCTGCCCACCTCAGCCCGAAAGCGATCGAGCATCTCCGACCGCGAAAGTTCCGCCCCATGCAGAAAGAGAGAGATATCTTTGTCAGCAAAAAAATCCTTCATCCGAACGGCACAGTCGTTCAGCATCGCATAACTCGTAAACAGCACGAGCGTCCCCCCGCCCGATGCCTTCACATGCCGCGCAATCGCATCACAAATCGCTGCGGTAAAACGAGTCGCATCGCCAGGATCGGGCAGAGAAGCTTCAACCTCGATACGCATTTGCTCCGCATAATCGAACGGCGAACCAAGCTTCAGTTCATCGCCCTCAGTCAAACCGAGACGCCCGCGAACGTACTCGAATCCGCCGTCGTTCGAAGTGGAAAGCGTTGCCGACGTCAGCACGACACATTTCGTTTTCTCAAACAACACTTCCTTCAAAATAGGACTGATATCCACCGGCCGAGCGTGCAGCGACACGCGCCGCCGAGGCCCCGATCCACAATCGATCCAATACACCCATCCCTCACGATGCTTGTACATCTGGTCCAGTTCGTCCGCCAGCGCTTCCGCCTTATCGACCTGGCTCGAAAGTTCCAGACGATCGTTCTCATCTGTGAGTTCCTGCTTGGCCGCCCGAAGCGTCTTGGCCAAGCGACGCAGCGCGTCGGGCAGATCATTCCGCACGTCCGGCGGCTCCATCAGTCGGCCGTTGGACCGTCCCCGAACCGCCTGCCACGTCACCAGCGAGCCAAAAAATCGATCAGCCGTCGCGCGCGTATCCATCACCGCGTTCAATGCCGATTTCGCGTCGCAACTGCGCAAGACACCGCGTTTGGTCCGCTCGTTGTTAAGACGGTTAAGCAGGAACGCGACCGCGCCCTCCGAAACGCTCAATCCGAAATGATCGCCAGCCACCTGCTCCACACTGTGAGCTTCGTCCAGCACAACAGAGTCGTAATCGGGCAGGAACCCCTTGGCAGCCGCACGCAAGGCAAGATCGGAAAAAAACAGAGAATGGTTGACGATCAGCAATTGCGCACGCTCCGACCGGCGACGCGCACGCTGGAAAAAGCACTTGTCGTAGGTCGGGCAACGGCGCCCCATGCAGTTGTCGTGCTCGCTTCGCGCCCGATCCCAAATCAAAGGCCCAGGCTGCGGCGACAGATCAGACAACGAGCCGTCCTGCGTGCGGACAGCCCAATCTTCGATCCGCCACAATTCAGCGCGCAGGGCGCGGTCCGCGAACAATTGCTCCTGCTTGCGACTTGCGAGCGAAAGACGGCGCAAACCCACGTAGTTGTTCCGCCCCTTGACCAGTTCCACGCTGAAACTGACTGGCAGCACTTCACGCAGGAACGGTATATCCTTGCCAATGAGTTGTTCCTGCAATGCGATGGTACGCGTGCTGATAACGACGCGCTCGTCGTGAGCCGTCGCCCGTTCGATGGCCGGCAGGAGATACGCGAACGACTTGCCCACGCCCGTACCAGCCTCAACGATCAAATGCGCCCGCTGCTCAAACGCCCGCCGAACCGCCTCCGCCATCGCCACCTGCTGCGGACGCGGTTCGTAATGCGCCATCCCCCGCGCTACGCATCCATCCACACCGAGTTCATCAACAGCGTTCATCATTCCTACCGTAAGGTGCCAATACCCAACGCATATAGTAGGCTCGCCTACGCATACCGACAGGGTGCAAAGGGCCGCCTTGCGACCCCGGCTCAAAACCGTCTCAGCAAATCATCGCAAGAAATACGCGCACAGAAATGACAAAGCACGCGCAGCAGCACACGCAACTCGTACTACCGGAAAGCTCGGAGTTGGTTTCGGCAGACGTGATGGATCAGTACGACTACGACGGCGGCGGGGTCTCTCCCCGCGCCCGAAATCCGGTAATCGCCGGCATGTCCTCGGGCATCTCCTCTTGGGGCACGGCGAAAACCTCGATACGCACGATGTCCTCATACGGAAGCGATATGATGAACGCACCAACGCGATATTGATCGTCCACCGGCTCACACTCAAACGTGAAATGCGCCCGGCTGGCCACGTCCACGACTTCCTTCACCTCGTAGCTGAAGCCGTCGCGGAGGTACACAAGCGTCCGAATCTTGAGATCGTCCCAAAACTGGACGAATTCCCCATCGTCCAGCGCGTTTTCACGCGTGAACTGGTCAAATCGTCTCAGGGCGCAGCGCCATTTAGCCTCATCGCGTTGCTCAACGAATCCTCTTCCGGCAAACCATTCGTGATCGAACAAGGGCGTATTCCTTTATGCCTGGCGTTAATGGTCACGTGAAAGTAGATTCCGCCCACAACCCTGTCAACCGAACGTGGTATTCATCGACGTTCCTGGCGGCTAGGATCGACCGAATGTCCCCAGCCGATAAAACCCGACTGGTCAAGCAGATCGCGACGCACCTGGGGTTCGACCGCGTCGGAATCACCTCAACCGACCCGATAACCTGCGCGGATTATCTGACCGATTGGCTCTCCAGAGGCCACGCCGGAACGATGGAGTATCTCCACCGCAACAACCACATCAGACGCGACCCAGCCCAGCTCATCGAAGGCGCACAGAGCGTCATCGTCGTCGCCCTCAACTACCATCAAACCCCGCCATCGCCCCCAAACGATCAACCGCACGGGCGCGTCGCCATGTACGCATGGGGCGACGACTACCACAACGTCGTCAAGACAAAGCTGCACGCGCTGTCCGACGCGCTGCATCAGCAAATCGACGACCCCTTCGACACACGCTGCTGCGTCGACACCGTGCCCATCCTCGAACGCGAACTCGCCGCCCGCGCCGGCATCGGCTGGATCGGAAAAAACACTCTGGTCCTGCATCAGAAACTGGGCAGCTACTTCTTCCTCGGCGAGATCGTCACCACGCTGGACCTCGCTTTCGACCAACCCGCGACCGACCACTGCGGCTCATGCACGCGCTGCCTCGACGCATGCCCGACGAACGCGTTCCCCGCCCCCTACCAAATGGACGCATCGAAATGCATCTCCTACCTCACCATCGAGCACCGCGCCGACCACATCGACGAACCGCTCGCCCGCAATATGGGAAACTGGATATTCGGTTGCGACATCTGCCAGCAGGTCTGCCCCTTCAACCAGCGCGCCCCGCACACCGAACATTTCACCACACGTGAAGGCCTCCCCTTCCCCCTGCTCGACGAAGTAGCTTCCTGGACCGTCGACGAATACCGTCACACGCTCAAAGGCTCAGCCGTCAAACGCGCCAAGCTCGACATGCTCAAGCGCAACGCCGCCATCGCACAAAACAACACCGCCTGACAGGTTCGCACACGCCCGCGTCGACAGGACTTTTGCCCGAGGCTACAATCCGAATCGATGTTCTTTTTCCGTATCGTCATGATGTCCCTGCGCGCATTGCAGACCAATCTGCTGCGCACATTCCTCGCCACCCTCGGCGTCATCATCGGCGTCTCAGCCGTCGTGTCCGCCATGTCCATCCTCGCCGGCGCGAGAAAAAACATCATGGAACGGTTCGAAGCAATGGGTGCCGACACCGCCATCATCTTCCCCGGCGGCTCGCGACGGGGAAACCGGCAGCCCAAGTTCGACTCGCTCACCCGCGACGACGCCGACGCCATCCTCCAGGACTGCCCGCTCGTACGCGACCTCGCCTCCGAAATACAGCAAAACATGCAAATCAAGTATTTCCAGAAGAACAAGCAGGTCACAGTAGTCGCCACCAGCGCAAACTACGGCGAACTAATGAACTACAAGGCCGTCGAAGGACGCTTCATGACACCCGAGGACGATCGAGCCGAGCGCAAAGTCTGCATGCTCGGACACGGCGTAGCCCGGGAACTGTTCGGAGCCGTCCCCGCCGTAGGCCATCGCGTCAAAATCAAAGGCCTCGGCTTCACCGTCATCGGCGTTATGGAGAAAAAAGAACTCGTCGGCCTAAGACGCGTCGACGACCAGGTCATCATCCCGCTCAACACCGGGCTTAAAAGACTCTTCGGTGTCCGTTTCGTCACCAACATCACCGTCAAAGTCGTCGCTCAGGAGCAACTGCGCGCCGCCATTCAGCAGATCAGCCGAACCCTGCGCGCTCAGCACAAAATCCGCGCCGGCGACGACGACGATTTCACGATCCTGAACCAGGAGGAAATCAAGAAGCAGCTTTCCGACGTCGGCAAGATTTTCCAGGTCGTCCTCTACAGCATCGCCGGGATTTCACTCGTCGTCGGCGGCATTGGCATTATGAACGTCATGCTCGTCTCCGTCACCGAACGCACCCGAGAAATCGGCGTACGCATCGCCGTCGGAGCCAGACGCGTCGACATCCTCGCACAATTCATGATCGAAGCCGCCATCATCAGCCTGCTCGGCGGCGCACTCGGCGTGCTTCTGGGCCTGCTCTTTTCCGACCTCCTCGAAAAAATCACGCGTGTGCTCGACACATTCACCCCCCCCGCCGCCATCATCTTCGCCCTCGCAATGGCCGGCAGCATCGGAATGGTCAGCGGAATCTACCCCGCCATCCGCGCCGCAAGACTCGACCCCGTCGAAGCCCTGCGCTTCGAATAGCATCCGATCACCACGAGTCACGACGAAAGCCGATACACACCAACCTCGCCGCGCGGTTTTGACGATCTTCGCGGCATGTCGGATACTGACCCACTCGAAAGTAAATCCTGCATTCCATCCTCCGGAGCAATACGTGAAAATCACGTCATCCCAGGTTCATTGGTTTCGACTTCGCCGGTCCGGTTTGATCGAGCCGTTCGCGTCGCCGGAAGAAACAGCCCGACGATTGATCGGCGTGCAAGCTCAACTCATGACAGCCGCAGACCTGGCGTTCTGGAACCGAACAGCCAACTGTACCGCACAAGTGCTCCGCGAAGCCCGGCTCGAACAAAAAACCATCGTCCGATTTTGGGGACAACGCGACACGTTGCACATATTCGATACGTCGGATTGGCCTCTTCTGCACACCATATTCGCACCGCGCGTACCGCGTACATTCGATCGCCTTGAGAAATCGAACGTGTTTGCTGATTTTCAAAAACTCGTGAAACAGACCGCTGCACGTTTGGCCAAGGGAAAGCCATTGGCCTACAAGGACATACGATCCAAGACCGTTGAGAACGGCATTCGGATGCCTCAAATGAACGACACCCAGGCACGATGGGCTGTCGCATACATAACATTTCGGCAACTTGTCAGGGAGGGAATCGCATGCCACGGCCCGGACGAGGGCAGCGAGTCCCGATTCGTGCATCGTGAATCTTGGCTGCCCAAAATGAAATGGTCGCCGCCGGCGCCGAAGAAGTCGTTCGCGGAAATAGCCGTGCGCTATCTGTCCGCCTACGGCCCCGCGGAACCTCGCGACTTGGCCCACTGGTACGGCACGACGGTAACGAAAGCAACCAAGTGGATCGAATCAACGGGCGAACGGTGCCAGGCAATTGACATCGACAGCCGAACCTTCTTCTACAATCGGGATGATGCCGAAGAGCTGAACGTAAAGCCCCCCCCGCCCAGCGATTGGCCGGTGCGACTGCTGTACCACTTCGACCCGATGGTTCTGGGAACCAAGGACAAATGGTGGCTAATCGATGAAGCCCACTACAAGAAAGTGTGGCGAGGCTCGGCCCACGTCAACGCGGTCGTCTTGGTACGCGGACGCATCAGCGGCACATGGCGATACGAACGAAAGTCCAAAGGCCTCCGCGTGCAGGTGCAACCGTTCGACAAGTTCAGCAAGACCGTTCAGCGAGCCATCGAAAAACAAGCGAACTGCCTAGCCGACTTCCTCGACAGCCCACTAGCGGATTTCCAGATCGCCAAGACGTAATTCAGATTGGCGCGGTGGCGGCTGGCCCGTGACAACGATGCGACCAACACGAGGCATGCCGAAACCCCACCCGATTCATCACCAATCATCAATAAATAGGTGACGGTCCCGAATGGCACTGCCGCTTATTTGGCAAGGACTTACATCGCTTTTCCCTTCTGCAGTTCAGCCTTGGCTTCGGCGCGTGGCTTGGTGAGTAACGCATGCTCTTTGGGCCGGCGTTTGATCGCGCGCGGTTCCACGCGGTTTG
>JAJDDQ010000063.1 GCA_029260215.1 Phycisphaerae bacterium
CGAGATGGAACGTATGAAAAACTTCGCCCTGCTGATCGATTTTACCGCGCATCGTGAATCCTCCTTGAGTCAACACGATGCATTGTACGGATTGTTAAGTTTGGCGATATCCCAAAAGGGAGTTATTTAGCGACCTGCTAAGGAATGATGTCATTCCATTATTCAATCTTAGGAAGTATTTCGATTTGGGCTCCGCCACCGAGGAGATTGAAGAAATTGTATTGGTTACGGAATTCAGCAAACTTCGTGCGGCCTTTCGCGTGGATGAAGTCGACCGAATCTACCGTGTTAGTTACCAGAATATTAAGGGTATTCCCGCAGCGGCGGGAGATGCCGAATCGGCAATTACTGGCATGGCTCGGCTGGGCGACGATGTCATCATGATGGTCGACTTCGAGCGGTTCATCATGGAAGTCGGCGGTATGCAAGACTTCGAGCAGTGTGGCAACCAAGCCGGTGCAGCTGAGTTCAATCGTCAAGCATGCCATGTACTGTACGCCGAAGATTCACCTTTCCTGCGCGCGGCGGTTGAAAAGACTTTGAAGAAGGCGGGTTACACGAATCTGTCGATCCACAGCGATGGAGAGCAGGCATGGAAGTGGCTGGAGACAAACACGACCGATAGCGGCAAGCCGCCCGTAGACATCGTGATCACCGACATTGAAATGCCCAAGATGGACGGCCTCAACCTGACGAAGAAGATCAAACAGCATTCCGTTTTGGGATCGCTACCCGTAATCGTGTTCAGCTCGCTGATCAGTCCTGACAACGAAAAGAAATGTCGTGCGGTCGGCGCCGATGCCCAGATCACCAAACCCGAACTCGGCGCGCTTGTAGACAAACTCGATCAAATGCTCCAGCGATAGGGACATTTGCGCCTCAATATTAAGCGGGCAGCACGCGCTATTCCGCTGGCATCAAGGGAATCGATTCGGACATCATCACACTCCTTCGCCGGGATCATCCCAACCTCCCCCGGGGTCCGCCAGCCCTGGGCCATCGCAAGGTGATCAAGAGGATGGCATACGGATTCCGCGATGACGACTACTTCTTCCCCAAGGCCAGAGTTGCGTTCCCCGGAATTTCCGGATGACCCCTTTTTCAGGGTTATTCGCACCGAAGCAACTCCGTTCAAAACAGGGGGATGGGCGATATAGGACTCGAACCTACGACCTCACGGGTGTGATCCGTGCGCTCTAGCCAACTGAGCTAATCGCCCGACGATTCGACCGTCAATGATAACCGATTACGCACGACCGGCAAGCGGCTACGATTTCACCCATTCGAGGCGGGGCTTCGGGCAGCCGATACGAAGCATCAGCCGTCAATTCTCGTGAAAAATCCGGGCGATTGATTCCTCGATCGGCGGGTTCTCGATGCTGATATCGTTGATATCATAGCGTGCCAGCAGTTCGGTCGATTGGCGTGCGATCGACTCACGCGGCAGGCGCAGCGTCACCGTCGGCGGATCGACGCGCAAGACCTCCGCCCCGTCGAAATCCGTCGGAACGTCGCCGTTCGCGAAACGCAGCTTGAGAATCTTGTGCGCGGCGAACCGATCCACGATGTCCGTAAGCGGGCCGTCGTGAATCATCCGCCCGTGGTTGATGACCATCACGCGGCTGCACAGGGATTCAATGTCCTGCATGTAGTGGCTGGTCAAGAGCACCGTCACATTGTTCCGCTCATTGTATTCCCGCAGGCATTGTCGAATCGACGTCTGAGCCACAACGTCCAATCCGATCGTCGGCTCGTCCAGAAACAGAATGTCCGGCGAGTGCAGCAACGCCGCGATCAACTCCATCTTCATGCGTTCGCCGAGGCTCAACTCGCGCACCGGCTGATTGAGCAGATCACGCACCATCAACAATTCCGTCAGCTCACCCTGAACACGCTCAAAGCGTTCGTCCTCGATTTCGTAGATTTCCTTGTGCAACCGAAACGATTCCGACGCCGGCAAATCCCACCACAACTGATTTTTCTGGCCCATCAGCAAAGCGAAGCGACGGCGATACGCATTCCTCCGTTCCCACGGAACGAAGCTCATCACGCTCACGGTGCCCTCGGTCGGATAGATTAATCCGCTCAGAATCTTCAGCGTCGTCGTCTTGCCCGCACCGTTAGGACCGAGGAAGCCGACCATCTCGCCGGATTGAATGTCGAAGTCGATTCCGTCCACCGCATGCACATGTTTGTACTTCCGCCGAAACAGCGACCGAATCGAACCGCCAAGCCCTTGAGCCTTCTCGTGGACCTTGTACACCTTCTTGAGATTTCGCACGCATATCGCTGCCATGGGTGTGTATCCTATCGCCGTTTCAGTTGTTTGGGCAGCGAGACGCAGATTTCAATTCACCCGACCCTTTGAGGCATTACCACGCATCGCCGCTACGAACTCGTCGAAAACGACATGAACCGCCGACGCTCGATTATTCAGCTGTCGTCGACTACGATCCCATCGGCACAAACAAGAACACAGGCGTAAGGATCAAATCATGGGCAATTCGGACATCACCAAGAGCGATGATGGTAAGCGAGAAAACCTCACGCCCGAGCAGTACAACGTCTGCCGGGAAAAAGGCACCGAACCACCCTTCACCGGAAAGTACTGGAATCACAAGGGCGACGGCTTGTACCACTGTGTCGCCTGCCGCCAAGCCCTGTTCGACTCCGACACGAAATTCGACTCCGGCAGCGGTTGGCCCAGCTTCTTCAAGCCGATAGGCCAAGACGGCATCGCCGAAGATGTTGACGTCAGCCACGGCATGCGACGAGTCGAAGTCACCTGCAAGAACTGCGGCGCACACCTGGGCCACGTGTTCGACGACGGACCCCAGCCCACCGGCCAACGCTATTGCGTCAACTCAGCCTCTCTGCAATTCGAAGAACGCGATCAGATCAAGACAGGCTGACGGATAGCTGCTGAGAAACACAAGACTACAGAGTCACGCATCTACAGTAGCCGGCTACCGGCCCTCTGCTCCAAAATCGATTGTCGTCGCCAGCCATTCCGCAATAAGCTCGCCCGCCAATGCATGCCCGCGCTCGTTCCAATGACCAAAGCCCGGCTTGCGCGCGAAACCGTGTAAGTATTCACCGCGCGCATCGACGCGATCACGCAGTTTTTCGGCGAGATTCAAAACACCAAAACCCTCGCGGGCACCAATCTCCGCCACGAGACGATCCGTATAAAACAAATCGTCCACATCGCACGCCTTCCGCAGACGCGCCCGCAACGCCTTATCCGGGTGAACCTGAATCGACGTGCTGAGCGTGACCACGGAAAACGTCACGCCCCGCGCGCGACATTCCCGGCTCATCTGACAGAGCAGCCGATCCGCCACCGCCCACGCCTCGCGCCACACTTGGGACTCGGGCGGTTTGTAAATGGCTGCACTTTGCCCAATCTCAACCAGCGGATCCGTTTCATCGCCCGACTCCGCCCGCCGCCCCGCAACCCGCATCTGGTACCGGACCCGGTTGGCTACCTGCAACAATCGCGAATACGGCAGGACCGCGAGCACAGCCCGAGAGACAAACCCTGTCCGCCGGCGAAACGCCTCCGACGTCCGAAACGAGTCATCGAGCACCAGCTCCTCGCCATCAAGCGTGAAATACGGAATGTTGGCCACCTTCTTGAGCGACCGGTGGCAGTCCGACACGTCATTGCCCAGACAGAACCCCAGCAACACAATATCGGGGTCATACTCCCAGACCCGATGCCGCAGCAGGAGGTATTCCTGCGCAGGGCCATACCCGCCGCAACTGAAGTTCAACACCTCGACGCGTTTTCCGCGATCAGCCCATCGACGCGTCAGCGACCGTTCCAGAACACTCCAATACGTGTCCTCCATCGCGACTTGCGAAGCCTCTGTGTACGAATCGCCAAGCACGGCGATACGAATCGTCCCCTCCGGTTTTTCTATCGTGTGCTCGCGATCGCGAAAACCCCGGCTGTTGATGGTGACGTAGGCTTCCCCTTCCGTCCGCATCCAGCCCTCCGCGCCCGGAATCAACGACGTGCCCAGCAGTTCGTCAGGCTGATAGAGATTCGGAAACCCGATGCCAGCCACCCGCAAACCCAGCTCCGCCACAACGACCGTCAGCGATAGCCCCGCAACAACCGCAAGCAGCTTCATCCACCACCGCCCGCGCGCCGGACGCGGCAGTTTCGGTTCGTCTGGTTTGCTCACCCACAGCGTTTCGGTATCGGTGCCCATGATTCACCGACTATACCCGCTCGCCATCCCATCGCGAACGCCGGAAAAAATTGAATTACACCCGACAGTCATACCAAGCGCACTGTTAGCGTCTCGCCACACCTCCCCCGCTTAGCCGTGTCGCGTGCGACACGAGTCGAATGCGTCAATCACCAATGCAGTACAGATGCGTTCGGCTGCGAAGGTAAATCTCATCGCCCACGATCGCAGGTGACGCCGAAAAGTCCTCCTTGCCCAGCTTGTTGATCGCCAGCACCTCGAACTTCTCGCCCCGACGCAAGACATAGGTCACACCATTGCGCCCGACGATGTAAACCTTTCCATCCGCTCCGACCAGCGACGCATAAACGCCGTTGATTTCCTCAAGCCGCTGTTGCTTGTAATGCTTGCTGCCCGTGGCGGGGTCGAGGCAGGACAGGATGCTGGAGTTCTTTTGAAGATAGTAGAGTGCGTTGCCGTACAACAGAGGCGAAGGAACGTAGGGCGTGCCCTTGTCTTTGGACCACAGAACCGCATCCGTGTCGGTGACGTCGCCGCGTGCATTTTTGTAGCGAATCGCAAGCGCCGCCACATCGCGATGTCCGCTCATGACAATGGTCGTTCCGCTCACTGCCACGGGAGTCGGGACACAGTTCGTGCCTAAGCCGCCGCACTCCCAGACGACATCGCCGGTCGCCAGATCGTAGCCGATCACGCGCTTGTCGCCGCTTACGATGGCCTGAGGCTTGGGCGTATCCGTCACAATCAACGGCGTCGCCCAGTTCGTAGCCTCATCGCGCGATTTGCGCCACTTCTCCGCGCCCGTGCTGCGGTCGAGCGCTACGATGAACGACTCGTCCTCGTTGTCCCACGGAACAATGATCGTATCTTTGTACAATGCGGGCGTGCTGCCCTCGCCAAAGCCGGCCCGCGTCCGCATGTCGCCGAGATCCTTCTCCCACTTCAGCGTGCCGTCCATATCGAGACAGTAAAGACCGTGCGAGCCGAAATACGCGAAGACATTCCCGCCGTCCGTAAATGGCGAAGCGGGGGCTTGGCTGCCGTCCCGGTGACTCCCCTCGTGCGGAATCGTCTCGCGCAATGTACGCTCCCAAACCGTCTCACCCGTCTTGCGATCCAAGGCCATGATGACATACCGATACGACTGCGTCGGCGGTTTCGCACGCCCCCGACGCCGCCCTCGCCGTCCACCACGTCGCATTCCCTCACCGCCGCGACCGCCACGCCGTTCGCCATCGGGCCGACTCTGCCACGTTTGGCCATCGGATGGCGAGCCATCGCGTCGGCTGCGTTCGTTGCGCTCGATGTGTCCACTGCGGTCGCCCTGACGATCCCGCGACGCTCCACCGCCGTCAGCCCCCTCATCACCAGCCTTCGCCTTCGGTTCGCCGACCGCGATGGCTGTCTGTATGTAAACCCGGTCCGCCCAGACGATCGGTGTGGAGAGACCCTGCCCCGGCAGAGCGCGTTTCCAGCGAATGTTCTCACTCTCGCTCCACGTGACCGCCGGCTTGCCCTTCACCGCGACGCCGTTGGCAGCAGGCCCACGCCATTGCCCCCAATTCTCATCCCAGTTTTTCGACGCTCCGAACGTCGTAGCCGAGCCGATCAAACACACTGCCAACGCTCGCAAGTAGGATTTCCGAATCATGCTATCCTTCACCTTTCGCCAAATTCAAAACGCACAACAGTCAGGCCGATATCGCGTCACCCCAACAGGATCAAACACGTCAACGAAGCCCATCTTGCGAAGGATAACAGAAATGCGCGCCGACTGACCAATCCCGCAGGAATTAGTCACACCAGAACCATTGTCCAGCCGAAGCGGCCAACTGTCCACGATGCATGGAGACCAAAGGTGCGTGCGGGTTAACCCGGCGGATCCGTGTCGATCTGCACCGCGAGATTCGTCGAGGTGTGGTATTGTGCTTCGATGGCGTGGCCGACCGTGACCTCTTCAACGGCCCCCGCCGCCCCCGAAAAAACCGTTTCCGCGTAGACGAAGACTGTCGTGAGGATGCCTCCGTCATCAATTGTGATGCTAAACGCTCCGGGATCGACACCACTCACCAACCCGGACGTCTGGCCATCAACCTCCCCTGTTGGAAGGTCATGGGCTTCGAAGTCGATCCCGACGGAATCTCCGCCGACCAACGAAAGAACAACGTCAAATGGATAGAAGTAGCGCGCGGGGTCCGAAGGTGTGACGGTGTAACCACCGCCAAGAAGTCCCGAGAAGGAATAGACTCCGTCGGTATCGGTCGTCGTGGCTTCGATGCTCGGGCCGTCGAAGGATACGGTGACCCCGGAAGCGGGCGTTCCGTCGCCATGCGTGATGCGACCTTGAACGCTGTATGGCCCCAAGTCTACGAGAACGTTGGCGACAAGCCCCCCTTCGCCGATCACCTGAATTGAATTGTCGATCGACGGAGCGAACGGCTCTCCTGTGTCCACTTCGCCATTGCCATTCGCGTCCAGAAAGGCGGTCACGTCGTAATCGCCCGTACGCCACACTTCGAGGACGAACGCTCCCGGCGAATCCAGCGACGTGCTGTAGTCAAACCCATCTCCGTCCGAATCCGAGGCCACAACGTATATGACGCCTTGGTCCACCCCAGTGTACTCCACCGTACCCGTGACAATCCCCGGTTGGCTAATCTTAATCTGGAATCGCACGAAGTCGGCCATGTCAATGTCGTAGTCCAGATCGAAGTCGAACAGACGGATGCAGTTCGGGGAGAGCATTGGCAGCGTAGGGTCGGGGTCGGACCTGGGGCCACCGTTGCAATCCGCGAATGCCGCGAAGTCGAATATATCCAAGTCGCCGTCATCGTCGCTGTCTGCGGTGATGATCGGTGTGAGAATCACTGTCTCGCCGCCCAGGGGCGTTAGTATTTTCCCCGAGTCGTTGATTCCCGTCGGAACGGTCACTGTACCACCGGCATCCGAGGGGATGAGCGTGTTCAGATCGACCATCGCACCGTCTTTGTAAACAAACGCTCGCTTGATATTGTTCGACCAAACACTTCCGCAACAGGGCAGCCAGACCCACTCACCGAATGCCTGCCCGACCACCTCGTCGAGATTGCTCACCGCCGTGGCAATGGTGTACGACTTGCCCGGAATCGTACCCAGATTGGTCATGGCTGAGCCGTCATGCAGGAACGCACGCCCCCAGGTTTCGATGTTGCTGGACGCCCAACCCACGATGTGCCCGACATCGTTCAACGCCCATGCGCTGCCCGATGAATAGTCACCGGTGAGTTTGAGCATCGTCGCATCCGGATCGCCCCAATCGAAAAGGAAGGGTACCGCCCATGCCTCTCCGAAAGACCCGACCAACGCCTCGCCAACAACAAGTCCAGCGGCATTGATCCCGTTCGCTTTGGTGTAATCAACGGTGTATCCGGGGGAGAGGTTGGTCGGCACGCCAAGATCGACCATGAGCCCACCACTGAAGAGAAAAGCGCGGTTTGGCGTGGAGGTCGGCATTTGCGACTCACCTACGACCTCACCGAAGATGTTGATCCCCACTCCGATGCTTGTGGGTCCACCCAGTGTTCCCAGAGATTCCAGCACTCCGGTGGCCGGGTCGTAAAGAAACGCTTCGCCGCTGTCCAGGTAACCGGCTACCAGCCCATTGTCGCTGATTGCGCGCGGATGCACGCCCGGACCGAGATCATGCTTCTGTCCATCGTAGTAGTATCCGCTAGTCTGGCCACCGCCCGCCTGTGTCCACTCGCCCACGACATGCCCGTAGTTATTGATGGCGAATCCGACGCTCGTTGACTCGTCCTGCATTGGTGGCAGATGAGTGACGAAATACTCCTGTCCCACCGCGCGAATGGTGCCGGTGAAAAAGAGCGCGCACAAAGCCATCTTACGCAAGAGGGCCCCAAAACCCCGGGAGTCGCGCAGAAGAGGGATAATCGCCTGCTGCTGTGGCAAAACCGTCAAATTGGCGGAGACGCGAACGGGGCTGTTTGCTCTGGTCATGGGCTACTCCTGGAGGGATAGTAGGTTTGCCTATCACAACCGACCAGCATTGAATCAAACACATTTTAGATCAATGGAGATTAGTCAAACCTAACACTGGGTTCTCCCAATATTGAGACTCATGGCAATGCTCGCGATCATCGAATGGCCCATTTCAAGCGGATAAGGAACTGAATATGCCGCGGGCGAAGGTCTCAGCCCGTGGGCGATTCGATCCGTCGCATGATTCGATGCTTCGCATGTTGGCCTTGTCTCCGCAAGGGCAGCCGGCATACGTCTTTGTCCGCAGGAAGTCCGCGTACTCTTCCCCGCCTCGAATTGCTCGCGAACGAAATCGAGACAGGCTTGGCGGCCCTCATCGCTAAGGAACACGCGAATCGATCGCACGCCGCGTTCGATCACACGACGCGGTTGGCCGGGAACAACTACGCATGCAATTCTAGCCACGCCATAAACCGAGGGGCCGCGCCTGCGATTTCAACCATCCCGGTCATTAATCCCCTCCAAGCGCGGACACGATTCCCTGAATCTGCTTCTTGCATCGTTGAAGGAACTCTTGGCTCTTGGCTGGGATGTCACCGTGTATTGGATGGGCGAGCATATTTCGTTCCTTGTTCACACGGACGAACCAAGATTCACAATTCTTCTTGCCTTGAACGCCTAACACTCGCTCAAAGGCTGGTCCGAATAGGCCCCAGTTCTTACTTACGATTTCGCTCATGCCGAGAAGATAGAAATAGGCTTCGAGCGGTGATCGGCAACTATCTTCCTCTCGGGCGGTAGCGGCATTCGTCCGAACTCGCAGAGGAATACCGTCCACCCACCAAGAATCTTCGCCGAATTCCTGCTTGAGCCGATTCAAAATTGCACGATGCAGTTCTCGTTCGATGGCGGCGACATCGTCACGCGGTCTAAGCAGGTTTGCGACCAAAATCAGAGTTTTGTCGAGCTCGACAAAACTGTCGATTGCACGCTTCCAGACTCCTTCAAGGCATCGTGGCGGAAGTGACCATCGATTGGATTCCGTCTGCAATTCCAGGCGATCATGAACAGTTTTCAATTCATCACGCAGTGCTTCGGCTAGTTCCTCCGCGTGTTCGGCGTCACGAATCAACTGGTCGTACTCTTTGATCGCCCTCTTCCTCTTCTCCTCTGTTGGCCAAGGAATCAAGGTCTCCCTGAGAACGCGGGGCCTTATGATCGGTTCTTGTAGGGAACCTGACGCCCGGCAAATAATGTCCACTCGAACGATTCCGTCAGTCAAACACCGACCAAGGTATTCGATATCATGATCATTTGCCGAATCGCACTTGATTGTCGCTGCTCTCGTCGCTCCGTCACGATTGGGTGCCCATCGATGCGGTATTCCTGACGAAGAACCGTCCAAAGGGCACCAAATAGAGTCCAAAAGTTCATCGCCAGTGCTCCAGTCCCGAATTTCCGTTACGCTCTTGCAGGCCTCTTCGATCGTCATCAGAGGACCACGAAGTCGCATCTTAAAGTCATGCTGGATATCGACAAATCGGTCAACATCAGTGCCCCAGTATCCCTTGACCGCCATGTCATGCAATGGAATGAAGGAGTCATCATCTCCTCGAACATGGGAGCCCGTCGCGATGTCGAACAAGGCGCGTGCGTGCGTGGAGTCCGCAGACAAGTTTTTAGCAATCCGGGGCGTGATGTCTCGTACATGCACAGGCTTCGGCAAATTCTTAGCGCCGACAAACCAAAGCGTATTCCATCCGAAACCGGCGATCGCAGCAAATTCTGCGTCGGGGTCCGCAGGGTTGCTGTCGGAAGAGTCAAAGCGCCATACAAATGAAGGAAGAAGTCCGCCGTAGTTGATTTGTTTGTATTGAAACTTGAGCGAGCATTTCCCTTCTCCGAGTACGCCTGTCCAATGCAACGCATACGGAAAATCGTATATGCGACTTCCAACTTCTTTGCGAAAGGGCTCAAACTCGTCAGAAACGAAGTCCGAATACTGCGCGGCACACATTGTAAGAGCCTCCCCACCGAGTAGCGAGGCAAGAATCAGATTTGGCGATGCGACAACAGCTCTTCCATTGGGAAAACTTCGAAAATCTTTCGAAAGCGAGTCAAACACATCTAAATCGGGGGGAAGCGCAATTATGGCGTACCAATTCCGACTAGCTGTCCAATCATCATGAATGCGCAACGCGCTTTCGATGCTCAGCTGATCGTATGGAAAATGCAGGTTTTCGTTCTCGGAGTTCGCTAGTTCCTGAAGAATGTCCGGAGCATGCTCGCGTAAATGGTCACGCGTTGGACCGAATAAGCAGAAACGATCATTGGAACCGATTCCAACTCGTTCCTTCACCAGACCATTCAGCGTGGGTAGTGTATTTGCGAGGACTTGCTCGTATTCCATCTGCGTCGATCCACGGTTGGGCTATTCACGATCCATGCCGAATCACACGGGCGAGTTCGTAGCGATTGTTGTTCTCCTGTGCTGTTGGCTTCCGTGGGAACACACAGCACCCGCATCGTCTCTTGGGCGAGAAGGCTCGGCCCGTGCGCGATCCAGCGCGACCGACCCACCGCCCAGTTACTACGCCTCGCTGCCTGCCGGGACGCCGTTGTTGCTCAGCGCCCGATTCAGCCGTTCGGAATTGAGTTGGATGGTCGGCTGAACAACAAGTCCGAGTCCGCCGCGCTGGGCGCTGGGTTTGACGCCCTCATTCTCCACGAGGCGCTGGATAGCCATGATGCCCTCGATCAACGTCTCCGGCCTCGGGGGGCAGCCGGGGACGTACACATCCACCGGCATAAATTGATCGACGCCCTGCACAACGGCATACGTGTCGAACACGCCGCCGGTACTGGCACACGCGCCCATGCTGATAACCCACTTCGGCTCGCACATCTGCTGGTAAATGCGTTGCAGAACGGGCATCATTTTGATCGCGACGCGCCCGGCACAAATCATCAGATCGCACTGCCGCGGCGTGAAGCGCATCACCTCCGCCCCGAAGCGCGAAATGTCATACCGACTCGCCCCGGTGGCCATCAACTCGATCCCGCAGCACGCCGTCGCAAACGGCATAGGCCAGAGCGAGTTCTTCCGCGACCAGTTAGGCCCATGCTTGCGCAGCAGGCCGACAATGTGATCGAGGCGGGTGGACAGCGTGTCGTTCCTGCCCAGCATGTGCGGGGAAATCTCGGCCTTGCTCAATCCCATTGGAACATCCCCCGTCGCCATTCGTAAATAAACCCGACCACCAGAAAAGCCGCAAAAACCGTCATGCCCCCGAGCAGATAAGTCGCATCGGCTGTGTGACCGCTGGCAGACACGAACGGCTGCCCCGATTTCGCAACATTATGAAACAACGGTGCCCAAGGCCAAAGGAAGACAATCTCAACGTCGAACAAAAGGAACAGCATCGCAACAATGTAAAAGCGAATGTTGAATCGGCCTCGGGCGTCACCGATGGTCGGCATGCCCGATTCGTACGTGCTGTCCTTAACGTCGCCCTTGCGCGCCGGCCTGATGAGGTGCGCGAGCAGCAGCATCACGCAAGCCATCGCCCCGATAACTGCAATCACAAAAACGATCGAAGCGAAAGGCCACAAATCCTGTGCGAGCATGGACATGATATTTCACCAACCAACGCAAGTAACCACGCGCCAAACGCAGCGCGCGAATCGACCACCGCTGAATTTGAACAGCGGATCGACGCGGGATCAACACCCGAATTCACAAGAAAGCGCAACCACCCACCACGATCGGATCAAGGTCTGCCAACCCCAAACCACCAATCGGCCAAGCCGATCGCTCAACAACGTTCCAAAACGCAGTCTAATTTCACCGCCCAAGGCGTCAACGAAGCGGAAACATTTTTGGCGAATAAAAGACAACTCCATGTCCAGCCGCGAGTTACCGACACGAACGCAAGGCTGGCCCCCAGCGCAAGCGCTATGGCCGACTACGAGCGCCCCCGGCGGCGCCGGAATCACGTAAGCAGCTTTGTTTCTGCCGGTGGGATGATAACAGCGTTTCCAACGGCAACGTCTTCGCCGTGCTGATTAACGCAGGCTACGAGCAGTCGCACGCGCTTGGGATTGATGATCTCGGTGACGGTGGCGTTCGCGGTGACCGTATCGAGGAAGTAGACCGGCTTGAGAAACCGGATGTGCAGTTCGACAAAAATCGTGCCCAGCCCGGGCAACTCGCTCCCCAGCACGGTCGAAATGATCGCCGCCGTGAGAATCCCGTGGGCCACGCGCTGGCCAAAGATCGTCTTCGATGCGTAGGCTTCGTCGATGTGCAGCGGGTTGAAATCGCCCGACGCACCGGCGAACTGAAAAACGTCCTGCTCGTAGATTGTCTTGGAAAAAGAGCCGGTGTCTCCAACGGCGATGGTCTCGCGCGTGCGGGGTTCAATTCTGTTCATGTTTGATCGCCAATTTGAACTCCCCGCTGCGAGGTCGCTAACCGTTGCGACCGATAACCACGTAATCCTGCCCTGCACCGGGGACTTTTCGAATATCCGTCTCGGCGAAACCCGCCTCAGAAAACCAGCGGCGAATCTCGTCGGTTTCGAAAAAGTAGACCGGGCAATCCTTCATCCGATATCGCCACTCGCGAAACGGCGTGCGAAACCAGTGCTTGCTCGGCATGGAGAGAATCGCACTCTTTCTCACCAGCTTCTGAACGGTGTTGATGAATGCGGGTGCGTCGGCCACGTAATCCATAACACCCGTAACGATCGCATGGTCGAACTGTTCGTCGGGCGCATCCTGCGGGAATGATCCTTTGACAAACGCGCAGGCACCATCCACCTTGAACGCTTGGGCGCGGCGGCGAGCGATTTCGAGCATCCCGTCAGCCATATCCACACCAAGAACACGCTCCGCACCCCGATTGGCAGCCTCGACACTATACGGACCGGAACCGCAGCCGATATCGAGAATCGACTTTCCAGCCGCGTCGCCGATCTCCTCAAACACCCATTCGAAACGCACAAACACGTCCGAGCGAAACTTGCGGTCAACCCAACGCATGAACGGGCCTCGCTTGCCGTCGTAAAACGTGTCAAACGTAGCCGCCGCGTCCGTAAAATACTCACCGATACGATGATCGATCACAGCCTCTTGAGCTTTGGAATTCACTGGTCCAACACACCCCCGATAATGTTCCGTATCGCCGACGCATGCGATTAACGACCGTCGTTTCCCCTCGCCGGCTTCCACGCCCGCCAACTATCTACCCTCTCTGTCGGGTAGCCACGAGCGCATGTTTCGCAGGGACCGCCCGCGTCGGACGCCGACACCTTTGACCGCGTCCGTACTTCCGATAATCTTAGGCACACGAAGTCGTCTTGTGTAGGCGCTTAAGGTCACAAGCCGATATGCGCGAAAGATTCTCGATATTGAAGCCGTCCGCATGCCCGAAAACACCCACAACGAAAATTGCCCGCCGCTGATTTTCAGCGTCGATGTCGAAGATTGGGCACAATCCACGCTCGATACCGACCTGCCGATCGGCGAACACTGCGGCCAAAACACCCGGCGGCTCCTGCAAATCCTGCAGGAGTCCCCCGGCGCGACGGGAACTTTCTTCATATTGGGGCTGTTCGCGGAGAAGCACCCAGCCGTCGTACGCGAGCTTCGCGACGCGGGTCACGAAATCGCCTGCCACGGCTACGGGCATGTGCAGGTGCATCTGCTCGATCCGCAATCGTTTCGCGACGACCTCCGCCGGGCCAAGGACGTGATCTCCAGTATCACGGGTGACGTGCTGACCGGCTACCGAGCACCGGTGTTTTCAATCGGTGCGGGCAACCTGTGGGCGCTGGACGTGCTCTGCGATGAGGGTTTCCGCTACGACTCCAGCATCTTTCCCATCGCAGGGCCTCGGTACGGCATCGGGGATTGGCCTCGGGAGACGAGCGTTGTCCGTTTGAACGACGGGCGATGCATCACCGAATTTCCGCTGACCGCACGGCGCATGGCTGGCCGCAATCTGCCCATCTCGGGAGGCGGGTACGCACGCCTGTTTCCAAGCTGGCTGCTGCATCGACTGCTGCGTGCGGAAAGCGATGCCCGATCAACTTGGCCGGTGTTTTATTGTCATCCCTACGAGATCGATCCGGGCGAGTTCGCACGCACTTCGCCAACCCCGCCGTGGGGTGAGCAGAAACTGTCGCTGAAGCTGCGCTTGCACCAGGGCTTGGGCCGGCGCGGATTTGCCGACAAGCTGCGTATGCTCTCGCGGCGATTCCGTTTGCGGTCTTTCGCCGACGCACTGCGCGAATCGCCACCGCTCGCCGAAACCAAAGCAGCCGACTACGCGATCAATTAACACGAACGCAACAGGCCGGCCACATGCAATGCATGCGTACCTTCTATTCTTTCCTTGCGACCGGGAACAATCTTTTCCCCCCTTACGAAGGGGGGAAACAGGGGGGGTTGAACCAGAGCAACGCGTCGTCTCGCAAGAAGAACCTCCCCCGGCCCCTCCTTCTAAAGGAGGGGAGGAAAGAGGGTTATTATCGCATCCACGATATCAAGTAGTGTTTGTCGCCATTCGACATTGCACAAGGCTAAATTCTAACCTTCGGCGAAACCGCCCCGATTCGTGGTCGGCAGAACGGACTACGGCGCGAATCCGTAAATCACATACGCTTCGCCCGCATTCTTCACGCTGTTGCCAACCGTGTCGATGCGCGTGTCCGCCAGAATGGACCCCAGAATGAAGTCGTCCCTGCCGTCGTTGTCAATGTCGCCGATGCCGGCGACACCGGTCGCACGACCGTTGGGACTCTTGACACCCAGTCCGCCCATCGCGGCCTCGTGAGCTTGTCCACCGCCGAGGAAGTCGCCCATGATGCTGCCGCGTGTACCCTGTCGTCCCACGAAAATGGCACCGGGGAGTTTGCCCGATCCCAGTTCATTGATGGCAATCAAACCGTCCGCGTCGTCCGCCAGATTGGTTGATCCGAGTACCAGATAGACCAGGCCCGCGTTAAGCAGTTGATCCGGGGCGCTGACCGTGTTGTCCGGGCGGCCCAGCAAGCCCGTAACGTCGTCCGCGTTGCCGTCGAAATCAATATCGACGCCCTGATTGGCCAGCGAAATCACATCGATGTTGTCGAATGGATTCCCGTCGAAAACCGGCGATGCGTTGGGCGCGGCGATGAGCAAGTCGTTCCGCCCGTCGCCATCAACATCGCCCGCGTTGGCGACGTTGAAGCCAAACTGCCCACCAGGGTTCAAGCCTCGAATGCGCACCGCATCGCCCGAGGCGATGAGGTCGTCGATCGTGGAGCCGTTCTCCGGCGTCGCGTTGAGCGAACCGCCGAAGATGACGAAGACTTCACCGGTGGCGTTAGGATTAAACAACGCCCCGGGCGCCCCCACGACGAGATCATCAATGCCGTCATGATTGAAATCCAACCCCGTCGCCAAGCTTGTGCCGAAGTGGGCACTAACGCCGTTCTGTGCGACGCCTGTGATGAGCGCACCGTTCAGGCGCTGGGCATCTGTAAACGGCAACGCAAGCTTCCCGAGCAGGTAGTCACCCTCAAGGGTAATAGAGCGCCGATAGACGATGTAAACCGAACCGCTGCCGCCAAGCGAATCAGGCGCTGAAATGGCGATATCCTCGCGCGAATCGCTGTTGAAGTCGGATATGCCCAGCACGCGCTCAATGTTGTCATTCTCCCGTCCCACAATGGTCGTTGTATTGGCAGGGGACTCGCCGAGGCCTCGGCGCGCCGGGCGGGCAATGGTACCGCCCTGCAACATCATCACGCCCGGGTTCGGGCTGCCGACATAACTGCGCTGTCCGACGACGTACTGGTGCGGCTTGGGCGGAACCGCGCCGGAATTCGACGGTCCCCAGTAATCATCCATCGGGAACATGTATGCCACACCGGAACTCGTCGTACTGCCGAACATCTCAGCCGCATCATCGCCGGTGGCAGACCGCGTGGGTGAGGACGCGATGAGAAACGTCGTCCCGTCAATCTGGCTTAGTGTCATGGAAGTGCCGAACCGGTCACCCATGCTCTTGCCGATAATCCGCGCACCGAGCGGGAAAAGCGGCGTGTTCATCAACGCAGCCTGAATATCGCCCGGGTTGGCGGGGTCGTAGATGCGGTCGGGGTAGTAGCCCGATCCCACCTTGTATTCTTCCATTCCGCCATCACAAATCGGCGGTATATCCTGCGATGGATCTGAACAGCCGATGGGCGCGGGAGGCGTTTCTGCAAGGCATTCGCAACTCGCGTTCGGATCACCCATCCCTGTAAGCATGATGTTCTCGGCGACTGGGCCAAGAATATCCCCAGGCTCGTTCGCGTTGCGTCCGACAACCGGGCACTCTGTCGGTGCAGGCGGCGGCGGACCGGCCAATTCGTTCACGTCGTGTCGCCGCGTGGGGCAAAGCTGTGGGAATCCGCAGGTCTGAACCATACTGGCGAAAATTGCGCCCGCGTCAGCCAACGCATAGGCGAATCCGAAACTCGGCTCAACCCACGTCTCAGGAAGACCGTCGGTTCCGAACACACACCCCGAGCATACGCCGAACAGGTCGCCGGCTGCAATGTCCGGCGCTTCACCTGGCTGAAACATCTGGATATCCAAATACCAGCCATGCACATCAGGAAACACGTTTTCGTCCGCCAGGGTAAAGGCCCCTCCGCCATCCTCCCGACACAGATCTTGTCCAAAGGCCCCCGAGAATGCCGGATTGTTCTCGGGTTCCGGCACGGGGAAATCACGGCCGTACATCCGTCCCTGCTCAAACAATTGCCCGACAAAGTCCAGTTGGATGCGCGTACCCGTCGTAAACAGATTGGTCGTAACGCCGGGAGGTACGGAGAAGTTCTGGCTGGCGGCCATCACTATGCCGCCGGCGCGGAATTGTCCGGGTTTGTCCAACGCTCGACCGGCGAACGGACCGCCGTCGGACGCAACGTCTGGCAGACCAAACACCAATTCACGATTGCCGTCCTCGTCAGCGTTCGGCACTATCATCACTGAGGCGATGCCCTCCGTGGTACTCAGATTCATCGGATCCGTCTCCACGCCCGTGAAGACAAGACCCGGCAGAAGTGGTGTGCCGATCGTGTTGAGGTTGAATTTGCCCACTCTGCGGCTGTCGGAACCCTTGACCAGATAAGCTTCGCCAATACCGATGCCCTGCGGGTTGTTAAACTCGGGCTTGCCGTAGCGTGCCACCACCAGAAAATCATCGATATCGTCGTCGCCGGTAAGGTCCACACCGCCTACAAAGTCGTGACCGGCGTTGTCCTCAAAGTTCACACCTTCCAGAATCATGCCGGCGAGACTTTGCTGCGGCGCACCGGACGGCGGCGCGATGCTTCCCACCCAATACTGCATGGGCAACGTCGATCGCCGGATCCTCCCACTCGCATAGGCGATAAGCGTCTCATTCAACCCATCGTTGACCAAAGCTCCGATGGAATACGAAACACCTTTCTCGAATTGCGAGATGTCGAGGGCATACGTGGTCGAGGACGATGAGCCGGAGGCGATGAACACCTCGTCCCGAATCTGGTTCTCGTTACTCAGATCGAACAACCCGTCGCGATCGAAGAACACACGCACCTGATCCTGCGATCCCTCAAAAACCTCAGCCGTCACGGTGATCGATACCGACTGCGTGTCGAACTTCACCAGATTCGGCGCGGACTGCGCCGGTGCGGGAATGCTCACCATCACGGTCGGCGGCTGGGCATCTGCGGGGGCTTGCATGAACGTCGCGATCAAACTGACGCTCGAATTCATGAGCACCTGAATCGTAGGTGTCGTAGCCGATCCTGTCGAAATAAACTCAATGTCGCCGACCCACTTGTCGAACTGCTGCCCCTGCGGGATCACTGCCGACACATCGACGGTCGTGCCGCGTTCATACGTACCCGATCCGACGCCACCATTCACGATCAATTGAAGCAATACGACCTCGTCCTCATTGTCGTTACCGTTGTCATTGTCGTTTTCATTGATATTGTCATTGCCGTTATCGTTGCCATTGTCATCGATAAGCGTGCCGTCCTCGCCGTTGCCGTTGTCGTCGATCAGCGTACCGTCATTGCCGTCATCGACCGGGCGATCGACGGTGTCAGACTCGGAAACGAAAACGGCTGTCACGGTCACGCCGGCGCCGGTGGCCACCATGATTGTGTTGCTGGTGCTGGCTGCACCCTCGAAACCCTCGAATCGCCATCCATCGGCGGCGGTAGCTGTCAGCGTCGCGAAACGGCGACTGTCGTCGCAGGAGACATCCACCGTCCCCATGCCCTGGGTCAAAACCTCTATTTGGCAGTCGCCCGGTGCCAGTTGCCCAGCCGACTGATCCGTCTCGCCTTCGCTTGAATCGGCGGCCAAGTCCATCGAGCCGGGGATCGGGCACCCGGTCGCGACGATCAGCACGGAAAAAATGCCAAGCGCATGCCATGTTTTGAGTCTGAGCAAGTTCATCGATGGAATCCTCGTTTTACAGAATAAGCCGCGTTTGCGCCTGGTTTTCATCTATACCGCCTCCGCCGCCATTCCTGGCGGTATCGAGTTCCTGCTAAGGTATTGCGATGTAGGACTTTAGCCCAAGCAGGTCCGACGTGGCAAGCACCGATATTGACGCACGTCCGAGCGACAACACCCCAGCACCGCCCCGTCGCATAAGCCGGCAACGGTTACGTTCTCGACGATTGATAATAATGCATCGTAAGTGTCCGGTTAAGGGGCTGACGCGGATTGCGAAAGTGTGACTGAACGATTCGCACGAACGCGAGGGCGATCACCGCTGGAATTTGAATTTTTCCCGAAATGCCCGCCTGCGTTTTTCGGACGTCAGAGCGTCCGATTCCAGCCGCCTCGCCCCGATTTCGTCGCCGGCCAAACGGAGCAAATGCAACTTCAGGTAGCTCAGGGCGGCGTTGGTTCGTTGGATGGCGAGCATGTGATCGACGGCTTCGATCGCCCGCGGGCTGTCCCCGGCGGCGATTAACCTGCCGGCGGCGCGACGCGCCTGATTGAGCGAGGGTGTGCTTTGCGAAGCGGTCAACGGGACCACCAAAGTCACCGCGACGCTGAAAACCAGCGTGCCGACGACCACAAACGCGGTTTTTCGCGATTCGCGAGCGTTCGGATCGCCTGCCCGACGGGAAACTCCGGCGGAAGGTGGGCCGCCGGTGGCCAACAGCCAGAAAACGACCGGAACCACGATCGTGTTCAGGGCCACGAGCATCGATAGCGTATACGCCCTAGTGGAAGAAAGGGTGAGATAGGGGCTGTAGGTTATCGCGATTTGGAGCGAGACCAGATACCAGAAGGCGGCCAGCCCGATGGCGATTCCGGTCAGGCGGCTGCGGAACGTCAGCCAGGTCGATGCGAGCGTCAAGCCGACGAACGGGGGGAAAAGCGGCGCGAACCAGTAGAAATCGTCCAGGTCGGCCAACAGGTGCGGGGCGGGATATCCCGCGAGCCTGTGCAGCCACTTGGCACCGGTGACCGTGGCGATGCACGTCCAATCGGCGGTCATCCACCACGCGACCGTCGCAGCCAGGCTTACCAGCAGTGCTCTGGCTACAAATCGCGACATGGTTACCCGACTTTCGTGGCTGATGACTGGGCGGATTGGGTGTTATCGGCTGGCCTGTTGGTGGTGAACATCCACAGAATCCACAGTGGTGCGACGAACAGGATGAGGAATCCCTGCATCAGAACGGCGTGTACCTGATCGAAACTGTCGTGGTGGTAGCCCGCCACCCAGGCCAACACGGTGATGCGGCCTACGTTCAGGATTCCGACCCCGATGAGTCCCATCGCGATGCCCAGTGCTTTGGCTCGCCACACGCAGGGGAAGGCTAACACGCCCGCACAGAAGATGGCGGTGGCTTTGATGCCGGTGCATTCCAGGGCTACGTCGACTCTGGCTGACTTGATTCGGATTGTAGTGCCAATGACGTCCGAATTCATGCCCAATGCGCTTGTGACCCCAACGACGGCTTTGGCGACGATGGTCTGGTAGCTGCGGGCGGATCGGCCTATCGATGCTCGAATGGAGTTGGTCGCGTTTTCGGACGGGATGGCTTGGCAGCGTTGCAGGAACAGTTCGCTCGCGGCAGCCAGTGAAACGAGGAGCGTGAAGAGGACGACGAAGCGCGCGATGCGCCAGCGCGACAGCCGATTCGCACCGGAGTCGGCTGTGGTCGTTTTCGGTTTTTGGGGCGGGCTCTTGGGCAACGCTTAGGCTCCGGTCTTCGGTTGCGAGCATGATACCCGACGCGCGGTGCTTTCGTCACGCGAGGCGTTTTCATCACACGAAGCACTTCGATTCGTGCGAAGCCTGTTTGTCGGGCGGGGCGGAGCGTCTTGTTGTGGGTTCTGTCGGGTTGGCTATTCAGCCTGTGCCCGGGCGGTGACTTGGCCGTCGCTTTCGAGGGTGACGTGTATGACATTCGCTCGGCAGCAGACGGGACAGTCTTCGACATACCGCTGGGAAGTGCCGGCAGAGCGGTCGATTGGAATCACGATTTCCTCACCGCAAGTGTCGCAGATGTATTCAGCTTCTTCGATCATGGGGTGTACTTTTCATTGTCTGCAAAGATAAATTTGGCAACAATCGTTCTTAGGCGGGTACAATCGGCAAGGCCGATACCCGCTTCTATGAACCCAGCAGACCTCGGGCATCGAGAGAACCTCCCATGAATACCGAACCTTCGGAGGCTGCTCGAATCACTTAAGATTGATGGACGCACCGCTTGCGCCAGGGAACCGATCAAGAAAACGGCGAAACTCGTCGTTTTTCTTCATCCAAATATGAAACTGTTCAACTGCGATTTCGCGAGCCAACTTTCGGCTCTTCATCAGGTCGATACCGTCACATTTTCCCGGAATGCATATCGGATGCTTCACGCCACTGATAGAGCAGCCATCAAGCGGGATTGGGTGCGTGATGACAATGTCATAGATCGCTCCTGCCTTCAGCGACAGCCCTCCACTGCTCTCATCGAAGCTGGCGTCTGCTTTCACTCGTCGCCATAAAACAGGCTCCTTCGTCTGCCCTTGGCTCGCCGGTGGCTCAAAGCTGTAGACGGGGATTCGGGCCTCGTATTGAACGAAAAAGCAGCGTTTCCGCGTCTCGTCCTCTCGGCGAAACACCATAAAATGTCTTCCGTTGAGAACGTTGAGTTGAAACTTGATCAGTAAGGGGCCGTAGCGATTTCCACGTTGGTAATCATTGAGGCCCGTCCACGTACCAGGCGCGGTGCAAAGACCGTGCTTCGGCAGGCGCAACGACCATTTGCTTCTGAGCCCCAACTTGCCTTCGTCGAGGATTTTGCGAAGCTCATCTTCGTGGCACGCGTGATATAGATAGCCGCCCAGTTTTTGGGTGAGTTCCTTGTTCCACCGAAAGTAGCCGCGAAAATCCGCTTGTGCGAAGGGACGCTTGTAGTCTGGTTCGGTCACCTGAATCTATCCTATATTGAAAACCAAGCTCAACCGGCCATATTCCGATAATTGCACAGCATACACAGAACTGTCAAGCGACACCTACTCCGAGGCGTGCGTGACAGTATTGGCGGAGCCAGAAATCCCGTATCGGATCGGGTGGTGCGGACGAAGAAACCTGTGACATGCTCGCGGCTTGGCCGCTCCATTACTGTCGCGGTTCTGATAGGCTGTAATCGCCCCGCCGGAAGTGTCATGCACCCGATTCTGGGAAGTGTAATAGTATCGGCGGAACTAGCGGTACAGCGCAAAATCGCACTTCAGAACGCGTGCCGCTGCACGGAACACGTGGTTTCGGGATCGAAGCCCCAAGCGACCGCTCCCTACGCGATCCCTCACCGGTCGCCCTCGGGGTCACGGCTCCGATTACTCTGCGCTGTACTGTTTGGGCGCTTGATCGGGGTCGAGGGGTCGGGGAGACTTGTGGGGATGATTCGGATTGCTACGCGTGGGAGTGCGTTGGCCCTTGTGCAGGCGAGGCTTGTGGCGGGGGGGCTGCGCGCGGTGGGGGGGGGTGAGTGCGAACTGGTTGTGGTGTCTACGGCGGGGGATGATGATCCGGATCGGCCTATTCATGAGTTTGGCGGGGCGGGGGTTTTTACGAAAGCGGTTGAGCGGGCGGTGCTTGACGGGCTGGCGGACGCGGCGGTTCACAGTCACAAGGATCTGCCGACCGAGGGGACACCGGGTTTGTGCATCGCGGCTATTCCGGAACGGGCGGCGGCGGGGGATTTATTGCTGATTCGGTCTGCGGCGGTGGATCGCGGGCGGCGGCCTTGGATGCTGCGGGCGGGGGCTTGCGTGGGGACGAGTTCGGCGCGGCGGCGGGCGCAGCTCGTCGAGCGTGACGGGCGGGCGGTTCCCGTGGATATTCGCGGAAACGTTCCGACGCGGCTGGCTAGGCTGCGCGATGGGGTGGTGGATGGATTGATTGTTGCTCGCGCGGGGTTGGATCGACTTAGGGCGGACGTGTCCGCGTTCGAGGCGGTGGATTTGCTGGCGCTTGATGTTCTGCCCGCACCGGCGCAGGGGGCGATGGCGGTTCAATGTCGGGTGGATGATGCGGAGACAGCCGAGGCGCTTCGGGCGATTCATCACGAGGTGACGGGGACGGCGGTTGCGGCTGAGCGGGGGTTGCTCGCGTTGGTTCAGGGGGGGTGTTCGGTGGCGTTGGGGTGTTTGGCGACGGTGTCGGCGGAGGGGGTTTCGATGCGGGCTTACTTGCATCGTGATGGTATTGCGCGACGATGCGTGGTTGAGGGCGGGTCGGCTGAGGATGTGGCGGGGGCGGCGCTTTTGGCGTTGACGCGGTGAAGGGGAGACCCATTGAGATGGGCGTCGCTTGCTGATCTGTGTGTAAGTTTTGATCGTGTCGCACGCGACACGGCTAAGCGGGCGGATGTGACACGGGATTTGAATGGTGTAACTGGGAATGGTTTATGCGGTATCCGACAACGCGAACGCGACGATTGAGGACGAGTGCGTCGCTTCGGCGGCTTGTGGCTGAGACTCGGCTTACGGCGGCGGAGTTTGTTCAGCCGGTTTTCGTGGTTGGGGGCGAGGGCGTCGAGCAGCCCATCGACGCGATGCCGGGGCAATCTCGCTATTCCGTGGATCGATGCGTTGAGTTTTGCAAATCGGTTTCGGATGCCGGGGTGGCGGGTGTGCTTATCTTTGGTGTGCCGGATCGCAAGGATGAGTCGGCTTCGGGTGCTTACGATGAAGGGGGCTTGGTGCAGCGTGCGGTGGCAGCCATCAAGGAGCGTGTTCCGAATCTTTTGGTCATTACCGATGTCTGTCTTTGCGCTTACATGAGCCACGGTCATTGCGGCGTGGTTCATGACGGTCGTATTGAGAACGATGCTTCGCTTGCTTTGTTGGCGCGGACGGCGGTCAGTCATGCTCGGGCTGGTGCCGATATCGTGGCACCTTCGGACATGATGGACGGTCGCGTGGGGGCGATACGGGCTGCGTTGGACGAGGGTGAGTTCGTCGAGACCGCCATCATGAGTTATGCGGTGAAGTATGCGTCTTCATTCTTCGGGCCTTTTCGTGAGGCGGCGGGTTCTGCTCCGGAATTCGGCGATCGGCGTGGCTATCAGATGGACCCTGCCAACGCGCGTGAGGCTGAGAAGCTGGCAAAGATGGCTGCGGAAGAGGGTGCGGACATTCTCATGGTCAAACCGGCAATGCCATATCTTGACATTGTGCATCGGGTGCGTGCGTCGAGTGCGTTGCCGCTGGCTGCTTATCAGGTTTCGGGCGAGTATGCGATGATCGAAGCTGCGGCGGCGCGTGGTTGGATCGACCGGGTGAAAGCTGTTCGGGAGTCGCTTCTTGCGATTCGTCGGGCGGGGGCGGACATTCTCATTACGTACTTCGCGCGCGAGTTTGCTTCGCGACTTGATTGAGTATCCAGACATGTGTTCCGAAGAACTCGACATTGAATCGCAATTTCTGGACGACTGCGAGCGCTTCATCGGCGTCGCGATCGACGAAGCCCACGCTGCACTGGAGAAGGGCGACGTGCCGGTCGGGGCGGTGATTGTACATGAGGGACGCATCATCGGCAGAGGTCACAACCAGCGCGAGCACCTTCAGGATCCGACGGCGCACGCCGAGATGCTGGCATTGACGGCGGCGGCGAGTTATTTTCAGAGTTGGCGACTGCTGGACTGCACTTTGTATGTCACGCTCGAGCCGTGCATCATGTGTTCCGGGGCATTGTTGCAGGCCCGGGTGCCGCGGTTGGTGTTCGGTGCGTGTGATCCGAAGGCGGGCGGTTGTGGATCGGTTTATTCGATCACGTCCGATCCGCGATTGAACCACATTGTCAGCGTTGAGGGGGGGATTCTGGAACACGAATGTGCTGCGCTGCTGAAGGATTTTTTCGCGCAACAGAGATCACTGGGGAAGAAATAGGGCAATTGCACGGAAATCGTAGCGTATCGAGGATCGTGTTTATTCGGGAGTCCGCGCGAACTGAAGTTCGCAGCTCGTTGCGTCGGGAATGAGATCGCTCCGGCGAACGGGTGAATCACACGCGGTGCGGTCGGCGTGTCTTGCGATCCGTTTGGGCAGATTCCGTCGGCGCGTCAGGATTGGGCAAGGGGATTTCCACGTTGAGAATCACGCGGTCTGACGCGACGAACGTTTGCGTTGACGATTGCGCGTATCGATCGAACAAAGCCGATCCGATCAACATGCCGGTGGCGGCACCGATTCCAGCGATGATGATGTCGGTCATTGACGGCACGCGGGCCGGCAGGAGGCATTGAGCGATTTCGGTTGCAGTCGTGACGGCGGCCCAGACTGCGGCGAAAGTCATACACGATTCGAGCCGCACGCGGCGACCGCTTACGCGAAAGAGCAGGCCAACGAGCGTCCCCAGCCACAGATAGCGGAAGGATTTATGCATGGCGTCCAGGAGGGCGTTGGGCAGTTTGGCGAAGGTGTAACTCGCCATCGGCAGCCATTCGATGCCCGCGATCGATTCGCGCAGCCCGCGCGATGACAGCTCAAAAGGTGCCAACTGTCTCATGCCGATGTAGGCCACCGCGATGACGATGCTTCCCTTCAGGAATCGCGTCGTCGCCCGGCGAAGTTCATCCGGCTCTGCGTCAACGCGGCCCATCGCTCCGCGCATCGCCCAATGGTTCGCCCACGCTCCGAGCACGCCCCCCATCCCGCGCGTCAGCATGTGTGTCACGTCCAGCGGGACCGAGCGAACGAAGACAGCCAGCACGGTCAGCAGAATGCCAAACAATACGGAGGCGGAGCCGGAGACTGATTTCGCGGTCGCGGAATCGAATCGCCATGCGATCATGTTGCGTATGAGCAGCACGCTCAGCATGAAATGCAGAAACACATCCGACACGTAGTCCAGTCGAAGCTGCCACAAATCGACATGGGCGGCTTCATTGAACTGACCGAATGCCCAATCGGCCAGCCGCTGATGTCGGGCGAAGGGGACGAGGTCGGCTTCGCGTGCGCCGTCCATTATAATCGAAACGTCGAACGTCAGATCGAGGGGTGCGAGCGCTGCAACGCCGAGGACGATGACCCAGATACCGGCCAACACCGCTGTCGGATCCCGCCGGATTTCGCGATTCAGCGCCGGCGTGAGCTTCCCGGTTATGATCGAATTGGGTATCGCAAAGGCCACACCCATGATGGTGCCGATGACGTTGCACACCGCATCCGGGAAAGAGGCTACGCGCGAAGCGAGCACGGTTTGAGCCGTCTCGAGCGCGTAGGCGGTGACGATTGCGTACGACACAACGATGACTGCGTTGGCCAACCCGCGAATCCCACGACGGCGAAGAAAGGCGGTGCCAAGCAACCCGAGCGGCATGTAGAGCAGGATGTTGCTCATGACGTCCGGCAGGCCCGTATCGCACAGGGGCAGCCCGAGGAAACTCGGCAACGGATCAGGGTCGGCTGCGAAGGAGACATCAAAAGGCATGAGCGTGCCGTACGCAATCAGCAGCACGTAGAGAAGGGTCAGGATTTCGATCCAGGTGACTTTGCGCATGGCTTAACGAAGGCTGATCGCTATCCGGGTCCGTCGTCGAGATCGGCAATGCGAAGCCGATGCAGCAACGGGTCAAGATCGTAATAGGCTTGCATAGCCTGGCCTTTGGACATGCCCTGCTTCCATAGTTGCCACGGCATGCGACAGTGTCCGGATTCGTCCGGAAAGACGCGCTTAACGCGCCCGCCGAAATGTTTTCCCCAATACCAGATTCCGCGCCCCGTATCCCAGTCACAATCGGGCACGGGGACAGGTCCGTTGAAATTCGGATGCTTGCGGAACCATTTCCACCATCCGCAGCCGTGCTCCCATTGATTGAGACTGGCGGCGCGCGTGGTTGCACAGGCCAACCCCGGACACGGTAGCCCCTTCTTCAACCACCACCCGCGTGGGCGGTAGGCGGCAGTCTCGCCATCGTCCAGCGCGTTGAAGCTGCGTACGAGACGTTCCATGTTTTTTCGGGACACGAGTAGGTCACTGTGCCAGCAGGCCAGCCGATCCGTATAGGCGTAGACGAACTCCATAGGGAAGCTGACCCAGACGGTGGGAAGATTAAGCAGGCGATTGACGTCGAATCGGACGGCTCCAGGCAAGATGGTCGGCGTATCGCCGAGCGGATCGGCTCCGACCACGGGTGTCCAGCCGAACTCCAAAATCAACTTCTGCTGGATGCGGCAGAAGCGGTCAACAACGCCCCAGCAAAGCCACGGTTTCTCGATTCCGGCGAGCTGTTCCCGCCAGTCATCGAGCACGTCAGCGAGCGACGTGACATCCGGCCCCCAGGATTCCCAATCGCCGGTTCCGCGATGATGCCACTGGTATTGCTCGGGTGAAACGACCAGCGGACCCCGTGTTTCTATTACATCAGACATCAACGTAATATCGGTCGTTGGATGCGCGGACTTGGGTTGCGCTGAGAAGCCGGGTTTACGATTCGATTACACCTGATTTGCGATGGGTAACCTGAAGAATAACGCTGATAATCCGGCTTCGATCGATTGGTTTGGAGACGCAATCGTCGCAACCAGCCGACAAAGCCGTTTTGCGATCATCTCCCATCGCGTGCGGTATGAGTGCGATGATGGGCACGTTGCAGTTTCGGCCTCTGAGTTGGCGCGTGGCTTCGTACCCATCGAGAACGGGCATTTGTGTGTCCATGAGTATGACGTCGAAGGATTGCTGCGCGTCGAGAGCGTCCTTCGCTTTGCCAAATGCCTGCCAGCCATTGACGACGACGGAAACCTCCGCGCCGGCTCTTCTGAGCGTGTGCGAAATCATGCGCTGATCGTCGGGTTCATCCTCCGCCAACAGTATGTGCAATCCTTCGAGGGGGTTTTCATCCGCACGCGGTGCCGGTTCGGTCGGTCGCGATGGCTTGGCCCGGTCGGAATTCGATGTTGAATCGTCGATGCCGAGAGACACTCTTACGTCACTGCGTAGCTTGGCCAACCACGCATGCCTTGCGGCGACCGCCATTGCACGAAGGCGCGCATGGTTCGACTGAATGAAGCCAGCTAACACACCCATCGCCGGGACCATGCAGGCCAGCAACTTGGTCGCGTGGGCGATATTGAAAGCGGAATCAAATGGATATGCGGACCCGAAGGCCATGTAAAGCTGGGTGGCCAATTGCGGGATAAGGGAAAGCAACAGCGAGATCGAAAATGGCGTTCGATTGCGATGGTGGTAAATGGGAAAAACAATGGTCAAACACAACAGGTACGGCCCGATCGGAAGAACGTCGTACGGGCGCTTGACAGCACCGGTCGCTAAGATCGTCTGAGGAAGGTCTTCCCATAACAGACTGAAGCCGATTGTCGCGATTGCGCTCAATACACAGGTGGCCGAAACGGCTGCACGCAATGTGCCGGCCGCCCCACCCGCCGCTCGCTCCGCTGGCTGAAGCGCGAACACGCTTACGATAAAGAGAAATATCATCGCGTTGAACATGCGGGAGGCGACCCATGAGAACATCATGATATCCCCGTCGAAAGCTGCCCCGTGAACGATGCCGTCTGTCAAGAGAATGTGAAAAACGTCCAGGACTCCGGTGCAAGCCAGTGCGACACCAATGACACAGAGCGATGATTCTTTCCTTATTCCGTAATGTATGAACAGGAGCATCGCGGAAAAAAGCGCGGCACAAATCGCGGACCATTCGAGAAGCGCGTGCGTAAAACCGCCGTCCACCGTCTGCCGCACAGCCAGGAGGGGGTCGATGCCAACCGGCGGATTGTCCAGCGTGGCGAAGTTCACCCCCGCGCCCATCAGCGCTAGCGGAGCTGCAGAAATGACGACAAGAAGCACCGCCCAAGCCCAATTGGACGCGAATCGCGATTCGCTCGTGCGAGGTTTGGTTGTTCCACTGGTGCGCAACATGGGCATCCCCGGACTTGGGTCTGGTCACGCTATGGATCGGCGGTCCGAACGGTTCGGTGCATTACCAATTCGTCGTCGGCTGAGCTGGGGTCGCATTATCGGCGAAAACCGCTGCCGGCCCGGTTTGTTCGACGTTTCGATTCGGCGTGAATTCCTCGGCAGCCTCGGTCAACACCTGTATCGCTCGGGCGGCTGTCTCCTTCCAGCTACGCCGACAGCCGTCGCGTGCGATCCGCTCCCGATCGAAAGGTTCATTCAGGCAGCAACTGACGGCGGCTTCGAGCAATTCACCGTCGCCAAACGGCACGAGTTGGCCGCTGCCTTGCGTGACAAGCTCGCGATTGCCCCCGACATCGGTCGCGACGACGGGCAGACCGACGGCCAGTGCTTCGCAAATCGCGTTGCAACAACCTTCATTTGAAGTCGGAAGCACGAAGAGGTCGGCTGCGTTCAGCCACTTGGCCACGTCATGTGCTTGAAGATGCCCGAGGAAGTCAACACGGTCAGCCAACCCCAGCTTGCTCGCCAAGCGCCGCAGTCGATGCTCGAATCGCCCCTCGGCTGCGTCGGCGCCAATCACGACGTACCGCAGCCGCGGGTGGCGATCTATCATGCTGGGCAGAATATCGAGCACACGGTGGACGCCTTTGCGTTCGCACAGATGTCCGACGGTGACGAGCACCGTGTCGCGCCCGTCGCAACCCACCGCCGACCGCGCCGCATCGCGATCCATCGGAGTAAAAATGTTCGTATCAACGCCGTTCGGGATCACGTGGATACGATCCGGATGTACGCCGGCTTCTCGCGCTTCTTCCGCTAACTGTGACGAAACTGCGACAACAGCCGTTGCACCGCGCAGCGACGCAACAACCTGACGCTTCGTTAGCGGATTGTGCGAGTATTTTCCGAGCAGCCCTCGAAGGGTGATCGCATACGGCAGGTTGAACCGTTTTGCGAGCAGCGCAACCGCCCCGCCGTCGGGCCAGCAAAAGTGCGCATCCAGAATGTCGACGCCGCCTTGGGCGACGAGGCGCTCGATGGTCAGCGCGACCGCTCGGGCATACAGTTTGGCATTGAAAGGCAGGCTCAGCCCGCGTACGTAAGGCATGGGGATGTGCCATGTTTCGGGCGGACCGGGGTGCGCCACAACCTCCCGTGGACGACGCGAAAACCATCGGACCGGCTGCGGACTGATGACGCGAACATCGGCGAGCATGTTCATGGCGGACAATCGTTCGCGCACGAAGAACCCCGCGTTCGGCGCGTCGGGCGACGGGTAGCACAAGCTCAGTGAGACGATTTTCAAGCCGGAATACCTCGTGAATCGCCGACCTGAATCCTGCCTATCGCACGACTCGCTCTATCGGCGAGCAACGCGCGATAGTAGTCCGCGTATCGATCAGCCATGCTGTCGAGATCGTATTTTTGCTCTACACGCAATCGCGCCCGCTTTCCCGTCTCTTGACGCAAGCCAGCGTCTTTGACAAGTCGGGTTATTGCGTCAGCGAGCGCTTGCGGGTCTCGCCTGGGAACGACCCACCCGCTGCGCCCGTCTTGAACGACAGCAGCATTGTCGCCGACATCGGTAGCCACCACCGGCACACCGCAAGCCATCGCTTCCAAGAGCGCGATACTCATTTGTTCCTGCACGCTGGCGAGCACGAAGACGTCTGTGTTGCGAAGGATGTCGGGAATATCGCTGCGATTCCCCAAAAGTTCGAGGCGAATGTTTGATGGCAGAGTCCGTGCCTCTTGTTCGATCCGGTTTCGCAAAGGGCCTTCGCCTACGATGCGAAGCACGAACGAACCACTGGCCTGAGCAACCAGCTTTACGGCTTCGATGAGATCGAGGTGCCCCTTGATGGGTATGAGCGATCCGACGGACGTAATCACAACAGGCCGTCCCACAGGCAGAGTTTCCGTTTCGCTCGGTTGAAATCGGCGCGTATCAACACCGTTGGCCAGCAGGCGGATTCGCGATGGTGAAATGCCAAGCTGTGCTTCGAGCAAATCCATTCCACATCGAGAGACGGACGTGAAATGGTGATGATTTAGCCCCAACCATCTCGCCAGCCTTCGGCGCGAGGGTTCGAATCCCGCATCCGATTCGACACCGTGAAACCCGAACACCAGGGTCGGGGCGTGCGCCCCAAGGAGAAGGGTCGCCATCGCACTGTCGGGCCAGGTGTTCCAATTGCGCGCGTGGACCAAGTGGGGTTGCTGTTGTGCGAACAGGCGCGCCAGCCTGATCGCCGCCCACGGCGCGCGCCCTCGAAAATTCAAGGCCACACACGTCACATGCTGCGGAAGCTCAGTTTCCAGTGGCCCGGGCGAGCGCAGTGTGCAAACGACATGCCGCGCGAACGACATAGCCGGCCGACTCAACAACGTGACCAGACCGCGCTCCATACCCCCGACACTAAGCGAGTGAACCAAATGCAGGATTACGGGCCGCGAGCGGGTTGCCCATCGCCCAGGCTTCTTCGTCAACACATGAGACGACCTTTTTTGCATCGGACGCCTTTCTCGAATCTGCCACGATGATGCGCCGCAAGCAGCCCGGCAGCGCCAAAACCCACCAGAATGACTCAGTGTACAAACGTTCAGTGAACAACTGCGTTCCGAATGAAATCGCAATTGACAGCAGCAGCCCGTAGGCCATGTATCGATACCATTTCGGGTCGGACGACTTCCCCGCGCGTAACAGGCAGGACAGTGAACACACGATCGATGTCGTCAACGCAATACCGAATAGAATGATGCCCTGCAAGCCAAGCTCCGCGACGCACAGAATGATCGTGTTGTGTGCCGCGCGACGCCCGAGTTCGGGGTTTGTTTCCTGGAGAACACGCGGGAAATTCCCAATGCCAACACCAAGCGGATGTTCAGCCACAATTCTGCGCGCAGCCCCCCATATCTCAACGCGCCCCATAGCTGCACGGTCGTTCGCCAGCTCCGTGCGGTTGGTCAGTGTGTTCATGCGGTCCCAGAAAGAATTGTCGGTCAGCGCAAACGCACAGACAGCCGCGACCGCCATCGTCGTGTACGTACGCATACGCAGTCGCTTGGGCGCGAACAGAACCGCCACGATCGCACCGACACACAACCCGACAAACGCCGACCGCGTCCGGCAGAGCACCACAGTGTTGACCGTCAGCGCACCACTGAGAAGTGCCACCGCTTTCAATGATTTGTAGCGTATGGTTAGAAGAGCCGCTCCGATCAGCGGAAGCATAGCCGCCATGTGGGCCGAGAGGCCGGATGAATGCCGGAAGTCAGGCCCGCCAACGCCTTCAAGACGACCACGCGAAAACGCGCCGCGCGGAGCAGTCCAAGCATCGTACCCAATATACATACTTCCAAGAACGAGTGCCCACAACACGATCGTGAAGTTGCGACGCGTCGTTGTGACGCGGGTCAGGCAGAACACAAATACCATCATCTTCACGAATTTATCAGTAAGTGCGGCACTTTGTATCGACGGGCCTATACCTGTAAATTCGCTGACAATGACGACGAACACCATGCACAGAACAGCAATATCCCACACGCCGAGCATTGGCCTGACCGATGGCATTCTCGGAAGGTTGATCAAGATACCCAGCATCAGGCAGACGGCGGCCGTCATCGAATAGCGAATACCCAACGACTCGATCGGAATGTGCCACCACGCATGCTCCGGATACACCTGGTAGATCAGCATGTAATTCGCAACACCCAGCACCGGAACGAGCAGCGACAACACTGACGCGCTCCAAAACGAAAGCAGAAATGCGATGGTTCTGAGTGGCAGCATGATGACTAAGTCGGTGCAACAACAGCCGAAGACGCCGAAACGTGTTCCGTGGTTCCCGTCGGATGGGATGTCGCATGTGCAGGCCCGACACGCAGACGCTCGATCATTCTCCGCATCCACACATCGGACTGAAGCCGGTCCAGAGCTCGCTTGCCGGATTGGGCGAGCGAGCGGCGAACATTCACGTCAAGCAACTGATCCATCGCATGACGAATCGACGCTTCATCGCCTGGCTCGGCACACAAACCTATGCCCTCGGATCGCACAAATCGATCGACGAAGCATCCTTTCGGTACGACAGCCAAAATCGGGCGCTCGGCCCGCAAATAGTCGAGTATTTTCGTCGGAAAGCAGACATGCACCTCCTCCGGACAAGGTGTTTTCGCTCCGAGAAAAACCACGCCCACATCGGCACGGTCAATTTCGCCAGCGACTTCGGCATGCGACACCCAGCGAGCGCCCATGCGTCCCAGCAGCCCCTTGCATGCCGACGGCGGCGACAGAAAAGTTGCGCGCGCCGACGTTCCCTCGATCGCGCGAATGAACGAAAGAGCTGCGTCCTCGTGTGGCTCGTAAATCGCACCGCAGTAAATAAAGTGTAAAGATCGTCTCTCCTGCGGCGGCGTACTTTCAACCGAGATTTGAGACACCGTATGCGGCAATACCCAGCATCGCGAAACACCACGTTGAGCATAATGTTGCGAGAAACCCTCCGTGGGCGTCATCACCATCCACGCTTGATTCAATGCGATACGATCCACGAGTTTCCAGGCTGCACGCTTCACCAGGTTGCAACCTGCCATAGCCTCAGCAAAAAGATCGTGCATATAGAGCACAAGCGGCAGATTCAATTGCCGCGATGCCAAAACGCCGGCCAGCAAACTGTAACGGTGGGGATAGACAGCCAGAATGCGCGTCGCGCCCCAGTCTCGCGCGACGCGGCACGACGCGCTCACCATTCCGTGAATCGTCCGAAACACAGCGCCGCATTGCGTCCAGGTCGGCTGAGCTTGATCGTCGCTGGGCCAGGGCACGAACGTCGGCGGCACACGTGCGTCCAGGTCTGCCGATGTAGCGCGACGGTCGGAAACCGCATACTCTGGAAACGAGCGCGTCACCACACGGAACACGCCCGGCGGCGCAGCCGAGAACAACGTCCCCAACACACCAGCGGACGCCCGATTGGACGGCGGCCAATGCCACGAAACGATGACCGTTCGCGGATCGCTGTCGTTCGCTCGCGTTGCAACTGTCTTCTTGAGCAAGCCGTTCATCACCCCCGTCGAAGCAGATCGGTGCGCGATTCTCCGGCCCTTTTTATCGGCGGATCGGCGGAGCCGATGAATGCTTTTCCGCGCTTCTCTCTGAACGCCATATCATCCGTTGGAGCCTTGGAATTGAGATGTTCGCGCCGCACAAGGTACAACGGCCCGCGGTAATTGCCGTCCGCTCTTGCCAAGACTTCACCGGCACCCAGAGTCCACGTCAGGTACAATGCCCCATCCGGCACGTCGATGGCCGCCACGCGCGTTCGTGAAAGCAGGTTGAAATGCCCGTTGTCCGTTCCGATGACCGCGATCGCGTTGCGTCGCGCGTGGCTCATAACAGCCAGGTCGTTCACGTCGGTATAGACCAATGTGTCCGCCGGAAACTTTTCGATGCTTGGAATCAACTCGATCACCTGCGCCATCGGGTCGTTTACGCGATCACTGATCTCCCACAGCATGTTGCGGCTCGGCATAGCCCCGATCACACCCACCGCCAACGCAGGCCAGGCCAAGCGGGAAACCCACGGAAAACGACGTGCCCCACGGGCCGCCAACACCACCGCCGCCAGAACGACCAGCGGAATGAGCGGCACGAGAAAGCGACCATCCTTGGGCGTGACGATGTGCATCGGGACAAGCTGCCCCGTCGCGAGCAGAATAGCCGAGAGACAAAGAATGTACGCACCCGTTTCACGAAAACGACGCCATTGGACAACAAGCACACCGCACGAAACCACAAACGCTGCCACCAGCGGAGCATGTGTGCCGGGCAACGTACGCCAGTAAAAATCAATGTCGTTGACCTTCGGTATTCCGTGCTCAGCGTGACCGAACGCGTTGAGCGCAAAGTTTGCGAGAATGGGATAAAGCGGGTTGCCGTAAGCGATGATGGATGCGAACGCAAACGGCGCGATCGTGATAGAGACACCGGCCACAAACCTCGGAAGGCACTTCGCCCGCCCCGTCAGCATGTAGGTCGACGCAATCGCTGGAAACACCACAAGCATCTGCCAGTGGTTCATAGACAACAGCGCCGCCAACACACCGACGATCAACGTTTTCCGATGCACCAAAGCCAGAATCAGGACAAGCAGGAGAAGCGTGCTGAGCGTCTCCGTCATAACCAGCATGCCGAAAAAACGCAGGTCGCCGCACAGAACCATCAACGCAGCCCCGAACAGAGCGACGGCCGGCGAAGCCATCCGTCGAAGCAAACAGAACATCGTCAGAACGATCCCCGTATGGACGCCGGCTAGCATGACACGGTAGCAATCGCCCGACATCGCCAGGAGCAACGGAAACAGCGGCGGGCGGAGGTGAGCATAAGATAAACGATCGTATCCGCGAAGATGCGCCGCGTTGGTGAGATAAACATTTTCATCCCAACCGATCACCGGATTGAGATACAGCGACAGGTAGGTAACGACGAGATCCACATACAGAAGAATCCCGAGCACCGCCCAGTGAAAAGGCCTCAACGCCGGTCGCGGGGTGAGACACTTGGCTGGATCGAGAGCGGTATCCATGAGCCGTTAGTCGCGGATACTCGTGGACCACATCCAATGATCGTGCCCAACGCCGACTTCAACAGACACAGGCCTCAATTTGCGGGCGGCCAGCAGCTTCCGCCATTCCGCAGGTCTGTACGTAAGCCCGCCGAACTGGACGGCCCGCGTCATCGCCCATCGCCAATAACGCGGGCTTCGGTAACGCTCACGACCCAATACAGGCCTGATGATGTCCTTGACCGCTTCAGCCATAGGCCTGGGCGCTTCCCGGCTGGTTTGAATGCGACAGTATCCGCCCGGCTTGAGCACGCGGGCGATCTCCGAGAGGTACGAATCCACCACTTCCGGCAATGTCATGTGCTGAAACGCGAGATGTGAAAAAACGAAATCGACGGACGCACTCTCGACGGCTTCGAGCGTCCGCCCGTCGTTGACGATCAACTCGACATTTTCGACGTCCGACAGGTATTCTCGAGCCCAACGCACCATCGGCTCGCTCAGATCGACACCGATGACCTTTCGGCAACGCCGCGCTATGGGCCTCATGAGTCGCCCGATCCCGCAGCCGATCTCCAAACACACCCATTCAGGACGAATCGGCACGCTGCGCAGAATGACCGGCATCATGCGGTCCGTCTCACGCTCCCACAGACGACTCAGCTCGCCTTCCTCGGTCGTCCGGTCAAACTCCGGCGACGAGCAAATACGGCGGTATTTGGCGTCGAAGGCGTTATCGACATCCCAGAACCTTCGCGTAGCCGCCAGCCACTTTTCATGCGTTTCGACATCCACAGACGATCTCCCGGCGGATCCACAGAGTCCGCTAACGTTTGATCGTCAGGACAAAGACGCAGCTTTAACTCGCGAGGAATTCGCATGGAGGGATCATCCCTGGCTCCCTCGAAGTCCGCCAGTCCTGAGTTGCCGCGCTACAACAGACCGTTATCCCATAGCCGCTATGAATGAAGCCGCCGCTGCCAACGATGTGGTTGTTCGGACGTGATTCCACCTGCTCCAACGCACAAGATAATGCGTCCACACTGCGAAACCATCGGCACTCTCGGGATCGACCTTGGCCAATCGATTATTGAGCGGCACGTTGAAAACGATGGTCACGAGGAGCGTGCCCAACAAATAGAGTGTGCTTCCCACAACCAAGTAAATCGGTTGGTCGCCGGTCTCGCCCGTCAAAGCCAGCACCGCCAAGACCAGGCATGCAGCAGCCGTGCCGAAGAAGGCTGTAAAGAACCATGTGTTAAGCACCGTGACGTTGATGGCCTGCATGGCTGCAATCCCCTCCTTCGCCGGCAGCCGGCTCAGCGCACGCATCACAAAAGTTGAGAACGCAAAGAAGATGCCAGCCACCAGCCCGCATCCCAGCACAGCAACGGGAGTCAGAAAATCAACGATCGTATTCAATATTCAGTTCACCTTATAGAATAAAGGGGTCGGGATCAATCCTGTTCGGCACACAGCTTGCATGTGGGCGGTAGCGGGGCTGCTTTATGTTTTCGCGCCACACTTTACTTGCGCGCTGGGCGGGCAGCGCGCATACTGTCCGACGGTGGCTGTGACTCCAAAACAGAAGATCAGAGCGCTGGACCTCCACGGCTTCAAGCATTTCAAGCTGCTAAGCCCCATCCTCGAGAAGCTCCATGACAACGCCTGTCGCCGCGACCGGGGCCACAATCGAAAGCTCCATTACGATCAGTATGCAGCCCTCATCCTGCTCTACTTCTTCAATCCCATCGTCACCAGCCTCCGCGGCATTCAGCAGACCAGCCAACTCATGTAGCCAATGCCAATGAGACGGCTGTGTCGGAAGCCTCCCTGCGGTCCGATCGTGTCTATGTGATGGATCGCGGGTATGCCAAGTTCGCCTTGTTTCGAGCCATTCTCGACGCGAAGTCTTCATTCGTCTGCCGCATTCGCGACAACAGTGTCTTTGACAGTATCGAGACGCGCTCACTGTCGGAGGCGGCCATCCAAGCCGGCATTACCCAGGACGCCGTAGTGTGTTTTTCCGGCAACCAAGCGGCCAGAGCGGGTATGGATCAGCCGATGCGTGTCGTCAAGGTGACCTGCACGCCGCATCGCAATACCAATCCCAAAACCGGACGCGGCGGGCCTCAGCAAGGCGACACACTCCTGATCGCCACAGACATCCTGGACGTTCCCGCAGAAGTGATCGCCCTGATCTACAAACACCGCTGGGCCATTGAAACTTTTTTTCGATTCTTCAAGCACGTCCTGGGTTGCCAGCACTTGATAAGCCACGCCGCCAACGGAATCGAAATCCAGGTATTCCTGGGCATGATTGCCTGTTTGTTGATTGCGTTGTGGACCGGCAAGAAACCGACGCTGCGCACCTACGAGATGATCTGTCATTACTTCACGGGTTTAGCCGACGAGGAGGAGCTTCTCGCCCATATCGAAAAACTGGCTTAGCAATCCTAACCAGCCGTGTCGCCCGCACGGGTCGGCCATCGATGCTGCGCGCATCTAACGAGCGTTGTACCCCAACCCCCCCGCACCCATCCGCCGCCCCCGCCACACCGCACACCATCCTCGCCATGCAAGTTGTGTGCCGAACAGGATTGGGTCGGGAGTCGTCTCTTGTGGATCAGGTCATGATCCGGCGGTGGTACGAACGCAAAACCGAAACCCACAGGCGCACGCTCCGCAATGCACGAATCCAGACGCCCGCCCGGTAGGGTGCATTCCCAATGACAAGTAGCAATTCGTAGCGCAGTGTGGCACCGTCTACTGGATAAAACGGCAGGCCGTGGGAGTTGCAAGACGCTACAGCCGGACCGAGCCACTCGTTCCGGCATTTTAGACGCGTCGGAGTACAGGGCGCATTCATTGCCACTCAGCCGTGAGGCCTCACGGCTACCGTCTGGAGACTGCGTTGCCAGGTCCGCGTCGACTGCGACGAGGTCGGCTGCGGGCACCGTTCTTGTTGGCAAAGCGGCTTCCAGGCCTGCGCGCGTCACCGTTCCCGCGCGAGCGCGTACTGTCGTGCGACCGCATAATCGGAGTCTTCGGAGCGACGTATCCCGGGATGTCGGTTGCGGGCTGAAGCTCCGCGCGAATCAGTTGTTCGATGGCGCGGAGGCTGCCGTAGTCTTCACTGCTGATGAAAGACAGAGCAGCCCCGGTCGCCCCGGCCCGGGCGGTTCTGCCGATGCGGTGGACGTAGGTCTCCGGCTCGGTGGTCAGGTCGTAATTGATGACATGGGAGATGTTGTCGATGTCCAGCCCGCGTGCTGCAATGTCGGTCGCAACTAGGACACTCGTCTTGCCCGATCGAAAGCCAGCCAACGCACGCGTGCGGGCGTTTTGACTCTTGTTGCCGTGAATCGCCGCGACGGAAACTCCGGCACGGGCCAGATTGCGAACGACCTTGTCCGCTCCATGCTTGGTACGCGTGAAAACCAAAGCCTTCGAATACGGTGTGTGCTCTAGCACGCTGCACAACAGATTCGGCTTATCCTGCTTCTCAACACGATAGGCCCAGTGCTCGACGTTCTCTGCCGGTGCGGACACCCGCGCGACTTCAATCGAAGCCGGGTTCGTCAGGATGTTCTTCGAAAGCTCCCGAATGGGGGGCGGCATGGTGGCTGAAAACAGAAGCGTCTGCCGGCGCTGCGGCACCTGCTTCAAAATCCGTCGAATGTCCGGCATGAAGCCCATGTCCAACATGCGATCGGCTTCATCCAGAACCAAAATATCGACGGCGTCGAGCCGGACAGTGCCGTCGGACATGTGGTCCAGGAGACGCCCAGGTGTCGCCACCAGAATATCGACACCGTTGCGCAAAGCCCGCGTCTGCGGGTTCTTGTTGACCCCACCGAAAACGGCGGTGTACCTCTGCCCGCTGAAACGCCCGTAGGTCGAAAAACTGTCCAAAATCTGAACAGCCAGCTCACGCGTGGGGGCCAGCACCAGCGTGCGAATGTGTCGCACACGCGGCCGACCGCCTTCTCTGCGGCTTGGCGACTGCCCCGTACCCAATCGCTGCAAAACCGGCAAAGCGAACGCAGCCGTCTTGCCCGTACCCGTTTGAGCACAAGCCAGGACGTCTTGTCCGTCGAGAATCAACGGAATCGCCTCAGCCTGAATCGGGGTGGGGGTCTCGTAGCCAGCGGAATGGACCGCATCCAAGAGCGGCTTGTTGAGCCGCAGGTCTTCAAATCTCATGCAAAAAGTGCTTTCTGATGTATCTACAGGCGGGACGTGTCAAACGCGCGGTGCATCTGTCAAAATCATCAATGCCCAGCTGAGCAGATTCTATCGGCGATACCACCGTCCGTCAATCTAAATCCCTCGCGCGGCAAAATCGCCGAGAACGGTCAAATATCCCGGCAGTTCGGGAAACCGGTTCGATGTTGAGCAGTACGGTCCGATAACAAATCAGCTCGTGGCGGTGTCCTTCCGCCTGAAAACGATCGTACCGGCGGCCAGCACCAGAAGAATCATCACGAAAACGCCCCACTGCGACATGGTCGGGATTCCCGGGGGAATACACGCGCAGGACAGGCAGACGTTGTCGATGGGGCAATCGCTGTCCTGCTCACAATCTTCGCCGGGGTCCACGGTGCCATCGCCGCAGAAGGGTTCGATCTGGCAATTTTCGTCGCAGCCGTCGCCTGGATCGATATTGCCGTCATCGCATTCCTCGCCGACATCCTGAGTTCCGTCGCCGCAGACGCCCGGCTCACAGGCGTCGGCGGTCATGTTATTGTCGGCGTCGGTGCAGTCCGTACTCAGCCCCGCCCAACTGGCGTTTGGTATGGCTGTGCAATCGGTTTCGTTCAGAAACAGGCAATTTCCGTTGCTCAGGCAGCAGGCTCCGCTGGGTGCCGGGCAGCTAATCAGCAGGCAATCGGTGTCGTCGCCCTGATACGTGCCGCCCGCCGTGCCGCAGTCCGAGGGGCTGAGGTCGGGCATACAGTTGCCGTCCGGCATGCAGCATGCACCGATCGGGAAGCAGTTGAATGTATTGCAGTCCGTACCAGGCCCCTGAGGGAAGCCGCTCGCCGTTCCGCAGTCGGCGGCGGTGAGGTTGACGCAGGTGTCGGCATCGAAGCAGCAGGCCTGCGTGGGGTTGCAATCTACCACCGCCCGAATGACGAAATCGCCCGTCACGCCCAGCAAACACGCACCGAACCAACCGCCGGGCACCGCAAAAACGCCGTTTTTGCCCGTTTGGCAGCCGTCAGAGTCCGTGACCACGCTTGGCCCCAAGACGGGCGATGGGGTGTTGAGAAATTTGAACGAAACGACGAACACATCGTTGGCCAACACAGGTACGCTGAGCGGGATGACCATGTTTTCGTCGAGGAAGCGGAATTCGTTGATGACACCGTCGGTCATTACGGGCCCTAAGATTTCCGCCGGCTGCACGCCGCTGTTCAGCAAGACGCTCCCGGGCGTTGCGAATACGCCGCCGTCGAAAATCGTGATCGAATCTTCCAGTGACGGCGGTGAGCCGCCAATGAGGGAACGCCAAAACACCTGGACTGCGACAATGTTGCCATTGCAGGGCGAAGTCAGCCAAGCGGCTGCGCTCTCGCCCGCGATGAACCCAGCTTGAATTGTGCCCTGATCGCCGCCCGCCAACGAGTCGTTCTGAACGGTCGTCTCCTGGGCATTCGATATTCCCGCGACGGTCCACACCAAAATCCATGTGACCGACATCAGTGCTTTCCGCTGCATCATTCGTCCCCTCTGTTGTCCGATTGCCCGCTGGAACGCCGCGTTCCCCGTCGCCGGCTGACTCGATAAGTCGCCCGGTCCGGCACCCGTTATAAGGCCCGAGCCTGTTTGCTCAACCCGCCATGATACCAAACCGGCCTCCCGATTCCATAAATTCCAGTACCAATTTTGAATAAAGCGTCTGATTCGGTTCGCATAAGCCCTTAATCGCGTTCTCGAATCAGGCGCAGGCAAAGCGGTCTGCAATTTCTGCATGTGGAAATCCGCGCGAACCGAGTTTGCGGCTCGTTGCGTTAGGAACGAAAACCTCTCTTAACGACGGGTGGTCGCTTGGCGGCGCGGCTTTAGGAATATGCGAATCGGCACTTCGCCGAAGGGCAGCATCGCCTGGAAGCGATTGTGCAGGTAGCGCTTGTACGTCAGCGAAAACGCTGAAACACGATTGACGAACAAAACGATCGTCGGCGGGGCGGCGGACACCTGCGTGGCGAAGAATATCCTCGGCGCGTGAGGCCCCTTCGAGGGTGCGGGGCCACGATCGGCGGTTGCGTCTGCCAGAACCTGATTCAGCTTTCCTGTTGAGACACGCTGGTGGTATTGCTTGAACAACGATGAAGCTGTGTCGACGGCGGCGTCGACGTTGTGGCGATCGATGGACGATGTGAACGCGATGGGCGCGTGTTCCAAACCGGGCAGAACCTTGGTCAGGTATTCCCCGTATTCCTCGGTCGATGTGCGACCCTTAGCCAAGTCCCACTTGTTCACCACGATGACGACCGGCTTGAATTCCTCGACCAGGGTTCGGGACAGCCTCTTGTCCACCTGCCCGACCGGCACGGTTGAATCGATAAAGAACAGCACGACGTCGGCCCGCGTGATCGATTGTTCTGCGCGTGTGAACGCGTAGAATTCGATCGAGCCGTCCATCTTACCTTTCTTGCGTATGCCGGCTGTATCGATGATGAGGAAAGTTCGCCCGCCCATCTCGACGCGTACGTCGATGGAATCGCGCGTCGTGCCAGCCACCTCGCTGACGATGACGCGATCCTCCCGCGCGAGCGCATTGACGAATGTGCTCTTGCCTGCGTTGCGCTTGCCGATCACCGCGATTTTCATCACCGGCTCGATCGGCGGCTCGTTGTCGCCCGAGAGGCGTTCGATGATCCGCTCGCGCAAGTCCCCCTTGCCCAGACCGTGCTCAGCCGAGACGCACAGCGGCTCACCGTACCCGAGCTTGGAAAACTCGACAGCCTGAATCGCGATTTGCGGGTCGTCGGCTTTGTTCGCGACAATCTGGACGCGGTCGTGATACCGGCGGAGCAGGGTGGCCATGCTCTGGTCGAGCGGCAGGATGCCCGTGCGGGTGTCCACGGTGAAAAGGATGAGGTCAGCCCGTTTGATGGCGTATTGAATCTGTTTTTCGATGTGCTCGGTGAGGTCGTCCTTGTCCTCGATGCCGTATCCGCCGGTATCGACCAGCTCGAAATAGGTGTCGCGGTACGTGCAGATATCGCTGATGCGGTCACGCGTGACGCCGGGCGTAGCCTCCACAATGCTCGCCCGCCGCCCGATCAGGACGTTAAACAGGCTGCTTTTGCCGACGTTGGGCCGGCCCACGATCGCGACGATAGGTAAGGACATAGCGAATACTTACTCACGCTCGCGACAAAACGCAACGGGTGAGGCTCTTGAATGAAATCGGCGGGGGTGGCGGGGAAGGTGACGATTCGCCGAGAAAAGGGGCTGTCGAGACGAATGAGGCCCGGAGATTGGAACGATCCCCGGGCCTTTGTGGCCTCCATGCCGCAAATCTAAATGCGAACTACGGCCGTCCGCTCGCCATGGTGACGCCGAGCCATACCTGAGTCGCGGGCGACACGCCGTCGAGCAGTTGCCGAAGCGAGAGCACATCAAATGGATCGAGCGAACCATTGCGATTGATATCCGTGTAATCCAAAACAACACCCATAGGGGGCGTGGCTGACCCCTGTATGTATTGACTGAGCTTCAGAAGGTCGAATACATCGCATGCTTGGTTCTGATTCACGTCGCAAGGCAAGAAACCAATGTCCACACGATCCGGCTCGTCGACGCCGACGCCCGCATCTCCGTTGTTGGCTTCAATCTCCACGATCGCGTAGCCCGTGGCGTTGCTGGAGACGTTGGCTTCGATCGTTGTCCATTCTTGTACGGGAAGAGGTCCGCTGAGCAGGATCGAGACGGTTGGGTTGTTCGATGAATCGACGGCTGTGATGGTTGGGGCCGTCCCGCCGGTGGAACCGATTTCGAAGTCCCCGATTTGCAAGCTCTGGTTTGCCCCAGCCAAGCCGTAAACCGATTCGGTAAAGACGATCGTAATTTCTTCAATGCTCTCGTTGAAATCAACCCCGTTGTTGCTCTCGCGGCGCGGGTCGACGTATCCACCGTAAGCGTGCGCGGCAAAGGATGTGTTCGCCGCTCCGTGGACAATCGCCGGCTGACAACTGTCCAAGCCGCCGTTTGCGTCCATATCGAGGCCCGGCATCAGATCGATTTCGCACAGATCGACTTCGCTGTTCGAGTCGCAGTCCAGTGGATTCGCTGGGTCGCACGCAATCTGCACACCGAAACAACGATCGTACTCATACGTGCCCATGTCCACATAGGTCGGCGTGCCGGTGCCCGTGTCCGTGGTACACGGATCGTCGATACGACGCGTACTCTCAGCCAAATCGTCCGTCACACCCGACGGCAGATCGGTCGAGTCGGACGCGTCGATACACGGCGAATCCTTTTTCAGCCAGAAGTCATTCAGCGTGTCTGCGTCCGCTCCGGTCGGGTCGAGAAAGTCAGGGTCGTCGTCGATGTTCCCGTCCGTACCGGGGTTGGGAATGTTCTTGACACAACTGTAATCCACATTCGCACTGCCCGACCCGGCGTCGCGTATCTGAGCGGCGTAGTTCGTTTGCACGCCGGCTTTGTTGTCCCATACGATCGAACTGACCACCTTCACGCCGCAGTCTTCGAAGTAAATACCACCGCCGCCGTTTGAACCAGCCTCATTCTCGACCAGCGAGCACGCGATGAATTCCGGAATCAAGCCGGTCTGCCCTTCGTCGGACAGGTATACGCCGCCGCCATTGTTGTCGGCTTGGTTGCGCAGAAACAGTGTGTTGATGAATTGGATATCATTTGCCGGACCGGGGACGAACCCCTTAATGTGCGCCCAGACCGCCCCGCCGTCGCCGTCCGTCGTGCCCTCATCGAGGGCTTTGTTCTCGATGAACTCGCAGAGCGTAAACGTCGCAGTGGAACCGGGTAAATAGACCGCACCGCCGACGGTGGCCTAGTTCCGCCTGAAGTCACAGTCGACCAGGTTGGCAACCCCCGTGGCGAAGGCTATCGCGCCGCCGGCCCCAACTATCCCGGTTTCGCCGGCGACATTTTCCACGAAGATACACTCGGTCATCGTCCCGGCCGCCTGATTGCTCTTGTAGTTGATGGCCCCGCCCGACTGGCCGGCCTGATTGTTCCGAAACCTGCATCGGGTGAGAACCGGCATGCCGGAATCGATGTCGATGGCCCCACCACGGCCCGAGAAGAACGCCAAATCCCGTGCGATGTTGTCCTCAAACACACAGTCGGTAATCGTCGGATCGCTGCCACCAAAGAGGTTCATCCCGCCGCCATACTTGGCGAAGTTGCTGCGGACCAGGCAGTTTGTGATGGTCAGGTCGCAGTCGTTGACAAGGTAAAGTCCGCCGGCGATGTCTCTGGGCGGGCCGTTGCCGTCGGCATTGCCGCCGTAGACGGTTACCCCGTCGAGAATGGTGCCCGACGTAACCTGAGCGTCGGGTGCGACGACGTGATAATTGTTCTCCGCGCGCGACGAGTGGTCCGCGCCGAAGGCTGGATTGTCGTCCCCATGCAAATCCCCGCTGAGCGTGGTCTCGTACAATACGAAATCACGCGCGTCGGGATCGGGAGCACCGCACCCCGCATAACCGCCGTAGACTTCGACATTGTTGTGCAGCACGAAGCTCGCGTCGCGATCGGTTGAGGTGCAGTTGGGTGCGCAGGTGCCGGTAATGTACACGCCCTGAGCCACGCGAATGATATCACCGGACGAAGCGCTGCCCAACACTGCACGCAGGTCGGTCTTGGCTGTACACCATGTCGTTCCGTCTCCGTTCGGCCCGTCATCGTCTACGTAAATGGTTGCTCCCTGCGCGGTCAACGCCGGCAACATCGCAAGGATTGCGACACCACAGATTCGAGCGCGCGTACTCCGCGCCCCGGTCCTATAATAACTGAACCTCATCGTATGTACCTCCTGTACAAACAGCCAAGGAAATCACGCGCAGCGCACAAGCGCCGACGCTTCTATTGATTCAAGAGAGCCGTCGGCGACGGCGTAGGAAAGTACAGGCCAAGCCTGCTATGAACATCCCGAGCGCACGCGGCTCGGGGACTGTGAATTGCGTTCGAAATTCGGAGGCGTATATTTTTTGTGACCCCGGCCCCATGCTGCCTTGGCCCATCATTTGCGATGTGATGCGAATCAGGTCGCCCTGCGCCCCGCGCAGGATCGTGGCTACATTGGGCGTCTCGGAGTCCAATTCGAGCAGGGTCTGAGACTGCGTGACGTTTTCCACCACGATGCTGGTCGAACCGGTGAACGGGTTGGGTTGCAGGTTGTCGATATCGAGTCGGTATTCCCACTCCAACGTGTCGGCGGGCATCTCGAACTCGATGATGGAGAGAAGCTCCCCCTCCGCCGTGCCGCCGGGATTGTCCCCACCGGGTGAAAACGACGGAAAATACCCGGTCAGCAGGTCAACACGGATCCCCAGCAGGTCGTCGATGAAATTAGAGACATCCACACCGCCTGAGGCGATCGCGCCTGCTCCGCCTGAACCGGGTTGTGTAAAATCAGACTGCGAAATGATGAACCCAGACGCCTGATCGATGCTCCCGCTGCCACAGGCATACTCAGACACGTGCGGTCCGCCGCCGTCGAACACGTTGGCCGACCCCGACCCGCAGGTACTGATCCAAGTTGAGTCGAACGCGCCCGCCCCCTCGCCCGCCCAGGCAACGGACACGGATGCGGACAGAACGATACACAACAACAAACCGCGCGCTGAATTGAACTTCATAACCCCTGCTCCTTCCCACAAGCCACCCTTATCCTTGCGATCCCCAAGAGTCGCGTCCAGGCAATTCGTTCAATTGAGGCGCGGCCCCCCGCGTCGTTACTGCCGCCTCAAGAGCCCGCCGATAACCACGGCGGAAGGGTAGAGGGCAAGTAGGGAAGCGATATATCCGCAGCGGAGTTGTCACGGCACGATGCTCAAGGGGAAACACAAGCACTGCCCGCAATTGTCGCCGAGCGGACGGGCGAGGATTTTGCCCGGGGACGTCCCAAATGTGCGTAACGCCCGCATAGTGTGAATACGCTTCTCATAACCGTCGATTTGCGAAAGTGGTTCAAATCAAGCCCGTTCCCCGACGATAGGCTGCCAATGGAATGATGGCTGCCCAATCGGCTGGGTGGTCCGGGTAACTCATCGGAGCGGGAAAATTCATGAATAAACAAGTGTCGATTCTCATTGTGCTTGCAGGGATCCTGACAGTCAGCGCTGCGGCTGGCGACGCGGAGAAGTCGTCGGGCGTTAAGGCGGAACTGGTAAAAGTGCAGGATGTTCGCCGGGTGAAGCTGGCTGGCCACAAGTCCGATAGCCAGTCGTTCGATTTCAACAAGCCGGGTCTGGAACTGTCTTTTCGGCTGACGCCGCCCTCGGGCAAGACGGTGGTCAAGATCGAGCAGCCGCAGACGATCAAGGCCAAGGACTCCATGAACAACGACCTGACCAAGGTTGAAGCCGGGTTTATGGGTCGCCACTCGTTCGTCTCGCTGGAGCAGTCGTTCAACGGGCCACCGAATTCGATAACCATCACACTTGGACGGCCTCACCGGTCGGCCACGAGTTTTGATCTGGCGACATCGTTTACGGTCTGGGCGTTTGACAGCCTGGACGAGATCACATTCAAGCCGGAGCAGGGAGAGGCGGAGCTTGACGCCAAGCTGCTGGGCGAGGACGTCACGTGCCAGATCACTCAGAACGGTAGCAACCTGGATTTGAAATTCACACCCGGCGACGTGAAGCATCGCATTGAATCAATACATTTATCGGACGATGGCCGCTTGTTCGACGACTCGGGCGCGATGTGGAACGATCAGATGGTGTCGTACTCGTTCCCCAACACGACGCTTACGCGGACGCTGAGAGTGGTCGCGACGAAGCGAAGCGGTATGAAGTCGTACCCTTGCAAGGTGGCGTTCAAGAAGCAGCCGCTGCCCTGATTCTCACTTTTGGCTCCGAAAACCGCGGTTGACAAACCGCACCAGCATAACAGCCTGCCCACCAAGCACTTAAGTGGTGCTTGGTGGGCAGGTTTCGTTTGGTCACGTCGAAAATCACAAAACCCCTTTTGAATGCTGGAGTTAGCGGTCGCTGGATCAACAACGGGTGTGGCTATTTCCTTCGGCGCTGTGGAATAATTCGCGCCTCACTTTACTTGCGCAGGGCGCGGGGGGCTGTCAGAATTCCGGGCGTGTTACGATCTTTTATTCAATCGGGAGATAGTCATGGACAGGGAAGTTTTG
>JAJDDQ010000064.1 GCA_029260215.1 Phycisphaerae bacterium
GCAAAACTTCCCTGTCCATGACTATCTCCCGATTGAATAAAAGATCGTAACACGCCCGGAATTCTGACAGCCCCCCGCGCCCTGCGCAAGTAAAGTGAGGCGCGAATTATTCCACAGCGCCGAAGGAAATAGCCACACCCAGCGCGGTTGTCGCGGCGGTCCTGGTCGGCCAAAGGGCACGGTCCCTCTCTCAAAGATTCGCCGCGAACTGCAGCAACTTTGGGACGATTTGGACGGCGTCGGCATGGTCCGAACGCTCGCGGCGAATGACCCCAAGTGGTTTGTGGAATCGGTCCTAGCTTTGCTGCCGCGCGTGAAAGAGGTCGACGTGAGCCTACAAGTGAGCGCAGACATCCGGAGCACCGTCGCGGAGAGCATGAAGCAAACAACGGCGATGTTGCGGAAGATGCGGGCGCAGGGGCAAATGACAGGCTTCACGCCATTCGCGTCGTTACCGCCTTCACATTCCGGTATTGGCGACGTGAAGCGCGACACGGACGGTAACGGCTGCGAGCACGACGCAGACGGGCAGCTGGAAGGCCGGGCGGACTGTGGGCGGTGAAAAGGCCAGTGGGCCAGCAAGAGCGGCAGTGGCTGCCTGAGAGAGGCGGGGGTTCCATCGGTCGATCGTGGGGCACCAACCGCCGCGCCCAACACACCGTCATACCCCAGAACAGCGCGAGGCTGAAGGCCGCGTCGCGGATTCTGAATGAGCCTTACGCGGCACCAGACGGTTCGCAGGCTCGAGGTATCTAACGGAGACCACTCGACGCCGACCCTACCGCGACAAGAAACATTGACTTTACGTCGCCGGCAAGATGCTGGACATTAAGCCGCAGTTCATCCTGAGCTACAATTGAGCGACCGCGTACACCGCGGGTCGTCACCGGTCCATGTCGCGCGAGCGCGTTTCGCACCATCAACTGGGCTTCGGTCGGCGGACCGTCAAGGATGCTAGCCATGCGCAAAGCGTCAAGAGCCGGACCCAAGCAAGGCGACCGGGGCTGTCACCGGGGCAAAACGAAACCTACGTCAGAGCCTAACCCCACTACACCATGGTGCCCAATTAAGGTCGCGCCTGGCATCAAGCCGCTGATTCAGAATTGCACCGTCACAATGCTCGGTCCGGAATCGATCATTGGCGAGATCGTCACGGAAGATGGACAGCCGAAAACGAAGCAATTTCTGACGATGGCCGCCTCTGTTCAGGAAGTGGAAGCACTGGCGCATTTGCATCACGCCGCTGTACGGACGGGACAGGAGGATGCGAGTTCACTGTTCTCCCGTTTGGTCGTGGCGCGAGAACACCTGTTCGAGCTCTGGGACGACCTGAAGGTCCGTGGAAGGCCCTGCTGTACCCATGCGGATCTAACGGGAGTTGAACACGCGCTTCGCGACTGGGATGGCGGCCTAACGAGCGGGGAGAGCGAGGTGGACACGCTGGCATTGTGCCGCGAACTAGAGGAGTTGGAGGCCCGAATTGGACCCTCTAGAAGAAAAAAGGGCCGCCCAGTGACCACCGATCCGAAACGCGACAAGAGGTGGTACCAAGCGTGGAAATCCGGTGAGCACAAGACCTACGCCGACTGTGCACGCGCGCTCGACGTGCCCGAACAGGAGCTTAGACGTGCGATCGATCGGCATGAAAAGCGGATGTTCAAATAGTAGTCAATCAAATTCTTTTTTCCTTCGCAAAAAAACATCGCTGCGCAAGCCGCGCTACCCGCTGAACTTGCACGCAATCCCCGAAGAATAAACCCAAGGAATAAACCCCAGGACTTATTCTTTCCCAACCCGGGGTGATGGTGCCGGTGTACGCCGCGCGGTGCGGCTTGCGATAGATGGAGTTTGAACACTGATGATTGAAGACCGCTTGATGCCGATTTCAGAGGTCGCAACCACGCTGCACGTTTCGTCAAGGTCGATTCACAAGTGGCTGTCCGCAGGGCGTTTTCCGAAGCCACTGCGACTCGGTCGAGTGCTCAGGTGGCGCGTCTCCGACGTTCGCCGGTTCATGGACTGTGATTGCAACATGGCAACCTATGACGGCGAAATGGACGCTGCGGGAGCGCGGCGATGAGCAAAAACGGGTGGAATACTGTCAATCGCCGCTCTCCATGTGAGATCTGCGGCAAAGATGACTGGTGTGCTCGCGCGGAGGACGGTGTCGCCCGCTGTATGCGCGCAAGCGATCCGCCGCCCGGTTGGAGCATGGTCAAACGCTGTGATGACGGAGGTGTCGTGTGCCGGCAATCGGTCGACGGCCTGCCGCCAGGAGCAGAAACGGTGCAACATGATGCACCACCGCGGGATTGGGTGCATGAAGCAAGCGACTTCAGCAGAGCGATCACGCCTGAGCGTCTGCTGGCGCTCGCGGGAACGCTGGGCGTGCTGCCGGACTCTTTGGAGACAATCAGCGTGGGCTGGCACGCGCCACGTGGGTGTTGGACCTTCCCGGAATGTGATGGCGACGGAAGGGTCATTGGTATTGCGCTGCGCCTGAGCGATGGCTCCAAAAACTTCATCAAGCATGGGAGGCGCGGGCTCGTTGTTCCCAGCAAACTCGCTCAGTTGCCCGACCCCGTCTTTATCGTCGAAGGGCCGAGCGATGTTGCGGCAGCGGTGACGCTTGGGGTTGCCGCAGTCGGACGCCCGAACAATCGAGGCGGAGTCGAACACCTCGCGCGTCTATTGCGAGACCGCAAGATCATCATTGTCGGTGAGTTCGATCCCAAACCGGATGGCTCATGGCCTGGACGGGATGGTGCCCAGGCGGTTGCAGGAAACCTTGCCACGAAGTGGAAGAAGGCATTGCGATGGGCTTTGATGCCCGACAACGCCAAGGACGTCCGTTCCTGGCTTGGCGGCCAGAACATCGACCTGCATGAAGAGACGGCGTGTCGCGCCGCGGGACGCAAACTTGTGGCAGCGATTGAAAGCGCGGCGATCGAAATCAAGCCCGGAACCGGCGTAGCCAGCGTCGACTGGGAACCACCGGTTCCGTTAGGGCATTTCAATCTCCCGGAATTCCCGATCGAGTCGTTTCCAACGGGATTGTGCGTATTCCGCGAATTCTGCGCAGCGGTCGCAGAGTCATATCAAGTGCCGATCGACATGCCCGCCATGCTCATCCTCGCCGTTGGTGCTGCCGCTCTCGCCAAGCGCGTCAAGGTCCACGTCCGCGGTGATCACCACGAGCCGGTTAACATTTTTGTATCCGTCGCGATGGAGCCGGCCAATCGCAAGAGCGGTGTATTCCGAACTGTGGCTCAACCGCTCCAAGAATTCGAGCGTTCCGAAAACGAGCGTCTCGCACCGATCATCGAGGAGCGCCAAACTGAGCGAGAGATACTGGAGAAGAGGCTGGAAGAAGCCAAGAAGAAGGCGTCTAGGGCGAAGCCGGGAACGGAACGCAAGAAGCTAGCGAAAGACGCGCTCGATCTAACCGAGGAGCTACGCCAATTTGAGGTGCTGTTTCCACCTCGATACGTAGCAGACGACGCGACGCCGGAAAGACTGACAACGCTGCTCAAGCACCACGGCGGGCGCATGGCGCTTCTGTCACCAGAAGGCGATACTTTTGACCTCATGGCTGGCCGGTACAGCAAGAACGGATGCACCAATCTCGGCGTCTACTTGAAGGCGCACGCTGGCGACGACATCCGAGTCGACAGGGTTGCGCGCCCGTCGGAATTCGTCCAAGAGCCCGCGTTGACCCTGGGCTTGGCCGTCCAACCGGACGTCTTGTGCGGCTTGATGGCGAAACCGGGGTTCCGTGGGCGTGGACTGCTCGGGAGGTTTCTGTACTCAATGCCGGTATCGACGCTCGGGCACAGGAAGGTCGCTTCGTCCGCCATCCCACCAGCAGTTGCCTCGGCCTACCGCGAGGTCCTTGAATGTGCACTACGCCTTGAGCCCGCGCGCAATGAATTGGGTCGTGAGGTGTCTCACATTTTGGAAATCGGCAAGGACGCGCTCTACGAGTTAGATCGGTTTGCCACATCGGTCGAGCGGGATCTCGGTGACGGTGGTCAATTCGAGGCGATGCGCGACTGGGGTGGAAAACTCGTGGGAGCCGTCTGCCGCATTGCCGGCATCTTTCACGGCCTTCAGGCGATTCCAGCCCTCTGCCCGTCCGCCAAGGCCATCGACGCGGAGACAATGCTTTGCGCAATCGCAATCGGCGAGTACTGCGTGCCGCACGCCAAGGCAGCGTATCACCAAATGGGAGCCGATCCAGCCGTCCGATTGGCGGAGCGCTTAATTAAGTGGCTGCGGAATGAGCGGGTCACGCAATTCAGCAAACGCGACGCGTTCAACTCGATACGCGGCATGATCCACCGCGTGGATGAACTTGAGATTCCTCTTCAGCTCCTGTGCGATCACTCGTTCGTTCGCTTGGTGGAGAATGACCGTCCCGGTCCAGGTCGAAGGCCGAGCCCCAAGTACGAAGTGAATCCGATATTCCTAGCGCAGAATACGCAGAATACACACAACGCGCTCGATGGCCTCAATTCTACGCATTCTGCGCAAAGGAGTTCGATGTGATTCCAGCGATCGATAGACTCCGGTCGCTCCGTGCAGGCCAGTTGCCTCTCACCGATTCGGATCGGTTGGAACCGGACGTGTGCCCTGAAAAACTGCCCGAGGAATGGAGAGAAATGTACGAGGAGCGTGCCGCGATTCGTGAATACGACGGCGGCCAGGCTCGTGAGCATGCCGAGGCTGAAGCGTTGTGCGAAACGCTGGCCGCAATGAGGCGAACGGAGAAAGCAGAGTAATAACGTGACAGGATATCATTCATAGGATATACTGGGATCATGCAAACGACCACAGAAATCGCCGAACGGCTTCGAGCCGAGATCAAGCGGTCCGGGCGCAGCCTGTATGACATCACCAAGTCTGCGGGTCTCGGTTATGCCGCGGTCCACCGGATCGCCAACGGACAACAGGACGGCATGACGATCGCAACGTTGGTGCGACTAGCGACAGCGTTGGGCTTGAGCATCGAATTCCGCCGTGTGCGGCAAAGCAAATCTGGAGGATAGGAGAATCATGGCCAGGGTCTTCAAACCAACGTATACGGCGAAGGCGCGCGGCGGCGGACGTGTGACCAAGACTGCCCGAAAATGGTACGTCGAGTACCGCGATGCCGACGGGACTGTACGTCGCAAGGCTGGCTACAATGACAAAGCCGCGACGCAGCAACTTGCGGCTCAAATGGAGCGTGAGACGGAGGGACGTAAGTCCGGTCTGATCGATCGATTCGCTGAACATCGGAAACGACCGCTACGCGATCATGTGGCCGACTGGGAATCGACTCTAATCTCCAAGGGCGCAACAGCGAAACATGTTGCTATGAGCGTGAGTCGCGTCAAGGCCGTCTTGAAGGGAACCAAGGCCGCATACTGGCCGGAATTGGACGCGAGTCGTGTGTCGGCGTTTCTTGCAAACCTCCGGAGACAAGGTGTGTCGGTCGAAACCGCCAATCACTATCTGCGGCGGATCAAGCAGTTTTGCCGTTGGATGGTCACCCTGCGACGAGCGGTGGACAATCCGCTGGCTAGCTTGTCGCTTCAGAACTCACGAGCTGACATTCGCCGAGAACGGCGAGCCCTATCAACCGACGAACTCGTGCAGCTAATTGCCTGTACGGAAAACGCTCCGACTTGGCGGACGATGACCGGGGCGGACCGAGCAATACTCTACCACCTGGATGTCGAGACCGGACTGCGTGCGAACGAGCTACGCACTCTGACGTGGGGATCATTCGACCTCGACGCGACGCCGCCGACCGTAACGGTCAAGGCCACATGCTCCAAGCATCGCCGAGACGACACACTGCCGCTGAGAACCCGTACGGCGCAAATGCTGGGCCTCTGGGGCGGTCAAGTGGGTTCGATGGATCGGAACGCCCGTGTGTTTGCTACGATGCCAGTCCGGACTGCGCATATGCTTCGCCTGGACTTGCGCCGTGCTCGGGCTCGATGGATTAGAGCGGTGGCAGACCAAGGCCTACGTCGAGAGCGGTGGCGGACGGACTTTTTGGCTGTTATCGACAACGCCGGGCGGGTGATCGATTTTCATGCCCTACGCCATACATTCATTACGAGCCTCGCCCGTGGTGGCGTGCATCCGAAGTTGGCCCAAGCTCTGGCCCGTCATTCGACGATCACCCTGACGATGGACCGCTATAGCCACACCGTCATCGGCGAGCAGGCGGACGCGTTGGCGGCGTTGCCCGACTTGACGCCGGATAGGTCATCGCCGGAACGGCACCGGGCCACCGGCACATACGATGTAGCCCAAGATGTCTTGGCGTCTAACTTGGCGTTTTCCTTGTCGGAACGTAGTTCTTCAAGGGGGCTGGTCAGTTCATCGCAATGCACGAAAGAAGGTGAATCTCGACGTGCCGCCACCGATCATTACCCCTTGCGAGCGTTCAACGTAGATCAACGAGACTCGGTTGACGGCAGGCGGATTCAACAACTAGGGGCGACAGGACTTGAACCTGTGACCAGCGGCTTAAAAGGCCGATGCTCTACCGACTGAGCTACGCCCCCCTTGAATCGTAACATCATTATCTGACAGGCGGTTCGGGTCAAGACGGGCACCGAGGCGGCCATCCCAATCGAACGCTTCTTGCTCTATGATGTCGCGATCGACCGTCCATCCGAGATCGGGAGACGCGATGAGCGTTGAGATTGATTTCATCGATTGGCTGACCAAGCAGCAACCGCCGCGAGCGTCCGCTGGCAGCTTGACCGCAGGCGTCGGCGACGATATGGCTGGCGTGCGACTAGGCACGGACACCGTCTGGGTCTCCAGCGACATGCTCCTTGACGGCGTTCATTTCGAGTCCGCCCGACACGGATTCCGCGCGATCGGTCGCAAAGCGGCGGCGTGCAGCCTCAGCGACTGTGCGGCCATGGCAGTCGAGCCGGTTGGTCTGACCGCATCCATCGCCTTGCCGAAAGGGGCGACCACGGAAGACGCGAAGGCGCTCTATCTCGGCCTGCGCGGCGCCGCTGACGCGTTCGACTGCCCCGTCATGGGCGGTGACACGACGGTTTGGCCTCATCCGCTGGCGATCGACGTGACCGCATTGGGCCGACCGTTTCCGGGCATCGCTCCGGTTCGTCGAAACGGGGCTTGCGTTGGCGACACGCTTTACGTGACCGGCCCGCTCGGCGGCAGCTTGCAGGGTCGTCACATGACGTTCAGCCCCCGCGTCCGCGAGGCTCGGCTGCTGGCGGAGTCGCTCGGAAAACACTTGCACGCCATGATGGACATCAGCGACGGGCTGTCGCTGGACCTGCATCGCATGTGTATTGCCTCCGGCGTCGGAGCAGAGTTGGAGGAGCGTCTTTTGGAGCGTGTCTTGAGCGAGGCGGCCAAGACGGCGTCCGAGCGAGACGGTCGCAGCGCGCTCGATCACGCACTTTCGGACGGCGAGGATTTCGAATTGTTGATTTCCTGCGCGCAATCGGACGCGAGCGTTCCGGGTGTGGCGCTCTTTCCGGTCGGCGTCATTACCGAGCGCGGGTACACGTTGGTCAAACAGGACGGTGAAACTGTTATTCTGGAACCCAAAGGCTTCGAGCACGACGCATGATCGAGCACACCTTCGTGACCAACTCCCTCGAAGAGACAGCCGATCTTGGCCGGCGCATCGGGCGATCGCTGCAAGCCGGCGCGTGCGTCGCGTTGAACGGCCCACTCGGCGCGGGCAAGACGCATCTGGTGAAGGGCATCGCCGTTGGCCTCGACGTGCCGAGCGATGTCATGGTCAACAGCCCCACATTCGTCATCATCAACGAATACCCCGGTCGCTTAAACGTGTACCACATCGACGCCTATCGCCTCAGCGGTTCTGACGAATTGTCGGCGACGGGCTTCGACGAGATGTTGGCATCGGGCGGCGTGATCCTGATCGAGTGGGCGGAACGCGTCGCCGACCTGCTGCCGACCAATCGACTCGACGTAAGGATCGAACACACGGGCGACCACGCCCGGCGATTTGCGTTGCGAGCGGCGAAAGATTCGTGGCCTGCGCACGTGGACCAACCGTCCGACAGTGCTTGACACTCCCATGATGCATCCATACGGTTCACGCGCTGTGTGAATTTCGCTCAAACCAAGAATCAATCGGAAAAACCAAACATGCCACGCACCTCCCAGCGATCCTACAACCGCCGCGCGAACGAGCTTAGGCCTGTGGAACTGGTGCGCGGGTTTACGCGCTTCGCAGCCGGTTCTGTGCTCGTACGCTGGGGCGATACGCACGTACTGTGTACCGCCACCTTCGAGGAAGGCGTGCCCAAGTGGAAGAAGGGGCAGGGCACGGGATGGGTCACAGCCGAGTACGACATGCTCCCGTCGAGCACGTCCACGCGAAAGCGACGCACACGCGAACGTCTCGATGGCAGAACGCAGGAAATTCAACGGCTTATAGGCAGATCGCTGCGGGCGGTTGTTGATTTCGAGAAGCTCGGTGAGAACACGATCCAGCTCGATTGCGACGTGCTACAAGCCGACGGCGGAACGCGAACCGCTTCGGTAACCGCCGCGTACGTCGCGCTCTGTGACGCGGTGCGCTGGGCCAAGCGCGAGAACATCATCAAGGAATCGCCGATTACACGCTCCGTGGCAGCCGTCAGCGTCGGCGTAGTCGGCGGCAGGGCGTTGCTGGACCTGGACTACGCGGAAGACTCGACGGCTGATGTCGATCTGAACGTTGTCATGACCGGCGGCGAATTCGTGGAGGTTCAGGGCACGGGCGAGAACGCGACGTTTTCCCGTGCGGATCTCGATCGTATGCTGAAGCTCGCTTCCAACGGCATTGACAAACTGACCGAACTACAAAACAAGGCGCTCCGCAAGCGTCTGCCGAAATGATGGCTGATCGATACCCAAGACAAATGAAAGCGATTCTCGCCACGGCAGTCGTGGCCTGTTTCCTTTGCGTCGGCAGCGGCTGCAAGACAGGCGGCCAACCCTGGACCATCGAATGCCTCGAACTGCACGGTGAGGAACGCACGCAGAATGCCGAGGCTGTGGCTGAAGCTTTGCGTGGCGCTGGCGGCTTGAATGCCGATCGGGTCTCGGTCACGCATGACGACGAGCGATCGGTCATCTATTACGGTCGATACGATCGTCGAATCGACCGGGCACGCGGCGAGCGGAAAATTCCCGAGCAACTGCGTGAGGATTTGGAACACATTAAGGAGCTGATGGACGATCGTGGCCGGCGGTTGTTCCTGGGTGCCCGCATGGTGCCGGTCCCCTGGCCGGACGTCGGTCGGGAAGCGTGGAATCTCGAAAACGCCGACGGCGTGTATTCGTTGCAGGTCGGCGCGTTTGAATCGACCCCGGAATTGCCCAATTTCAAGGAGGCGGCGCTGGCGTTCACGACAGCCCTGCGCGATACGGGGTATGAGGCCTACTACTACCACAGCGAAGCCCTCAGCATCGTAACGGTCGGCTCATTCGGGGCTGAGGCTGTGACGGACGTGAACGGCATAACCGGTTACAGCCACGAGGTTTACGAGCTTCAGGAGAAGGAATCATTCCAATACAACCTGACCAACGGCAGCATTTGGCATGTAAATGTTGACGGAGCGCGTGCCCCGGTCCGGTCCTTGCTGGTCCCGATTCCCAAAAAAGATGAGTTCGGAAGTTGAAACCGCGCGAAATCGTGATTGCCACGCGGAATTTGGGCAAACTGCGCGAATTGCAACACCTGACGCGATCGTTGCCGGTAGAGTTTCGCTCGCTCGCCGATTTTCCCCAGACTACCGAGGCCGAGGAAACCGGAAACTCGTTCATGGCCAACGCGGTCGCCAAGGGGGTTCATTACAGCCTGGAGACCGGGCGATGGACGCTGGCCGACGACAGCGGGTTGGAAGTCGATGCGCTCGGGGGGGAGCCGGGGTTGTATTCCGCACGATTCGCGGGTGAACCTCGGAGCGACGATGCCAACAATGCCAAGCTGATTCAATTGCTCCAAAACACACCGCCGGAGAAGCGAACCGCTCGTTTTCGCTGTGCCGTCGCCCTTGTCGATGGCCGACACACTCTGGCGACGGCGGAAGGGGTGATTGAGGGAGTCATCGTTGATGAACCACGCGGCGACAACGGTTTTGGATACGATCCGCACTTTTGGGTGCCCGAACACAACATGACCACGGCTGAGATGAAGCCCGAGGTCAAGAACCGTGTGAGCCACCGCGGCAGAGCGTTGGCGGCGATTATTCCGGAGATCGAGCGTCTGGTTTCGCAAAGTTAGTCGGAATGCATATTGAGTATCTTGGCTGGATACCTATAATTCGCCGTTTCAATGGCCAAGAAAAGCGAATCAAGACATAGCGTTCCCTCCCGTGCCAACCTCAGGCAGCTCGTGCCGCAGCACATGTTCTTTACCAAGGGCATGGGCAAGCACAAGCACAGCCTGCAATCATTCGAGGAGGCGTTACGCGACGCGGGCATCGCGCCGTACAACCTCGTCCGCGTGAGCAGCATTTTTCCGCCGCGATGCAAGATCATCTCGCGGTCGGCTGGTGCGAAGAAACTCGTGGTTGGTGCGGTCGTACCCTGTGTTATCGCGGAGTGTCGGACCAACGAACCGAACCGCCTGGCGGGCGCGGGCGTGGGCTTGGCTGTCCCGGCCAACAGCGATGATTATGGGTACATTTCGGAGCATCATGGCTTCGGATTGACGCATCGCAAATGCGGCGATTTCGTGGAGGATATGGCTGCCACCATGTTGGCGACGACGCACGGAATCGACCTGGACCCGGAAAAGGCCTACGATGAACGTCGTGAGACGTACAAAGCCAAGGGCTTGATCGTCAACACGCGCGCGATTGTGCAAACGGCTGAGGGCGACAAGAACGGTTTGTGGACCACGGTGGTGGCTGCGGCTGTTTTTTGCTTTTAGGCTCTGTCACGCGTGAATCGATGGGTAGTCTGGACCGCCACGGGTGAGAGCAGGGATGGGGTAAAAGACGATTTTCGTGGTCCACCGCTTCCTTACGGGCGCGGCTCTGTTCGTCTCTTCACGTTGAACGGTGGTTGACAAAGCACTCGTTCGGGCGTTTTTCCAGCACGGCGATTCCCACTCCCGGATACGCTTCGGAGATTTTCCATGCATGCACAAAATCCGTCCGATTGTCCCAAAGTACGCGAAATGCTCAGCGGGCAGACGATCGAACCGCTCAAACTCAGCGGCAACGAAAACGTGGCGGACATGATCGACAACGTCTTCGCCCGAAGCGGTTTCAACGGGCGCAGGATGGCCGAGGGGGCACAGCTTTACAGTCGCATGTTGAACGACAACACGACCGTCGCGCTGACGATCGCCGGAGCGATGACGCCGATCGGCATGAGCGGTGTGCTCACGGACTTGATCGAACGCGGCTTCGTCGATTTCATCATTTCGACCGGTGCCAATATCTACCACGACCTGCATCGCGCCTTCGACATGCCGATGGTTCAGGGGTCGCCCCACGTGGACGACAACGAGCTGGCGGACTTGGGCGTCGCGCGCATTTACGACGTCTTCATTCAGGACGACCAAACGCTGATGGCGACTGACAAGGCCGTCGTCAATGCGCTACGCGACTTCGATCAGTCGGAACCGTTTTCGACAGCCACCCTGCACAAAGCGCTGGGCGATCGCGTGGCAGCCAACGCGCCGAATCCGGAAAAGTCGTTCGTCGCGACGGCGGCTAAGTTTGACGTGCCGATTTACACGTCCTCGCCGGGCGATTCATCCATCGGAATGGGGCTTATCATTCCGCACATGTTCAAGAAACCACTGCAACTCAACCCGCTCTGTGACGTCATCGAGACCGCAGCCATCGTGCGCGACGCGGAGACGAACGGTGTGGTCGAAATCGGCGGCGGGTCGCCCAAGAATTTCTACCTTCAAACGCAACCGACGCTTCATCAGATTCTCAATGACACATCCAAGGGCGGGCATGATTATTTCCTGCAACTCACCACGGACTCGCCGCAATGGGGCGGACTGAGCGGTGCGACGCCCGCGGAAGCGCGAAGCTGGGGCAAACTCAAGGACGCCCACAAGAACAATGTCGTCGTCTATTCCTGTGCCTCGCTGACCTTTCCGCTGATCGCTCAATACGCGATGATTCGCAACAAGCCGCGGACGCACAAGCGGTTGTACCTCCGCCTGGACGAGATGGTTACGACGCTCAAGGATGTGGCGCGCGGGAACGACGTGCTGAAAAAAGATTACGAAGGCATTGTGGATATTCATTGAACACGCACTGACAAATGACTGCACAACGCATCCATCACAATTTTCTCGATCTGGAGCCGAAGTATTCGGACTATAAGTCCGCGCGCTACGCTGTGCTCCCCGTTCCCTACGACAGCGCTGCCAGCTTTCAGGCCGGTGCGCGCAATGGGCCTGAAGCGATCATTCGTGCGTCGCAACACGTCGAGACTTTTGACGAGGAACTGCTGGCGGAGTTTCACAGTGCGGGGATCGCCACGCTCGATGCGGTCGCGCCCAATATGGCTGGCCCGGCGGCGATGCACGAAGATATCTTCCAGTGCGCCAAGCGTGTGTTTCGGGACGGAAAGATACTCATTGGATTGGGCGGCGACCACAGTGTCACGAGCGGGCTGGTGCGGGCAGCGATGGTAAAGCACAAGAAGCTGTCCGTGCTTCAGATCGATGCCCATGCGGATATGCGTCCTGAATTTGAGCAGACGCCTTACTCGCACGCTTCGGTCATGAGGCGATGCATGGACCTGGGCGCGAATGTGGTGGGTGTCGGCATACGGGCCTACTCCGTTGAAGAGCATCGGTTTATGAAGCGTCAGGGGATCAAGCCGATCTTCGCGCGCGACTGTCATTCGGAAGAGGACTGGATCGATCGCGCTATCGAAGACTTGTGCGACGACGTGTATGTCACCATCGATATCGACGGTTTTGACCCTGCATTCGCGCCGGGAACGGGCACGCCCGAGCCGGGTGGCCTGGACTGGTATCAAGTTGCAACGCTCCTGCGACTGGCGGCGGCTGAGCGAAACATTGTCGGCGTGGATTGTGTCGAAGTGATGCCCATTCCGGGGCAGGCGGTTACAGATTTTCTGGCGGCTAGATTGCTGTACAAGCTGATTGGTTACATCGAATCCGTGCGTGAAGTCTGATGTGTAGTCACGCGTCGCCCTGTAGGTGTCGTTCGCTCTTTCCGAACCGCGACGCTGAATGCGACCAGGGCGGCATGGCTGGGCGCGGTGCGGTCGTGATTACTCTGCTGGCGCAACATGCCCACCTTCGAGGCGGGCATGCCGCCCGCCGCGGCTCGTTGTCGTTTCGCTGACATTGCCTCTTTGGCCGAATCGAATAGTGCACCGTATGAGTCTTCGCTGGTTGTTACTCGAGAGTCGGTTTACGCTGGCGGCGGTTCTGGTCGTTGTCTGCTTCGTCGTCATCTGGATATGGCAGCGCCGGCGGACGCGGATGACGGGGCGTCTGGCGGGGGCGTGTGTGGTGCTGTCGCCGTTGCTCCTGCTGCTTTCGGTGGCGATCGTTACAGATCGGGAGCGGATCGCAGCCGTCTGTCGGGAGATGGCTGTCGCGGTCGGAAGCAGCAAGATCGATCAGGTCGGCCAACACATTTCTCGCTCATTTCAAACTGCGTCGCGCAACGGCATGTTGGATCGCGATGATTTTCTGGATGTTGTACGGTCCGCGTTGAAGCGATGGGACGTGGAGGAGGAGCGGCTGTCCGATTTCGAGATCGAGACGCGCGGAGATCGGGCGACGGTTTCGTTTCGGGCGACCTGCCGGCTTGTGGGGCCTGAGTTGATGCTGCCGCGTCATGTGTCCGTTTGGGATTTGGAGTTTTCGCGCGAGGGTTCGGGCTGGAAAGTCGTTGACGTTCAGCCGCGGCGCACGGCGATGATGCCGGTGGATTCGCTGGGGGATCTGTTGCGGTGACGGGCGTGCGTGGGGGGATGTCGCGAAATCGTGCGTTACTTTGCGAGAAGAACCTCCCCCGGCCCCTCCTTCTGAAGGAGGGGAGGAAGATGGCGAGAATTTCTAAAACTGCATGTCTTTTAGTTTCGTGGTGATGATGGTGGTGAGTTTGTCGACGCGTCTGGGGTCGATGCGCAGGAAGTCCAGCGCGTGTTCGAGGTGCGGCATGTCCGTGTCACCGTCGACCGACGCGACGCCGGATTTGCGGACGAGTTGCATCGTGACGTAGGTGATGCAGGCGATGTGCTTGTGTCTGGTGTCGGCGGCGAGCGGGTCGTGGTGGAATCCGATGCCCTGCGCCAACTCCTCGGGGAGCGACCAGCGTTCAGCCAAACGCATGCCGATTTCGGCGTGGTCGATACCGATCAGGCGGCGCTCGTGCTGAATGAGGGGGACACCGGAATTGATCGAAGCGGTGACGGCTTGGCTGAATTCGCTGTTGGCGAGCTTGGCTTGCACGATTACGCCAATGTCGTGAATCAACCCGACGACGAAGGAATCGGCTGCGAGTTTACGTTGGGCGACGGAGGCGAGATTCGGACACTCGTTGACGATCGTCTCGGCGGCGAATGCGACGGAGGCGCTGAATATCCAGGGCGTTTGCGGGGTGAGATTCGGAGCGTCGATCTTTATTTTGGCGAATGCGTTTTCGATCGAGGCGGTGGCTGCGAGCTTGGCGATGGTGGCGCGCCCCAACATGGTGATCGCCCGATCGATGCGTGCGATGCGGTTGGCCATTCCGTAGAAAGATGAATTCGCGAGTTTCAACGTCCGCATAGCCATGCTGGGGTCCGCGTCGACGACCTTTTCCATGTCTTCGTTTGTTGTGGCTTCGTCGTGCGACATGCGCATGAGGTTGACGGCCGTTTCCGGACGCACGCCGACGGCTTGCTCGGCGGCTTCGATGTTGAACGGTTTGGCGGATGTTGTTGCGGGTGCCGGCACGATGGTTCGGTTCCGATAATGGTTGCCTGTGCGGCGTGTGCTGATCGGCACAACGCAGGGCGCCGCGATCTACGGTGTGTATCGGCCAATCGGGCTTGCGGTTTCGGTTCGCAGGCGGTTGAAAAAGTGTGGCGCGGGTTTCCAACCCATGCCTTCACCGGTCAGAAAACCGGTGCCAAACAGAGCGCCATCGTCTGCACCGGTTGGAAACCGGTGCCACACGGAAAGCCCATATCGTTCAACAGGTTGCTACAGCAGTGGTGCGATTTTCATGAGGTAGAGGGCGACGGTCGTGGAGAGGGCGACGGTGGTGCCGAGGACGATGCTCAACGCTGCGGTGACCCATCCGTGGGGGACTTTCAGGTATTTTGTGTAGGCGATGCTGAGGTGGGCGAATGTTACCGGAATCGCGAGCAGCAGGATGGTACCCTGGATACCGTTGTAAACGGACATGGGGATGCGATTGACGCTGGGCATGAACAGGATCGTCGAGTCGGCGATCATTTCGGCGATGAGTGAGATGGAAAACAACGTCGAAGCGAACGCGGTCGAATAGACGTAGGCGCGGAAAATCTTGCGCCAACTAAGGTTGAACCTGCGATTGGTCTGAATGAAAAGCAGCAGCGTCACCAGAGTCGCGAACCAGCCTATGAGTATGCATTGCATGAATTCGGGGCTGAAGCGGAACTGGTAAATGAACCGGGTTCGTGTTCTTACCTGACTCTCGAAACCATTCATAATGAATTCCGCGAGGGGGCCGAACCACTCCCACGACTTCGCGAAGAGGAATCCCTGGAGCAGGAGGAGCAGGCACAGCGGCGTGAGTTGCGGCCTGTCGTGGAAGTCGAATTCCGACCACAGCTTTCGCGGTTGCAACGCGGCGAGACGCCATGTTCGCAGCAGCGCAGGCAGCGGGTTGCCCCACCAGTTTTGTTCAAACTGTCGCGAGGTTTGCGCGCGGGCTACGTCGAGAACCTTTCGCCAATCGAAGGTGTCGCCGCATTCCGGGCAGCGTCGTTCCGAGAGGCCGAAGACGTTGTAGGCGCACTTGGGGCAGTGCAGGGCGTCGATGGGCAGCATGTGTCGCCACTCGAACTCGAGGCCGCAGTGCGGGCAGGATGGTTCGATTCTGCCGGTGAGACTTTCGCTGCATTGGCTGCAATGGACCGGGAAATTGATTCGTATCCAATCGGGCGCGTTGGGGATCGAATCGGAATCTTGCATGGAATCTTTGGGTGGCGCTTCTGAGTTAGGGTGAAACCCAGACGGCTTCCCAATCGACGACGGCGGAACCGCCGCAGTTGCTGTTGGGCACAGCCGCTGCGGTTCCGACGGCTGATTCAAAGGGCGGATCGCCGCGATCGACGCAATTGGCGGACAGGCCGAAAGTGCCGCTGGACTGCCAGGCTGCGTCGAGCAGGCATCGATCGATCGTAGCGTCGCATGTTCCGCATTCAAGGTTGGCTTGAGCGTAGAAACACGGTGTGTTGTTCAGGATGTTTTGTCCCGCGAACTCGGCCCCGAAGCGTACACCGCTGAGTGATTGGTCCGCTCCGACGACAAACGCAACTTCGTAGCCTTGCGTGGTGAGGCCTCGCCATTGCCCTTCGCGGAAGCCGGGGCGGATGATTCTGATCTCGTCGAAGTCTTTGACGCCGTCGTTGTCGGTGACGACGAGTGTGACGCGGGTAACGCCGTACTGCGGATTGACGATTGTGGCGGATGGGCCTACTTCGACAGTCTGCCCGTCGATGCGCCATTCGTAGAGTGTGATTTCGCCGTCGGGGTCGAACGATTCGGAGGCGTCGAGGAAAGCTGATTCGCCGCGCCGTCCGTCGAGCCGGAGTTCGCCGGGTCTGATTCCGCCGGCGCCGGCTGGCTTCGCGACTGCTCTGGGCGGTTCGTTTTCGGGTTCGGCGGGGATGTCGCCGTCATCGCCGGCCGGCTCACTGTTGTCGTTCGTGTTCGCTGCGTCGCCGGAATTTTGATTATCGTTGTCGTTTTCGTTGCCCGGAACGGGCTGACCGCTGCCGTCGTCGCCACCGCCACCGTCTGGGGTGATGCCGGGCAGGATGTCGCAACCTGCTGTGGTGACTGCCAACGCAATGATCCAAATCCATCGAACGCGAAACATCTATCGTCTCCTAGAGTTCTCGAGCATGTGTATGGTATCGGCAGACCAAGTGTACCCGCAAGGCTGTGCGTCGGAGCGGTTTGGCTTCGTCAGAGGGAGCCGGTGAAGAGAATCTGGAACGTGCCGAAGTCAGACCAGTCTATTTGGTTGTCTCCGTTGAAATCGAATGCACAGCAGAGTTCGTTGTCGGGGTTTTCCATGCATGCGTTGAAGTCCGAGAAGTCGAAAGTGTCCACGTCGCCGTCGGTGTCTGTGTCGCCGGTTGGTGCGGGGGATAATGCGGTGACGTAGGTTCCGGTGGTTGTTGCGAGGTATAGATTGGGACACATGCCGGCGGCGAATTCGAGATCGACAGCGCCGCCGGCAGTCTGCAAGCCCGCGTTGAAGGGTGCGAATGTGTTGCCGCCGTCGAAGGAGGCTTGAACGCGAACGGCGTCTCTTTGCAGGATGAAGATCGTGTCGGCGTCCTGAGGGTCGGTGACAACGTCGGCGATGCGACCGGTGAACGCGGTGTCTCGGAAAGTCAGGCCTGTGTTGTTGGTCTTGAAGAGTCCGCCGGCGTTGAATCCACTGTCAGCCAGGTAGAAGGAGGCTGGGGCTTCGGTGACTCGGGCGAGGGCTTCCGCCTGCGTGCCCATGATGAGGTTGTTGCCGGCGGGGTTCCAGGTCAAGCCGGTGTTGGTGGAACGCAACACGCCACCGTTCTGTGGGTCGGCGAAGCCGACGAAGGTGGCGACGACGGTGGCTTCGACGGCATCGCGGACGAACTTGATGTCGGTAACATCCTCGAAATTGATATCGCCTTCATATTCTTTGGTCCACGTCTCGCCCGCGTCGGGCGATCGCCAGATGGTGGCTTCGTTTCCGGCGACGCCGAAATCCGAGCCGCCAGCCAGGATGATGTTGGGATCGGCTGTGCGGAATTCTATTGTCTGCAATTCGGACTCGAACAACGGGCCTTGATCGGGGCCTACGTTTTCCCAGAGACCGTTCGCGTCGCGGCGATAGACGCCTTCGGGTGCGACGGAAGTGGGGCCGTCGGAGATGGTGTGCAGGACTCCGAGCGGTGAAAAGGTTACGAAGTTGAAGCGCGTGCCGGGCAGGGCTTGACGCGTCCAGCTTGTGCCCGCGTCGGTGGATGTGAAGACGCCGCCGTCGTTCAGGCCGGAGAACGCGATGGCGAGTTCGCGGGTGTCGAGCGGATTGACGGCGATGGACTCGACGTTCAGGGCGCCGATACCGATGGATGCTTGGGTGAATTCATCGCCGCCGTTGGCACTTCTCAAAATGCCGATGGAGCTGGCCCCTGCGAAGAGTCGTGCGTTTTCGCCGGGTGCGTGGCGGACGGAGCTTACGCTGACACCGCCGGAGCCTCCGACGCCGAATTCCCAGGATTTCCCGTTGTCGGTCGATCGGAACAAGCCCGCGCCCGGGCTGGCGACGTGGAGCGTGGTGCCGTCCGGTGACAGTGCCACATCGTTAATGACGAGCATGGGCCAACTCGCATTGTGGAGCGAAGTCCAATCGACGCCGAGATTGTCGGTGGCGTATAGGCCGAAGTTCTGCGTGCCGAACAGCAGGCCGCCGCCGGCGAGCAGGCGGGTGTTGTCGAAAACCAGATCGTTGACGGGCGTGGCGGGCAGACCGGCGGAGCGGTTGACCCATGTTTCCGCGTCGTCGGTGGAGACCCAGATTTGGCCTCCTCCGAAGCTTCCGCCGAAGCCCGCGACAATTGTGTCGGAATCGCCGGGATCGACCGCGATGGTCTGGCATGTAATTGGCGCGGCGAGCGGCGGCGTGATGTTGGACCAGGTTTGGCCCGCGTTGAGGGAACGAATGAGGTTGATCGGCTGACCGCCAAGTCCGTCGGCGATTCCCGCGTAGATTCTGTCGGCGTTTCCGGGGTCGATGGCTACTTCGAAAACGATCTGGAAGTTGCCGATGCTGAGGTTGAGTTGCGTCCAGCTCGCGCCGTTCGTGGTGCTCTTGCGCACTCCGTTGCCGGTGGCGAGGTAGACGATTCCGTCGGGTGCGAATTCGATGTCGTGGACATTGGTGTTGACGAAGCCGGCGACGGTGGACCATGTATCGCCGCCGTCGATGGAGCGGTAGAGCGTGCCTCCAATTCCGGTCGACGGCACGAGGCCTGCGAGGACGATCATGGGGTTCGTGGGGGAGACAGCCACGTCTGCGATGTCGCCGCCGAACGGGCCTAGGGAGCGCCAGTCGGAGGTGTCGCCGCCTTCGGTTGGTTGGGGATCTGGATGTGACAAAACAACGGACGTGTCGATCGCGCGATGACCGTGAAAGTCCGTTCTCGCGTCGGGCCGATCGGACGCGTGGGCTGCGGACGCCAAGGCTGTGAGTATGATTAGGGTGATTCGGATGACGGTCATTGTGCTGTTTTGCTCCTGTCGTGTCTTGCGATTGTTGTCTCTTGGGAGGAACACACCCTCTTTGCAATCTACACGTTTCCTGCCCTCCGCTCCCCTACGGTCACGGCTCTGATAAGACGCCATCTGCGCGAATTGCCAAACCTCGAGATTGAGTCGCTTTCCGGCTAAGTGGTATTGTAGCAGGTTTGGGGTTGGGTTTCAGGGCGACGATCCTGCGTCCGGGAAACGGTGAATTTGGTGGATTGGGTCCGCGCGGACTGAAGTCCGCGGCTCGTTGGGTTGGGAGACTGCGTCATGGTGTGGTGTCGATGCGGGCGACGATGGTGATGTTTGCTTTGCGGGCTGCGGTTTTGAGCGCTTCGCGGTCGATGATGACCGTTTTGTGGGCCTCGATCACGAGCGCCCGTGCACCGTTTCGTTTCAGGTTGGCGAGTGTGTCCGGGCCTACGGTGGGCACGTCGAAACGCATGTCCTGATTGGGCTTGGCCACTTTGACGAGCGTCCAGCCGCCGCGTTTACAGAGTTGCCCCGCGCGTTCGATCATGCGGTCCGTGCCTTCGATGGCTTCGACGGCGATGACTTCGGTCTCCTTGACCGCGACTGCTTGGCCTATGTCGAGTCGGCCTAACTCTTTCGCGATACGCCATCCGAACTCGATGTCTCTATTGAGATCGTCGGCGGGATTGGGGCCTGCGATGTGACCTTCGGGCGCCAACGCTTCGGCACAATACTGCACGCAGCTTTCCATGTTGATTCCATTGGCAGCGAACACGTCGGCAACAGCCCCGAGCACCGCATCGTTACGCTTGTCACGCAGACGAAAGAACCACAGTCGGATGCTCGTCCAATCGGGGAGGAGTTTCAGCAGGCGAAAGCGACCGTACATGACCTGCTTGTGGACGTAGCCAGCCAGGATGACACGTTGTACGCCGCGCGCACGGAGGATTCTGATCCACTGGCCCAGCCGCGCGAGACCTGACCATTTGAAAGCGTCCGCGCAATCGCTCAGCCCTGCATCCGCCAAGCCTCTCAAGCCGACGACGGTGACACTGCATCCGGCGCGTTTGGCACCGCTGACCACCATCTCGGGGAAGCGCCCCGCACCGGCGATGACACCGATCGCGTTGGGGTCAGTCAGCGGCTGTGTCATCGAGATTTTCTTTCAGCTGTGCGACCTCTTTTTCGAGATCGCGCAGCCGCTGTTTGAGTTTGGGCAGGCGGCGCACGAGGTAGGCCTGCCGCTTGAATTCTCCGGAATCGATGGCGGGGCTGCCGAGATAAACCGCGTCGTTTTCGATGTTTGAATGTACGCCGCTCTTGGCACCGATGCGGACGTTGTCACCGATGGTGAGATGCCCGCACACGCCGACCTGGCCAGCCATCGTGACGTGGTGGCCTACTTTGGTGGAGCCGGCGATGCCGACCTGAGCGACGAACATGCAATGCGGGCCTATCTTGGTTCCGTGGCCTATGACGACCGCGTCGCTGAATTTGGTGCCCTGGCCTATGCGGGTCTCGCCGAGCGTGGCGCGATCAATGGCGCAGCCGGCACCGATTTCGACATCGTCCTCAAGAACGGCGCGGCCGGCTTGGGGAATCTTGACCCACGCTCCACCGACGGGTGCGTAGCCCAAACCGTCGTGCCCGATAACACTGCCGGAATGAATGGTCACGCGATGGCCTAGTACGCAGGAATCGTAGATGACCACGTTGGGAAAGAGGGTGACGTCGTCGCCGATCTTCACGTCGTCGCCAATGTAGCAGCCGGGATAAATAACAGCGTTTCGGCCTGCGGTAACATTCGCGGCGATGGTGACGTTGGGGCCTATGTTTGCGTTTTCCCCGATTTCAGCGGATTCGGCGATGACCGCACGGGCATCCCGTCCCCATTGGGGATGGTTGCGGTGGCCGTGGACGCGAATGATTGCGGCGGTGATCGCGCCGTAAGGGTCGTCGCATCGAACGACGGTCAGGTCTTTGGGAGTCGGCTCACCGTTCTTGACGATGACGGCGGACGCTCTGGTTTCGCTCAAAAGGTTTGTGTAACGCGGGTTGGCCAGAAAGCTGATATCGCCTTCGCGGGCGTCTTCGAGGGTGTTGGCAGCGCGAATGTCCACCCCGGTTTGGCCGTCGATGGTGTTGGCGAAACCGTTTTCGGCAAGAAATTTCGAGAGTTCGAGCAATTGCATGGGCGAATCCGCACACCGAGCGCCTATATCCTTCGACAGGCTGTTGGCCGTGTTTTCCCGCGTGGGAACAAAGGGCAGTTTAGCGGTCCGCTTCGGTCAGCGTCAAACCTGATGGCCGCCGCTCACCAGAACTTCCACCAGGGCTTTGGGCGCTGATCGCGGGTGATGGCGTTTTGCATTGTTGTTGTCTTGGGGAGTTTGGATCGCAAATCGAGTAGGCGTTCGCGGGCGAACAGCTCGGGATGGTCGCGCAGCCGGTCGCGCGATTCGGGTGTGAAGGCGGCGGATTCGGGCGGCAGTTCGTTGTCGGTGTAGAATTTGAGCGCTTCGTCGAGGCATTGGGCGGCTTCGTAACCCAGGCGACGGGCTTCGATTTTTTTTTCTTCCTTGTCGGCGGCTTCGAGGATGACTCGGAATAATGTGATCCACTGGCCGACGTCGAGTATGTGCGATGGCTCTTCGGTGGGGTTCAGGACGGGATAGAGATCGTCTCGATCCTGCGGGGCGTCGTTGATGGGCAGCGTGAAGATGAATTCAAAACGGTTCGCACATTGGGCGCATTGGCCTTGCATGGTGATCAGGCGGCCGTCGTCTGCGGAGATTTTTTCATCGCAGGCCAGCGGGCCTTTGTGACATCGGGCGCAGGGTGTGACGCCAAGGTACATGAACGCTTCGGCGAGGCTGTGGGCGTGGAGGCGTGCGTCGTCCATGACGGGTTAATCGTGTCGGGTCGGCGTCCGTCGTTAGAGTGCGGTCGATTTTGACAGTGCGGGTTCTCGCCGTCCGCTCCCTTACGGTCGCGGCTCTGAAAGAGCGAAACCCGAGAAACCACGAGTCACGATGTTCTAGTTCGTGCTGCCGGCGGCGAGCATGTCGGCTCCGAATTTCTGAAACAGGGCGAACACTTTGGCGTCGCGTTCCGTTGCGTTGATCGAGTCGTCGGCGAGCACGTCGCTGATGCCTTGCAGGGAATCGATTACGGTCGTCATCATTTTCGATTCCTGCTCTGCTGTCTCCGAGACGGTCGGCGTGGCCATGTACCAGCGGCCTTCGACTTTTTCGAAACCGACGGCGGCCATCGCCGACGGTGCCGACGCTTTGGTTTCGGATTCGAAAGTGATGGCCTCCGGTGCGATGGTGAGGTGGAGACCCATCTCGAGGGCCGGCACGATCATAGCTACATACGCAGGCTGGGGATCGAGTGCCTTGAGCGATTCGATCAGCTTCAGCGCCGTTTCGTGGGCCTGCCGCTGAAGGTCGGCGGTGTCGCGGAGTACCGATCGCTGTCGCTCGACATGGTGGTCGGCGACGGTTTCGAAATCGCCCTTGCCCATAGCGGTGTTGATGGAGGCGACGAGTTCGATAATTTCCGCGCGGTCGTCACCGCCGTGGTCGTCGTCATGGGCTGCGTCTTCGTCGTGCTGGCTGAGGTCGGCCAACGGTTCTATTGAGTCGGCACGCTGGTTTAGAACGCTTTCGTCCAGGTCGGATATCGGGGTAGGCAGCAGAGGCCGACTCCCGTCGCCGAGATTGGTATTGAATGCCTCAGTCTCGAACCGGTCGCGGCAGCCGACGGTGAGAAGAATGGCTGACAGCACGAATGTTGTGGAGATTTTCCGCCTGATCATGTTTGTAACGTAGCAACTTTGGTTGATGGTGCCAACGGCTTGCGGCGGCGATCACTCAATTGTTAGCGTGTCTGCTTCATTTCACCCGAATCGAGGCGGCGGAAGTAGTCGTTGGCTGCCCGCAGAAGCCGGGGCAGCAGAATCAGGACAGCCGGCAGGTTGCACAGAACCATCATGCCGGTTGTGGCGTCTGAGAAGTCGTAGACGGTGGAAAACTTGTTCAGGATCATCCCGAGAAACACGAAGACCACGAACACAAATTTGTAGATCAGGATGGCGCCGGGTCCGAAAAGGTACTCCGCCGCTTTTTCGCCGTAGTAGGACCAGCTCAACATCGTGCTGAAACCGAACAGGCAGACGCCGATGGTGATGACCCATTTGCCCAGACCGGTGTAGCCGGTGTCGAAAGCGAAGCGCATCATCTCCGCGCCATCCAACGGCAGATGAGCGGGCATGCCCGGGGTGATCTTGGCGAGATTTTCAATATCGGCTTCGTCGAGTTTCGTGGCATCGAGCGTGATGGAATCGATCCCGGCCCAGTGGTCCGAGCTTGCGTCGCCGGTGATCGGAAGCGTGATTTCCGTCGGTTCTTTTCCCGGCTCGGCGGCGATGTGTACCGATAGTCTTGATGACTGCTGAATCTCGGACAGATAGCTCTCCTGGAATTCTTCATCGATATCGTGGGCGATGTTGATGACGATGTGCTGACCATCGACGGCTGACACCGTCCCAACGGCTGGCCGACACCAAACGCCTGTCATGAGCAGGACGAGAGCACTCATGGTGCAGATGATCAGCGTGTCGATGCAAGGCCCCAATCCCGCGACGATGCCTTCGCGAATGGGTTCGTCTGTCTTGGCGGCTGCGTGGGCGATTGCGGCTGACCCTTCACCGGCTTCGTTGCTGAAACACGCACGGCGAAGCCCCCAGGTGAACGCGACCCAGAATCCCACGCCAACGAACGTGCCCTCGCTGTTTGTGGAGGTGAAAGCGCTCTTGCAGATCAACGTGAGGTAATGAGGGATTTCCGAAGCGTGCGAGCCGATGATGTACAACGCGCCGACGAAGTACACGAGGCACATGGTGGGCACAAGCTTCGAGGCGACACCGCCAATGCGCTTGATGCCGCCGATGATGACCAATGCTACGAGCACGGAGACGACCGAAGCGGAGAGCATCTTGTCAACGTGAAAATTCTGCCACAGGACGTTGCTGACATTCCAGCCCTGGAACATATTGCCACCGCCGAAGCTGTTGAGCATCGTCGCGACGGCGAAGAGAACCGCGAGGATTTTGAAAAACGCCCACCCGCCGTTGCCCTTGGCCCGGAGCGGATCGACGAGCGCTTTTTGGATGTACCACATCGGCCCGCCGCGGACTTCACCACGGGCGGACTCGATCGCGCCCTCTTCGGGTGGCGCTTCACCCTTGTATTCCAGTGTGCGCGATTCGGTGTCGGCTTCCATGAGTGCAGGCGCACTGGGATCGGGCACGTCGCGTACGTCCCGGTACATGACCGCCAGCGAGCATTCCGCGAATTTGAGTGCCATGCCGAATAGGCCGACCACCCACATCCAGAACACCGCGCCCGGTCCGCCCAGCGAAATCGCGACGGCGACACCGGCGATGTTGCCCAACCCGATGGTGGCGGACAGTGCTGAACAAAGTGCCTGAAAATGCGAGATGGCCCCCGGATCGGAATCGTCGTCGTACTTGCCGCGAACGCAGCTAAGCCCGTGTGTCAGCACGCGCCATTGAGGGAACTTGGCTGCGATGGAGATGAGCAACCCGCAGCCGAGCAACAGGACGAAGAGCGGCATGCTCCAGACGAATTTCGATAGTCCCGCCGCGATCGTGCCGAGATCAAACTCTGCTAACATAAGAAATCCACGGGTAAATGGTAGCCGTACACGCGGGGGAGGATTCTAGTGCATGATCGTTTCAGTGCAACACGCCGCGTTGTTTGGCGGCGGCGTGCTTTCCTCTTGCATAATCGTTTGATGGTCGAGTATGGTTTTGCGTCGGAGCAGTTGAATTTCGCGCAAACGTGCGACGAACGCACGCGTACGGGATGAGCCATGACCGAAACACCCGCCCTGGACAAAGCGTCGACGCGCGAACACTGGGGCTCGCGGTTCGGCGTCATTCTTGCTGTGGCTGGTTCCGCCGTTGGTCTGGGGAACTTTTTGCGATTCCCGGGAACGGCTGTCAACAACGGCGGCGGCGCATTTCTAGTTCCCTATTTCATCAGCTTCGTCATTCTGGGGATTCCGATCGCGTGGTGCGAATGGACGATAGGCCGACTGGGCGGTCGCTTCGGCCAGAACAACGGTCCGGGGATCATGTACGCGTTGTCGCGCAACGCGCTGGGGCGGTTCACGGGAGCGCTCACGCTGGCGATTCCGGTTCTCGTGTACATGTACTACGTCATACTGGAGGCGCTCTGCCTGCGCTATTCCGTCCACTTTTTCTCCGGCGGGTTCGCGGAGCTGTTTGCCACCGCGAACGAAGCCAGCACAAGCATCGTCGGCGCTTCGAGCAAATTCACGAAAGAAACCGTCGGGATGAATGAGAACGGCGGCATGTATGGCAACGCCATGCTTTGGCTGATCCTGCTGTGCTTCCTGGTCAACTTCGTCATCATCTACCGCGGCGTGACGAAGGGCATCGAGAAATTCTGCATCGCCGCCATGCCGCTTCTGATACTTTGTGCGGTCATCGTTCTGGTGCGCGTGCTGACGTTGGACAATGAAGTCGACGGGCGGACGATCGGCAGTGGGCTTGGCTTTATGTGGAATCCGGATTGGGGAGCGCTGCGCAATCCGGAGGTATGGCTTCGCGCTGCGGGCCAAATCTTTTTCAGTTTGAGCGTTGGGTTTGGGTTGATCCTTTGCTATTCCAGTTACCTAAGAAAAGACGACGATGTCGTACTCACCTCGCTGAGCGCGTCGAGCACGAACGAGTTTTGCGAAGTCATTCTCGGTGGCATGATCGTGGTGCCTGCGGCCTTTCTGTTTCTCGGACCTGGGAATACTCCGGCCAGCACCTTTGCGCTTGGTTTTTTCACCGTGCCGGCGATTATGTACCACATGCCCGGAGGCTCGTTCTTTGGAGGCATGTGGTTCGGCTTGCTGTTCCTGGCTGCCGTGACGAGTTCGATCAGCATGCTTCAGCCGGCGATCGCGTTTCTTGAAGACGGATTCGGCCTGAAGCGCCGGACGAGCGTGACGATTCTGGGCGTTTTCACGACGGGCGGCGCCGCGGTCATCATGTACTTCAGCAAGAACCTCCAGGCGCTCGATTTCACCGATTTCTGGTGCGAGTTTATGATGATCCTGGCTGGTCTGGGGCAGGTGATTATTTTCGGCTGGATCATCGGAGCGAAACGCGGTGTCGAGGAAATGAATCGCGGTTCGGTGTTGCGCACACCGAGGCTGCTGCCCTTTTTCATTCGGTTTGTTACGCCGACATTTCTCATCGTGGTGTTGTCGCTGTGGTGTTACTACAACGCACCGTCGCGGCTGGAAGGCATGAGCCCGACGATCAAGGGACAGGCGGCTGCTCGGACTGTTTATGCCGGTGCTGTGGCTGAACATTTCGCCGATGAAGAACTGGCGGGCGAAGCGTTGGCGGCGCGCGTCACGGATTTGCTAGGCCAAGCAAAGGGCATTCCGGAGACGCTCGACGGTCTGCCGGGTTGGCTGCGGGTATTGGATCAAGACGCGGAGGCGAAACGGGCTGACGCCGCCGCCGGTGCGAACGTGGCGCGTTATGTGTTCGTCGCGGTGATTCTCCTGTTGATCCTGATTTTGGCTGTCAGCGATATCGCATACCGAAACCGCATCGGGCGATCCATCGAGCAAAGCGGTATCGATTCCGGCGAATGGGGGACGTCATCGTGATCGCGACAGTTCTCATGCAGGAAGGCCTGACCACGGGTGGCATCGCCATGATGGTGGGCTGCATGGGGTTCGTGTTGGGGTTGTGCCTTTTTTGCGTCGTCCGGCTTTTGCGCGATACCAACCCGGCTGAGCATCATCACGTTCCGCTTGACATTGATACGCACGACACGGACGACTCGTAGCGCATCCCCCCCCGGTTGCGGAGCTGTTTGACCTCAACAGTCAGCGCAGAAAACCCTTCCCAAGCAATCGCCGGATTGTCGCAATCTGCCCCGCGTGAAACCCTTCGTGGCGAATGCAGTGCATGACCGCGCCAAGATTGGTCTTGTAATGCGGGTGAATCGCCCCGTCTTTTCCGTAGCAGGGTTCGTTCAGCAGAGATTCCGACATGCCCGCAACGGCGGTGAGCACCTCGGCGTGTATGTCAGCCATCTTCTTCAAAACGATATCCGGTGACGGATAATCATGCTCAGCCGCACTGAGGACCGGCCCGCCGATCGGGAAATGTCGCCCGAAATCATCTTCCGGGGCAGGCCCGCCGAGACACCGCGTGAGAATCAGCAGATGCTCCGCGAACCCGATGTGTCCGCAAAGCCAGAGAATGTGCGGCAAGCCGGGTGCGGGCTGGAAAAACCAGTCGCCTCCCTCAATGTCAGCCATGAGCATAAGCGTCCAGTCGCGCGTGGCGTCGACGGCTTCGACGAGTTGATCGGTCTTCATTGCTGTGTTGCTCCTGAATAATGGTTGAGAATATGATCAGTGTTTCGGTTCCGATTGCGTGCGGATGCAGGCCACGATGGCTGCGGCGGCGAGAAGGTAGCCGACGGCGATGGGCCAGGCGCAGTAAGCGTATGCGTCTTCGGATGGCTTGGCGAAGATGAACAGGAAATCGATCGCGTTTCCGCTGACCTGATAGGCGTGCGTCAAGCCGATGGCTGCGCAGAATGCTCCGATGCACGACCACACTGCCGCCGCCCGGTATTTCCGGTCGATGAGATTCGCGGAAAGAGCCGCCAGAATCATGCAGGTGAAGATGTACCCCCGCTCCATCAGGTTCAGCCCGTGGATGAGGAAACCGTTGACCGTGGACAGTTGGCCCGCGTCGCGGTGTTCGGATTCAAGCAAACTTTGCATGGTGGTGGCTGGTCCGACGGGGGCGAGGAATTGCTCGGTGACAGGCACGCCGGGTGGAACGGGTATCAATTGTGCGGCGAGAAATGCCCCCCACATGACCGTCGCGCCCCAGGCAGCGATGGCGGGGAACAGACCGATCGCGACGGCGGGCGCGTGTTCGGACGGCGTGGCTTGAAACGCCTGAGCGGTAATGACCAATCCGATCCACAGAACGATGGCGATACCAGCTTCGAGGGGAACGATACTGTTGATCAATGCAACGGTTCCGGTGAGGCAGATGAGGGCGATAACGAAACCGTTCAGCGTAGAGTAGCCCGCCCGGGCACCCAAACTTTTCCAACCCGGATGGCCTATGTAAATCGTCGTGGGGAAGCAACTCCCGAAGCACGCCGCTGCCAGCGTGCCCAGGCCGTTCATGGCCAGTGACGAACGTGTGTCATAACGATCGCCGCCCGCCTCAGCCGACTCGATATTCTGGAGGCTGCCGACGAGGTTGAACAGCCCCATCGGCACGATCACGGAAACGAATCCGATCCACTCACCGACGGGCAGGTCGAAAACGCTGCGCAACGCTCCGCCCGCGAATTGAGGCCAGCGGATTTCGCGGACGGCCCACGCATCGCGGACTGCGTCGATGGCCATCGGTTTCGCCAACCACGCTTCGGGCAGCCACCAAGCGACAGCGGTACCAGCCACAACGGCGACGAAACCCCCGGGCAGGCCCAACGGCATGCGCGCTTTGGCGAAGTAGGTAAGCAAAATGATCGCTAACGGCAGCATAGCCACCATCGGCGAGGCGAAGATTTCGAGGGCGAACTTCATCGCGATGAAACCGATGGCAATGCCTGCGAGCGTGGAGAGCAACGCGGCACGCGGCGTGTGACGGCGGACCCAATCAGCGACAAATTCGCCGAAAAACTCGATCAAACCGCTGCCCGCGCAGGCAAATATGCCCATGATCCAGGCTGTCTCCGCCGATCCGGTACGCCGGTAGACGGGCGCGAGAACGAAAAATATGTAGACCAGCAGCGACGGCGTGTTGATGCCGTAAGGCAGCGCGGTAACGTCGTCGCGCTGCTCGCGTTTGGCCAATCGGTGCGCCTGCCACGCATAGAAAATGTTTCCGAACAATATGGAGACAGCCGCTCCTGGGAGGATGAAGGCGTAAATAAAGCGGGCATCGTCGCCGGTCATGCCACACAGGCCTGAGCACAGCGCGACGATGAGCAGGAGCTGCACAAGGTTGTCGATGAACAACCCGAAAAATCCGTCGAGATCGTTTCGGACAAACAGTTTCATGACCTGCGGGTATGTAACGGCGATTGATCGGCGGGGCAAATGAATCGTTCGCGGTCAGCTTTGCGTGTCGTTCACGGGCGGTGCGTCGTAGGAAACAAGCGCGCCACATTCCGGGCATGTGCCGGATCGATTCATTGTAAGGTCGTAATCGCAGTGATGGCAGGTTGCGGCTTCGCCCCAGTACCAGACGGTCACGATTCCTTCGGAATGGTAGTGTGAGTGCGATACGGAAATCAATCGGTCGGGACCGACGGTCGTGGCAAAATCGGCGGCTTGCATGAACAGGCGATCCCAGGATTTGAACGTGGCTTTGAAATGTTTGCACAGAACGCGCATGGTGCAATGCTCCTTCTGAATCCGTGGCGACTGCGATGAATTCTGTGTGGTCTTCGGGTGTCGTGCCTTCAGTATCCGCGCTAACTGAAGTTCGCGGCTCGCCCGGTCGAAGACGAGACTACCTTAATGATCAGTCCAACGAAACACGCGAGTGCTGAAAACGAAAAACACGACGCCGAAGGCAAGCAATATACCGCAAGGCAGGAGCATTTGCGTCGTCGTGTAGTTCCGCCACACCGCGCCCTCCATCGCGACGATCGCCCATTTGACCGGGCTGGCGTGGCTGGCGACTTTCATCCAGCCGGGCATGAACAGCAACGGCACCATCCCGCCGCCAAGCATCGCCATCATGGTCAGAACGCCCCAGCCGATGCCGCTGGCGGATTGCTCCGTCCGACCGAGCACGGAGATGAACATCATAATGCCGACAAACCCGGCTGCGACCGACGCGAACGCCATCGCGAGCAGAGCGTACGAGCTTGGCCTGATGCCGAAAAGGAGGATGCCGACAACGATCAGCATGGTCAGCGTCGCGAGCGTGGTAACGAAACAAGCGAGTGCTTTTCCACCGAGAATCTTCCAACGCTGAATGGGGGCCGTGCGCAGACGCACGAGTGTGCCGTGCGTGCGCTCGATGACCAATGAAATTCCAAAGGCGGCGGTACATCCGAGCACACCCCAGGTCATGGATTGCGGGAAGGAGATTTCGTAAGCGCTCTTCGGTCCCGTGTATTCCCGCGCGACGGCCACGCTTTGAATCACGACCGGTTGCCATCCGCCGGAACCGTCGCCGTTTTCACTTTGGCCAGCGGAATTTTGGTCGTCGAATTTGGGCACTTCACCCATGAAACGATCGAGTTCTCCGAAGAATCGGTTCATGGCCGCCCGGGCGATGGGGTTGATGGAATCGGAGTCCGCCACGTCTTTTAGAACCGTTTTCGCTTTGTCCCGCATCACATCGGGGTTGGCGAATGCATCCTGAAAACCCTCCATTGCATAGCGCATCAGCACGCCCTCGAGCATGCCCGCCTCGGCTGCCCGCGAGGGATCGACGCCGAGTTCGAGCGTTGCAGGGTCGCCCCAGAACATGCGATCGCGCGCCTCGCCAAAACTCTGGGTCAGGACGATGAAGGCTGAACGCTTGCCGGTGCGGACAAGATCGCCGGCGGCTGCGCGCGTGGTGGTCAGCACGTCGAGTTCGGGCGCAGCCGCGAGTTCCTCGATGAAGGCGACACTGTTCGGCGTCTGATCCTCATCCACCACCGCCACGCGAATGCCTTCGATAGGCTTGCTCTGGCTTGCAAAGATCGACCCGAAAAAGACGGCGTAAACGAGCGGAAAAAAGAACGTGAAGAAAAAGCCCGCCTTGTCACGAAGCAGGAGCTTCAGGTCTTTCAAAGCTAATGCAATGATTTGGTTCATGGTTTCTCGTTTCCTTGCAACGTGGCACGGCGGAGCGATTAAATCACGCCTGTCAATCTCGAAGACTGCGACCGGTGAGTTCGAGGAACACGTTTTCGAGGTCGGGCTGCTCGACTTTGAAGCGGTTGAGCTGCCCGCGATTCTGGAACTTAGCCAACTCCGCCAGCGGGTCTTGCGTCTCCACACGCACCTCTTCGCCCGCGACGTCGGCGATCACAACGCTCTTGCCGCCGTGCTGCGTGATGAGGTTATCGACGGTATCGAGCGCCATCAGCCTGCCCTGATCGATAATGCCGACGCGATCGCAAAGCCGCTGAGCCTCTTCCATATAATGCGTCGTGTAGACGATGGTTCTGCCGTCCGCCCGAAGGGCTTCGATGTTGTCGAACACCGCGTTTCGCGATTGCGGATCGACGCCGACGGTCGGCTCGTCGAGCAACAGCAGCGGTGGATCGTGTACGACAGCCACCGCGAGATTCAGCCGGCGTTTCATCCCACCGGAGTACATGCTCGCCCGGTCGCGACGGCGATCCGCCAGGCTCACAAAATCCAGGCACCAGCGCACACGTTCAGCCAGCTTCGACCCTCTCAGCCCCTGCATGCGACCGAAAAACGTGACATTCTCCTCGCCGGTCAACTCGTCGTAAATCGAGAGCGCCTGCGGAGCCACCCCAATGTGCGCGCGAACGTCCGTCTGCGTCGGCGAGCCACAGCCGTTCACATCGACCGTGCCCGCGTCGGGTGCCAACAGCCCGACGGCCATGTTCACCGTGGTCGACTTGCCCGCACCGTTCGGCCCCAGCAGTCCGAAAACCTCGCCGCGATGGATGGTGAGTGACAGGTTGTCCACAGCTGTGATTCGGCCAAAGCGCTTGCAAAGTCCGTCAAGTTTGAGCATTCGAGTCTCCGTTTCCGTCATATCAGGACCACGCCAGCCGGGGGCGGAGGGCGTCCCTCTCTTGCGGCGGACGCTGACAAACATTGATTCACGGTTGCCCGATCCGATATTCATCCGCATTTGCACGTTGTTGTCGCGAATTGTTTCCGATTTATGAAGTTGTGTCGATGCGATAGCCAAACAGGGCGATCACGACGAATCGAGGACGATCACGATTTGACCGATGCGCAGGGTGAAACGAACATGACTCAGCCGACGGCAGACGGTCGGCCTAATGCGTCGAAACATCAATGGCACCGGTTACGCGGCTTATTCGGAACGTCCGCAAGAGAAAACAGGAGAAATCATGACGACAACGACACAAGCGGACCTGAAACAGCGCGTCCAGGAATACCTCGAAAAGAACCCCCGCGCGATGACGCTGGAAATGGCACGTCAGTTGGCCATTCCGGAAGCGAACGTGGTGCGGTACCTGCCGGACAATCGGGCGACGGAGCTGGATGCGTCGCGCTTCGCCGACATCATGGCCAAGTGCGAGGGCATGCAGAATGTTCACATTATCGTCAGCAACGCCGCCGCCACGATGGAAAGCACGGGCACGCTCGGCGGGTTTTCCACTTCGAGCGGGTACTTCAACATCCAGTCGGACAGTATCGACATGCACATCCGCTCAGGTGCCATCGCATCGGCCTTCGCCGTAATGAAGCCGTCGCACATGACCGGGACTCCGACGCTGTCGCTACAGTTCTTCAGTGAGGCTGGCGACAGCGCGTTCAAGGCGTTTCTGACGTTCGGACAGAGTGAGCCATCGCCCGAAACGCAGAAAAAGTGGGAGGCGATCCGAACCCAATTTGCGACAGGAAAGAGCTGACTCGGCCGGTTCGCCCCTGGGTCAATGGCGTTACCCATTCAGAGAACCCCGATCGGATCGACGTTATCCGACAAAAAAACGGCCGGTGCGACGTTTCCGAAAACGGAACCGCCTCCCCAGCCGCCACTTTCCTTTCCCCAAATCCGGAAAGCATCGTCACCAACCAAATGAATGGTGGCGATTGGGCAATTTAGGGGACATCGCGATAGAAGCGAATCCCCTAATGCTCAACGAATCGAGGGTAGAAGATATCACAAATGGCGTCAATGGGTAAACTGGGAAGAGTTCCAAGCCGCTTAGGGTGCGGAACTTATGGGACGGATTAGGGGTAATCACCCCCGTTGGCAAGAGCGTTGCAAACCGACCGTGCCAGGAATCCGATCGGTTTGGATTTGCCGAAACGACCGGTTGGTCAATTCGCGACCCACTTAAGGAGTGCGTTCGTCAGGCCTTCGGCGGAGGATTCGGCGGCTTCGAGTTCCACGGCGTGGTCGGCTGCGACGATGGCGGCAGTGGTGACGGGACCGATGCTGGCGAATTTTACCTCGGAGAGCGCGCTTCGCGTTTCGGCGTCGAGCGCTCGCAGCAGGTTCCGGAACGCGCTGGGGCTGGTGAACAGAATCCAATCGATGGACCGGGCCTTCAAACGACCGACAATGTGCGGCGGCAACTCTGACGGACCGGTGACCCGATAAAAAGGCACGTCGTCGCAGAACGCGCCCGCAGCCTTCAGCCGGTCGGGCAATTCCGCTCGGGCCTCCTGCGCTCGGGGCAGCAGGATGCGTTGCCCCTGCACGCCGACTTGAATCATGGACTCCGCCAGCGATTCTCCGACGAATTGGGGTGGCGACAGATCGGCTTTGAGCATTCGGCGAGACAGTGCGGCAACCGTGGCTGGGCCGACGGCTGCGATGCGTGCCCGCCCCAATGCACGCAGGTCCATGCCCAAGATCCGCATACGCTTCAAGAACGCACGGACACCGTTGGCGCTGGTGAAAACGATCCAGTCATAATGAGGTAATTCACCTAATGCGCGATTGGCCTGCGTGAAATCGTCGACCGGCTCTATGTTCAGCGTTGGGGCTTCGAGCACTTCGGCACCGAGGGCGGTCAACCGACCTGCCACGGCGGCGGCTTGTCGTTGGGGGCGGGTTATCAACACGCGTTGCCCCAGCAGCGGCAAGCGTTTCCGCCAGGCCATCTCCGGTCTCGGGGATGCTGAACGACCGATAAACACGATCGACGGCGTCGGCAGATCGTCCGAAGCGTTGGCCAACTCACCCACCGTGCCGCTGACGACGCCCTCGCCCGGCCGGGTGGCATTGTGAACGATCGATACGGAGGTTGCCCCGTCGATTCCGGCGTCCAATAACTCCGCACAGATGTCGGTCAGGCGCTGTTCAGCCAGATAGATCGCCAGTGTGCCGCACGATGCGACGCGCGCGCGATCGGCGGCTTCGCCTTTGTTCCAGCCGACGGTCAATCCCAGCACGTCGGCCCCAGCGTCGGGGTGGGTGGGCGCTATCCCGACGTAGGCTGCGGCTGCAACGGCTGCGGTGATGCCGGGGACGAGTTCAAACGCGATGCCAGCCTCGGTGAGGGCGGCACACTCTTCCTCGGTGCGGTTGAAGATGAGCGGGTCTCCGCCCCTGAGATGCACGATGCGTTTCCCGGCGCGTGCCCTTGGAACGACAATCTGCATGAGCACGTCGGCGCGCACGCGTTTTTCCCCAGGCTTGCGCCCGACGTGGATTTCCTCCACATCCGATTTCAGCAGGGACCAATATGGTGAGGCAGCCCCCATTCCATGCAGCACGACATCAGCCTGCGCGAGGCGAACCGCGCCTTTGACCGTAATCAGCCCGCCGTCGCCCGGGCCTGCACCGACAATGCTCACCGTTCCCGGTGCGGCTGAACCGACGCGTGTGAAGAATGCACTCATCGTTGATCGAATCAAACTCATGCTCCGCTTGAACCGTGATTGTATCACGGATAACGTCTCGCGGGGCGCGTTCTGTTCCGGGTTCGTGACAGTTTAGGCGGAGCTGGAAATCTGATACTTGGAGCGGCTGGTACGGGCGAAGAAGCGTGTAACGCGTTCGTGGCTTGGCCGCTCCAATACTGTCGCGGTTCTGATAAGCTGCAATCGCCCCGCCGGAAGTGTCATGGGCCCTTCCATTCCTGACTGCGGACGCTTAGCCAATGCCCGAAGAAGAACACAATGACAATTGGTTCGACCAGACGCGCATGCCGTTCGGCGATCATCTGGAAGAGTTGCGTACCTGTCTGATTCGTGCGCTGCTGGGTGTGGCGGTCACGACGGTTCTCTCGCTGATTTTCGCCAAGAAGATCCTCGAATTCATCCTCGCGCCCGCGATCATCGTCCTGCACGCCCACGGCGAACGGGCGGAGCTGCAAGCGCTCAGCCCGCAGGAACCGTTTCTGCTCTATCTGAAAACCGGATTTTTCAGCGGACTGATCTTGGCTATGCCGTGGGTGATGATCCAGGCGTGGAGTTTCATCGGCTCGGGACTGTATGAGAGGGAGCAGCGTTTTGCGCGGAGGTTCGCACCGGTGTCCGTGTTGCTGTTCGCGACGGGTGTGGCGTTTATGTTCTTCATCGTGCTGCCGATCGTGCTGAACTTCTTCGTGACGTTCAGCCAGGGGTTTGAGCAGCCGAGCTTTGAGAAACGCGGGCTGGTGGGTCTGATCGTCGGGGATTCTGAAACACCGGAAGCGCCCGATACCGAGCCGAACGGGCTGCGCGTTGCGATTCTGGATCACAACCCCGACGACGCAGCCGAGGGAAGTTTCTGGATCAATATTGTTCAGCGATCGCTCAACTTGCAAACGCCCGCCGGGATATGGTACGTGCCGCTCGAACGGCTGGATCGTGCGCGCTCGGTCAGCAGCCAATACGGTCTACAATTTTTCGTCACGTTCGCATTTACATTGGCGCTGGGGTTCGGTATTGCGTTTGAGTTGCCTGTGCTGGTCGTTTTTCTGGCGGCGACGGGCCTTGTTTCGACTGAAGACATGGCCCGTGCGCGCCGGTTCGTGATTTTCGGTATCGTCATCGCGTCGGCCATCCTGACGCCGCCGGACATCATCAGCCAGTTGCTGCTCGCACTGCCGATGATCGTGCTCTTTGAGGCTGGCCTGCGCGTGGGCAAGCGCTTCGAGCACAACCGCGAAACGTGATTCATGGCGAAGCGGTCGGACAATACCGGGCGACTTTGGACCGAAGAAGGCGATCTGCGCACCGGTCCGGTGGCCACCGTTGCGCTCGTCGGCCCGTTCGATCGACAGTACTCCTACTACATTCCCGACAAGCTGGCTGACCGGATTTCACTCGGCCAGCGTGTGACGATTCTGCTCGGTCGAAAAGGTAGAGCTGTCCACGGATTCTGCCTGTCCGTCGATATGCGTCCGTGGGACAACACGCTGCGACCGATCGAAGACGTTACCGATTCGCAATCATTCCTCACCGCAGACCTTATTGAATTAGGCCGGTGGATTGCCGAATACTACGCCTGCCCGCTCGGGCGCGCGTTGGCGTCCCTCGTACCCGATTCAGTGCGGAAGCAAAGCGGATACGTGCAGACCGAGATCGTTCGTCTGTCCGCACCGGCGGATCAAATCCTGGCGGAGCACCCACGTCTAGGCCCGAAACAACGGGTGCTGTTGCAGGCGATATCCGAACTGGGCAAGCCAGTCGAATCGACACACATCATGGAAAAGTCCGGCGTCTCACGGGCGGTGCTGCGCAGTGCGATCCTCAAGGGATGGCTCATTTCCGAACGTACGCGGCAGCCGCGCCCCGCGCCGGTTTTCGATCGTGCGCGGGACGAGCCGGACTTCGACTTGAATGTAGATCAGTCGGCTGCGTTGGAAAAAACGCGAAGTATGATCGATTCGGGGGCGTTTTGTGTGGCTTTGCTGTTCGGCGTCAGCGGGAGTGGCAAGACGGAGGTCTACGTTCACGCGATGCGTCACGCACTGGCGGCGGGCAGGCAAGTCATCATGCTGGTGCCGGAAATCGCCCTGACCACACAGCTCGTGCATCGGTTGACCTCGCGTTTCGACCGGGTGGCCGTCGTGCATAGTGGGTTGACCGGCGTGGAGCGTTCGCTGACATGGGCCGCAATTCGGTCGGGCGAGAAGCGGGTCGTGATCGGCACGCGCAGCGCGGTGTTCGCACCCTGTACGAATCTCGGCTTGATCGTGGTGGATGAGGAGCAGGAGACGAGCTACAAGAACCTGCGCGCCCCGCGATTCCACGTGCGCGACGTGGCCATCAAGCGGGGCCAGCAACTCAACATCCCCGTACTGCTTGGCAGCGCGACGCCGTCGATCGAGACGTGGCAAAACTGCAAAAGTCTGCCGCATTTCACGCGTATCGACCTGCCCCACCGGGTGCGTAATTTGCCGATGCCGAGGGTCGTCGTGGTGGACATGAACGACGAATATCAGGAAAAAACCGGCTTGCGCCTGCTGTCGCAGGTAACGATTCGCCATCTGGGTGAATCCCTCGAACGCGGCGAGCAGGCTGTTCTGCTGATGAACCGCCGGGGGTACGCCAATTGGCTTCGCTGTGCGTCCTGCAAGCTGCGCATCAACTGCCCAGACTGTGACGCGGCGATGGTGTTGCACGCCGCACGCAACGAAATGGTCTGCCACCACTGCGGTCGTCGCACGGCTGTGCCGCGTGTGTGTCCGGACCCGTCGTGCGGAGGTCGCCTGATCGGGCACGGCGGCGGGACGCAACGTGTTGAAGAGCGGCTGGCCCGGATATTTCCCGACGCGCGCATCGCCCGAGCGGACAGCGACGCGATGCGCAACGAAAGCACCTACCGCAAACTGATCGCCGGATTTGAAGCGCGCGAGATCGACTGCATCGTCGGGACGCAGATGATCGCCAAGGGGCTGGACTTTCCGTTCGTTTCGTTTGTGGGTGTTATCGGGGCTGACGCGATCGCGGTCGCCTCCGATTTTCGCGCTAACGAGCGCTTGTTCCAACTCGTCACACAAGTCGCAGGGCGAGCCGGTCGGTCGCGCGACGCGGGGCTGGTGGTCGTGCAAACGTCCTCGCCGGATGCGTCCGCACTTCGTTACGCCGTTCGCCACGATTATGTCGCGTTCGCCAAGGAAGAACTGGCGATCCGACAACACACAGGCATGCCGCCCTTTTCACGCATGACGCGCATCGTAACCGCCGACGCGAACGAAATGCGGGCGTGCGACGAAGCCGGCGCCGTCGTTGAACGATCCGGAACAGCCATCGCAAAATTGGAGCTGCCGCACGCGAACGCCTTCGGTCCGGAACCCTGCGCCGTCGCCCGGGTCCGAGGCCGATATCGATACGAAGTTCTCCTGCGCACCGACACCGCCCGCTCGATGAAGCGGCTGCTGGACGAGCTTCGCGGCGCGGGTATTGAGAGGTGCAAAGCACAATCGATCATGATCGATGTGGACCCGGTCTCGTTCACGTGACAATCGCCATGTTTCGCCAGGGCGTCAACGGTAAACCATTGCGTGGTATATAGTTATGGCTTCAAATGCAAGAAAGCATCGTACACAAAAAACCACCTGCCAGCACTATTGAGGCGGATTTCGCTCAATTCGCGTCAAGTTTCACGGCGGGGCGCGTCGATACCCACGCAACGTCGGAAGGATACCGACATACGATGCAAGGAGACGGTGACATGGAGGTCCGAACTCTCGCAGATCAACGTAAGGTGGCCGTCGCACGCCGACGTCCGGCGGGGCGTTTTCAACTTCTCGAAGTTCCCGCCGACGGTGATGGCGACCACGGCCCCGTCGAAGGGCCTTTCCCCGATGAACTGCGTTTGGAGCTGACCACTCCCGTGGGCCAGCTTGTGAACTGGTTTGACGATGCATGGTGGCTGGAGACGCTGCGTCGCTGGAAGGACAAGACGCTGGCGATTCACGTGCTCCCCTCGCCCGATGCGTTGTTTCACCCGTGTGTTCTTCACGAACTGGAAATGGTTCGGCGTGTTCAAGCCCCGTGGAAGCTTATAGGCCACTGCTACCGGTCGGATGTCGCCCATCCGATGCTGGTACAGCGATTGGCGATCAATCCGTACGACGACATTCGCATCATCGACGCGGACAGGCCGGCCACCGATGCCTACGAAGTTCGACCGTCGCGGATGAGCTTTGTGGAATTGTACGAGCAGGTTCGCACGACGCAGTCGGCTGAGCGGAGCGATGGGCCGCTGTTGACGCGAGCGCCGGCGAATCGCGTTTGAGACAGGCGTACCGCACCGGTTGAAAACCGGTGCCACACCGACACCGACAGCCTATGTTCATCAGCAATCTGCTGGGCAACGATCTTCAAGACAACAATCTGCCGGACAACGATTTTCTGGACAACAATCTGTCAGACTTCGACAGTCCGCTACGCAACGGCGGTGCGATCGCCATCGTCGTCGAACTTCACACTCACGCGCGTTGACACGCCCGGCTCCTGCATGGTCACTCCGTAGAGATGGTCCGCGATGGCCATCGTGCGTTTGGAGTGGGTGACGAGCAGGAACTGCGATTGATCGAGGAACTCCTGAATGATGTGGTTGAAGCGTTCGTTGTTGGCTTCGTCGAGCGCGGCGTCCACCTCGTCCAGCAGGGCGAGCGGGGACGGTCGCGAGCGGAAGATGCCCATGAGCAGCGCGATGGCGGTCATGGTCTTCTCACCGCCGGACATCAGCGAAATGCGCTGAAGATCCTTGCCGGGGGGCTTGGCGAGTATTTCGATACCGGATTCCAGAACGTCGTCCGGGTTTTCGAGGATGATGTCGGCCTTTCCGCCGCCGAACAGCTTGCGGAAGATGTCTTTGAAATTATCCCGGATGACGCAGAAGGAGGCTTCGAAACGCTCCTTGCACTCCAAGTCCAAGCGGCCGATCAGCTCCTCAAGCTGGAGCTTCGAGTTGTCGAGATCGTCTCGCTGAGTGGTGAGAAATCCCTGACGCTCCTCAAGCTCCGTCTGTTCGGTGATGGCGTCCAGGTTCACGTTGCCCAGGCGTGAGATTCTGTCACGCAGCTCGGCGATCTCAGCCTCAACTTCCTCCCAATTTTGCTCGGCGTGATCGTATTCCGCGTACTGGTCCGCCAGATCGATTTCCAGTTCCTCGCGAATGCGTGCGACCAGTTCATCGCGACGCACGCGCGACTCCTGCTCGTGCATCTGGAGGTTGTGCAATTGCGATTCAACCTCTTCGAGATTGCTACGCAGCGACCGCATTTTGGCGGCTAACTCCTCCGACTCGACACGGACCATTTCGCGACGACGGCGTAGCTGAATGACGGCTGCCTCCAGACGTTCCGACGTGGCGGCGAGTTCGTCCAATTCCTCCTGCGCGACCAGGATGGCCTCCTCGGATTCCTCGATACGTCGCCCGCCATCGACGCGCTCGTGCTCGGCGGCTTCGATCGCTTCCGAAGCCGACAGGATGCCGTGTCGCAGATGATTCATCCCGTCGGCCAACGATGCACGCCGGGTGCCGAGCTTGCCGAGCGTAACGCGCAATTCGGTCAATTCGCAGCGGACGCGCTCACGCTCCTCGGTTAGTTTCGCGAGATTTTCGCTGTGGGCGGTGACGGCCTGCTCGCGCTCTTCGTTTTTGGCGTCAAGCTCGCCGGCGGATGCGTCGCGCTCGGTGGCGAGGCGGTTGGCCTCCTCGATTTGCGTCTCGATCATGGCCACTTCGCCCGCGATGAGCGGCTGCTCGTCCGTCAAACGGCACACCGATTCGTTCACACTTTGCAGTGCGGTGGCGGCTTCGACGCGCGCGTTGCCCGCTTCCGCGAGGGCGGTGCGCAAGTCCTCCTGCACGTCGCGCAAATGAGAGGCCTCCGCATTCGCACGACTCAGTTCGTCGTCCAGCGAACGTGCGCGTTCTTCGATTGCTTCCAACTCTGCACCGAGCGCGCGACGCTCGCTCTTGCGACTGATCAACCCGGCGCGACTGCTCGAAGGGCCGAGCGATACGGAACCAGTCGGCTCGACAACCTCGCCGGCGAGCGTGACGAAACGACGGCTGCCCGACTCGGCGGCGGACATGGTCAACGCATCGTCCAACGTCCGCACAACAATCGTGCGGCCCAGCAGATTTCGAACCAGATAGCCGTACTCCTCGCGGCAGCGCACGAGACCGGACGCGACGGACACGAAGCCGGGGTGATCGCCGAATTCGTGTTCGTTGATGACAGCCGGAAGACGATCCAGACAGATCGCGTTCACGCGGCCGGGCAGATTCTCAAACAATTCGCGACGGGCCAGGAACGTGCGACTGTCCGCAAGCACGAGGTATTGGTCGAGGTCGCCGATGGCAGCTTCAATAACCGACGCGTGCCGGTGGTCGGCTTCGAACAGATCGCTGACCATTCCGTGAATCGACGACAGAGTTTCATCGTCGGGTCGGGCTGCCTTCATTTCCAGCAGGGCGCGAACGCCCGCACCGACGCCCTCCATCTTGCGCTCAAGCTCAGCCAACACCTGCAACTTCGACCCGACCGCGCTGCGCTCTTCCTTGGCAGTTCCGAGCGCCTCAGCCAACTCGCCCCGCCTTGCTTCGACGTTTTGAGCTTCGGCCCGCTTTTGCTGCAACCGCCCAGTTTCATCTTCGATGAGCCGTTCGATCTCGACGGACCGCGCATCCAGCTTGGACTTTCTGCGCAGGTGCTCCTCCAGTTCGGCACGAATGATCGCGTCGCGCTCGTCGAGGCGGGTTTGTGTGGCTTTGAGATTCTCGCTTTGCGTGTTTAATTGCGTGATCTCGTTGCGCAACTGCGTCGAGCGGCGCATGAGATCGACAAGCCCTTCCTTTTCATCGTCCAGCAACGCGCGAACCTCGGTCACGTTGCGATCAAGCTCCTGGTCGCGCGCGGTCAGATCGCGAGCACGGGCGTCACCTTCGTGCGTTTCCTTCTGAAGTACCTCAGCCTGTTCGTGCAGAGCAGCCAGTTGCGTTTCGTACTCCGTCTTTTGCGCGCCGAGGGTGGCCACTCGTTCGTCGACTCGGGAGAGGGACGCACAGTGTTCCTCGATTCGCTGTTTGGCTGACGCGACGCGCTCCTCGTGGGCGGCGATGTCAGCCCGGACGCGCACCGCCGACTGCTCCGTCGTTGACAGTTCCTCGGTAATGCGATCGACCGATTCGACCAACCGGGAAGCGTCGGCTTCGCCCTGACTGATGTGCGTGCGCAGCGAGGTCGATTCATCACCGGCTTCGTGCGCCTGGGTTTCGGACTGCTGAATAGCCAAGGTCAGCCGATGGTATTCCGCCAGCGAAAAGCTCGAACGCAATTCGCGCAGGCGGGCTTCGTAAGTCTGGAAGTTCCTAGCTTTACCCGCTTGAAGCTTAACGCTCCGCAAGCGCTTCTCGACTTCCTCGACGATATCCTCGACGCGCAGAAGGTTCTGATCGGTGCGATCCAGCTTTCGCTGGGCTTCACGCTTGCGCGCCTTGTATCGACCGATGCCGGCTGCTTCCTCGAAAATAGCCCGCCGCTCGGTCGAGGAGGCGGTAAGCAGCCCGTCGACGCGACCTTGCTCGATAATGGAGTAGGTGTCCGCACCAACGCCGGTGTCGAGGAACATCTCGCGGATATCCTTGAGACGCGAAGAGGATTCGTTGACGAGGTATTCGCTCTCACCGCTGCGGTACAACTTGCGTGTGATGCACACCTCGTCGGCGTCGAGTGGCAACGTGTGGTCGGCGTTGTCGAAGAAAAGATCGACACGTGCGAGGCTGCTGCTCTTGCGCGTGGTCGAGCCGTTGAAGATCATGTCGGTCATCTGCCGCCCGCGCAGAGACTTGGCGGACTGCTCGCCCAAGACCCATTTGAACGCATCGATGACGTTGCTCTTGCCGCAGCCGTTGGGGCCTACGATGCAGGTCACGCCGCGGGCGAATTCAAAATCCACGCGATCGGCAAAACTCTTGAATCCCTGAATGGATATGCGTTTCAGGTACATGTGAAGCTGGCACCTCCGTGGTACGGCTGACCTCCGCACAGGTCCGTTGCGCGGACGGAATCCGGAATACGCGTCGGATTCTTCGTGGCGGTCGGCTGAGGGTACCACAGCCAAGGTTCACGTTCAACGAGTTTTGTCCTCTGCATGCAGTGTAACAAGTGTTCGATAGCCGCGAACAGGCCTCACTTCCGCCGGCGTTTCGCACCAGAACACGAGCAATTGACAGGCCGCCTGAACCGGTAGTTCACAACGCATCCGCCAAGGTCGAGACCGCTCAATCGGGGAGTATGCGGGGCGATGCCGACCAATGGGGGTTGGGCGTTGGGCAACCGCATGATGTCATGTCGGGGGTGTGAAAAGATCGCTCTGGCAAATGATCCAACCGCGTGTTTGAGACGGACATCACGCAAGACCCGATCGGGCTGCTTTTTCACGCGGAAAACGATGCGGATCGTTCAAGCTCCTTGCTGGCTGACGTCGGCGGCTCGTACGGGGTCATCACACCCGTTCGCCGTCCCGAGGTACATCGCCGGTGCCCTGATCGTCAAATAACGGGCGTTGGGCCGCACAATTGACAGATAAATTGGCGCTTTATCGCACCGGAGGGGATAGAATCGGAGGCCATCAGGACAAACTTTGCCGATCTTGAGGTGTGTAACATGTCTACCAAGCGCGAAAACGGCAACGAGCAGCGAGTCGTGACCGACGAAATGGTCGCGGAAGTTTACGGTGATCTGCGACGCATCGCGAAGCTCTACTTCAATCGTCAGCCTTGCGGATTCACGCTTCAACCGACGGACCTGGTGAACGAAGCCTACCTTCACCTGGCTGAACACAGCCACGAGGATTGGAAGGACTCGGCCCACTTTCGCGCGATCGCCACGCGCAAAATCTGGCAGGTGCTGGTGGATCATCATCGCAAGCGTCACAGTCAGAAACGCGGCGGACCGGGGCTGAATCGATCCGCCGCGACCGTCGCGGACGGGCCGACGGACGATGCGGGATCGGCTGCGGTTCGGCGGCGGGTTCCTCTGGAATCCGTGCCTGTCGAGTGGTGCGACCGATCGGTTGACCTGCTTGATCTGGCAGACGCGCTGGAAGCGTTGGCGGCTGAGAGCGAGCGTTACAGTCGGGTGGTCATGTTGCATTGGTTCGGCGGTATGAAATACGCGGATGTGGCGCTGTGTCTGGGGGTCAGTGCGAGCACGGTGGAGAAGAATTTCCGCCACGCACTGGCGCGGATGAACCGCTGGTTGGAAAGTGAAAAGGGCGATGTCCACTAGCCATCTTGAACATGTTGGAGCCGTTCTGGAGCGCGTTCTGGTGGCAAGCCCCGACGAACGCGCGGGGCTGATCGATCGCATCTGCGGCCAGAACACAGCCCTGCGACACGACATAGAATCACTGCTTCCCTACTACGAATCGGCTGACGGTGTTGAACCCCGGCGGGTCGGCGGGACGACGCTTGGTCTGCGCAGCATCACGCATCTCGCGCTGGAGGGCGGAAAACTCTCGGAACAGGACGACGGCGATAATTGGCCTGAGCCGCCGTTCTCGATCGGTTTCTATCGCGTCGTGGGGAAGCTGGGCGAAGGCGGAATGGGCATGGTTTATCGGGCTGTGCATCCGACGCTGCATTGTTCGGTGGCGATCAAGGTTGTCGGGCGCGATCTGTTCTCCGAGGAGGATTACTGGCGATTTGCGGCTGAGATGGAAATTCACCGGCAACTGCGTCATCCAGGCATCGCCCGTATGATTCACAGTGGTGAATTCGAGTGGCTTGACGAGCGTGAAGCACCGCGCGCCGCGCACACGCGACCGTACATCGTGGTCGAATACATCGACGGCGAGACGTTGACCAAGCATGCCAACGAACGCGGGCTGGATGCGTGGTCGCGGTTGAAACTTCTGCTGCCGGTGTGTGAAGCCGTCGATCACGCACACCGGCGGGGTATTGTTCATTGCGATCTCAAGCCGGACAACATTCTGGTGGATTCAGCCGGGAATCCGAAGGTTCTTGACTTCGGCATTGCGCGGATGCCCGATTTTCAGTCCACGCGGCTGTCCAAGGATCGCCAGAGATTCATCGGGTCACGCGCCTACGCAAGCCCGGAGCAGCAAACCGGGCACAATGAGCGGGTGACACCGCGCAGCGATGTCTACGCCCTCGCCATCGTGGCCTATGAACTATTTTCCGGCGAACGGCCCGAGCGATGCAAGGGGCTGGTTGTTCTCAATAAGCGCACGTTTCTTGCGAACGCTTCGGATACACACGATCGCGACTTCAGACACGAGGTTTTCGAAGTGCTGGCGGCCGCCCTGCGCTTGCGGCGGGGGTTGTCCTTTGCGACGGCGGGCGCGTTTGGGGAAGCGCTGGACAAGATATTGCGCTCGGGCGGCGAACGCGGACACGATACGAAAAAGAAGGACTCAGCCGACACGCGCACGATCGCCGGGGCGCTTCAAGCGGTGCTGCGCACGCGCATCAACTTCGGCCTGCGATTTCGCCATTGAGCGCAGTCGGGCGGCTACGATTTGACGTCGAGGTTTTGTCCTGATGCGCCCGCGCCGGCGGATTGTCCTTCGGTGGATGTCTGCACGGCGTAGGAGGATTGCACGAGCGTCGATTGCTGCTGAATCTGAACCACGTTTGTGGCGGAAAAGAGCGTGAACTGCCCCTGTCTGCCCATTGTATTGAGACCCGCGACCAGCCCGCCAAGCTCGGCGGCGCGCGACTGCGATGCGTCCTCACCACGAGAAAGCAGGGCTTCGAGAATAATCATCGCCAGGATCATGCGCAGTTGCTGATCCGCAGCCATCTCAGGCCCGAACGAAGCCAGCAGAGTGTCTACCTGCGTCTGTACCTGAATAGCGGTATCGCTAATTCCGGACGCGCCCTGCATCATGGCTTGCGAAATGCCTTCTACAGCCGAGCCTCGCGCGGGCGGTTGGCTGATTGCGGTGGCGTAGCCGGCGGTGCTTGTGCTGCTCATACCTGCGGTGCTGATGCGCATTGTTTCCATAGGTTTCCCCTTCCTCGCGGTTCGGTTGTGTATCAGGTCGTTCGCAAGGACGAGGCCTGCGGCGTGTGCGACGGTCGATTTGCTCACAAGTAACGCGGTGAGTCGCACTTACGATCACAGGGGGGTGTTGACGGTTAGCGTGATTGGCGGCGAGATGTTGATCTGACGCAACGTTCATGTTGCCAAAAAACGACCCGAAAGCGGGACGGTGCGAGAGGCTGCCGGTGTCACGATTTTCTTGACAACGGGACACCGTCCCATATTATTTTGGTCGCGCCGGGGTCGGGGCTTGGGGAATTCGTGATTCAGCCCGACCGCAATGATCGCAGCGCGACTACGAGCATTCTACACCGAGGCAGGCTGCAAATTTGGTTAACGCAATTCCACGTAAACGAGTCTGTCTGCACTCTCCCGCCAAGATCAACTTGAGCCTCGAGGTTCTCCGCCGGCGTGAGGACGGTTTTCACGAAATACGGTCCGTCGCGCGTGGGATCGATCTGCACGACACGCTGAGCATCGAAGCGACTGGCGACCGGGAATTGACGCTCACCTGTAATGTGGATGACCTGCCGACCGACGAACGCAACCTGATTGTCCAAGCTTGGCGCGCGCTGGCTGATTCGCAGGGCGCGTCGATTTCTTTGGACAAGCGCATTCCGATCGGAGCGGGGTTGGGCGGGGGCAGTTCCAATGCAGCGGCTGCCCTGCTCGCGATGAACGACTTGTTCGCGATGGGCTGTTCATTGGATGAACTGGCTCGGATCGGCTCGAAGATCGGTTCGGACGTCGCGTTGTTTTTTCACCTGCCTGCGGTACGGTTGTCTGGGCGTGGCGAGTGCGTGGAACCGATCGCGTTGTCGTGGAGCGGGTTCGTGCTGCTGGCGTACGCTGAGCGACCGGTTTCGACAGCGTGTGTCTACGCAGCCTGGAAACTCGCGGACCGGCGTGCGGATGTGGACATGAACGCTTTGACGGAAGCACGGTTGGCTGACACCTTGGCGGAGCTTTGCAGCAACGATTTGGAACCGGCTGTCTGTCGTGTGGCACCGTGGGCGGGGGAATTATGGGAAAGGGTCGGCGCACACATGCCGAGGCCTGCGCGTATTTCGGGCGCGGGTGGGACGGTTTTTGCGTTGTTCGACGACCGTCTTGAGGCTGAGTATTTTCGTGACAAACTAAAGGACGACACCAGGCGTGTTGAGACGGACATCGTCCCCACGCTCGCGCATTCACTGACACTGGATTAAGGACACACACTCATGGATATTTCGGAAGTACGCGTCAAGCTGATACAGAACCCCACGGACCGATTGAAAGCTTTTTGCTCGGTCACTTTCGACGAGGACTTCGTCGTCCGCGACATCAAGATTATTGAAGGCACGACGGGTATTTTTGTGGCGATGCCTTCGCGCAAGCTGACCGACCACTGCCCGAAATGCAACTCCAAAAACCACCTGCGTGCCCGCCACTGCAACGAGTGCGGCGGATCGCTTCCGCCGGAGCGTGTGCGTCGTGACGACGCGGGCCGGCGAAAGCTGCACGCGGACATCGCCCACCCGATCAACTCCCCGTGTCGCCAGACGCTGCAAGAGCGTGTGGTGGAGGCGTTTCAGGCAGAGCTTCAAGCCTCCGAAAAGCCGGACTACAAACCCCAGTTCGATGAAGACTACGAGGATCGATTCGAAGAACCGGAACCGGAATCGAATTCGGATTCGGATTCGGATTCGGAATTCGACGTGGTGGAAGACAGTTTGGACGGCGTCACCGGTTTCAAGTCCAACGCTTTCGAGGAGACCGACGAAATCGAAGAGTCCGATGACTTTGACAACGCCGAGGCAGAGGAAAAAACGGTCGAGTCTTCCGACGAATACGGCCAAATGATCGCGGACCTGAAACGCGACGCGGAAGCACGTCGCGGGTCGGACGGCGGGGGTGGTGGTGGTCGACGCGGTGCCAACCATCGCGACGCGGGGAAGCCGCGCCTTGGCGAGGAACAGCGACCTGCGGAACCCGACACCCGTGACCAGCGTGACACCAGAGGAGATCGCACCGGAACGGAACGAGGTCGTAAGCCAAGGGATTCAAAACCGCGTCCCGAACCCAGGGCGGAATCGAAGCCCGATCGCAAACCGGAGCCGAAACCCGAGCCCAGGCGGCAACCGGAGCCGCCGCGCGAGTTGGTCACAACGCCGGTCCAGGCTCAAGACTCCAATGAGGAAACCGCTTTCGGGATCGGCATCGATGAGCCGGTGAAACGGAAGAGTACGCGTGAGGCTGCCCCACCGGCACCCCCGGTCAAGACCCCGCCGGCTGAACCGGTGAAGACCGAGTCGCACGGCTTCGATGACGACGATGATTTCGGTGCGGGGTTGGCGTAGCGGTACGGAAGGCGAAGGACGAAGTAAATCGCGGCATACGGGCTGTGTCTCGGCGCGCCCGATTGGGCGTTTTCGAGACGACTTGCGCAGTGTCACACATGAACTGATGGGTAATTCGAACCACGACGGTGCGTGCGGAAACAGGCGTAATAGACGGTTATCGTAGTCCACTGCTTCCTTACGGGCGCGGCTCTGTTCGTCTTTTCATATCGAACAATGTCTGACAAAGGTTAGCGTGTGCCTTCGACCAGGTATTCGTGCAGATACTCTATCGTGCGCTGTTGCTCGCGCTGTTCGAGTGCGACGATGTCACCGATGGAGACGATGCCGACCAGCTTGCTCTCGCTGACCACGGGCAAATGGCGGATGCGCTTTTCGGTCATCACGCCGCGACACTCCGCCACCGTTGAATCAGGGTGACAACACGCGACGGGCGAGGTCATGACGGCGGCAACTTTAGTCGTTTGGGGATTCTGACTCTCGGCCACCACGCGACACATGATGTCTCGCTCGGTGAAGATTCCGACTACTTTCTGATCGCGTGTGACGACCAAGGCGCCGATGCGGCGGACGTTCATGCGCTTGGCAGCGTCGATCACAAGATCGCCTTCGCGTACGTTGGCAACTTCCCCGGTCTTGCGTGCGAGAATGTCTTTGACGGTCGGCATGACATGCATCCTTTCGAATGGTAAACCTTCGCCCGGACAATCAGAACGCGACGCCGCCCGTCAGTCAATGCCTTTTTCCGCAAGCCAGCGTTCGGCATCGATGGCGGCTTTGCATCCCATCCCCGCAGCGGTGACGGCTTGTCGATACACGTGGTCGGCGACATCGCCGGCGGTGAAGACGCCTTCGACGCTGGTGAAGGACCGTCCGGGGTCGGTCAACTTAACGTAGCCCGCACTGTCGAGGTCGAGTTGCCCGTTGAGAAACTGGGTAATTGGCGTGTGGCCTATGGCGAGAAACAGCCCGTGGATCGGGATTTCGCGTTCCGCCCCGTTCTGGGTGTCCTTCAGCCGAACGCCCGATATCTTCTCATCACCGAGCACATCGATGACGGTCGTGTTCCACAGAACTTCGAGCTTTGGATTGTCGAGGGCGCGCTGCTGCATGATTTTGCTGGCGCGCAGCTCGTTACGCCGGTGGATGAGGTAGACCTTGCTTGCGAACTTGGTCAGATAGCTGGCTTCCTCGATGGCGGAATCGCCGCCACCGACGACGGCTAATTCCGTGTCGCGAAACATGGGCAGAGCGCCGTCGCAAACGGCGCAGGCACTGACGCCGCCCCCGGTTTGTGCCAAACGCTGCTCGTTTTCCAGGTTGAGCCAATTGGCCTTCGCGCCGGTCGCGATGATGACCGCCTGGGCCTGACATTCGTAACCGCCGTCGCCGACAATGTTGAAAGGTCTCTTGGAGAGGTCGAGTTCGCGGGCATTTTGGAAAATTTGATAGAGCGTGTCGTTGCTCAGTTGGTCCAGCGTTTTGACGCCGTCGTCGGTGACGACGCGCGTGCCGAAGCGCATGGCCTGCTGATAGAAAAGCTGCATCATTTCGGGGCCCATAATACCCTTTGGAAAGCCGGGGTAGTTTTCGACGTCGGTGGTGAGCATGAGCTGCCCGCCTGGGACGAGGTCTTTGCCTTCGCCGCGACCGGGGAAAACGAGCGGGTTGAGATTCGCCCGGGCTGCGTAGATGGCTGCGGTCCAGCCGGCTGGTCCTGACCCTACGATGACGAGTTTTTCAATAGTGCTGTTGCCTGACATGCGGTTGATTGCTCCGATTGACTGAACCCATGATTGTCGTGCCGCGTAAGCTCATCATAGTCTCCGTCACGATGCGTTGGCAACCTGAAGCGATGCGACGGCTTGATTGACCGGTGTGATGGGTACGACTAGACTCGCGCGAACCTTAGAGGATCCTGCCCCATGAGTATCGGCCCCTGCAAACACGTCATTGTTCCGGCAGTTCTATGCGCGTTGCTCGGCAGCGGGTGCGAATCGACATCGGATCACGCGTTCAATACCGGTCCGATTCAACAGGAGCGTACGGACTGGCAGGATGGGCCGGCGAAGGGCACGCGCATTCGCACGGATCATTTTGACATTTACACGACGATGGACGATCCGCAGTTCGTCGATTTCCTCCCGGGATACCTGGAATCGAGCTACTTGTTTTTTGCGTCGCTGCTCCCGCAGGGCGACTCAAACGAGTCGGGCAGAATGCAGACATTCATTCTGGGCAACCGCCTCGAATGGGAAAAATTCGTGCGCAAGCGGTTTCCGAGCCGGTACGCAACGTACCGCCGAATCACTGCTGGCGGTTTTTCCGAAGGCAATACGTGTGTGGTGTACAACATCGGCAGGTCGGCTACTTTGAGTGTCTTAGCCCATGAAGGCCTGCATCAATATGTCGCTGGCGCATTTTCAGAGCCGCTGCCCGCGTGGTTGAACGAGGGTTTGGCGACCTATTGCGAATCGGTCGAGTTTCGCAAATCCGTACCGCATTTCACGCCGCAGCGAAACTCGTTTCGTACGAACCACCTGCGTGCTGCCTGTTCAGCCGGCGACTTGATCTCGCTGCGCGATCTGCTCGCCACCAATGCGGGCAAAGTGATCGCAGGGAACAAGTCCACGAATACAGCCACCTACTACGCTCAGGCATGGTCGCTTGTCGTGTTTCTGCAACATGGAAAAGGCGGAAAATACGCGGGCGGATTCCGCCGAATGCTGAAAGATATCGCGAACGGCACCATTCGTATCGAAGCACAGGCCGCCCGCGTGACGGCTGAGAAACCGTCGGAAACAAGCTACGGCGAATCGGTATTCCTGGCCTACTTCACCGACGATCTGGAACGCTTCGAGGCGGAGCTTTATCAGTTCATTCGGAAGACGTGCTGGGGAAATTGATCCGCAACAACGCTACAGGATCAGCATGGCGTCTCCGTAGCTGAAAAAGCGATATCGCGATTCGATCGCATAAGCGTACGCCCGTCGCGTCAAGTCCTCTCCCGCAAAGGCCATCACCAACGCTAGAAGCGTGCTCTTGGGAAGATGGAAATTCGTGAGCAAGACGTCCACGGCGCGAAAGGTGAAACCGGGCGTGATGAAAATGTTCGTCCAACCGTCGCCGGGGCTTGGATGCCCTGTCTCAGCCGCCCGGGATTCAAGCACGCGTACGACGGTGGTTCCGACGGCTATGACTTTGCGACCGATTTTTCGGGTTGATTCGATACGGGCGGCGGTTTGTGCGGGCAGATCATACCACTCGGCGTGCATGACATGCTCGCTGAGCGCTTCGGTTTTGATCGGTGCGAACGTACCCAGCCCGACGTGAAGCGTGACGAATGCGGTTTCGATTTCCCGTCGCCGCACGTCGGCCAACAGCTTCTCCGAAAAATGGAGTGAGGCTGTCGGCGCTGCCACGGCGCCGGGGCTGGATGCGAAAAGCGTTTGATATCGCTCCCAATCTTGCGTGTCGCGAGCGTCCGATTGGCGATGGATGTATGGCGGGAGCGGCGTATCGCCGGCGCGTTCAAGCAACGCCTCGGTCGAAACCTCCGCGTGCAATTTCGCCCGCCAGCGGCCGCCTGCTTCCTTTTGGAGCAGTTCGAGCGATGCATCGGGTGCTCGCTCGAAATGGAGACGCTCGCCGACTTTGATGCGTCCCTTTCCCTGAAGCATGACCTCCCACATTCCAACGCCGGTTTCGCGAAGAAACAGCCCTTCGATACGCCCGCCGGTCGTGCGACGGGTTACGATGCGCGCCGGCACAACGCGCGTATCGTTCAGGACCATCAAATCGTGCGGCGCGAAAAACTCGGGAAGATGGGTCATTGTGGCATCGGTCAGGGTGTTGCGGGCACGATCGACGACGAGCAGACGCGAGGCGTCGCGCTCTGGGAGCGGGTGCTGGGCGATCAGCTCCTCGGGCAGCCTATAATCAAGATTTTCGGTCTGAATCATTTCGTCCGCTTGTGTGCTTTTTCCGCCTCGTATGACCGCGACCGTGTTGATCGGCTGCCACATCCGGATCAGACCGAACGGGCGTGCCCACCGATCCTCGTCATCCCCGCAGACACGCGAAAGCCTGAAACCACGGTGATTTACGCGACCATCGCGCTCGGCTGGGCCGCTAACTTACCGGCTCGGCCGCGATCGTGCCAAGTCGGATGAGTTGGAACGTGCTCTTTCAGTCGGTTTGCGTGAATCCTGGAGAACCTCATGATCCGTAGAATCCAACCGATCCTCGGCGGCAGCCTCATGGTGGCGCGGGTGGTTCTGGTGCGTCGCAATCCCAAGCTGGGCAGGCTGGGCGTGACGGCGTCCCTGCTGGCGGAGCGTTTGCGTACGCGGCATCTGTTGCGTCTGTGCGGGCCCTGCACATCGCCGGTAGAGACCGAAACACTGGTTCCGGTGCCCATGCCGTACCTTTTCGAAAATGTAGAGCAGATCGACCGAATCTGGCCTTCGGAGCGTCCGCCCGAGCGTGAGAATTACGGCGTTGATCCGAACCAGCCTCGTGACATAGAATTTGTTGTGGGGCGTCTGCTGGACTTCCGCGTTTGAGACGGGGTGGTGGGGGTGGCGGATGGGCCGACTTGGGGGTGAGCGTGATGAACACGCAGGGTCATTTTGCACATTTGTACGCTACCGAGGTGGCATCGCTTTCACGCGAGGAAGTCACGTCGCGGTTGATGAGCTTTCCGTCGCGTACGCATCTGGATTTCACGGAAGATTTCCTGGAATCGCACACGCTGGACGCGCTTCGCCACATGCTGCTGTCGGCGATGCTGCACCTCTCCCCGCCTTGACCTTGATCCGATCCAGTTGGTTTTCGCATCGTTCGGTCGCGGTGGAGCGCATCGGCTCGCTGCGGTAGGATGGCGGTGCATGAAGACCCGCAACGCTTTCGTTGACCGTTTACAGTATTACGCGCTCCGCTGGGTCGCGTTTCTGCTGCGAATGTTTCCCATCGATGTCAATCTGCGCACCGGGCGATGGCTGGGCACGCTGTGGTGGAAGTTCAGCCCCCGCCACCGTGAACGCACACAAAAACACCTCAAAATGGCGTACGGAGACGAGATGTCGGACGCTGACATCGAAGCGATGTCGCTGGAAGTCTGCCGGCATTGGGCGATGTACGCCGTGGAGTTTCTCTGCGCGATTCAGCTTCTGGACGAATGGAATTGGCCTCGGTATGTGCGACTCAACAATCTGGAGGAGGCCGTCGAAACTCTGGTGGACGACCAGCGGGCGCTGCTGCTGACCGGTCACTACGGCAATTTTGAGTTGACTGCCTACGTGCTGGCTGCCATCGGATTCAACATGACGGCCATCATGCGTCCGCTGGACAATCCGCACATCAACAACTACGTCGTTCGCGAGCGCACGCGAAAGGGGCTGTCGCTTCTGAACAAGAAGAACGTTACCGCGGAGACGGAGACGATTCTGAACAACCGGGGTGCCATCGGGCTGGTGGCGGATCAGGACGCGGGTCGAAAAGGAGTTTTTGTCGATTTTTTCGGCATCAAAGCCTCAACCTATAAGTCGATCGCTCTATTAGCCATGCAGCACGAGGTGCCGATTATGGTCGGCTACGCTCGCCGGATAGGCTGTCGATTTCAGTACGAAGTGGGCATCAACCGGATCATCCGCCCGGAAGAATGGCGCGATCGAGACGATCCGATGCAATGGATTACGCAAGAATACACAACCGCGATCGAGCGATTCGTCCGCGCAGCGCCGGAACAATACCTTTGGCTTCACCGTCGATGGAAGAGTCGGCCCCACGCTGAACGCAAAGCGGCGGAACGAATGAAAGCGTCCGCGTCGTCATGACGATGGTGTTCTGCACGACACCCGTTTCTTAACCCGTGCCACACGAACTGCCGGTGGGTCGATCGTGGTGGGCGAATACGATAGACTCGTGTTACCACCACTGGATAGAAACGCATGATGGCTGACCCTTTTGACCACGGCGACTTGTCGCCGGACAACAACAACGAAGACGATACACCGGAAAATCGCGTCGTCACGCTGGACATTCGGCGGCAGCACGACAAACGGCTGGACCGGTTCCTGCGTGACCGGTTTCCGCGCATGTCGCGGGCTATGCTTCAGAAACTTATCAAGGACGGCGGTATTACGGTCAACGGCCTGCCGACCAAAGCGAGCTACGAGCCGCACAAGGGTGATGTCGTCGAGGTGATCCTGCCCGCTCCGCCGCCGACGGATGTCGTCCCGGAAGACATTCCACTCGACATTGTCTACGAAGACGCACAGATGATGGCGGTCAACAAGCAGACCGGCATCGTCTGTCACCCCGCGCGGTATGGCCAAACAGGCACGTTGGTCAACGGGCTGACGTTTTATTCCAACACGCTGAGCAAGGGCGGCGATGCGTTCAGGCCTGGGATTGTGCATCGGCTGGACAAGAACACGACCGGGGTCATGCTGATCGCCAAGTGCGACGAAGCCCACTGGCGGCTGTCCCTGCAATTTGAGCGGCGTACGATTCACAAGACATACCTCGCGGTGGTCGAAGGGAGAGTCAGCCTCGACGGCGACGTGATCGACAAGCCGATCGCCGCGCACCCGGAGATGGGCGTGCGTCAGACGGTGGCGGATCGAAACCTGCCGCAAAAGGCGCTCAATTTCAAAAACGCGGTGACGTATTACGAAGTGGTGGAACGATTCGAGGGCTACACGCTGGTGCGCATGCACCCCAAGACCGGCAGAACGCACCAACTTCGCGTGCATATGACCAGCATAGGCCATCCGATGGTCGGCGACACGATGTACAGCGGGCATCTGGTGAGCGAGCACGATATTGCGGGTACGGGTTCGACCGATCCGCTGATTCAGTTTCAGTGCTTGCACGCGATGCAAATCGAGTTTCTGCACCCGATCAAGGAAACCCCCATGAAACTCGAAGCGCCCGTGCCGGAGCAGTTTCAGCGTATTGTCGATCTGTTACGCAGCCATCGCGCGTTGAAGAAGAGATGACCTCAACCGCTTGCGATGGCGGATGGCGTTGAGCACTGTTGGGGTGAGGAGGAAGACCGACCTGATCCCACTCTGATCCGAAACAGAAAACCAAGCGTCGCGACTTCCGGAAATCGTTCGTGCTCGAATCGGTCGAAAAACCGAAATCGCTCTTGACGCTCTCGGTGCGTGGTTCGCCCCCAATCGATCGACCGCAAAACAAATCGGGAAACCGCCACGACCGCAGACTCGACGAGCAGTGGCATGCGTGGATGCGTCTCGAGTTATCCGCGAGCCTCAATTGCCTTCGTGACTTTAAGGATCTCATTCAGCATGCGTGTTACTTGGCCTTGGAGCCAGTCACTATCGAGTCGCTGCATGAGCATGACCTCCACATTGTTGTTCTTGTCGGCATTGGAGAACTTGATGATGTATGGCGGGAATATTCCATCCTTAAGCAGGATTCGCCCGTGAGCAATGGCATCGCGGAGATCGGCGACACCCGTGTCAACGTGGAATTCACGCCGCGGAACCGCATTATTATACTTCACAATGGTTCGTCTGAGTGAATCAAAGTTAGTTACTGCGTCTGCAGGAACTTTATCTCCCACGGACAACAACAACGGGTCGATACCGGCCGGAACATCATTTCTGGGGGTTGCGGTTGCCCCAGCTAGGAAAAACTTCATTGCTGTTTCGAGCGACAGCAAATTCATGATCGTTTTTCCAAGGAGGTCGGGGAATTTATCATTTGCGTCTTCCATGCCATCGTCTCTTTCTTAGGGTTTCGCGCTCTCGTATTTGTCTCGCTCAGACTGGCCGTTCGGTTCGCCTGTTTCCGATCGGATGGCGAGCGACGGTACACTGGACTTTGGTCCGGATGGCTACTTTGGGACTTTGAAGTCTTTGGAGAGGGTGCCGACGGGGGTTTTGGTGCCCACGCGAATCATGCCGTCTCGCTCGAATTTTGCGAAGAGGCGCTGGATGGTTTCGAGCATGTCGGTCAGCCGCTGCATGGACAGGACGAAGGATTCGTAAGCGCGCGGGTCGCGGAAGATCATGCCAGCTGTTCCTTCCCCGTGCTCGACGGCCTGTGCGAGGCGGGCGAGCGACGAGGTCAGCAGGGAGATGTTTTCGAGTACCGGTCCGATGTCTTCGGCGATGCGATTGACGGCGATGTTGGCATTGTCGACGCCCGATTCGACCTTGAGGCTGATGCGTCTGAGGTCGGTGCGCAGGTCGCCCGTGATGTTGCTGATATTCTCAAGAGACTGCCGGCCGTCGATGCTCATCTGCTTGACGTTGTTGAAGACTTCGAGCCAGCCGGCTTTGACCTGCGGATCGCCGAATGTGTCGTTGAATGTCTTGAGTGCGTGGTCGAAGCGTTCGATGACGGTGGACAGGTTGGCGGTGATGCGGCGGGCTTCGTCGATGGGGTTGTCGACCTGATCGACTGTGTGCAGTTCGAAGAGGACGTGCAGGTCTTTGGCGACGGGGGTCAGTGCTTCGACGAAGTTTCCGAACTGGTTGACGGATCGTTCGACGGAATCGATCAGTGTCTCCGGGATCATTTTGTCGAAAACGCTGCCCATCGTGCCGATGATTTCCTCGCCTCTTGGGAGCGGCGGCGCGTCTCGGTCTTCGATGACTTTGAGATCGATACGCCCCAGACCGATGCCGAAGCCCGCAGGCTGGACGAACGCCCAGGCGCTGCTGGGGATTTCGTATTCGGCGTCGATTTTCCCGATGATGCGTGCGCCAGCGTCGGGGTGTTTGATGTCTTTGAAGCCGATGCCCTTGACCCTTCCAATCTGCACGCCGTTGAGGAAGATGGCTGTCCCTTCGCCGATGCCGTACGGTTCCTTGATGGCGATGCGCAGTTCGTAGCCTTCACGACCCAGCCAGGCCGGCAGCTCGCCGAATGACGACAAAAGCCAGCAGAGGCTGGCCAACCCGAGGATCAGAAAGAGTCCGACGATGGCGTTTCGGCGTGTCTCGTGCATGTCTATCGTTCTCCCAGGCTTCTCAGGTCTTCTTCGTCGGCTCGTCCTTCGATGAATCGTCGCACGCGTTCGTCGCCGCTGTTGCGGATTTCCTCGCACGTACCGTCGAAAATGAATTTTCCACCGTGCAGCATAATGATGCGGTCGGCGATCTTGAACGCGCTGGCCATGTCGTGCGTGACGACGAGGCTGGTGACGTTCATCTCACGTTTGAGCTTGATGATGAGTTCGTTGATAACGTCTGCCCGAACGGGGTCAAGGCCTGTGGTCGGTTCGTCGTAGAGCATGACGGCTGGGTCGAGTGCGATGGCCCGGGCGAGTGCGACGCGTTTTTTCTGTCCGCCGGACAGTTGGGCGGGCATTTGGTTGTCAATGCCGGTCAGGCCGACCATGCGGAGTTTGTCGCGGACAATGCGGTCGATTTCGCTGCGCGGCTTGGACGTGCGCTCGACGAGGGGGAAGGCGACGTTGGCGGCTACGCTCAGCGAATCGAACAAGGCGCTCAGTTGAAACAGGAATCCGAAATCGCGACGTACGTCGGCCATTCTGCGATCGGAAAGTGTGTCGGTGCGTTGGTCTTTGTAGAAGACGCTGCCTGAGTCGGGTTTGAGCAGGCCTATGACGTGCTTGAGCAGCACGCTCTTGCCCATACCGGATTCGCCGATGATGACGTTGGTCTGCCCGGCGTACAGTTCGAGGTCCACATTGTCCAGCACGCAGAGTGACCCGAACCGTTTGGAAACGCGCTGAAGCCTGATGACGGCGCGGTCGGCGGCAGGGTCGATCGGTTTTGTCTCCGTCACGTTGAGCATGGCGTGTTAGAGGAGCGGCTTGAATCCCCACATGGCTTTGTAGATATCCTGCAACGCGCGGAGGATGAAGAAATCCGTGATGAGCACGACGATGAAGCTGGTGACGAAAGCGCTGGTGCAGGCCCGTCCGACGCCCTCAGCGCCTGCGCGGCAGTGAAACCCTTTGTAGCAGGATATGAGCGCGATCGATCCGCCGAAAACGACGCTCTTGGCCAACCCGCTGAACAAGTCCCAACGTTCGATGGCGTCGGCGGTGTAGAATGCGTACGGCTCGGACGGAACGCCTTCGATGATGACGGCTACGAACCATCCGCCGAATGCGCCCGCAATGTCGCAGTAGAGCGTGAGGACGGGGGCCAGGAGCAGGCACGCGACGAAACGCGGGACGACGAGATAACGAATCGGGTTGGCACCCATAGCGCGGAGTGCGTCGAGTTGTTCGGTGACGTTCATCGTGCCGAGTTCTGCGGTGAGCGCTCCGCCCACGCGACCGGCAAGCATGACGCCCGCAAGGACCGGGCCTAACTCGCTGACCAGGGAGAGATTCACCAGCACGCCCATGCGTTCTTCGAGGCCGGCGGCACGGAGTTGTGCGACCGCCTGAGCAGCGAGGACGAGTCCGACGAACAGGCCTGTGATGAGCATGACGGGCACGGATCGGACACCGACGCGGAGGAACTGCGGCATAAGCCGCTGCCAGTCACGCCAATGGACTGCGGACGATGGCAGGAAGGCTGCGGTCGCGCCGACGAATCGCCAGAAGCTTCCAAACCCCGCCATTGCTTTGATGGCACCGCCGCCGATGTTCGCGAGAAAGGCAACTATCATAGATGAGCCGCGTTGGGTTTCGGGTTCAAATCAGCGTCAACGGGTTTTAGCCTGCGCGTGCGAGAGTGTCAACGAATACGCGCGGACGAAGCGTTTCGGACACCCGACGGCGTTTCGCATGCTTCAAGAGGGCGTTTGTGGGGGCGCTGTGCGTGACAGCGGGGTGGCGGTTGTGTAGTTTCGCTGCGATGGGCAGCATGGTTACCGTTGTGGTTCCGGTTTTTCGCGAGGCGCCGAATATCGAGCCTCTCACGCGACGGTTGTTCGACGCGCTGGACGGCCAATTCGAAGCTGAGTTGATCTTCGTCGACGACGATTCGCAAGACGGCAGCGAAAAGGTCGTTGAACGATTGGCCGGCGAGTATCCGGTGCGGATTCTGGTGCGTCGGTCCGAGCGCGGTTTGGCGTCGGCGGTGTTGCACGGATTCGCCCACGCCAAGGGCGACGTGTTCGTGGTTATGGACGGCGATTTGCAGCATCCCCCGGCGCTCGTGCCGGAATTGGTGCGGATCGTTGCGAATCGGGAGGCGGAGATAGCCGTTGGTTCGCGTTACGTCTCGGGCGGGCGCATTGCGGGGCGATGGAGCACGTACCGATGGCTGAACAGCATCGCAGCCACATTGCTGGCCAGGCCTCTGGTTTCCCTGCGTGATCCGATGAGCGGTTTCTGCGCGCTGCGTCGTGAAATTTGGGAGCGGGCTGATCGTCTGAGTCCGGTGGGGTACAAGATCGTACTCGAACTGATTGTCAAATCGCGCTGTCGCGATGTGGTCGAGGTGCCCATGCAATTCGAGCAGCGTCAAGCCGGCGAGAGCAAACTGACCTGGCGGGAGCGGTGGCTTTACCTTCTGCACCTTTTGAGACTGTATCGCTTTCGATACGGATACGTCCTCGTCGCGGGCGTCATCATCGCACTGACGGCGTCTTGCTGGCTGGCAGCCTCGCGCGGCTAATGCGTTGACACGAGTTATTCGGTGGGCGGCATCTGTGAACGATTCCCCGTCAAGTGGGGTGTGCGATGGCCCGAGCATCGGGGGTAGGCGCGGTCGCGACTCCCAGCGGCCTGTTTCACAAGAAGTGGCACGCGCCAAGGCGATCTGAAACTGACATGACCGTGTTAATCGGTGGCTGTAATCCAAGTCCCACCAAGTGAGGGAATACGCTCACGCGCGATCAAGAGCATGCGCGGTGCTGACACAAATCCGCGGTCCACTCGGTCTTTTCCGTCCGATACACTGTGGATCGTCGTACTTCACCTCTCCATTCATGAAGCGTCGACCTATGATGACCGACCCAATTGAGACGGGTATAGCAGCACTTCAAGCGCTAACACCGATCGGTCGTTGCGGATGACGTGGGCGCGTGACGAGCCTCGCATGCGGAACGCAGGCAATTGGAAGCGACCTCGAATCGGGTCCAGGAAACGGCGTGCGCTGTGGATCGCCGTTGCTTGATCTGGATGTAAACCTGGAACTGGCAGGGCGTGTTCGCGGATCGGAGTTGTGGAAGGAACAGCGTAGCCGGGCGAAGAAGGATGTGCGTCAGATTACGAGATCATTGGTGCGAATCACCGAAGGGCTTGCGACGCGGCGATTCATCGAGCCAAGGGCGCGACAGACGCTTCAAACGGTCAAGGAAAGGGAGTGAGCGAATGCAACGACATTGGCAATACAGGCGGTCGGTGATGTTGTTGGCGCTGGCGTTTGTGATGTCGCCCTTCTGTAGCGTGGTGGTTGCCCAGGAGGAGGCGGTTGCGCACCGTCCGGCGACCGGTCTCCGTTCAGGCGCTATGTCCATCGTAGCGAGGGATGGCGAAATCACGCCCCCCGACGTATTCGCACACGTCGCCCTTCTGAGAGGCGAGGTAGAGTTGATCCGGTCCTATTTGGGCAAACCGACACACACACAATCGAGGATCGACGTGAGTGGCGTAGCGCCGCGCGAGGTCTTCTTCCAAGCACAGACGCTATTTCGAAAGGCAGACAGTCTGTGTTTCGATATCGTACGGACGCGAGGAACGCTGCCCGAGACGCCCAATGGCGAGATACTTCTCTCACACGTCTGGGCAGTCGTAGATGCTGCATTGGAACGCATTCGATTGGTAAAGGCGAAACTCGCAATCACTACTCAAGCCCGCCGACACACTCCGGACGCGGAGCATGGCCCGACAGACGTCTTCCGCAGCATTGTACATGCCAATCGTCAGTTAGACATCTTGCCGGACCACGAACGATCACTCGGTGAGCTGTTTCAACAAATCACCGTAGGCGTGAGCTACGCGTCTCGTCTGCTCAGTCGCTTTCCCGATGCGGAAAGGATACCGGCAGCGCCTCCATTTGAGCCTGACGCGGACCTTCAGGACGTACACGACCGACTCCTGGATTGTTTCACGCGACTACGAGCGATTGCCACGCATTCAGGGCTTGAGATGATGAGCTTCTCTTCGATTTCATCGGGCAAGGAAATACACAGTTCAGGTGAGTTGTATGACATCGCTACCCTGGTCGTGTCCGAAGCAGCCTACCTGCACGCGATGCTCAAGGACATCAGGCCGCCGCACCCGGTTCACGCCCCGGGCGACAAGTATGTGGCACAAGTGTACGAGCGAGCCGGGATCCTCGTGATTCAATTGGAACAACTTCATCGATTCGCCAACGAGAATCCAAACTGGTTGAATCTCAGCCAAAACCAACCCCTGGCGAAATCCCATCCAAAGGGGAGGTCGGTGCTGACAGATGAGTGATCCACAAGTGCGTAATCCGCAATCTGAACAGTCGAAGTGGATAAGAGGCGACGGGCTGCGGGCGAAGCTGCTGCGGTCTCACTTGGCGATCGCCTTGCTGGGTATGGGCATGCTCGGTACTGCGCTGGTCACTGAGTTGTCGATGCGCTCGACGGGCGTGCAGATAGCTGAGCAGGACGAACCACTCGCTTGGCACTCGATGCGGGCACTGACCGGTCTGCAGCGTTCCCTTGCAGGGCTGCGCGGGTGGATGGCGCTAGGAGAGAAATCGTTCATTGATGAGCGAATTATGGCGTGGGCAGACGAGATTGAGCCATCGCTCGAGGTGCTCGAAGTGTTGAGTCGTGCGGCAGCGGACCCAGAGCACGCGCGACAGGTGCAGCGTTTGCGAGAGATCTTGCGGGATCTGAAGGAGACGCAGTGGTGGATTGAAGACGTTGCTCAAACCCCCGGAAATTTGCCCGCGCACGTGATCTTGATCCGAGACCTTGAACCCATCGGTCGTACCATTGAATCCGCGATAACCGCGTTGTTTGAATCGGAAAAGGATGGCGTCCTCGGGGCCCAATGCTAATCGATACTGGGACGGGTAGCGGACTTACGGTTTTCGTTCGCGATTTGCCGGAAAACGCTGCATGAGTTGGTGTTCAGCGGCGAAACGTCGTTGCGGCAGAGAATGCGTCATGACTTGGATATCGTGCGTGACGGTGTAAACAGTATAACCGCTAAAGCGAATGTCTTGGCGCCGCACCAACAGGATTTGCTGACCGACATTAGAAACCAGTTTCCGCATTATATGGCATTCTGCGAAGCCGTGATCGCCATTCCAGAGAGCGAATGGAACGTCGGCAGGTATTTGCTGGCCACGCAGGCGGTGCCTCTCGCCGCAGAAGCCACGCGTGTCCTTGAAGGGATTACCGTATTTTACAACAGTTCCGTCGAGCGTGCCAGCGCGGAATTGGTTGCTACGAGCGATGTTGGTGCTGTAACGCTGGTACTGATGCTCGTAGCGATGGCGGTGACGGCCACAGTCTTGTCCGTCCGTGGCGCCCGGCGCGTCACGCAGCCGATCACGGTTCTGGTTCAGGCTACGCAGCAGTTGGCAGCGGGGCGTTTGAGCGAGGACATCGCGTTGCTGGATTCGGAGGAACTTGCACGGCTTGCGATTGCCTTCAATGAAATGCGGAGAACGCTGCAATTTAATGAAAAGGCCTTGCACGAGAGCGAGGAACGGATGCGGGCGATCGTAAATACGGCCGCGGACGGGATCATCACCATCGACGAGAAAGGAGTCCTTGAATCGTTCAACGCTGCGGCGGAGAAGATGTTCGGTTATTCGGAATCTGAAGTGGTCGGCAAGAATGTTAGCCTCTTGACGCCTGCTCCCTATCGCGAGGAGCACGACATGTATCTTCAGCGCTATCGCGAAACCGGAGTTAAAACGATACTTGGTGGCTATCGCGAATTGATCGGGAAGCGAAAGGACGGCTCCACATTCCCGCTGGACCTGTGTGCGAGTGAAGTCCACATTGGTGACAGCCGCATATTCACGGGCATCGTGCGCGACATCACCAAGCGGAAGCAAGCGGAGTCTGTTCTGAAGCGATTCCGGCTCGCGATTGACGCGTCCGCCGACGCGGTTTTCCTGATCGACCGGGAAACGATGCGATTCGTGGATGCGAGTAAATCCGCCTGCGAGAGTCTCGGGTACTCCTACGATGAGTTGCTCAGTATGGGCCCCCACGACATAAAACCGGAATTCACCAGAGAGCGACTGGCCGCTAAGTTCGACGAGATTATCACCAAGAAAGTGTCGGTGGGTGTGCTTGAGACAGTTCATCGCCGGAAGGACGGGACGGATTTTCCAGCAGAGGTGATGATACAGTCCGCTTCGGTTGAGCGGCGAACGATCATGGTCGCTGCGGTTCGCGACATCACCGAGCGTAAGTGGGCGGACCAGCAACTGGATCAGTTGCACAAGGAAGTGGTTGACGCTTCGCGCAAGGCGGGGATGGCGGAGATCGCCACCGGTGTCCTTCACAACGTCGGCAATGTGCTCAACAGCGTCAATGTCTCGGCGACTCTTGTGTCCGACAAGATGCGCAGGTCGAAGGTTTCGAGCCTGGCCAAGGTCACCGGATTGATGCGCGAACATACACACGATCTGGGAGCATTTATCACCGAAGACGAGCAAGGTAAGAAACTACCTGCCTATCTCGACAAGCTGGCCGAGCATCTGGACGCGGAGCAAAGCTCCATGATGGGCGAACTGCAAGAACTCACGAAGAACATCGATCACATTAAGAAGATCGTCAGCGCGCAGCAGTCGCACGCCGGCGCGTTCGGCGTCGAGGAGACGGCATCGATCGCGGAAGTGGTGGATGATGCCCTAAAGGTGAACATGACTTCGTTTGAGCGGCATGGAATCGACATAGTTCGCGATTACGCGGAACTGCCTCCAATCACCCTCGACAAGCAGAAGCTGCTGCAAATCATGGTGAACCTGGAGCAGAACGCAAAGCAAGCCGTCCGCGATTGCGACTGCCGGGACAAGCGCCTGACGCTGCGCATCGCGAGCCACGGGGACGACATGGTGCGTATTGAAGTCATCGATAATGGGATGGGTATCGCCGCCGAAAACATGGCCAAGATTTTCTCGCATGGATTCACGACCAAAGAAAACGGGCACGGCTTTGGCCTGCATAGTGCAGCATTGGCCGCGAAGAAGATGGGCGGATCCCTGAGCGTTCACAGCGACGGACCGGGCACGGGGGCCACTTTCACGCTCGATCTTCCTCTTAAACAGGCAGAGACGAAAGTAACTGTATGAACGAGCGCAGGACTTATCGCAATCGACGCATTCTCATCGTGGATGATAACGAGTCGATCCACGCGGATTTTCCGAAAATCGTCGTCGGTAGTTTCGTCGCCGCTGCGACGATTGCGCCAAGAAACCCATTGTTCGAGGTGAACTGATCCGGAAGGTTTCCGCTTCGGTATCGAATAACCGCAAAGACAACACTGCGACCCTTGTAGGAGTATTATGAAGATGGATATGAATGCAGTGAACCATAGGCGCATATTGGTCGTGGACGACAACCAGGCGATTCACGACGATTTCCGAAAAGTTCTGGCAGTCGAGAGTAGCGCTGAGGCGCTCGAGGAGGATGTGGCTGCCCTCTTTGGTGGCACCGCGGTTACGTCATGCACCGAAGGCTTCGAGATCGACTCGGCGCATCAGGGACAGGAGGCGATCGACATGGTTTACGAGTCGTTGCGCGAGGAACGGCTCTATGCTGTCGCCTTCATCGATATGCGCATGCCACCCGGCATGGATGGTATTGAGACGATTGGGAAACTTTGGGAGCTGGATCCATTTCTGCAAATCGTAATATGCACAGCCTATTCCGACTACTCATGGCATGAGGTGATCGAGAAACTCGGATCAAGCGATCGGCTACTGATTCTCAAGAAACCGTTTGACAACATCGAAGTGCGCCAGCTGGCAGAGACGCTCACGGAGAAATGGAAACTCTCGGTCAAACAGTGGATCGACGTCCAGACCATGAAGAACTTGATTCGAACCAAGACAAGAGAACTCGACGATGCCCAATCCGCCCTCGTTTCGGTTCAAGCAATGACGGATACGGTGAATCAGTTGAATTCCGATTGTCTACCGTCCGCCTGTGATGAGATTCGCGCGAAGTTGCAGACCGTCGCATCCGGTGCAGCCCGGCTTCTCGATGAGACCCTGCCTGATTCCGAACAGCGCGCTGTGGCCTCGGCGATTGCTCAGGACGCTAGTCAGGGACTCCGCGTTTTTGATCACATTCTTGATGTTTCACGCGACCATATCAGAAAGGCGGCATTGGGAATCACCTGAACCAGTACACGTTCTCGGTAGGCTACGTACCAGCCCATGTGCCCGAAACTGCGTGAAACGAAGCTTTGGAAACCGAATTCGCCGCGTCTTGGCCAAGTGGTTTCTCCGGGTATAATGCCCTCATGCAACTGGTCCAGCATATTGTACCGGCGTCCTTAGGTTGCGCAAGGAATCGGTGTCAAGTTGTGCAAGACCGCGTTGCGGGCGTAGCTCAATTGGTAGAGCATCAGCCTTCCAAGCTGAATGTTGACGGTTCGAGTCCGTTCGCCCGCTTTTGACGATAACTTCTTTCCCGAACGCTACTTAGCGTGCCTGACTGGTATTGGCGGCGGGCCATGCACGGTTGGCGGCGAGGCGTTTGATTTTGACTCCGATCTCGACGTTGATCTGATCGACTTCGCGGGGTTTCGGAACTCGCTTGGCAGATAAAGCGGTTTCGCTCAACATATCGCAACTTCGTTTTCGTGAAATGCCCTTGGATGCCGGTACGTCCGCGCGGACTGAAGTCCGCCGTTCATTGCTCCGCGATTGGGGATTGAGACGGGGAGGTAAAGCTGCTTTGCAGAAAAAGCCGCGTTACGTCCCCACGGCCGTTTGACGTCACACCGAAGACGCGAGATCGTACGGGGTGAGCGGTGCGTATGCGAAACACTTAAGGAACTTTAGTTAATGGTTGCGTGCAACAAGACATGCCAGCAGATATTTTTCGCCATGACAATCGCGGCGGGATGTTGTTTTCTGACGACCGGCTGCGCGCCGGGGGCGAAGAACGAAGTGATCGTGATGGGCATGATTCACGGTCGCCATCGGACGAGTAAGCTCTACAGCGTCGCGCGGGTCAAATCATTCATGCGGGCCGTCGATCCCGATTTCATCCTTTGCGAGATTCCGCCGGACCGCCTGGAGACAGCTCTTCGCGAATTCGACGAGACCGGAAAGATTGACGAACCGCGTGTGAAGCGATTCCCCGAATACGTTGAGGCTATGTTTCCCCTGCATCGCGAGATGCATTTTGAAATCGTACCCTGTGCAGCCTGGACGAAAGCGATGTCGGACGATCGCCGGGAGAAGCTCGCCCGGTTCAAGGAAACGCGACCGGAGGACTGGGCTGAGATGAATCGCGCAGAATCGCAGGCTGACGAGCAGTTACGGAAAGAGCGTCTCGACGAAGACCCACTGGGAATACACACGGAGCGGTACGACGAGATCACAGCCCGCGGGCTTGAGCCGTACAACCGGCTGTTCAACGATGCGCTCGGGGCGGGCGGCTGGGACAACATCAACGCCGCACATTACGCACTCATCACCGCCTCGCTCGACGGCCACAAGGGGGAGGGCAAACGGTTTCTGATCACGTTCGGAGCTGGCCACAAAAGGTGGTTCCTGGACAAATTGCGTCAGCGCGACGACATCACGCTGCGTAATCTGCGCGAATTCTCAAGCCAAGGGTCTGCCCGAGAAACAGATTGAGCCAACGGCAACACCGCCCCTGATTCCAGCGTTTTTTTCAGTTCAAGAGACTCCGCCGTTCACAAATGAGAGGCCGGTGGCGAGGTTGGTGTAAAGTCTGGCCTGAGTCAATCCTGGTGGAATAGTTGCGGCTGCACTTTGGGTTTCGGCTGGTTTTGTCGAGGTAGGGGAGATTCTCGATCACGTTCGGACACGAAATCCTGTATTATGGACGCTGGCTGCGTAGGGTCGTGGCGATGAACACAGGAGGGGAACTATGTGTGGGCGAAACGCGCGTTTGGCTGCGATTCTGTCGGTTGGGTTATTGTCCTTTGGCGTCTTGCCGGCGATAGGCGACGAGGTGGTCCTCACGTCCGTTAAGGATACAACGCTCTACGAGGACGCTTCAGCCACCAGCAACGGATCGGGCATACTTTTCTTCATCGGCAAGACCGCCGCCGCCGCCGGTTTCAAGGTACGCCGCGGATTGCTTAAATTCGATCCAACCGCCGGTATTCCAGCCGGCTCCAAAATCGACAACGTCGAGCTTGAGGTGGAGGTGTACGCAACGGCGCCGTCGTCGGGCACCAGGCTCGCGTCGGTGCATCGCGTTCTTGCCGATTGGGGCGAAGCCGGTTCCGAGGGTTTGGGGACCGGAGCACCTGCGCAGACCGGTGATGCGACCTGGAAATTCCGCTTTTTCGACACGATTCAATGGGCCACGCAGGGCGGAGATTTCGTACCCCTGCGCAGCGCATCGGTCTCGATGGGCCTGCCGGGCGACTACGTGTTCGCCTCGACGCCCGAGTTGATCGCCGACGTGCAGTTTTGGCTTGACCAGCCCGACAGCAATTTCGGCTGGATCATGATCGGTGACGAGGTCGCCACGCAGGTTGCTCGTGGGCTTGGCACGCGCGAGATCGCCGCACCCAACGGAGTGCCGATGCTTCGCGTCACGTTCACGCCGCCGGCGACGCTTCCGGGGGACTGCGACGACGACAGGGATGTCGATCTCGTCGATTTCACGGCCATCCGAAACTGTCAGACAGGCCCCTCGGGCGGACCTGTGCCACCGGCATGCATCTGCGTTGATTTCGACGGCGACGAGGATGTCGATCGCGCGGATCAGCAGGCATTTCAAATCGCTTTCGGGCAATAGCACCGGGCATCGCTGGCGTGCTCGCATCGGGTACGCGCGTCCAGTTGGCGCTCGCGCTCGGTTCACTCTTGAATCGACGGATAATTACGATCCGAGGCGACGAGAGAGGATGTGGGCGTAATGCGCGTTATTCGCGGTCCCCCGCTCCCTTACGGTCCCCCGCTCCCTTACGGTCGTGGCTCTGATTCGTCTCTTGACGTTGAATGATGGATGACAAGGCACTGGGTTATCGGGCTTCGCGTTTTATTGTGGGATTTCTCGGACTCGGACTTGATTTTGGCGGAACGTCCGCGTATAGTGAATCGGACGGGAGATTGAGGGGAGAGTACTGAGTAGCCTTGCGGGAGAGATCGAGGCTTCACCCCTGTGTCAGTGCTAGCCCTTTTTGGTAATAGAATTTTGATACCGTATCCACGGGTTTAACAGCCTGCGGCTGTCTGTGTCTTTGGTGTCGTGGTTTCGGGCGATCGAGAGAGAGAGCCTTCGCCCGAAGCGCGTTTTGAGAGAGAGAGTTTCGCAGAGGGATTGAGAGATTTACCGAGAGAGAGAGAACGGTTCTTCGGAGCCGTCTTTCGGTACCAAAGACATCCAAGCCTGGGTCGAAGGGGCAGTGTCCGGCTGAGAGAGCGCGAACACTGCTCCTTTGCTTTTTACCTATGTTGGCGAGACTTTGCGGGCGTTAATCCTGCTCCGGCAAGCGGCGAATGTCCGCACCAACAGCCGTCAACTTTTCCTCGATACGTTCATATCCGCGATCAATATGGTAAGCACGGCGGACGCGGGTTTGGCCCTTTGCGATCAAGCCCGCCAGAATCAAAGCAGCCGATGCGCGAAGATCTGAGGCCATCACCGGCGCACCGATCAGTCGCCTCACGCCGTGGATAATAACCGTTCCCCCTTCACGACGAAGATTGGCACCCATGCGGTTCAGCTCAGCCATGTGCAGGAAACGGTCGGGAAAGATTTTCTCAACGATGATGCTGTTGCCGTCGGCCAGGCAAAGGAGCGCCATGGTCTGGGCTTGGAGGTCCGTCGGGAATCCGGGGTAGGGTTGCGTGGTCAGCTCGACCGGTTCGAGTCGCCTTGAGGAGGACACGGCGATGCCCTTCTCGCCTCGTTCGATATTCACGCCGACACGACGCAACCGATCGACCACGGCGATGAGATGTTCAAGGCGACCACCGTGCAGTTCAAGCTCGCCGTTGGTGATGGCGGCTGCGATCATGAACGTTCCGGTCTCGATGCGGTCCGGGATGACCGTGTGTTCGCAACCGGAGATTTTCGTCACGCCGTCAATCACCATGCGGGGTGTGCCGTGGCCCGAGATGCGCGCACCGCATGCGTTCAGGAAGTCGGCCAAGTCGGTAATCTCAGGCTCGCACGCCGCCGATTCAATGACGGTGCGCCCTTCAGCCAACACAGCCGCCATCATAACGTTGGCGGTTCCGGTTACGGATGATCCGAAAGCACCTCCGAGGAACATCTCCGTGCCGCGCAGTTTCTTGGCGCGCAGCATCATGTCGCCGCCGATTAACTCCGAATCCGCCCCGAGCGATTCGAGGCCTTGAACATGCAGGCCGACGGGTCGCACGCCGATCGCACATCCGCCGGGCATGGCGACCTGTGCGCGTTTCCGTTTCGCGAGCAAAGGCCCCATCACGCAGACGCTGGCCCGCATCTTGCTCACCAATTCGTACTCGGCGTGGCAGTTCATTTCGTCTTCCACGCGCACATGCAGGGAACCGTCTTCCTTCCGCTCCGACATTACGCCCAACCGCTGCAACAGTGTCAACATCGAGCGCACGTCGGCCAAGTCGGGCACGTTGTGCAGGACGACTTCGTCCTCACACAGGATGCAGGCAGCCAGAATCGGCAGGGCTGCGTTTTTGGCACCGCTGATCTGAACCGTGCCTTTGAGTCGGCTGCCGCCCGCTATTTCAAATAGTTCCACGTTATCCCATCCTCTGAGAAGAGAGTTGCCAATCGGCTGACCCCGACATCCGTGTCAGAGTTTTTTGAAGACCAAATTCCTGCCGCGCCGACACCGCCTGTGACTCAGCTTGGCCTATCCTAACACAACTTGGCGAATTGCAGCACACGCTCGTGCGGATCGTTCGGAGCGCTGTGCGTGCCGACGTGCTCAAACGCACGCTCCGCACAGAATACACCCACGACCGCCTCGCCTTGCCCCGCACCGATTTCGACCAGAACACAACCGTCCTCAGCCAACATACCGGGAGCACCGGCAGTGATCGCCCGGTAGAAATCAAGCCCGTCCTCGCCGGGTGTCAGGGCGTCTTTCGGTTCGAAATCGCGCACGTTGGCATCCAGCGTAGCCCATTCCGCTTCCGGAATGTAGGGCGGATTAGACACGATGAGGTCAAAACCCCCGTCGGGCAGGCAGTCAGCCGGCAACGCGAGCATGTCGGCTTCGACGAATCGAACACGGTCAGCCATTCCGTGTTTTTCCGCGTTGGCGCGGGCGATTTCCAGGGCGGCCGACGAGCGATCCGTCGCGACACACGAGGACTTCGGCAAGTGCTTGAGCACGGTGATGGCGACGCAGCCACTTCCCGTGCCGAGATCGAGAAAGCATATTTCGGCTTCACGCCCGCGTCCGAATGCAATCGCCTGCTCAGCCAGCGTCTCCGTCTCCGGCCGGGGGATGAGTACGCCGGGCGCGACGTCGAAATCGAGCGAGTAGAACTCCTTGTGCCCGACGAGGTAGGCGATCGGTGCGTGCTTGGCGGCTTTGCGGACGGAATCCCGGAACACCGCGAGTTCTTTTTCCGCTGGCGACTCGTCGAATCGTGTGTAGAGGCGAATGCGTTCGCAGGCCATCGCGTGGGCGAGCAGGATTTCCGCAGCCAGGCGAGGTTCGTCCACGTTGCAGCGCGTGAAGTGCTCGTGTGTCCAGGTCAGCAGCCGGCCAACCGTCCAATTTTCCGGACTCGCCGGCGTCGATTCGTCACCCATACCCGCGAGTTATATCCAAGGTGGACCGATTTGCGAAGAACCCGGTGCCCGGATGCGCGTTGGTTGGGGTGTGATTGAAATTGCGTCGGCTCCCGCTTAGACTACCTCGACTCAACGAAGGCCGTTCAGCCGACCGCGTTCGGTGGTGCGATGGCCTTGGTATTATGGTGGGCGTAGCTCAGTTGGTGGAGCACCAGGTTGTGGTCCTGGGGGTCGCGGGTTCAAGTCCCGTCGTCCACCCTTGCTCTGATTTGTAATTTTCTTGGCTGGACCAACCGGCGTCCGAGTCCCGGTTGCGCAGCCGGTTTGCGCACCAATACCCGCCCGCCGGTCGCATTCCACAGCCAACCGGACTCGTAAGTGAGGCTTGCCGACGCGATCAGGATTCGGATGAGTCGGTGGTCGAGAATTCGGGGAGTGGCAGGGGCGAACGAGTCGCTCACGATTACGTCGCGGGCTTGACCTCTTGCGCTTTGCCTTCCTCCACGAGCGAGTTGATCGATTCGACGAGTTGGTAGATTTCGGTCCAGGATTGGCCTTGATTGCGCTGTTTCTTCGCCCATTCGACAGCTCGATCCCGATGCCGCGCAATTCTCTCGTACGCCGCTTGTGCCTTATGGCGCGGGAAATCCTCTTGAAATTCGCGCTTCCAAACTTCATGGAGTCGCTTAAGCACCGCATCGCAGTTTGCGAACAATGTCCCGGTGTCCTCCAAGTGAAGCAACGTCCACACCTCGTAACACGGGTTTGAGAGCGCGACTTTCACCTCACCCTTTTTGCCACGTTTCTTTTCGCTCTCTCCGTGCGATACATTCGTTTCGCAATCAATGATCGCCCAGACTTCATCGCGGTCAGTCTCGTCGTGCTGATCGCTTTTCTCTTTGGATGAGAGATTTGCACGTTTTCCTAGAGCTAGGTCGAGCGCTTCGTTCCCTGCTCCCTTCACGTTTATCTTGACGTATCGACTGACCTTCTTCTTCAAGAGTTCGAAATACTTCGGTGCCGTCTCTGCATCGTCGAAATAGACCCACACGACCGGAAGCGTCGCTTTGAAACCGTAAGCTCTCTGCCGGGCACGTCCTCGCGTTGACGCCTTCCTGTCCCGTCGCTTGTTTTCGCGTTTGTGGTTCAATCATCAATACCAAGGGGGCCGAGCGAAGGTAGCGCACCGTAACGTCCTTGCAAATATCGCCGCCGAAGGTTCAGGTTGTTACGCTCTTTGAAATCCGCGACGGAATACAACCGCGCCGCGCCGTCCGCGTCCTTCTCCGTCAAGTAAATTTGATCGCGACGCAGAACGGCGTCCCTCGCTTCACCATCGATGAGCGCATTTTCATGCGTGGCGAAAATGAGCTGCCCGCGAACACGATCCATCGGGCATTCGTTCAATTCGCGGAGCAGCGTTTCGAGCAACTGCGGATGCAGCGACGCGCCCAGTTCGTCCACGAAGTATGCGCGTACTGTGTCGCCATGCGTTAAGTCGTGAATGATCGGTGCCAACTCGATGAACCTGCGCGTGCCAACGGATTCAGACCAGTAGTCGATTTTCCTGGTCCCGGCTGGGCCGTGATGAAAGAGTGACAACTTGTATCCCTCAGCCCGACGGCGTCCCGTTAACACATCGGCAAGATCGGAAGCGTTCGGCTTGGCAACGGCCTCCACGTCATAGTGCGACACACCGAAATCAGCATTGGCGATCCACGAAGACAGCCATGCACCAAAGCCGTCAGGATCCTTGTGCGCCCATTCGGCAGGCGCGTTTTCTGTACGGTAACGGACGAGTGGAGACGTGATGTTGAGCAAGAGGTTTTGCAATCCGACGGCCAGTTTTTTCGCCAGTGACGGCGCCAGGCTATCTGCCAGAGCAAGAAGAAGAGCGTTGGGTCGGAACTTTTGTTTTAGAATTTTGAATTGCCGTTGGCTGGTCCACGTTCCCGTTACCGATTGACCATGACGTTCAAAGAGTACAGATTCTCCCTTGCCTGAGACCTGAACAAGACTTTCACTGATGAATTGAGTAGCGTCGAACTCGACTTTGTATTCATATTCGCGCCGATCCACGACGGCTCGAAGGCCAAGCATGACGGGCGATTTCGGTCCGTTGTCATCGAGCAAGAATGGGTTGTAAGAATCGATCGGGGCGTCCGAGCTTGAGAACATAGTGAACCACATTAGTCTCGCCAGTTCCGCAGCGGCCAGCAAAACCGTCGATTTGCCCGAAGCGTTGGGGCCGTAGATGCCGACGGTGCGGAGAAGTCGTAGCGGCTTTTCCTCGCCTTCGACCTCGACCTCGACGATTCCCTTGTCGCTGTCGGGATCGATGTCGGTAGCCAGCATGGACAGCCGAAACTCATCACGAAAGCACCTGAAATTGCGTCCGAAAAACTCGATCAGCATGGGTCAAACCTCGCATGGCGCAGAAAATCTGCGCACCTGTGATAACATACCATCAAATCGGCCATCCGGATGCAGGGAAACAAGTTGAAATCGACATTTTGCGCAGATTTTCTGCGCAAGACACCCAATCGAACGACAACGATGGCAGCCAACCCAATCGAAAAGGCCCGCGGAGCCAACGCCACGGGCCTTTGTTGTAATTAGGTTTTTGTCAGGGCCTTGGCGGATGACGAACTCAAACGGGAGCAGGTCAGGAGCTAAAGCGAAATCCAGATCGAAAAGTCGATCAGATCTATCGCCCCGTCGTTGTTCAAGTCGGTGCATCGGCATTGGCCTACGGGCGCGCTGCCGAAGCAAAGCTGGAAGATGCCGAAGTCGACCAAACTGACGATGTCGTCGCCGTCGAAATCACCGGGTTGCAAGGGGCAATCCGGGGCTTGCAGACAGACGATTCCGCCGAAGGTGGCCGTTACATCGTTGTTCTGCGTTTGGCCCACCAGCGGCTGGCCGAACATTACGAACGAGCCGTTGTCGAGGCGAGCACCGGCGGCGTCGAAGGTGAAGCAATCGTGTCCGCCGGTACCACCAAACTCGGACGAGTAAGCCGTTGCGGATTGCCCGTTTTCATCGGAAATGTACGCCATTCCAACGGTCGAGGCTCCGAGCAACACAGCCAGCCAGATGCGACGATGGGTTATTGATTTATGTCCGATCATGATTATTCACCAGTCCCGCCGGGGCTGTCGCAAGCTCCAATAGAGGCGGAAAAATAGGAGTCCATTTCGGCGTGGAAACCGGGTGACAGCGTGATGCGGTCACCGGCTCGTATGGAAACACCGCTGAATGCGGCGGCTACAAAGTCGCTGTTGGGGTTGCCCATCGTGTCGGTCACCTGGCGGTAGAAAACGGATCCTTCCGGGATCGTCCCCAGGAGTTGCGATGTGTCTGTCGGGCATTGATCGTCGCAGGGGCCTGCTGTGGCGGAGGTGCCCGGGCTTGGAAAGCCGACCTGGCAGAATACCACGATTCGATTCTGCCGATTGACGTCGTCCGACCCGTCGTTGTCGACGTCGTCCGTGATGCCGTCGCCGGTAAGGAACCCCGTGCCCGTAAACCAGTCCGCCACCGTGGCGGGTGGGTTTTCCGGATCGTCCAACGCGTTGTTCGGGGCCAGCTCGACGAAGTTGGGGACCGCTCCCTCGAAGTGAACGTGCGGGCCGGAAGCAAAACCGACATCACCCTCGATGCCGAGGGGGGTGCCCGCACTCACGAACTCGCCCACGAATCGGCCTGCGCCTGGATTGCCGTTGTTGTCCGTGCCCTGTCCGATGGTGTTGAACAACATGTGCGTGTACTTCGTCCATTCGCCGTTGGGGTGTTCCATCCAGACCAGATTGTTCGGCCCGCTCAGGCATGTTCCCGCACCGGGGCAGTTGCCGCCATTGCTCTCAAAGTTGCGCTCGCAGCAATTCGTGCTCGCGCTTGTGTTCCCCCCGCAGGCCATCATTTGGGCTTGCTGATTCTCCTGACTGGTCGTAGTGCCGTCGCCATCGCAGTCGTTGTTCGATCCGCAGGCGTTTGGACACCATGTGTCGTTGTTCTCCACAAGGATGCGTATCCAGCCGGCGGCAGCAGCCACAATGACTGTCGGAGCTCCCGCGCCGGTCATGTCCACGCGGTTCAGTGTGGTGGGGTGGTTCAGGTAATTGTTCGAGAATGATACGGTCGTACCGTCCGCAAAGGGCAGACGGTAGACGCCCTTGGTCACGGGGATCGGCTGGGAATCCTGAGCCTGGGCTGTATCCGTCGCAAAATGGCACGACAGAGCAAGCGCGACGAGGCTTACGATCCGATTGGAATTGTACGCGCGCATTACTTCGCTCCCTGGTGGCCGGTGGCGGGCTGGTTCGACTGGTCGCGGAGTCGCGCGTTTTCCATCTCGAGCGAGTTGAGACGCTTGTCCATTTTGATCAGATGCAGCGTCAGCTCCTCGACCTTTTGAAGCAGCTTCGATTCCATCTCACCCACGCCGACGCCGTGCTCGGACACCTCCTTGGCTGATGGGATGTCGGGCAGGTGGCCATGCTTGGCGATGTGGGCTTCCACCTGCTCCAGGGAGCGCAGTTTGTAGTCCGGTTTGAACACAAAATCCGACCAGCCGGTGTCCACGACGATCTCTTTGGCGCGCACCCTGCCGTTGACCGCCAAGCGGAAGTTGCCCGGGGTCTGCGTGCCGATACCAACGCTGTTTGTAGCCCGGTCGATCACGAGCACGTTGGTGTTGGTCCCGCTCAGTTTGGTGCCGATCAGGAGTTTATTGGTTGCGCCGTTCCACCAGAAATACGCTCCGCCGTCAAAGTTTCCGTTCGCGTTCTCGAGAAGCTCAAGACGGGCAGCATTGGCGGAGTTGGTTCCCGTGTCGTCCCGAATTTGCATAGACGGATCGTTGCCCTGAACAACGAGTTCGTGATTGGGTTGTGTCGTGCCGATCCCGACGTTCCCGCCCGAGGTGATGGTCATGCGATCCGAATTGTTCGTACCGAGGATTAGAGAGTCTCCGAATTCCTGCATGATCTCGAGGCTGTTGTCGCCGTCACGAAATCCAACCCGGGCGGCTACCGCGCCGCCATCCTGGCGCATGACCAGTCTCGCGTTTTGATCTTCACCGATGTTGTTTGTGTCGGCATCGAGGATCAGGTCGATTCCTCCGAGAGAAGCCAGGTGCAACAGGCTTTGCGGGTTTGTATGTCCGATGCCGACATTGCCGCCGCCGGCGGCGATCGTCACTTCTTCCGACGAAATCGCGTTCAGGCCAAGACGGCTGGTCGTCGAATCGATCCGTGCGCCAGTGCCTCCGAAGGACAGATTGGCGTTGTTGGCACCGTCATGCAGAATGAGGAAGCCCCCGGTCTCCGTAGCGATAAGTCTGCTTCTTAAAGCCCCGTTGGTATCAAACATTGTCAACGAGCTGCCGGTACCAGCGCGGGCTGTCAGATTCACCGTTCTCAAATTGTTGGTTGCGTTGTAAAGCAGGAGCTGACCGTAAGAGCCACCCTTGAACGGAAGCGACCGAAGCCAAGCATCCCGCAGGCCGTCCGCACCGTTGACTTGGACCCATTTTTGGCTGCCGTCAATACTGACGCCGATTGGGTGGCTTGCTGTCGAAGGGTCGAAAAGTTCGATGGTGCTGAGAGGCCCGTCAATCGCGACGTTGGGCATCGCCACACCACCAAACACACGCAGCGAACCAGCCGTGGTCGTGTCCCCAAGATCGACGTTGTCGGTCAGTTCTTGATTCTCGACGCGGTCAACGCGGAAGGCGTACGGCACGACGCCGAACGGAATTCGCGGCGACAGTTCATCGCCGATCGGATCGTCGTCCACATCGTCCACGGTTATTCCGACCCAAACCGTCGTGCCGGTGAAGATGGCCGGGTCCAGCGGGCCGACGCGCGCAGCCATCACGCCGTTGACGGTGACGACATTGACGTCAAGAACACTGCCGACGATCTCAATCGATTTCGGATCGTCGTAAAAGTAGAAGTCTATACGATGCGAAATGTCGGCCACGGCATCACCGTTGGCGTCGGTGAGTCGCGCCTGGACGCTGATCTCGCGAGAGGTCGCGTCCAGAATCTGAGCATTGGAAATCGCAGCGCACACCGCGATCGCCACAACGGGCAAGGCAAGGCATTTTACGAACATTTGCTAGTCTCCCTATTTGTGTGGTTCTCCGCCGAAAACAGAACCGTGTATTCGTGAGTTACGTCGATCCGAAACTTGGCCAAGCGGTTGTCGTCGTGTTTACGCTCAACTGTTTTCCCAAGGGGAGGGGGCGAGAATGGAATGCAGGCGAACCGACACCTGCGCACTCGTACCGCGTCCAGGATGCACGCGATGAAATTCAACCACCGTGCGCACCGAAAGCCGACCAATGGTCGCGGTCGCTCCGTTCAGCGCCGCCGCCCGATCTGCCACCTTCGCGGTCAAGTTTCACCCGAAATTCTAAAGACAACCCCGTAGCCCTGTCGCCCATGCTAGGGGCTCCGCGTCCGAGAATCCAGTTTATTTTCACAAGGAATATGTCCGTTTTCCGAGCGATGCGCCGACAGAATCAGCCATACCGGCGTCAGGGCACGACGCAAAAAGCAAAAAGCCCGCGGTGTGGGTCCGCGGGCTTTTTGCGATTGTGTGGTTGTTGGGTTGTCGCCCGGTTGGTTCAGCGAATGACGAACTCAAACGGCAGCATGGTGATCACACCTTCCTTGTGGATCAGTTCCAGCCGGGTGAGGGCCTGGGTCAGCGCCGCCGCCCGTGCGGGCTCCATTTGCCGGAGCAGGGGCAGAACCATATCCATCAAAGCTGATTGCCGACTGAACAATGTCGTTTGCGTGCGTACGGTCAGGTCTGTGGGTCTTTTGCCTTCGCCGGACAATTCCTGAAAAATCGTCTGGAAGAAATCCTTCGGCTCGGGCACGACGCGTACGTCGTAGTCGCTGATTTTCGCCTGACGAGCCGCGAATTCGATGGCATCGTGAAAGCCGCCGATTTTGTCCACCAAACCGTTTTCGACGGCTTGCTTGCCGGTGAAAACACGTCCGCTGGCCAGCTTGTCAATTGGCTTGCTCAGCTTGTCGCCACGGCAGGCGGTGACGTGGCCTTTGAAAATGTCGTAAATTTCGCTCATCCAATCGTGGATTTTGGTTCGCTGACGCTCGCTGAAGGGTTCGAGCGTGTTCATGATGTCGGCGTTCGCACCGCGTGCATGCGGTACCCAATCCACACCGAGCTTGTTCCACAGACCGGCGGTAACGATCTTTCCACCGACCACGCCAATGGAACCGGTGATCGTGGTCTCGTCCGCGAAGATCATATCCGCGCCCATAGCCACGTAGTACCCGCCGCTGGCTGCGACGTTCCCCATCGACACGATGAGCGGCTTCTTAGCTTGAACCTTCTTTGCGGCGCGGAGGATAATCTCGCTGGCCAAGGCAGAGCCGCCGGGCGAGTTGACGCGGAGGACGACGGCTTTGATCGATTTGTCGGTCTCAGCCTCACGCAGGGCGCGTTCAATATCGCCGCTGAACGCCCCGCTGGACCCACCAAAGGGCGACGGCTCACCAAAGCCGGTCACGATCGCACCGTCTACATAGACAATGCCGACCGCCGGCGCTGAGTTCTTCTTTTTTCCACCGCCGAACATGTCACCGAAGATGGAGAACATGGCGAACGGGTTGGAGAAATCCATCTTGGGGCCGTCTTTTACGGCGTAGCGATTGTCGATTTCAACATCGTCGCCGTAGATGGCATTGATTTCGTCGATGAATTCGTCGCGATATTTCACCGAATCGATCAGCCCCAGCTCAAGCGCCTTCTCAGCCGAGTAGGGACCGTTGTCGATGATCTTGCGTACTTTGTCGGACGACATGCCGCGCGCGTCGGCGACCATGTCGACGATGCTGCCGTACAGGCCGTCGAGAAGCCAGTCGATGTTTTCCTGAGCGGCTTCACTGGGGCCGGAGCGGTAGAAAGTTTCGCCGGCGGACTTGTAGTCGCCGATGTGAACGATGTCCGCCTCGCACCCAATCTTGGTCAGCATGTGCTTGAGGTACATTCCCTCCGCGTAGAAACCGTTGAGCCAGACGTCGGCCGTCGGCACGATACTCAAGTCCGTCGCAGCCGATGCGAGCGCGTACAAACCGGTGTTCAGCGAATCAACGTGAACGAAGACGCGTTTGTCGATGGCTTTGAACTTCTTCAACTCGTCGCGCAGTTCCTCCAGTTGTGCAGACCCCAAGCCGATGCTCGACATGGTCAACACAATCGCTCGGACATCATCATCCTTGCGTGCTTTGGCCAGCCGTTCGAGCGTGCGTTTGAGCGACGGTGCCTTCCCGCCAGACAAGCCGAAGGGGTCTTCGCGAGGTGTTTCACTCATCGCACCTGAAAGATGAAAATGAGCGATCTTTTTCCGCTCAGACTTGTCAAACTGCGCTGACGCAGCAATGGGGAACATAACAGCGACCGCCAACGCGACGGACCAACTTCTGACGACAACTTTGGACATTTGGGAACCTCCGAATTCTCGCAAGCAAATCTAAGCGACCACGCTATTCCGAATACCAGTCTACATCGTCATCGGCTCGTCGTCGCCCATTCGCACGGTATTCGACAAGACCGGACAGGTATGTGCCTGCCGCGACGAAAAGGGACGATTTCAGAGGATCATTGCAATCGGACACCTGATCGCGCTACAATCGTCCGAAAGTACCTTCGATGTCGCGGTGGCTTGCGGCCTTCGATCGTCGGCGCGGAGAAATGACAAATGCATCGTCTTGCTGGGCTTGCACTCACAGCAGCCACCGTCGTTTGGGTATCCCCTGTCCGGGGCGTCCCGAACGTTCAGGCGGAGGGCTTGGATTCTATTTTTACGGTCAGTTCCCACCCGGGCGAGAGCCTGGTGGTCAAAAGCGATCTCAATCGCCTGCGACGGTATACCGGTGGCGAGAAGCCTCGCGTGGCGGGATTCCCGCTTTCGCGCGACGTTTCGGTCGATCTGGAGTTGCAGCGTTTGCGCGTGGCTGCCCCCAACGCCCGATTCGTTCTCGGCAGGCGGAATGGGCCTGACGTTGCGATTGAATACAACCCCGATCGCGTGGTGATGTTCAGGGGTAAGGTCTCGGGAGAGGCGGACTCGAGCGTCTTCGTCGCGTTCGGTCCCGACTTTGCTACAGGACGCATCAAGACTTCAGCCAATGGTGGAACGTACCAGATTTCCAATTCGTTGCTGGGCGGTGCGAAGCTGCCTTCCGGTTCGTTCACGGTTTACGAGCCGACTGGTTCAGGTGTCGGGCAGCCGCCGGTCACGTTTTGCGGAACGGATACGTCGGGCGTGGTCATGCAGGAAGGGCCTCTCATCGTCGGCGATTCCGTACCGTCGAAATTGAAACACATCGAAATCGCGATCGATTCGGACTACGAGTATTTCGAGCTGTTCGGGAATCTCGAATCGGCGCTCGATTACACGCTCGCGCTCTACGGCGTGATGAGCGATATCTACATACGCGATGTGAACGCGCGTCTCGAACTGGTATTCATACGATTGTGGGATAATGCGGACGACCTCTTCAACGAGCCGGACCCGTTCTCGCCGTTTCGAAGCCAATGGAGTGCCAACATGGACAACGTCGATCGCGACGTGGCCCAACTGCTCACCGGGCGACGAAATCTGCCCTACGGCGGCGTGGCGCAACTCAACGGCCTGTGTACCAACCGCGCATACTCTGTCGCGGGTTACCTGCTCGGCTCGTTTCCCAGCCCGGATCGCCCGAGCCACGCGCACTGGGACATCATCGTCACCGCGCACGAGTTAGGCCACAATTGCAATACGACGCACACGCACAGCTACTTTCCACAGATCGACAATTGCGCCGGCGGTGAAATCACGCGCAGCTCGATCATGAGTTACTGCCACCTGAATCCGGGTGGGAACGGAAACGTGGATCTGCGTTTTCATGCTCGCGTGCAAACTGTGATGCAGTCGTACATCAACGGTGCCGCCTGCGTGGATGTCGATTGCAATCAGAACAGCATTCTCGACACCCTGGATATACTCAATCTCAGCAGCGCCGATGAGAACGACAACAACATTCCCGACGAATGCGAGGACTGCAACGATAACGGCCTCATTGACATCGAAGAAATTCTGGCTGCCGGCATATTGGACGTGGATTTCAACGGTGTGCCCGATAGTTGCCAAGCCGACTGCAACAGCAACGGTCGGCCTGATGCTACAGATGTCATGCTCGGATTCAGCCCGGACGTTGAGGGCAATCTCGTGCCCGATGAGTGCGCCCCCGATTGCGACGGCAATGGTGTTGGAGATTATTTCGAGATTCTGGACGACATGTCGCGAGACATCGACCGCAACGCCGTTCTTGACACCTGCCAGGACTGCGACGGCGACGGCTTGAACGATTTCGATACGCTGAACGGTCGGGGCAACATCTGGATCGCGGGCTTTTTCCGCATCGCCGAGTTTCACGGCGCGAGTGGTGTTCTCGTTAGATCGAGCGCTTCTGGCCAACTGAATTTTTCGAGTCGGATGCTGATCGATGGAACAGGGCGTGTACTCGTGGGCGATAGCATCGGCGGGCAGGGTCGCATCGCGGCGTTTGATCGCGACGGCCAACCGCTGAGCGATTTAGTCCCAACGAGCACGAGCGATCTCGGGCTGCCGGGGGGCATCATCTTCGGACCTGGCGGGCACATCCTCATCGTCGATTCATCGACAAATCGTGTGCTCGAATTCGACAGCGAGACCGGTGCATTTCGGCGGGTGGTGGTCGCTTCGGGCGCGGGTGGACTGTTCACCGCACGCGACCTCGCAATCAGCCCAGCCGGTGAAATCCTCGTGACGAATCAGCTTTCCAGCCGAATCAGGCGATACGATTTCGAATCCGGGGCGTACCTGGGCGAATTCTTCGCTCCGGGAACGCGCCAGCCGCTGCGCATCGACGGCGGCATGGTCTTCAAACCCGACGGCAACCTTTTGGTAGCCAGCAATGGTGATCGCGCAATCCTCGAATACCACGGGCAAAGCGGGGAGTTTCTTCGCGTGTTTACGCGCAGCGGCGGTGGCGGCGGGTTCTGGGAGCTGAATAATCCCAATGCAATTCGTATCGGCCCGGACGGGAATGTCTACGTTCTCGATTCTGGCGGCAACCTGCTACTGCAGAAATATGACGTCCGTACGGGGTTCTTCCTTCGCTCCTATTTCATCCTGCCGCAAGGCAACGTGTTTTCACCAAACGGGTTCGACTTCATGCCCGACGAGATCGATATCGATTGCAACCTGAACTTCCTCCAGGATGATTGTGACATCGCCTCGGGACTGTCGCGCGACATCAACAATAATTCGAGGCCGGACGAGTGCGAAACGCTCGGCGACAACGACAACGACGGTGACATCGATCTCGACGACTACGTCGCGTTCAGGAACTGCGTCGGCGGACCGGGTCAGAGCGTCTCACCCGAATGCACCGAGGCTGACATCGACAACGACAATGACGTGGACTTGATCGACTTTGGCCTGTTCGCGACGACGTTCACCGGAAGCTGCTCTATCGATTTTGTCATACAGCCGGACGACGCGACCGTCTGCTTCGGCGACTCCGCAACAATGTCGGTTGAAGTGAATACAGCCAACGCATCCATTCAGTGGTTTCACGATGGTCAGCTCGTCGCGGGTGCGAACGGGCCGACGCTCCTGGTCGAGCCGGTCACGGCGCTCGCGATGGGCCGATACAGTGCGACAGCATCGACATCGTGCCGTTCCGTACAATCGTCGACGGCTGAGCTGCTTCTGTTCACGCCTCCGACCATTACGACGCAACCGCTGAACGAAACGACCTGTCTCGGCGGCAGCGCTTCATTCACAGCGGCAGCGGCCGGTCACGGGCCATTCCAGTATCAGTGGCGACTCGACGGTGCGGACATACCGGGGGCAACCGCGCCCACGCTCATGATCGCAAACGTCCTTGCCGGGAATATCGGATTCTACAGTTGCCGCACTACCGATGCCTGCGGACTCAGTACAACGTCCAACGCAGCAGAGTTGGTTAGCGAGGAGGCAGCCTTCTACCTTCAACCGACCGACGAGAGCCTCTGCCTCGGCGAATTGCTGTTCCTGGTCGCCAGCGCGAATGGATCCGATGCCTATCAATGGTTCAAAGACGGCGAACCGATCGCAGGCGCCACGTCGTTCTTCATCGTAACCGAGAACGTGACCGAAGAGGCTGCCGGCGTCTATTGGGTCGTGGCATCGAACGAGTGCAATGACACCGTGTCCGAAACGGCGGAGGTCGAAATCGTTACGTGTCCGGGCAGCCCTTAGAACGGCGCGCGGCACCACGGCCCAGTGCGTACAACGCAATCGCACCAGTCAGCATGACCGCGGCCGCGGCACGTTGAAAAACCTCGACCGCAGCGAAACGAGGCGGCACCGTCGTCCATTGTCGAAGCAGGACCAAGCCAACGATCATAATTGCAAGGCAACCGAGAGACTTGAAACGCCCCATGCCCATGCGCAAAGTCAGCAGCCAGTAGGCCGCGATGACAATAATCTCCCGACCCAGCGGAAACACGGACAAGCCAAAGGCGAACGCGCGCGGCAGACGAAACAGATTCCTCCACGCGATGCGGACTTCCTCGCCTTTCGTTTCGATGATTTTCGGCGAGCGGCCGGGCGACATCGTCTCGCCTTGATCGGTGCGCACCCACACGTGCGTACCATCGGTCACAAGATCCGCCTGAAAACCGAAACCGCGCAACATGGAGGCCGCCACCACAGCCCGACCGTCGCAATCTTCCCGGCCCGCAAGAATCGTCTCATCGACGGAGGGCATGTAGTCCGCAACGCCCCATGTGTCCCAATCCCAGGCGTAGGGCACTTTTCGATAGACAAATGTCTCGACCAGCTTCAACGCATCCGGGCCGGCGTCTGCTTGTTTCATGCTCGGGCGCAGTTCCGCCATCCACGGTCGCAGCAAGACAGCCTCGGGATCGATCAAGTCGTTCGGCGCTCGCCAGTGTTGAATGTTCCACCACAAATAACGCGGATCAGGGTAACAAACCAACAACACAACGATCGCCATCAACGCGATCTTGATCGGTACCCGCCGCGTCCAATGGCTGTCCTGCATGGTCCGCCAATATCGAAACAACAAGAACACCTCCCCAAGTGAATATGCAATCTGCTTTCGTCCCGGTGGCAGCGAGCGCCCGCACGCACGATAATCCCCGGCATGCACGAACCCAAGCTGACACTCGAAACGCTCGCGGACACTTGTGTATCCCATTCCGGGTGCCACGGTCTGACGCAGTCAGGCCGTGGCGTTTCACGACCCTCACGGCCTGCACTACAAATCGCCTCCCGCTTGGGATACACCCCACTGTTGCGGGTGCATGACACTTCCGGCGGGGCGATTGCAGCCCATCAGAACCGCGACACTGAACGCGCCCAATGCGGAAGCGTGAAGGGAGCGGCCGGATAATAAACAGCGCCAAGCACCACTCCCCTACCCCGATACGAGATTTGAGAGTCCGCTGAAACTGTCATGTACCTTGCCGTTGCCTCTGACAGGTTCTCAGCTTGATTGTTTCACACCGGCTCGATAGGATGCCGCGCGAACAGAGTAACCCAATCAATCAATTCGTGCGAAGGAAAGATTCAATACCATGCGTACCGTATTTACAACCTCATGCGTGATCCTGGCCTGCTACCTCTCGGGCTGCATCGGCGTCCCCGGCGATATGAACGACAACGCGATGAACGACAACGGTGCGAATGACAACGGCGATGCACGGCCGACAACGTTCGCAGCCACGCTGACCGGCGGAGCACAGGTGCCGGCCATCGAGTCGGACGCGAGCGGATCAGCCACATTCGACGTCGACGAGACCACCGGCATCATCAGCTACCGCATCGACGTTGCCAACGGAACGGGCATCGTGCAAGCCCACATCCACATCGGCGCAAGCGATGAGAACGGCCCTGTCGTCGCGTTCCTGTTCGGAGCGGCCGACCCCGCTGTCGATGTCGATGGCGAACTGATCGAAGGCTCGCTGACAGCCGATGACTTGATCAATGATCTCGACGGCGCACCGCTCAGCGATCTGGTGGACGCCCTCATCGCGGGCAACGCTTACGTCAACGTGCATAGCGAAGCCAACGCTTCCGGCGAAGTACGCGGACAAATCGCAGCCAACTAAAACAAAGAACGCGCCCAACACCGATGAATCTGAAGCGCGTCGCGCGTGAGTTGGTCAAGGAACTGGCTGCGCTGGAATTCCAGCAGCCTGTCACGCACGTGTACAACCCGCTCGTCTACGCGCGGAAGCCCTACGAAAAATACATCGACCTCTATGGTCAGGGCACGGGGCGGGCGATCCTGTTCGGGATGAATCCGGGGCCTTGGGGCATGGCCCAGACCGGCGTACCCTTTGGCGAGGTCGAACACGTTCGGGATTGGCTGGGTGTTTGCGAAAAAGTCGGCAAGCCCGATTGCGAACACATCAAACGGCCCGTCCTCGGATTCGACTGCCCGCGCAGCGAAGTGAGCGGCCGGCGCGTCTGGAGCTGGGCGCGGGAATCGTTCAAAACGCCCAGCCGGTTCTTCGCAAAGTTCTTCGTCGCGAATTACTGCCCGCTCGCGTTCTTGGAATCGACGGGCCGAAACCGCACGCCGGACAAGCTGCCAGCCGCCGAGCGCGAGCCGCTTTTTGCATGCTGCGACCGGGCGATGCAGCGCACGGTGGAAACGCTCGAACCGTCCTGCATCGTCGGCATCGGTGCGTTCGCCGAGTCGCGCGCCCGGGCAGTCGTCGGGCAATGGGACATCCCCATCCACCGCATCCTCCACCCCAGCCCCGCCAGCCCAGCCGCCAACAAGGGATGGGCCGCGGCTGCAACCAAACAGTTGCAAGAAGCCGGCATTCTCACGTGAGACAAGAAGCTCGCGTGAGCGCAGACTCATCTCAACATCGACACGGCAGTCAATCCACGGTCCGCGCGTGGGCAATCCTCAACATTCCACGGATTCCGTATTTTGAACTTCAACGACACGTGCGCTGCGGTATACTCGGGGTTTGGATTTCGATCCACGGGAGCTACACATGGGCCAACAGGAAGTCGACAGCGCATCGAACCCCGAGCAACTGCGGCGGTTCATGAAATCCCTGCTGAACGACTTGCGCGCACTCGAAGAGATCATCGCGCAGGGCATGGTCGAAACGGGCGTGCGCCGCATCGGGTGCGAGCAGGAAGTTTTCCTCATCGACAACAGTTGGCGGCCCATGCCGGTCGCGATGGAAGTCCTGCGCAAAATCGACGCGCCGGAGTACACGACAGAGTTAGGCCGATTCAATCTCGAATTCAACCTGCCCCCGCTGGCGTTTCAGAGTGACTGCCTGTCGCAACTCGAAAACCTGTTGAACGATCATCTCCGCCGCCTTCAGCGGGCAGCCAGCCATTGCGGAGCCTATGTTCTTCTCGCTGGCGTCCTGCCGACGCTGCGAAAAACCGATCTCGAACTCGAAAACATGACGCCCCTGCCGCGTTACTTCGCCCTCAACAACGCTCTCAAACGTTTGCGCGGCGGTGCTTTCGAGTTTCATCTCGCGGGCACGGACGAACTCATCGTCAAACACGACAACGTGCTCATCGAAGCCTGCAACACAAGCTGCCAGATGCATTTCCAAGTCGGCCCTGAAGAATTCGCACGCCTGTACAACATCGCTCAGGTCGTGACCGCGCCCACGCTGGCGGCAGCGGCTAACTCACCGATTCTGTTCGGGCAACGCTTGTGGCACGAAACGCGCATCGCTCTGTTTCAACAGGCGATCGACACGCGAAGCCCAGGGCACCATGTCGAGGAACGCAGCGCCCGCGTCAGCTTCGGCAACGACTGGGTGAAGGATTCCGTTCTGGAAATTTTCCGCGAAGACATCGCACGTTTTCGCGTGGTGATGGCCCACGAGCTGGACGGCGATCCGTTCGACGCGATCAAGCAGGGTCGTGCCCCCACGTTGAAAGCGTTACAGCTTCACAATGGAACGGTCTATCGCTGGAATCGCCCTTGCTACGGCGTGTGCGATGGGAAGCCGCACCTGCGCATTGAGAACCGCACATTCCCCGCCGGCCCCACAGCCGTAGACGAAGTCGCCAACGCCGCCTTCTGGTTCGGCCTGATGGGCGGCATCGCTGAAGAATACGAGGACGTCACGCAGGCCATCGAATTCGACACCGCCAAGCTCAATTTCATCTCGGCTGCCCGCACCGGGCTGGATGCGCAACTCGTCTGGCTAGACGGCAAAAAATACACAGCCCAGAAGCTGATCTGCGAAAAACTTCTGCCCGTCGCACAACGTGGTCTGGAGCTGCATCAAATCAACACCGAAGATATCGAACGATTCCTCGGCATTATCGAAAAACGCACCACGTCGGGTACAAACGGAGCCGCCTGGCTGCTAAGGTCGATCGGTGGGCTGAAGGGACAGGGCACGCCCGGCGAGCGGTTGGCGTCGCTGACGGCCGCAACATTCGTGCGTCAGCAGGAGGGCAACCCGGTCCACGAATGGCCGCCGGCGAGGCTTGAGGAAGCGGGCGGCTGGCGAAAAAACTTCGTGCGCGTCGAGCAGTACATGACTACCGACCTCTTCACCGTCCACACGGACGAGGTCATCGACCTGGTGGCCAACCTCATGGACTGGCGGCACATCCGCCACGTGCCGGTCGAGGATGACGACCATCGCGTCGTCGGGCTGGTTTCTTATCGGTCCCTCCTGCGCCTGCTCGCTCGAAACGTTCCACACGGCGACGACGCCCCGGTGTGCGTAAGTTCCATCATGCAGCGCGACCCGATCACCGTCGCACCCGAAACACCCACACTGGAAGCCATTGACCTGATGCGCCGAAACCGTGTAGCGTGTCTTCCCGTGGTGAAGGACGGGCGGCTCGTCGGAATCGTCACCGAGCACGATTTTCTGGAGTTGGCCGCCGACCTTGTGGAATCCTACCTGAGGGGAACGGAATCGGCGTGACGACGGGCCTGGAGGAAGTTGAAAAAACCACCGAAACGCGTTTCCAACGAAAGCTTTGTGACTTCGGAGACCGCGAAGTCGGGCCAACCGTCGTGTGCGTCGGCAGCCTGCACGGAAACGAACCCGCCGGCGTGCTGGCACTCGAGCGCGTCGCCCGTCGCATCAACAGTCTGAATCCGCACGTTCGTGGGCAATTCGTCGGGTTGGCCGGCAATCTGGAAGCGATTCACCGGCACACGCGCTACGTCGATTACGATCTCAACCGCAATTGGACACCGCAATTCAACGACCGTCTGCGCGCAAACAGCACGCACGAATTCACCGCCGTCGAGGAGCGTGAACAATTCGAGTTGGTCGAAGCGCTCGACGAGGTTTTCGCATCCGCCAGAGGCCAGGTGTACTTCATCGACCTGCACACGACCTCGGGCGTCGGGCCGCCGTTCGTCGTGCTCAGCGACACACTGCACAACCGTAAGCTGGCGATGCATTTCCCCGTGCCCGTCGTATTAGGGCTTGAAGAGCGCATCGGCGGCACGCTGCCTGGCTACGTAAGCGACTTGGGCCACATCACAATGGGCTTTGAAGCAGGCCAACACGACGAACCTGCCTCGGTCGATATTGCCGAGGCCGCCGTCTGGACAGCGCTGCTGACCGCAGGGAGCATCGACCCTGCCGACGTCCCCGAAGCGTCACACTTTCGACAGAAACTGGCAGACGCTGCCAAGGGTCAGCCGAAGATCGTCGAGATTCGTCACGGGCACCATTGTCGCCCTGAAGACGACTACACCATGTTGCCCGGATTCTTCAACTTCCAGCCGATCGCCAAGGGAACAATCCTCGCACGCGACCGAACGGGAGACATCGTCGCACCGGTCTCGGGTCGCATGCTTCTTCCGCTTTATCAGCCGCAGGGTTCGGACGGGTACTTCCTCGTCCGACCGGTGCGCAAGATATGGCTCACCTTGTCGGCGATCTTGCGCCGGCTTCGCGCGGACGCATTAGCCCCTTTGCTCTTCGGAATACGCAAGCATCCGGACATTCCCAACGCGTTGCTGGTCAATCCGCGCGTCGCCCGCTGGTTCGCCGTCGAAGCCTTACACCTGCTCGGTTACCGCAGGCAGAATCGCGACGGCACGCCATACGTTTTCCTGCGACGCGAACCCTCTTCAGTCCGAACCAGTCACCATCGCTGATGCGATCACCGTGCGGCGGCAGCCGTTCATATCTTTTGAAAGTCAGTGCTTTACCGTCGCGCCGGGCGTTCGTACCATCACGCATGCGTCGGAATGGGAACACCAAACAGGGAGGCGTGCGGCATGGCCGAAAAACTGTCGGATCAACAGGTTGCCGAATGTCTGAGCGAGTTGAACGGATGGACACTGACGCGCGCGGGGCAGTCCAATGCAATCACCAAGACGTTCGATCAAGCCGGATTCCTCGCGGGGCTTGGGTTCGTGACCCGCATCGCGGTTCTGGCAGAACAAGCCGACCATCACCCCGACGTGCTGCTAACCTATCCACGCGTATGCGTCACATTGACCACACACGACGCGGGCGGCGTTTCGCAGAAGGACTTCAGTCTGGCCGCCCAAATTGACACTTTGACTTGAGAACTCGCCATGACCAAAGAAACCACGCCCAGAACGGACTCGACGAGCGAAGCGGAAGAAAACACGACCGAACAACCCAAGAAAATCGAGCGCGTGTTCGTTACCGGCGCCACCGGATTCGTCGGGCGACACGTCGTCCGCGAACTCGTTCTCCGAGGCTACATCCCCGTTTGCCTCGTGCGCTCGCGTGCGCAGTTGGCTAGTGCCACCCGTGATCTCGACCAGCAACGCATCACCAGCGTCGCGGGGCGACTCACCGACGTCGGCGCATTGCACGCCGCCGCCGAGCAATCCGACGCAGCCATCCATCTTGTCGGCATCATCCTTGAGAACAGGTTGAAAGGCCAAACCTTCGATCGCGTTCACCGACTGGGCACGACGGCTGTCGTGAACGCGGTGCGGGAGGCCGGCATCCGTCGCCATATCAACATGAGCGCGCTCGGCTCGCGACCCAACGCGGTGGCCGACTACCACAGAACAAAGTACGCAGCCGAGGAATGCGTGTGGGACAGCGGGTTGGATTGGACCATTTTTCGCCCGAGCATCATCCACGGGCACGACGGCGAATTCATGCAATTGATGAAAACGTTCGCGTGCAGCCTGATCCCACCGATCATGCCCTACTTCGGCACGGGCGACAATCGTCTGCAACCCGTCTCGGTTAAAGACGTTGCCTATTGCTTCGTCGAAGCACTGCGTCGGGACGCGACGATCAGCCAAACCTATTCGCTCGGCGGCCCGCGACCCTATTCGTGGAAGGAAATGTACGCCCTCTGCCGCCGCCTGATCCCCGGTGCGAAGCGCTGGAAGCCAATGGTATCCCAACCCGTGCCCATCGCGAAGATGCTGGCGATGACGGTCATGAAAACACCCTTCGTACCACCCAATCTCAAGTTCAACATCGGACAAGTGCAGATGTCCCAGGAGGACAGCGTCTGCGCAATCGAGCCGGTTGAAGAAGCTTTTGACATCAAGCTCCGTGATTTCGAGTCCGAGTTGGCTCGATATGCACCGCTCATCCGGTAGCAGGCCGTTGAAGAACATGGAATCTCTGTGTGGCTCGATATTTCTACATGGCACAGGTTTCCTGTGTGGCACCGGTTTTCAACCGGTGTGAGCGGAGGCCTTCTACATGGCTCAGATTTCCTGTGTGGCACCGGTTTGCAACCGGTGTGAGCAGAAGCGTTCCATGTGACACAGGTTTCCTGACCGGCAAAAACTCAAGTTGGAAACCCACGCCACAATTTTTCAACGGTCCGTTAAGGCGGACGCTGTAGAAACATTCCACGAATAACCGCTACAACACTCGAAAAACCCGACCGATCCATGCTACAATGCCGCCCGGAAAAGCGCACCCAAACAAGAGAGGAAAAACCATGCGTGCAGCCTGCATCGCAACATTACTGCTAACCGCACCCGTCCTAGCCGGCGGGGCCACGAATATCATGCTCACCATCGACCCCGCACAATCAACAGCCGACTTCGTGCTGTGTGCCGTGGGAAACTGTGATTCGGATGCGTCCACAATCGCCGGTCAAGTCGTTATCGACCTCGACGACACAGCCGCCCCTTCGAGCATCTCGCTGCGCGATTACGATTTCCTGCTCACCGAAGACCTCAGCTTCAACATCAACTTCCTCATCGGCGCCATCGACATCAGCACGACGGGCCTCGAACTCATGTACCCATCGCCCGGGCTGGCATTCGGACCCACGGCGATCAACGGCGAAAACATGTTCACATTCTTCGACGTGCCAGCGGCTGCGAACGGCAACGCTGCCTACACCGCGACCGGGCTGGCCTGCACACTCATCGAAGCCAACGGCCTGTCATGCACCGACGCATTCATCCTTGATGAGCTTGGCGAGCAAACTGCCGACTCGATCGTAGGCATCGTCGCCATCGACGGTAACAACGTAGCCGTCGTACTCGCCGCCTCAATAACCCTGCCGATCGTGCCCGACGACCCCGACCTTGCGCAGCTTCAATTCCAGGGAACAATCGTCGCCTTCGGCCAACTGCCGGTTACGGTTCCCGGCGATTTCGACGACGACGGCGACGCAGACTTGTTCGATTACAACGCCTACCTTGACTGCGAAACCGGCCCAGGCGGTGCCCTCGTCGAGGGTTGCGAGACCTTCGATTTCGATCAGGACAACGACGTTGACGTTTCCGACTTCGCCGTGTTTCAATTCGTTTTTACGGGTTGAGTAGCGCGCCGTCGGAAGTGTCGCGAACCCGTACGGTCCTACCGAATGAACATGAACTCGCGGGTGTTAATCAGCGCCCAGTGCAAATCGGACCACCCTGCCTCCGAGTCGGCAGCGTCCACCGCCCACCGCTTTTCCCGCGCAGACGGCTCGCGACCGAGCGTGTGCATGAAAAGCCGCTCCACCGCCCGAGCATGCCCAACACCGCCGGTCAGCCAGATGCGCACCGGGTGCGTTTCGTGCATACGCACCGCGCGATTGAGAAAACCACCGTTGAGCAGCGCAAGTGCCTGCTGAATCGTGGCATCGGTCACACGCTCGCTGATCGTCTGACGATCATGACAGCCGAGCGTATTGAGAAACGAACCCGCACGCGGCGGATAACGGCGCTCGATCGCCGGGGTATCGCGACGTCGGCCCGACATCGTCAGCCCGCTGCTGACCAGAACCGAGTCGTGCAACTGCTCAGCCGTCATGCGGCGCAGGCCCATCCGCTCGAAAAAGCGCCCACGCTCCGGCACCTCCGCAGGCCGGCGACCTCCGTAGCTCGCCAACTGGTACGTCCGTGAATTGCAGATCAGCCGGATGATGTGCTTCAGGTCATATCCGTGCTCGATGAACTCCACCGCCAGCCAATCCAACAGTGCGGCGTGCGACGGCGGATTCTCCACGCTGAACGCATCGGGCGGATGCACAATGCCTTCGCCGAACAATTTCGCCCACACGCGGTTCACCGCCACACGCGCGAAATAGGGGTTCTGCCGTTGCGTGACCAGGTCAGCCAACCCCGCCCGCCCGCGTCCGGCAAACGATTTCGCCCCGGTCATGAATCGACCGTCACCCGGACCGCCGTCGAAGACCTCGAAAACGGGCCTTGTTACAACATTGTTGCCGACCTGAACTTCCTCGCTCGCCACGCGCCGTGTCCGTACGTCGCCGACGAAGTCGCGCATGCCATTGTAATCGTCCTGCTTCCACGGCTCGAACGGGTGATCGTGACATTGAGCGCACTTCAGTTGCACGCCGAGGAACACCTGCGTAATGCCAATGGTCAGCTCGTCAGCGTCCGCCCGGCTGCGCAGCGCGAACATCACCCCCGGATCGTCGTAGACCGTCCCGCTGGCTGCGATCATTTCGCGCACCCATTGATCGTAAGGCTTGTTTTCGCGCAGTGAATTGCGAATGTAATCGCGGAACGCGAACGGCTTGGCACCGCGAATGTTGGTCACCTCGCGAAGCAGGTCGCCCCAGACCGTCGACCAATGGTCCGCGTAGCGCGTCGACGCCAAGAGAGTGTCAACCAGCTTCTCGCGACGGTTGACGCTTGTGTCCCGAAATGAGCGAAGCTGCCCCTCGGTCGGAATGACGCCCGCGATATCGAGGTACACCCGCCGGGCGAATTCCATATCCCCAGTCAGATTCGCCGGCGTGATGCCCAGGTCAACCCACCCCGCAGCAATGAAATTGTCAATTTCATTGTTAGTCCTGCGACGAACTTTCGGCACGCTCGGCTGTTCGAGCGGTAGCGGATCGATGATCTTCCGCCCCGTTCCGCCCGCGTAGGGTTCGGGCGCAGCCACCGCCGAACGCCCAGCCACACCCCCCACAAACGCGGCTGCCAGAACCATCGCGACGGAAAACAAACAGCCAGCCGATAAGCCCAGGACTTCCGTGCTAGCCGGCTTTACCGCAGCATTGCTTGAACTTTTTCCCACTACCGCAGGAGCAGGGATCGTTGCGTCCGGGTTTCTTGTCCACATGGATCGGCTCCACCGGAGGCGGCAGTTCCGGGTCGTCCTCGCCGGGTAGCTGCTTCTTGTACTCCGCCTCACGGTTTTCCCGTGAGTGAAAGCGATCATCGTTCGATTTATTGTTCACGTTCGTCCTATCTCCTGTTCGTTCGACAGCCCACAATCAACGCTTCTCGACCCATCCTATCCGATTCTCGCGAGGTTTTCGCGGGCGCAAATTCGATCCGTTCGCCGATTATACAGATCGGCGATGGGGTGACACAACTTGCCTGACGCGAATTCGCGGATGCAGCTTGCAGGATTTGCGCGTATTCTCTCGCCGGGAAAAGCTCAACCAGCCGCGGGGGCTGGTTCGATCGAATACGGAGCGACCATTGATCTCGCCCAGGAAACGCTTGGCTGCATCGTTGGCCGTCGTCATCGGCGTCTACATCACCGGTGCGATCGGCTATTACATTATCGAAGGATGTTCGCTCTTCGACGCCTTCTACCTGTGTACGATCACCCTTTCGACCGTGGGCTATGGCGAAACCATCGAATTGGACCGGGCTGGCCGGATTTGGACCATCGTCATCATCACCTTCGGGCTGGTCGTTGTCTCCTTCGCGTTTACATCCCTGGTCAGCCTGAGTGTCAGCGGCGATATCCGCGAGATGATGGGGAGGAAAAAAATGCAGGCCAAAATTCGGAATCTCAAAAACCACGTGATTTTTTGCGGCTATGGACGAATGGGCCTGCTCACGGTCGAGCACCTGAGACGGCAAGCCGTCGAATGCGTCGTGATCGAGCGCGACGCGGAGGTGTGCCCCAAACTGGCTGATCTGGACATCCCATTCGTACAAGGCGATGCGACCGAGGAGGAAGTGCTCATCTCAGCAGGGCTGATCAATTGCAGAGCGCTGGTAGCCGCCCTCCCCGGAGACGCCGAAAACGTGTACGTCACGCTCACCGCCCGCGGGCTGAAACCGGACTTGTTCATCATCGCCCGCGCGGAACAGTCGACCGCCGAACCCAAGCTCCGTCGCGCCGGGGCAACGCGCGTCATCTGCCCCCAGATCGTGGGCGCTACCAAGGTCTCCAACATCCTCACGCGACCCCACGTCACCGATTTTTTCGAGATGGCCGCCGAAGGCATTGAACTGGAATTGGACGAATTCATCATCGAAGAACACTCCAGTCTGTGCGACCGATCGCTGCGCGACGCGCCCATCCGCGAAGTAGCCGGCGCGACCGTGGTGGCCATCAAACTTGCGGACGGCGAAACCATCTACCAGCCCTCGCCCGACCAAAAACTGTCCGCCGGCGACGTGCTCATCATGATAGGCCGAGCCGGAGTCTCCAATCGCCTGCGCGATCTCCAAGCCTGAAAATGTGTCCCGGAAATCGCCGCTACCTCCGGAAAATCGCGTTTCCAGTCCCCAATAGCGGTTTTTCGAGCAAAAAGGTATTTCCCGCTATCATAGATTCCTCAGAAGAGATGTTTTGTGAGCGTCAACCGTTGAGAACGGGCGGTTCCGGGCCGATAATGCAGTAACCATTAAATGGCCCGTTCGGGCGGAGGTAGAAGGATGTGTGGAATTGTAGGATACGTCGGGAATCGACCGGCGTTGCCGATCCTGATCGAGGGTCTCAAACGGCTGGAATACCGAGGGTACGACTCCGCAGGGGTCGCGTTCGCCGGGGCTGACGGCGTAACCGTAACCAAGAGCAAGGGCCGAATATCCGTCCTGGAACACGTTCTCGACTATTCCGAGGACGCCACCACCGGTATAGGCCACACGCGTTGGGCCACCCACGGTGCCCCCAACGACCTCAACGCACACCCCCACTTGGACTCCGCAGGCCAACTAGCGCTTGTTCACAACGGCATCATCGAGAACTACGCAGCCCTCCGACAATACCTGACCTCTCTGGGCGTCGAGTTCAAGACCGATACGGACACGGAGGTGCTGGTCCAACTGATTTCCAAGTTGTACGAGGGCGACCTCGAACAATCGGTAAAAAAGGCGCTCAAAGAAGTTCGCGGGACGTTCGGCATCGCCGTGGTTTCGTCACACGAACCCGGCGTCATCGTGGCAGCCCGAAGCGGCAGCCCGTTGCTGGTGGGCGTGGGTGACGGCGAGTATATCCTGGCCTCCGACGCCAGCGCCATCCTGGCACACACGAAACAGGTCATCTACCTGGAAGACAACGAAGTGGTGCGCGTGTGCAAGGACGGCATCCGCACCACAACGATCGACAACGTGCCCGTCACCAAGGAGATCGAGGAGATCGAGTGGACGCTCGAACAGATCGAACTGGGCGGCTACGAGCACTTCATGCTCAAGGAAATCTTCGAACAGCCCGCCGCACTGCGCAACTGCATGCGAGGCCGAATCATTTCGTCGGAAGGCACGGTGCATTTGGGCGGCATCGCCGACGTGTCGCGCGAGCTGACCCGGGCCAAGCGCATCATTCTGACCGCGTGCGGAACAGCCTGGCATGCCGGTCTGGTGGGCGAATATCTGTTTGAAGACCTGGTACGCGTGCCGACGGAAGTCGAGTACGCCAGCGAATTCCGTTATCGCAATCCGATCATCGAGGACGGCACGATCGTGCTGGCCATATCGCAAAGCGGCGAAACGTCGGACACATCCGCAGCACTCAGAGAAGCCAAGCAGCGCGGAGCGTTGGCGCTCGGCGTGGTGAACGTTGTAGGCTCGTCCATCGCACGCGCCACCGACGCGGGCGTATTCCTGCACGTCGGCCCCGAGATTGGCGTAGCCAGCACGAAAGCATTCAGCGGACAGGTCGCGGTGCTGGCGATGTTGGCCTGCTACATGGGCAGGCGGCGGCACATGTCGCAGGGCGCTGCCGCCGAGTTCCTCGAAGCGCTCGAACGCATTCCAGATCAGATATCGTCGATCCTCGAGCAGAACGATGCGTGCAAAGCTGTCGCGGAAGCCAACATCAATCAGGACAACTGGCTTTACCTCGGTCGCGGGTATCAGTACCCCGTCGCGCTCGAAGGCGCGTTGAAGCTCAAGGAAATCAGCTACATCCACGCAGAGGGCTTGCCCGCAGCCGAAATGAAACACGGGCCTATCGCGCTGATCACAGACGACATGCCGGTCGTATTCATCGCGACCAAAGGCACGCAGTATGCAAAGATCATCGGCAACATCGAAGAGGTCCGCTCACGCGGCGGGCGGGTTATCGCGGTGGCCACCGAAGGCGACACGCAAATCGAGAAGCTAGCCGACTCCGTCATTCACGTTCCCGACACGCTCGAACCGCTTCAGCCGCTGCTCTCGGTCGTGCCGCTACAGTTGATTGCCTACCACGCAGCCGTCCTCCGAGACTGCAACGTGGACAAACCCCGCAACCTGGCCAAGAGCGTGACAGTGGAGTAGGCCGGAGGTGGCCGATCGAGATTGATGAAGCTACGATACGGTTACTGAGTATCGGAAGCGGGGCGGTTGTCGCCCTCGATTGCCCGCGAGCCAGCGAAACGGAGGATTGACACCGATGACAAAGCCGGAAACAGAACAAAACGTTCGTGAGACCGTCCGTGCGGGGTATGCACGAATCGCGATTGGCGGCGACCAGCCACAGGCCGACGGCGGCTGCTGTGGGTCCGGTGTTTCATGCTGTGGCGGCGAGACCGGCATCGCCGAACGCGTTGGTTACTCAGCCGACGAATTGAAAGTACTGCCCGACGGAGCCGACATGGGGCTGTCCTGCGGCAATCCGACCGCGATCGCGTCGCTCAAAGCTGGCGAAGTCGTCCTCGATCTCGGCAGCGGCGGCGGGTTCGACTGCTTCATCGCCGGCCCAAAAGTAGGCCCGACGGGGCGAGTCATTGGCGTGGACATGACACCCGAAATGCTCGGCAAAGCCCGCCGCAACACAGCTTCCTATCGCGACCATTCCGGTTTGGACAACGTGGAGTTTCGCCTCGGCGAAATCGAACACATTCCCGTCGGCGACGGCAGCGTGGATGTCCTAATCTCCAATTGTGTCCTGAACCTCTCACCGGACAAGCCGCAGGTCTGGCGCGAAATCGCCCGTGTCCTCAAGCCCGGCGGCCGCGTCGCCGTCTCGGACCTCGCTCTGCTGCGACCCCTGCCGGGTGAAGTTCGCGAATCCGTGGAAGCTTTGATCGGCTGCATCGCCGGTGCGGTGCTTGTCAGCGAAACGGAGCAACTGATGCTCGACGCCGGTTTGAGTGACATAGTTCTGACACAGAAACCCAGCTACGTCGAAGCATTGGGCCAAATGCAGGATCCATTGTATCGCACGTTGACCGAAGCGTTGCCGGACGAAACGAAGCTCGCGGATTTCATCACCAGCCTCGACATCGCCGCGCAAAAGCCGTCGTCTTGAAACGCGCCTCTTGAGCCGTTACTTATCGATCGAGATGTGCTTGTTGTCGGACTCGTCTTTGTCTGTCATGGAGTAGCCTTTTTCCTGGCGCGCGTGGTTGACCTTCAGCTTCTGAAGATAAAGATTGCGAACATCCTCCGCGTTCAGGCCGACGCACATCGCCATGCTGATCCAGAAAAAGAGCAGGTCGATAACCTCCACGCGGGCGTTTTGCAGATCGTGGATTTCGAACCGCCGCCCATCCTTGGCCTCAGCGCACCAGTGCTTCCAGAACGTGCAGTCGCGCAGCTCTTCCAGCTCGTTGCTCGCGGCTGCGATGTAGTCATTAAGCCACTGGCCCGCCTTGGCAGAATCGAAATGATCGTGCAGCGACTTTGTATCGATGCCGATGCGATCGTTCAACTCCGCCTGTAGCTTGAACATCTCTTCCAACACAGTGTGCTTCCTTTCAGATGACCTCCGGTTTGGCAACCATGCGGCGAACCACTCATCCTACGTCTGACCATGCGAAACCGCAACGAAAGGCCTGGTCGGGTGCATCCCAAAACGGGCGGCCATTCGTGATGAATGGTGGCATCTATGAGCGAGTCTCCGTCAAGAGGGTTGCGGGAAGAATTCGGGATCTTTCCAAGCATCTATTCGGCATCGCCACCAGGGTGTGCCATTTAACGATTTCGAGCCAGCCCCATTCACGGTCGCGGCGTCTTGTCTTG
>JAJDDQ010000065.1 GCA_029260215.1 Phycisphaerae bacterium
GCAAAACTTCCCTGTCCATGACTATCTCCCGATTGAATAAAAGATCGTAACACGCCCGGAATTCTGACAGCCCCCCGCGCCCTGCGCAAGTAAAGTGAGGCGCGAATTATTCCACAGCGCCGAAGGAAATAGCCACACCCACGCTCACCTGCCATCTCTTCGTATCCGAGGAAATCGAACTGGACATGGATCCTGCGCAAATCGATGAACAAGGTTTTGAAGAGCTTTGCCTCTTCATCCGAGATCTGTCCACGTCACTTCGCCGATCGGTTTTCGTCACACATGAGAATTCTCCAGAGCATGGGATCTTCGCGTATGACTATGAGACTGAAGGGTTCAGTGCGCTTCACCGCCGGAGCACATCCGGTCGAGTTGCCGGCGGGATCGCCCCTCAGATCGCGGCGGTACTCGATCCCTTCAACGGGGGTTTCGAATCCGGCGGAGCTTGCTTGGAAGTACCGACGGACTATGCGGCACAATCGGCAGCAACGATCTGGCGCGAAAAAGTCTACCGACCTGGATGCATCGAATGGCACACTGAGCTTACTTCTGACGAATACCGATCACTCCAGGAACTGGATACAGCGCTGCACATCTTCTTCGGGCCGCGCGATGTCGATGATTTTGTCAGGATCGGCTTTGAACTCAGCACTCTGAAGCAGCAGTTTTGGAAGGCTGTCAGGTGTGTTCGGGCAAGTTTCGCCATCTGAAATTCAGTCACTCTTCAGCCACGCACAATGGAACAAACGGGCGGCATGGGTAGTTGGCCGGTGATCAGGTGGTTGTTGGGTGCATCGCCGACCGGAACACACTCAGCCTGATCCACCGCCGCCGCACAACGAGAGCGCCCGAACACGAAAACTGATCCGCACGCCCAGCCAGATACCTTGAAAGCTCAACGCTCGGTTCCGGCCGGTCGCGGGCGGACCGCTGGAGGTGATATGGCCTCCGCTGCGGTACGACTTTTCGTGGTTTCTTGCCAGAATCACTCTTCAAAACTAGGCTAACGCTTTCCGGCTGGTGCTGGACTGGATCGACAAACACCACGCACAGACCGTTTTGCACGATGTTTCAGGGTCGACCGCCTTGCATCGGGTTCTTGCGTTTATGACGGACTGACATGCCGCGCCCTTCGGTCGCACGCGGCGGAGATTTGACATGGGATTATTGGACAAGAAAAAGGGCCTCGTGTTCGGCGTGGCCAACGATCGCAGCATCGCCTGGCACATCGCCCGTAATCTGATCGAGCAGGGAGCCACGTGCGGTTTCACGCATCTGCCGGGCGAGAAGATGGAACGCAGGGTGCGCAAGACGCTTGAAGGCGGCGGATTGACGAACCCCTGGCTCAAATCCTGCGACGCCTCCAGCGATGAGGATTTGGACAAGGTGTTCGCAGCCGCCCGCGAGGAGTTCGACGCTATCGACTTCCTCGTCCACTCGATCGCCTTCGCCGACCGGGAGTATCTCCGCACGGGTAACTTCAGCACCACGCCACGCAACGTATTCACGCAAGCATTGGACATCAGCGCCTACACACTGGTCGCGATGGCTAGGCGGGCGGCGGAATTCATGCCCAACGGCGGATCGATCATCGCGATGACCTACTACGGCAGTGAAAAAGTCGTCCCCGGCTACAACGTGATGGGCGTAGCTAAGGCGGCACTCGAAGCGTCCACGCGCTACCTTGCGGCTGAGCTTGGGGAGAAGGGCATTCGCGTGAACTCCATCAGTGCGGGTCCGGTCCGCACGCTGTCCGCAATGGCGGTCGGCGGGATCGACGACATGTTCGAGTGGGTCGAAAAGAAATCCCCCATGCGTCGCAACGTCGAAGCCGATGAAGTAGGCAAGACAGCCGTTTATCTGGCCAGCGATCTTTCAAGCGGCGTCACGGCGGAGAACATCTACGTTGACTGCGGGTACAACGTCATCGGCCTGTAGGGACGGGTTTGGCGGGATGTTTCAGAATCCGACACTCGGTGTCCCCGTTCTCAGGTAGACTCGCGTGATCTTGCGCGTATGCTTTGATTGGAGTGACGGGCAACGGCAAGAGGACGGGCAATCAATGGTATCGAGCACCTACTCACCGAAACTGGAACAACTGTTTTCAAGACTTGATGCGCTGACGCGGCGCGCGACCGTCGAGGAGTTACGCGCGTGGCTGACAGAGTCCGACATCGCCGTTGAAGATGTCGCCCCGTACGTCCGCTTCGACAACGAGCGCTACCTGCGTCATCTCATCAAGGAAGGCGAACACTATCACGCGTTGGCTTTGTGCTGGCAGAGCGCGCAGCGAAGCCCCATCCACAACCACGCAAAATCAACCTGCGGCTTCAAGGTATTGGAGGGCGTCTGCACGGAAACCGCGTTCGAGCACACGCCCGCAGGTGTTATCAAAGCCGTCGCATCGCGCGACATCGCAATTGACGCAGTCGTGGCGTCTCAAGATGACGAGATGCACCAGGTATCAAACCTTCAAGCGAAAGGCCAAAACCTCATCACGCTGCACATTTACTCTCCGCCGTTGCTGAAGATGGACGTGTTTTCGTTGACCGATGCCCACGTCGGCGAGTTTCGCCCGATGGTACTCCAGCACACCGACGGCAGCGGAATCTGACCAATCCCATGCCAGAAGCCCCCGCAAGGACCGGCTCGCTCACCCCGGAGGCGTTCGCCTCTCTCGGCTCGATGGAAGGCATCTACGAGCCGATTGTGGAAATCTCCTACGTCGGCCCCCTCACCCACGAAGCCTTCGCATCGTTCGGCTCGATGGAGGGCATGGTCCAGCCGACCATTCAACCCGTCGAAATCCAGGAACCAACGGCGAAGGTGGCTGCACCTGCGACACCGCATTGGCCCGGCTATGTGATGGCCGCCGTCACGGCGCTCGCCGCCTACCTGCTTTGCGATCTGCCCTTTGCGCCGTTTACGATTCAAGGGGCCGAATCAGTCCGTCATCCGATCAGTGCAGCCATTCTGGCGATCCTGATCGGCGTTCTCTTGCGGAACACGCTGCCGCTTCCGCGCAACATCAATTTCGGCTGTCGGAAAATCGTCAAGAAGATTATCCCCGTCGCCATCGTTCTGACCGGTGCGGGGCTGAACCTGGCCAACATCGCGGGCGTCGGTGCGTCCGCCCTCGTCATCATTGTGCTGTGCATTGGCGTCTCAGTGGCCGCCTCGTACTTCATTGGCAAAGCCCTCGGCTTGAGCACCAAGACAGCGATTCTGATCGGCGCGGGTACGGGCATTTGCGGGAACAGCGCCGTTGTGGCAGTCGCACCGCTCATCGACGCCGACGACGAAGATTTGGTCCTTTCCGTCGGCACGATCAATCTGCTGGGCATGATCGTGATGCTGCTGTGCCCGCTGATCGGCGGCATGTTGCAACTCGGCAACGAAGCCTTCGGACTGTGGGCGGGCACGTCCATCCACGCCGTGCCCCAGGTCGTCGCCGCCGGTTTCGCCTACAGCCCCGAAGCGGGCACGTTCTCAACGCTCGTCAAACTGGTGCGCGTCACCATGCTCGCGCCGTTCGTGGCTGTGCTGGCGATGGTCTACGCCCGTCGCCACTCGGCTGACATCGCGAAAGGGCGAAACGTCGTCGTTCACTATGCCCGCTTCGTTCCCTGGTTTGTGTGGGGCTTTGTGCTGCTCGCGACCTTCAACACGCTCGGCTTGATCCCCTCGCTTCACTTCGAGCTTTCCGAATCCATCGCCGGCGCGCCACGCATGGTAGATGTTTCGACCAGCCTCGAATTGAAACGGTTTGCGAAAATTCTCCTGACGCTTGCGATGGCTGCCATCGGTCTTGAGTTGAATGTCCGCGTGCTCCTAAGCGTCGGCGGACGGGCCTTTCTCACCGGCACACTGGCCTGCATCGCCCTCGCGTCGATCAGCCTGGGCCTTATTACGATTATGATCTGACGGCTGCTATCGGCGACCGACCCACTCAACCCCCGCGTACTTAGTCACCAGCGCGTCAGCCGCGTCGCGTTCCGCCGTCGTCCACACGCCAGCCTGCAACTCAACACCAGCCACCTCAGCCAACGACTCCCGCAGCGCCAGCCGCAACGCCGCTGATTGAACGTTGCTTGCCGACAAGTCGGCGGCTGGCTGTTCCGCGAATCGACGTTCGAGAATGATCGATCCGTGCTGGAGAACCGCGTCGCGCGTCCGGCGTTGGGCGCTGCCCGCAACCTTGTCCGAACCGATCAACACGTCATACCGATGCCGTCGGGCGAAACAAAAGAACGGGCCTTTAGCGGCGCCTGAGTCATCATCTTCGCCGCCGCGATGCGCCGTGGCACCGAAGCAGGCCAGCGCACCGATCACCGCATCATGCAAGACCTCATACAACCGATTAGGGCCACCTCGCAGAAGCACATGGTCCAGCGGTATCGCCAGCGAGTAGGTCAGCTCGCGATCGTGAAGAATCGCCCCGCCGCCAGTCAAGCGGCGCACGACGGACAGCGATCGAATCGGCTCATCCATCGAAGTGAAATCGTGATGATGCTGAAAATAACCAAGCGAAACCGTCGGCTCCGACCATTCGTAGAATCGGATCGTCGGCTTCGACCGACGCGCCCCGACAGCCTCAAGGAGCGCCTCGTCCCGGGCCATGTTCACAGGCCCCGCCAAGGCCTCGTCGTCCAGAAATCGCAATACGGGAATATCACTCATCGGGCGCGATCATCCCAGACGATCACACGGTGTTCAAGAAGACAACCACAACCACGACGCGCCAACCCGACCAAACGCCTCGAAAATCCCGCGAAATCTCGGACGTTCTACCGGCTCCGTACTCCCGGTGGAGACTTCGTTTTTCCCTTGGGTTGATCGTGTGGTCTGATAATCAACCCAATCAAACTTGAGAATCCCATCCGGTTTCCTCGGACCGATTATCGCCCACAATGCCGCGTGCATTTGCATATTCTTCGCACTAATTTCGCATATTCTTTGAAAGTGCAGGCGACTACCCATAGAATGCGGTGCGGCCCCGGTCCGATGGTCGCCCGGTGCCGCCGAACGACAATCGAGTGCAAACGCGAAGAATTGAGATCACATGACAAGTGAGACCGCATCCCAAAGTACGTCCGCTCCGCGTAATACGATCGAGCAGCGCATCGCCGAGGTCGGGCGGGCGCTTTCGCACTCCCTGCGCGCCGTATTGAGCGCGACACCCGGCGCCCCCAAGCGTGCGGTGGAACTTTCAAATTTCCTCGAAATCGACAAAACACTTTCGGTGCGGCTGATCGGTGCCATCAAGAAGCATGACCCCCTCGCGGTCTGCCACGGCGTACCCGGTCCCCGAGGGCTGCGCACCGTTTTGACCGTTGCCCAGGCCAAAGGCGCCCCCAGGGAACTCGTCGAAGAGGCTGAAAAAAGTATTCGCCAGTTCGAGCAGAGCGTACAGGAACTCGGCGGCTCGCGAACAGCGTTCAACACCATTATCAGCAGCCTGCTGCCCGACGTGCGCGAGCGTATCGAGCGTCGCAACAAGAAGGCCGCCTTCGACGCCATGTCGAACCTGTGGGGCTACCACGTCTCGACCAGTTTCATTGCGTGCATGATTCAGCCGGCAGCACAGGGCAACATGTGTGACTCAGTGTGTTTCGCGGGCAAGGTCGAAATGCGACATCTAACGCCGCGCGTAGCGCGCATGGTGTGGGCACAGAAGTGTACCGTGCCGAACTGGGACGCCCCAGCCGTCAGTTGCAATCTCGATCGCGTGCCGGTCGGCGGCGACCAGGTTCCCGTCATTCGCGAATTTTGCAGCAATCCGCTGCCCGAATTCAAGTTGCACGAATACCAGGGTTCAAACTATGTAGCCGTCGCAGGAGACGATGTACCGTCGCAGGCACCGGTGGATCTGTTCATCGGCTCGCACACGCCGGGCACGTTCCTTCGATACAAAACGCGCGAAACGTCGAAGGAGTTTGTCAGCTTCACACCGACCGAACCCGCGAAGGTTGCATTCGTTGACGTGCTCCTGCACGAAGACGTTTGGCCCGACGCAATGCCGCAATTGTCAATCTACCGCACCGGCCCGCGTGGAAATATGGATCACCCCGGCGTGCGTGAATTTGACAAAATCGATCTGCTCGAAAGCGTGCGCCTGCTGGGTCGAGGCACGGACCGCATTCACACAAACGATGTCGAAAACTATGCGTCGATGGTGCGGACGGTGTTCACGCGCGTCGGGTGGAACGGCGAATTGTTCCGCGTCTTCCGCGCCCGCGTGGAGTACCCGCTGCTCCACGCACAAATCATGCTGACCTTCGACCTCCCGGAACGAGATAGTTAAGTTCTGTTGGTCGAAATAGGTGGCGATTTAGGGCACTGGGTGCGGGTGCCCCGCGGCTTTAGCCGCGGGGAAGTCGAATCCGGAAGACCATCCAACGCCTTCACCCCTGAAGAAGTCGGCCACCCATCCCAGCGTCTCAAGCTTAACGCCGCACCAAAGCCAAGCGATACGGCCCTCCGACTACTGAGCATCGGCATGCACCTGGCACCCGAAGGATCGCCCAGGCTTGCACCACAAGATATCGAAAGCGCAATCACCGGTCAGAACAAGGTCGCGAATGATCTCCGCCGTCATCGGAGCGGTCGTCAACCCGCTGCGAAAATGCGCGGTGGCAGCCAGCAACCCGTCGAAACCGGGCACCGGGCCTAGAAACGGTTGGCCGTCGGGTGAATTCGGGCGAAGACCGGCCCACATGGTCTCGATCGGAGCGTCAGCCAGGCACGGAACCATCCGCAGCGCATGGGTGATGAGCGTGTTGACCCCCTTGGGCGTGTTGCGCTTGTCGAAGCCGGCCTCCGGTTCGACGGTGGATCCGATCAGGACATGCCCGTCGCGCCGCGGCACGAGGTAGGCACCCTCCATGTTGATCACCCGCGAGATCGGCGCTTTGTCCGTCCTGACCAGCACGATCTGGCCCTTGACCGGGTGAACCGGCATCATTTCCGCCAGCGCAGGCGGTGCCCATTGGCTCGACCACGCACCGGCACACAACACAGTATGATTCGCATGATGATCGCCGTCCGTCGTACGCACACCCGTCAACCGATCGCCAGCCATCAGAAACGCCACGACAGCCGTCCCCTCACGAATCACAACGCCGACCTTCTCACAAGACAGACGCAACGCCTCCAGCAGCCGTGGGTTACGCGCGACGGCTGTCCGGCGACAAAGCTGATACGCCGGCGCGTCGCCCGCGAGCTTAGGCTCCAACGACAACGCCCGCTCAGCCGACACCATCTCGAGGATCGGCTCACCTGCGGGCGTACGCTGATCCGCAGCCGCCTCAACATTCCGCTCAGCCGTCAGCCGAGCTTGCTCGGTGGTAAGCAGATCGACAGCCCCGCACGGCGCGTACTCGGTATCGACGCCGCTCAATTCCTGCAACTCAGCACACAAGGCGGGATAGCGTTCGATGCTGGCTGTATGAATGTGAAACAGCGGATCCTCCCGCGTCGGATCCGGCGGCGCGATAATGCCCGCGCCCGCCCACGACGCCTCCCGCCCGCACCGCCCGCGTTCGAGCAGCGTCACGCCCAAACCAGCCTGCCGCAACGACAGCGCCGTGGTCAACCCCACGATTCCGCCCCCGATGATGAGAATGTCCACGGTGTCAGCCAATGTCACTGCCTTTTTCAATAGGTCTTCAGCCTCGCACAACACGCATCAATATATCCGCCCCCCCGCAAGAACGAAAACGCCCCACCTTCTTGCAAACAGGAATCACCTCCCCCTAGCGACGGCGGGGTGGCGCGTCCTCCTTCCCCCTTGCAAAGGGGTCGTCGCCTCTTCCTTCCCCCCTTGCAAAGGGGGGATCGAGGGGGGTCCGGACCAGAGCAATGCGTCACTTCGCAAGAAGAACCTCCCCCTGAACGCTCCCGACTTGGTCGCGCCCAGCCTCCTTCTGAAGGAGGAGAG
>JAJDDQ010000066.1 GCA_029260215.1 Phycisphaerae bacterium
GTACGGGCATGAAGTGGGATCACGCCAACGCCGCCGGCATGATGAACCTCGTCGCCCTCCAGGAAAGCGGCCAATGGGATCAGTATTGGACCACCCGGAAACGACAAGCGGCGTAGTGCCAAAAAAACTAGCCAGACCCAAGCACAAGGTTTAGCCTCAAACCGCGTTGCCGTGGGGGGTTGAAGTGTGCTATCGTGGGCCGGTTGGGCTGACGATCGGCTGGCGAAGGGGTGTTCATGCGTTTAGTGAACGTCGAAATCATGGCGGAAACGCTCTGGCTGGGGTTGAACAACCTCCGCCTGCACAAGCTGCGCAGCCTGCTGACTGCGTTGGGCATCATTTTCGGCGTGGCGGCCGTGATCTGCATGCTCTCGATCAGCGAGGGAGCCTCAGTCGACGAAATGCGGCTGATCCAGCTTCTCGGTACGCAGAACATCATCTGCAATTCGGTCAAACCCGAAGGCACGGTGCAGTCTTCCGAGGAGACGACGGCGTTGCTGGAATACGGCATCACCGAAGCCGACTATCGCCTGTTGGCGACCACGATTCCGCACGTCAAGAACGTCATTCCGCTGAAAGCCGTCGCACACGCGGTGCAGCATCGCGACAAGAAGGTCGAATGGAACGTTATCGGAACGTCGCCGGAGTTTTTCGAGACGGTCAACATCGGCGTCTCGCGCGGGCGCGTGCTGACGCGCACCGATACGGAAAACCTCAAGCAAGTGTGCGTGATCGGCGCGGAGGTGCGGAAGGAATTGTTCGGCTTTGAAGACCCGCTGGGCCAATCCATCTACGCCCAGAGCGGCAGCGGCATGATGCCCTACGAAGTTGTCGGCGTTTTGAAGGAAGTCTCGACGGCCGGCGCACCGGCACGCGGGGTTGAAGCGCGCAACATCAACCGCGAGGTATACATCCCATACGCGACCGCTCGAAAACTTTACGGCGACATTACCTCAAAGCGGACCAGCGGCTCGCGTGAGCGTATGAAGATTGAATACACTTCGCTTTACGTTACGGTCGACGATGTCGATCACGTGCTGCCGGTCTCGGAGATGGTGAAGCGTGTGTTCGATTACGGGCACAAGAAACGTGATTACGAAGTCAGTGTACCGCTCGCACGCCTGAAACTGGCCCAGCAGAAGAAGCGGAATCAGAAGCTAATGCTCGGGTTCATCGCCGGCATCTCGCTGGTCGTGGGCGGAATCGGGATTATGAACATCATGCTGGCCACCGTGACGGAGCGGACGCGCGAGATCGGCATCCGCCGCGCCCTGGGTGCCCGGCAGCGTGACGTCACAGCCCAGTTTTTGATCGAAACGGTCGTTTTGAGCACCTGCGGGGGGTTGGTCGGCATTCTGCTCGGCTATTTGGCCGCCCACCTTATTAACCGTTTCGCGGAATGGGAAACGATCGTTCAGCCGTGGACGATGGTGGTGAGCTTCACGCTTTCGGTGCTAGTGGGCGTCTTTTTCGGGATGTACCCCGCCATGGCCGCCGCCAGACTTGACCCCATCGAAGCCCTTCGACACGAGTAGGCAACCGCTCAACGCTCATCATCGTCCACAAATATCGCCTCGAATCGCGTTTGGAGGCGTGTGGCAAGAACTTGCTCACCCCCGTTTTCATGCAATCAGGGGCTATCGGACAGTGTCGCTTTACTGGCTAAACCGTCGCATCCTCAATTGAGACAACGTGTTGCGGTTTTGTTTGCCTGCGGCCATCCGTATGCTATATTCTTTTTGAGGTTGGCTCCCCCAATACGTCCTTGAAAAGTGACCGAAACGGTCCGGATGGTCCGTTTGCGCTGATGGTATGCCCTGTGCGGGATGCGGCGATCGCAAGAGCACTGCGACGGTGGCTGGGACGTACAAATAGGTAGTGGCCTGTATCGGGCCTCGCGAATCGGAAGGAGTCGGGCATGGCGACGACAGAAAAAGTGAAAAACTCGCGAATGGGCAACAAGCTCTTTCCGACGGCGTTGCCGCCGTCGACAGCCTTCGTGGACGCCTTGCCGGCTGAGGATCAGGTACTCCTCATGAGGCTTCTTTCAGAGCCGTATGAGTTTATCAACGACGAGCGTCTCTGGAAGCGCGGCGCGGACCGGGAGCTTTTCGGCGTTGAGACGAAGCTGGTTTCCAGGACGGGAACGCGGTTTGTGCAGGCGGAACCGGTCGTCGCGGGCTTGCGTAAGGGTCGCGGGGCGCGTGTTCCGACGCTTACCACGGAACAGGAGCAGAAGCTGTTCTTGCGTTTCAACTACGCCCGCAAACAGTTGAGCGAAATACTCGAAGCGTCAGACAAGAAGCGGCTGACTGCGGCCCAGACGCGCAAGCTTCTGGCTTGGGGGCATCGAGCGTTGCACACGCGCAGCGAAATCGTGCGTTTCAATCTGCCGCTGGTGCTCGCGATGTCCAAACGCACGCGACTGAGCGGTATTGATTACAACGAACTGATCAGCGAGGGCAATGTGGCGCTGCTGCGCAGTTCCGAGAAATTTGATTGCAGCCGAGGCTACAAGTTCAGCACGTACGCTTGCCGTGCGATACTGAAAAGTTTCTCGCGTGTGGCGATGCGGGCCACGCGCTACCGCGTGCATTTCCCGGTCGAATTCGACCCGACGATGGAGAAGAGTGATTTTCTGGATCGCAAGCGCACGAACATCGAAAGCGATTGCGTGGACGAGTTGAAGAGAATCCTCGTGCAGAACATGGCTGACTTGAACGATGTGGAGCAGAAAGTCATCAAGGAGCGTTTCGCACTGTCTCCGGAACGCATTCTTGAATCGGGATCGCCCAAGACGCTGGAAGAGGTCGGCACACTCATCGGTGTGACCAAGGAGCGTGTGCGGCAGATTCAGAATAAGGCTTTGAAGAAGATTCGCTCTGCATTGGAAACCGAATATCTGGTCGCTTGATTCCTCGCTAGCCAAGCGGACTTGATCCCCACAGCCGCCGTTCGTTGTAAAACGAGCGGCGGTTTTTTTGTCGGCACGGGTGCGTTTGAGGGGCCTGTCATCCCAGGTGTGCGTGGCGGAATATCCGTAATGCGTTGCCGCACTACTTGGAAGGCAGCGGCGATCGGGGTCTGGTTTTGGTCCGCCCGGGTCGTGGGGAGGCGGTGGGGATGGCATCTTCGAGACGGAATTCGCTGTCGATCATCACATGCAACTCGGGCGTGTTTCGGACGACCATTGAGTTGGATTCATAGACTATATTGATGCTGCCCACGCCGCCGTTTTCGAGCCAGGAATCCGGGGCAATGTTGTCGATCATGATCTTGCGAATTCTGTCGAGGCGTTCTTCCCGAGTGTAAGTCGCTTCTTCCACAAGCTCGCTAATGCCTGCGATTGTCTGTATGGGGTACAAGTCGGGCATGTCCAGTGTGACATTGGGCAGCCCGTAGACTTTGGTGTACAAATCTTTTTCGAAATCTTTGCGCGTGGAGATGCGCAACACGCCGCCTATCGCGCGCCAGCGGATTTCGTCCGACAGTTGGTCCAACACTTCCGAGAGAACCTGGCTGACGGTGGTGTTGGTCATGGTGAGCGTTACGGCTGAGTCGGGGGTTACGTTTTCTTTGCGCAGCGTTCGCCAGACCGGCACAACGCTTTCAAAACCCTGATCGCGAAGCCACTTGAAGATTTCCTTGACGGGAACCTCGTCCCAGCGGATGTCGCTGACGGGCTTGCGGAGTACATCGCGAATCGTCGGCAATTTCGTCGAAGGCGGCGCGAGGGGTTTCGGGCGTTTGATTGTAGGACTCTCGGGTTGGTCGTGGTTCGGGGGGGATTGCGCGGAGGCGGCTGACGTAAGTGTGAGAAGTGTGCCGGAAAACAACAAGCAATTGCGGAAAACCATACTTTCCACTCCACCGGTTTCGACCACTGCAAGCATCCACGCAGGGTATTGTAGGCTTTGATCGTGGGTTATTCTATGGTTTTTGTGAACTGTGCGTACGGAATCTTCGACGGTGTCCACAATTGAGCGGGAGAGAGGGCATCTGATCTCCGTGTTGCGTTACGCCTGATTCGACGGGTATTCCCGAAGAGCGACGTGTGGCGACCGGTCAGCTTCCTGCTGCACCGCTGCCACGCGTGCTCCGCCATACGTAGATCATCATCACCGTGCCGATAAAGCTGAAAGGCAGCATGAAGTAGAACCACGCGGTCCAGCCCAGAGCGGTTTCCTTGACCGTGTAGTCGATCAGTTTTCCCAATCCCGCACCGGCCAGGAAGGCTCCGAAGTACTGGAAGGAGTCGATCACGCCGGCAGCGAAGCCGGCCATCTTGCGACCGCCCAAGTCCATGGCGGCGGCTGTCCCCAGAATCGAGTGGGTGGAGTTGCAGGTTAGTGAGATTAGCACGGTGAAGACGCACGCCAGTTCTGCGCTGGCGGTGGCGGGGTTACCCAGCAACAGCGCGGCGCTGAGGATCAGGAGTGTTTCCACGCCGTAGAGAACGACCGCCACGGGCGCGCGGGCACCTTTGAAAACAAGATCGGAGATGAACCCGGCTGACATCGATCCGACGATGGCGGAGATGGGCAGTAGTGCTCCGGTGATTAACAGCATCGGCGAGGCGGCGATATCGAGATCCCACTCGCGATCAAAGTACAATACCCACCAGTCCAGTTGCGCGGTGCGCACCACACCGGTGCAGAAGTAGGCGACCGCCGTGACCCAAACCATCTTCTTGCTGAGGATGGTCCGCAGAATGACGCTCAGCGGGATCTTTTCTTCAGAGTCGCCGTCGGCGTGTTCTTCATCGCGATCGTGCTGCACGCGGTACCCGGCTTCTTCAGGGGTATTGCGTACGATGAAGAACATGAACAGCACCACCACCGCGACGACGCACGGTGGAATCCAGAATAACCACCGCCAGTGCAATGCAGGAATGTTCAGGGTCAGCACCAGCAATGGAATGGTGCAACCGGCCAGCAGCATTGGCCCCAGTGTGAATATGGTGATTTGGCCAAGCTGGATCATCACACCGAAGACCCCGGCAAAGCGGCCTCGCTCTGATCTGGGGAACCATGCGGTGTTGACTTTGATGAATCCCGGGGCACCGAATGCCTGCGCGTAACCGTCGCATCCGCGAATCAGGACGAACAGCATCAATACGCTGCCGGCTCCGGCGTAGGAGGCCATCCCGAAAGCGAGATTCAGAATAATGGTCAGGACGGCACCGAGTGCCATCGCCTGCCTGCCGCCGATTCGGTCAGTCAGCAAGCCGTTGATCAATTGGCCTACCGCGTAGCAGCCGTGACGCGCGCTGCTGATCCATCCGTATTGCGAGTTGCTGAACCCGAACTGATCGATGATTCGCGGTGCCACCACTGAGATGTTGTAGCGGCAGGTGTAGTAGGTGGCGTACATCAGCCCCAGCAGGAACCAGTTGATCCCTCGACGTGCCCTGAATCCGGGCGGGTGCTGCGGCGTTCCGGGATCGTTCATGAGGTTACCCCGGAAGAATCAGACATTTTTTTCCAGTAGTACAACCCGAACAGACAGCCAGCCAACTGCAGCACTATGGCTGTGGCCGGAATCGGCAGCACGCCGGCGACCGTGGCGATTCCCTGAAGCAGCAATGCGGCGATCCAGACGACCACGCCCCAGCGACGCATGTTCCAGTATCCCAGCATGCACACGCCAGCCACAACGAACGGTACCGTCCAGGGGGATATCACCGCGGCGGACGAATGGCTTGCGCCAGTTACGCGCAGTTTTACCTGAAATTCGCCCGGCTCCTCGGCTATGCCATCGATGGATGCGTTCTCCGGATCAAATTTCATCCCGGCGGGTAGTCCGGACACTTGCCAATGATACGGCTGTTGCCCGCCGTTAACGCTTAACGTGTGGTGATAGGATTGTCCCGTGACTGCGGGCGAAAGAGATTGGTCCGCGATGGTCGGCGATTGTTCGTCGTGCGGTTCGTGCGGCACTATCGTCAGCTCACCGGGTTGCTCATCCGCCGGCAAGACGTGCAGGATCATTCTGCGATCGTCATACCGCAGGTACAATGCATCAAGGATGGTGGCGATCGAAGGCACGGCTACCACGCTCATCAGCATCAGCAGGTACGTAATGCCGACCACGCGCGAAACCATCGGCGGCCTGACCGCTACCGCGGGAGGTATGGTGCCGTTTTCTTCCTGCAATTCCTGGTTGCCTCGCAGCAACGACGGATGCCATCGGCCTTCCGCACCGCGACAGGTTGTGGTCAGGATTAGCGGCTCGGGGTCACCGGGAACGTTTATGCGGGCTTCAATGCCTTCCAGCCGTCCGCGCTGGAATGCTAAAGTGTTGCCCACGGTCAGCGTCTTGCGCGCGTACCAGCCGCCCCGACCCTGCAAGCGCAGAACCACCGGCGTTGATGTCGGCGCGGGAGTTGTCCAACGAAACTCGATCACGGCAGCAGGCTACTCTATCACGTTGGCTGAGTGCGAACCGCATGCACACGATGTACAACCACTGCGGCGGGCGTCACCACCAGTGCGCCCCATGCCCGGAAAGAATAGGGTGACGCTGAAAACTTGCAACCGGGATCACGCATTTGCGGGATATCAAGCCGTTGTTTTACGGTTCCGATGCCGTACCAGCCGCCGTGGGGTCAGCGGCCGGTTTCGAGTTCGTTCAGTTTGGCCTGGAGGTTTTGTTGGGCTTGCGGTTGATTCAGGCGGTGGGCTTGTTCCACTGCGTCCCTGAGAACGGCGGTCGCTTCCGCACGCCGGCCCATCGCAGCCAACGTGTTGGCGAGATGATAGGCTGCGTTAAATGCGGCTGGGTCGATTTCGAGCACGCGCCGGTAGTGTTCGACAGCCGACGCGGGGCGCTTCAGCATCAACATAGTACCAGCCAGGTTGTAGTGGGCTGCTTTGTGGTTGCGGTCGAGGCTTAATGCGTCTTGCAGCGATGTTCTTGCCAGCCTGAACTTGCCCATTCGGGCGTATGCGGCACCGAGGGCGGTCTGGTGATCCGCGTTACGCGGTTGTAATTCGACGGCTTGGTGCAGGAGTCGCAATGCTTGTTCGAATTGACCTTTTTCCACGAGTGATGCACCCAACCCTGCCAGCGCGTGTGCGTTTTCCGGTGCGCCGCGCAGCGCGGTTTCGAATTGCTTTTCCGCCGACTTCCATTGGCCTTGGTCTGCGTAGATTTGTCCGAGCTTGGTGTGAAACGCCGGGGCGACGCCCTCGGGTTTATCGAAACCGATGACGCGGTTCGTTACCTGGATGCCGACGGCGACGGCAAGCGCGGCGGCCAGGAGAATTTTGTACTTGCGGCCTTCCCGGTGACGGGCGCTGTAGATGAGCGCCGCCGACGCGAGGGCGATGACCGGGGCGGCGGGGAGGCGATAGCGCGGCGAATACCAGAACACGCAAACGACGATGAACGGCACGATCAGCATCGCCCATTCAAGCCCGTTTCGCCGGCGGATCGGTTTTACGGAAATCAAGCCGAGAATCGCGAAGGGAATCAGAAACGCGGTCGGAATCGGTGCCAGCGACCATGCCCGATCCAGTCCTGAATCGCGCTCGATTGTCGGGACGAATATGTCTCCGTAGTGACGCGCGCTCAGGAACCAGTAGGCTTTTCGCGCTGCCAACTCGATCGCACGGAGCGGATCCTCCCGCCAGTATGCGACGACCTGGTCACGGTAATAGGCATCGACGGCTCGCCATGTGGGTGTTTTGCCTGTGGCGGCTTCGTACGCGCGAAATGTGTCGATGTGCTGGCGATTCTTGTCGGTGGAGACGCCCGGTGCAGCCGTATAGGTGCCGTTTGCGTTTTCGTTGTTCCCGTGTCGAAGCGTCAGCCCGCCGTGCGCGGACAGCGGTAAAAACTCGCCGCAAACGTAGGCGTTGTACGCGGCGGCAGGGGCGATCGCCGCCAACCATGCGGCACACGCGACGCCTGCGGACGCGATACGCCTGCGATTGGCGGACATCGCGACCCAAATGATGACCGGCGGGGCGAGGAATACGAGCGATCCGTTGGTGTGGCAGGCGATTCCGAACGCGACGCCGGTCGCTGCCCAGGCGGCGAACGACTGTCGATCCAGCGCACGCACCGCGGCGGCCCAGGCGATGGTGACTGCCAGCAGTTGGACTGAGCTTGTCAGGATGCGGAAGGATGCGGTCGCTGGCTCCACCATGAGCAGGAACACCGTCGCACCGAGCAATCCAATCGAGGCGTTGAACCGCTTGAGGCCGATCCACGCTATCAGGACAGCCGTCGCGATGTTGAACACGATTTGCATGCCGTAGACGCTGCGCAGCCCGCCGCCGAGCGCGCGGATGGCTCCCAATATGTATGGATAGAGCGGGGCTGAGAGGAACGGTGTGTCTCCGATCAGGCGGCCGTCCGCGTATTGCTCAGCCAGGGTCCAATAAAACCTGCTGTCGGCGATCGGATGCGAAGCGAGCGGATTGTTGCTGCAATACTCGAAGAGCATCAAGCCACGCGCGAGCAACGCCGCAAAACAGACCAATAACAGCCACGCCCGTGGGAAGCGGGGCGGCTGAGAGTTTGGCTGATTATCGGGCAATGGCGATGTTGTGCTTTCTGTTTCGTTCATATGTTGCGACCGACGTCAACCTTGTTGCATAGTGTGTTTGGCGTTGTCCATTGCGACGTGCATGTTACCGGAACCTTGGGCGACGTACACATCGAGAGGCGTTCGTCTGTCTTGGCAATCGTTATCGGTTGACACGTTGGGACGGGCGTGGTCGTGCCGATCAAGCCTGCGCTGCATGCGAACGATAGTACCGAGGGATATCGATTGTCGGCTGCGCGCGAGTAGTGCGCTGCCCGTTTCCTAAGACTTCACGACATGCGTGTGAATTGGACAAACATTCGTGCTTTTCTCACTGCGGAGGAAGTTCCGCGCTGGATCGGTCTGTCGCTGACGGGTCTGCTTATTTTCGGACTTGGAGCGGTTTCGATCGGCGTGCTGGACGATGCCAGGGTTCGCTCTGCTGAGCGATTGCGCGACACGGCTGATTCGTCGGTGGAATTGTTGGCTTCTTCCCTGTCGCGGATTCCTGCGGAACAAGCCGATCAGACGCAGCTCGCGCTACGCGAGTACACGCGTTGGTATCAGTGCGACACGTTGCGCGTGGTGAGTGAGGACGGTCGCATTCTGTGTTCGATCGACAACGCGGAAATCGGAACGTCGGCCGCGCTTTCCCCCGATGTTCGTCCGGCTGCCACGTTGCAGCGGCTGACGCGGGATATGGGGGCGGAGTCCGGCGAACAGCCCAAACGAATGGTTGTTGTCGGGTTCGATCAGCATCTTGATGAGCACGGAACGGGCGAGGAGCGCACGAGTCGACGCTACTTGCAAAGCGTTCTGACGCAGCGGGCGACGGTCGGGCTGGCAGACGCGGGGATGGGGACTTCGATTGCAGCCGTTACGGTCATCGTGTTGTTCCTGCTGGTGTATCGCGCGTTGCGCCGGCACTTCCGCAGCATGTCGCTTATTTCCGAGAACCTGATGTCGCGTGGTGACCAGATCGAATCCGACCTCCACTCGTTGCGTCTGACGGACATCCACGGCGCGCTGGCGGACCAGTGGAACCGGCTGGTGGACCTGGTCGAGGAGATGTCCGCCGACACGCGCCGGGCATCTGCGTCAGCGGAATTGACAGCCGTTTTGCAAAAATCGGGTCGCGGCGAACTGGCTGAGGTGGTCAACGCCGTGCCGGACGGCTTGATTCATGTTGCCGACGATTGGCGTGTCAACTTTGCCAATTCGATGGCCCAGCGTCTGTTTGAAATATCGATCGCGGAGGGCGAATCGCCGCGGCTTGACGAGCTTCAGGCTAGTTCTGTTGGGCAGGTAATTATCGAGCGATTGAACGAGAGTCGGGGACCGGACGGCGAAGCTGTTGCGATGTCTTCGGTGGTCGAGACAGACGGCGGGGAAAGTCACTACCGAGTCCGCCTCGTGCCGTTCGCACGCGGCAAGCGAGCAGGCCAATGCGTGATCACCATTACGGACATAAGCCAGCAAGTCCGGGCCGACAAGGCGTCCGAGGAGTTCATCGCACAGTTGACGCATGAGCTGCGCACACCTTTGGCGAACATTCGGGCGTACACGGAAACGCTTTCCAGCGGGATGTTCGATGACCCGAAGGTGATCGCCGACTGTTACAACGTGATTACCAAGGAAACGCGACGTTTGGCGCGGTTGATTGATGACATTCTCAGTGCGTCTCAGCTCGAGGTCGGAACGATTCAGATTCACGCGGACAATGTCGATTTGGGGGCGTTGTTGACCGAGGCTGTGCGCGATCTGCGCGGGCTGGCGGATGAGAAGCAGCTCGACATGCAGCTCTCGTTGCCGTCGAAGATGCCGACGTTGCAGGCGGACCGCGACAAGCTCGCCGTGGTCGTCAACAACCTGCTCGGCAATGCGCTGAAGTATACACCCGGCGGCGGGGAGATTCGAGTCGGTTGTCAGGTCAGTGCGGACGTTGTGCTGATTACGGTGAAGGACACCGGGATCGGAATCGACTCCGCGGACAACGAACGGGTCTTTGAAAAATTCCAGCGCGGATCGAATCCTGTCGTCGAGGAGATTGAGGGCACGGGGATCGGCCTCGCAACGGCGCGGGAGATCGCGAGACGCCACGGTGGCGATATCGAATTGATGAGCGTACCCGGTGAGGGATCCACCTTCATAGTTCGCTTGCCGAATACCAGTAACTCTTCGGGTACCGGGGCTTCCACAGCACCCAACGCGACGGGAGAGGTTTGATGGCGCAATTGCTTCTGATTGAGGATGACGCACACATGATTCGTGTGCTTTCGATGTGGCTGACGCGAAACGGTCACGAGGTGGTTGAGGTCGGCGACGGGATGTCCGGGCAGGAGGCCATCGAGGAGCGATCGTTCGACCTGGTTGTTTCTGACGTGAACATGCCGCGCATGAACGGCATTCAGTTTGTGGAATGGCTGCGTGTGGAAAAGAAGTCGAACGTGCCGGTCATCATGCTCAGTTCGCGATCGGATCAGGCCAACATCGACGAGCGCCTGGGTGAATTGGGGATAAACATTTATCCGAAACCGTTTTCTCCGTCGCGGCTTGTCGAAGCGATTGAAACCCGGCTTGAAGAGGCAGCCACAGTCAAGGGGGACTCCGCGCTCGGCGGTTGATAGACGCATGACCCACTCTACAGGCCAAGAACTGGTGCGCGAGCGTGTCACCGAAACACTCTCTCCGCTGACCGCGCAACGCGAACACTTCAAGTCGGTCGAACCCGGAGTGGCTGGAGACTTGGAATCGGCGCTGGATCAGGTGGCTTCTCGGGTTGAGGTGATCGCCCGGGAAAACGAGGGCATGGCCTGCGATCTGCTGCGATGTTACGAGCAGCTTTCGGTCGTGTCCGATGTAACGCGCTACATGTTAATTCTGCGCACCGAACTTGAGGTGATGGAATTTTTCGCGATGCGGCTGCGTGACACCTACCCCGACTGCCTCGTGGGCGTAGCTTGGCCGGAGGAAGGTAATTATGCGGTTAAGGAAGGTTTTCCCGCACTTCCGAAGTGGCTAACAGCGTCGATACGCGATTGTCGCGAACGTCGACGTGTGCTGGCTGCTAATTCCGGTGAGTCTGCCGGGATCGCGCCGGACGGTGCGTCGCTGTATCACCAGGAGGCGGTGACTGCCCCCGTATTCGCAGGCCCGGTTTTCGTCTGCGCGCTGGTCCTGTGGCGGCGATCCGAGACGGAGTCCGTTTCCAGTTGGGATAGCGGTGATGTGCAGCTCTTTGATTCGCTCTGCTCGTTCTGTGGCGACGCGATGCGAAACTTCCGTCTCGTGCAGGAATTACAGGAAGTTGCGATGGAGACTGTGCGCACGCTGGTCAATGCCGTCGATCAAAAAGACCCGTATACATCGGGGCATTCCAATCGCGTGGGGTATTACGCCAAGTTGCTTGCTACGGAACTTGGTTTGGAGGCCGACGCGCTGCGTGCGCTGCAATGGTCGGCGCTGATGCACGATATCGGCAAAATCGGAATCCGCGACGATGTGCTCAAAAAAGCCGGCAAGCTCACCGAAGAGGAATTCGATCACATCAAGGAGCATCCGCAGCGAGGACACGCCATCGTTCGGGAAAACCCGCACATGCAGGCTTCGCTCGACGGCGTGCTGCACCACCATGAACGATACGACGGCAAGGGTTATCCGAGTGGGTTGGCGGGCGAACAAATTCCGCTCCAGGCGCGGATCATTCAGACAGCCGACATTTTCGACGCGCTGACGACGAACCGCTCTTACCGCGGCGCATTTTCGTGGCAAGAGGCGTTGAAGATACTTGAGGAGGAATCGGGTACGGTCGTCGATCCGCTCCTGTGCTCCATTTTCGCGTCCATGATGCGCCGATATTACGAGCAGAATCCGACGGCGTTCGATGCAATCGGGAACCCGGGTGATCAACCAAATCTCTGTGAGGATTCGGAACCCACCCAGCCATAAGGAGTTGCCCGTCATGATGGACATCATGTTGCCGTGGTTTCCCATCGTATTGAGCTCAGCCATCGGGGCGAGACTCGTTGGTCGGTCGAAGGCACCGTGGCTAGGCGTCACGTGCGCACTCTATTTCGCCGTCGTCGTGCAGATGACGACGCGCGTACCTGTTTGGGCCGATGCCGCCATGTTGGCTTCCGTTCTCGCCGGGGCTGCGTCCATAGTCGGCATGGCCGAGTGGTCGGGGCGGGGCGTGCCTCAAAACACGACCGCGATATCGAATAGGTCGCCCGGTTCAGTCCCGTCCGATGCGTTGGCCTCTGATGTATCGGAAGCGATACGCCGATTCGACGACTGGATCGAAATCAACCGCTACGTTCCCGACATGTGGTCGTCCTTTGATGAGACGATCCGCGACCTGCTTTATCGAACGTGCGGCGCGACGCATATGAAACCGTATCGCATTCTCAGCGAGGGCGATGCGATGATTCCCCTCCGCGAAATCGGAGAGGCTGACGCCGGCGACGCGATATCGTCGCGTAAGGGTATCCTCGGCCACGTCGCGACCACGGGCCGACCGTTTTACATATGGGATAAGCCGCAGGGCGAACTCGTCCACGCCCTCGCGGATCAATCGGCTGTCACGCCGGCCTGGTGCTTTCCCATTCGTTCCGGGGGTCATGTGATCGGCGTGGTCAGCATCGGGAACATCGAACAGAACAACACAAACGAGCCGCCGTCTGTGGCGGTGCTGCGCATGTGGGAACTGCTCGTCGCGCAATTCTGGACAACGCTTGTCGAGGTTCGACGAAGTTGCTCAGCCGCGCGCATGGAACCGATCGGGCAGTTGCTCACACGGCAGGCGTTTCTCGACGAAGTTCATCGAAAATGTACGGAATCAAGCCGTCCGTCGGAACCGGTAGCAATGTGCGTGCTGGCGGTCGAAGGGCTGCGAACGCTGCACGATCAGGGGCGTTGGGAGGCAGCCGACGATGTTGTGATGGAGATTTGCGACGCTCTGCGTGAGCGCGTGAGGCCGGATGATTTGCTCGGTCGTTTTGACGACAGCCGAATCCTGATTCTGCTGCACCGGGTTGATTCGGAGCTTGCGGCGCTGATTGCGGAACAGTTGACGCACCGCCTCGCGAACCTGCCGATCTTCGCGACGCTTCCGGATGTTTCGGTGGAAATGCGATGCGGCGTGGCGGGAAGCGGAACGTCCGTTCCCGATCCTGAACGCTTGCTGAAGACGGCGATCGCGCTTTGTCGGGAGGCCCGCGATCTGCACACGCGAATCGTGACGGACGTTGGGTCGAGATCAGCCGAGGTGACGTCATAAAAATCGAAACAAGAACTGTAGGCACCGTAAAGGTTTATGTGCCTGATGACGCGCTGGCAGACGCCGCCGCCGAGGAGTTCACGACGCGGCTCAAAGGCGAGCTTCGCGGCGTCAATCCGCGCGTGGTCATCGGCATGGAGGAAGTCGGGTACGTGGACAGTGTTGCTTTGGAAGGACTGCTGGACATGGCGGATGAGCTGAGCGGTCGCGGCGCGCAGCTCAAGTTGGCCGGTGTGACCCCGACGGTACGCGAGATTCTGGAGATCACCGGATTGAGCGGAAGATTTCAGTTTTTTGACGGTGTGGATACAGCCGTACGGAGCTTTCTCTAACCATGATTGGTCAGAGCGCACGATTGGGCGAGCAACTGCTTGCCGACAACGTCATCACGGCGGACCAGCTCAAGGAGGCGCTCTCGCGTCAGTCCACGACGGGCGACCGTCTTGGGGCTGCCCTGATCGACATCGGTGCGATGACCTCGACCGCGCTGGTCAACGCGCTGGCCAAGCGCATGGAAATCCGCGGGTGCGTGCTGCGTCACGGGTTGATCGACCCGAAGGTGGCCAAGTGCGTCCCCAAAGATGAGGCTGAGCGGCTCAAGGTGTTGCCGATGTTTCGCGTGCGCGACGAGTTGACCGTTGCGATGGTCGATCCGCTGTCGCTGCCGACGATCGATCGCATCCGCGGTCTGACCGGTTGCGAAGTGAGGCCCGTACTCTCCCTCGAAATCAACATAGACGAGTTTCAGCAGAAGTACCTCACCAAAGAGGTGACGGTCGATTCCTTCATGGCTTCGATCGAGGAATCGGACGTCCACATCGATCAGATTGAGGTTGCCGAAGATGGCGGCGTAACCGATCTCGACCAGTTGATCGAGGGCAGCCCGGTGATCAATCTGGTCAACCTTGTCGTGCTTACCGCCATGCGCGACGGAGCCAGCGATATTCACATCGAGCCGTCGCGCAAGGCGACCCACATTCGGTATCGCATCGACGGCCACTTGCGCGAATTCTTCAAACCTCCGCAGGGATTGCACGCTGCGATCGTCTCGCGCATCAAAGTCATCGGGCGGATGGACATCGCCGAAAAACGCCTGCCGCAGGAAGGGCGCGTACACCTGGTGGCCGACGGTCGCGAGGTTGACCTGCGCATCTCCAGCATGCCGACTGTTCTGGGCGAAAAGATCGTGATTCGCATTCTGGACAAGAGCGACCTGAGCTTTGAGCTTCAGGATTTGGGGCTGGTGGGCGACGATTATGATCAGGTTATCAAAGCGCTGAAATGTCCATACGGGCTGATTCTCGTGACCGGCCCGACCGGCAGTGGCAAGACGACGACGCTCTATTCCGCGCTGGAACTTCTTAACGACCACACGAAGAACATCGTTACGGTAGAGGATCCCGTCGAATACCAATTGCCGATGATCACTCAGATCCAGGTCAATGAAGGGGTCGGCCTGACATTCACACGAGCGCTGCGCTCGATTCTGCGACAAGACCCCGACGTGGTCATGATCGGTGAAATGCGCGACGCCGACACCGCGCGCGTCGCGATTCAAGCCGCTCTCACTGGTCACCTTGTGCTTTCGACGCTGCACACCAACGACTGCCCGGGCGGCGTGGCTCGACTGCTCGATATGGGCATCGAACCTTACCTGATCGCCTCATCGGTGATCGGTTTCGTAGCCCAGCGACTTCCACGACGCATCTGCAACGCGTGCAAGACCTCTTACTACCCGTCCCCGGAGCTGCTGAAAACGGTGAACTGGGACGAGCGTACGAACGAGCTGTTTCACCACGGCGAAGGTTGTCGCGAGTGTCACATGACCGGCTTTCGCGGGCGAACGGGCATCTACGAAGTCATGATGCTGGACGCCGGTCTCAAAAATCTGATTCAATCCGGGGCGCCCGAAACTGATTTGCGTACGTACCTCGCACGCACGGGTTGGCGGACGTTGCGCGAGAAGGCGCTCGATGCCGTCGATCGCGGCGAATCCTCGCTTGAAGAAGTGCTCCGCGTGACGCGCTCCGAAGCCGTCGAAATTCCCGAGCGCACGCCGGTGCGTTCAACCGGCGGAATTCCGTCGGAGGTGGCAGGATGATCATTGAGTACGAAGCCGTCGACAACGCGGGCAAGAGTATATCCGACACCATCGAAGCCCCAGACGTGCGCGCAGCCGTCGAAATGCTTCGCAAGAAGAATCTGTTCGTGACCCACGCGGGCAACTCCTCCGAAAATAGCAAAGCCAAGCCTCGCAAAAAGAGCAGTGACGCTTCGCAGAACGGGACGAAGCCGCTGTCGCGTGTCCGGTTGTCGGGCAAGCAGCTCACCATGTTCACCCGGCAGATGTCCATGATGCTCACTTCGGGCAGCGGAATCGTTCCCGCGTTGAATACGGTGAGCCGCCAGTTCGTCAAAGAGGAACATTCCCAGTTGATGCGTGCGCTGTGCAACGACATGGAAGAGGGGGTTCCGTTCGCAGACGCGCTTCGCAAGTACCCGCGCATCTTCGATTCCTCGTACTGCGCCGTCGTGGCTGCCGGCGAAGCCAGTGGAACTTTGAACGAAATGATCGCGCGTCTGTCTGTATTGGTCGGAAAGCGGCGTGCCATGCGCAACAAGGTATTGGGTGCGTTGATCTATCCAGCCTTGCTGACGACGCTCAGCACAGCCATCACCGGTGTCCTGGTATTCTTCGTGCTGCCGCGTTTTGGAGATATGTTCGACACGCTGGGTGTCGATCTGCCCGCCTCTACCGCGATGCTTCTTGAAGTGTCGGCCATGGCGAAGGCCAACCTCTACGCCACGATTTTCAGCGGGCTGGCTTCGTTCGGCGGCGCGGTCTACCTGATCAAATCCGACAAAGGCCGCACACTCGGCGCTGCTATTCTGACCCGGCTTCCGATCGTGAAGCGCCTGGTCTATGGAATGATACTCGGGGAAACCTTTCGTATTCTCGGCATGCTCATCGAAGCCAGGGTGGGCGTGCTGGACGCGATCGACTTGGTGAAAGGCGTTACGCGGGAGAAGAAATTTCAAAACCTCTACGCCGCGATGGAAACGGAAGTGACGTCCGGTAGTGATATCAGCCGTGCGCTCGAAAACTCCGGCATCGTCCCACCCTACATCACTCACGCGGTGGGTACGGGTGAAAAGAGCGGGAACCTCGGCGGCTCGATGTCATACGTGGCCGACATCCTCGACGAAGACAACACTGAATTACTTAACACGCTGACCAAACTAATAGAGCCGATCATTCTCATCGTAATGGGATTCGTCGTTGGAACGGTGGCTATTTCACTATTCCTGCCCATGTTTGACGTAACAGCCGCTGCACAATAGGTCTGGAGAACGGTCCCATGTTTGCCGTGTTGCAACGCGGAAGTCTGAAACGAACCCGCTCGCCCATAGGGCTGGACGTACAGCCGATCGGCGCGCGTGCTGCCCAACTGGTAACCGAGGGGAACGTACTGCGCATCGCGCGCGTGACCGGCTGGAAATCTCGCAACGGCGAATCGGGGCCGGAATTATCCGCTGGATTTGTCCAGCGCGTTGCGCGATCGCTCGTCCAGGACGGTTTCAAGGGCCGAAGTCTTGTCGCCGGCCTGAGCAGCCCTGATGTCGAGCTGCACGCAATGGAGATTCCCTGTGAGGGGGAAATGCAGGACGAGGAGAAATTCAGCGAGGCTGTCCGCTGGGAACTGGAACGCGTTGCGACGTTGTCCGGCGGCGACACTGTGACAAGTTCGTGGCTGTTGCCCAAGAGTCGAGCCGTCCGTACGACCGCGATCGGTGCCATCGCCTCAGCCGAACGCGTGCGCGCAATCGACACGCTCGCCAACGCCATCGGTCGCGATTGCGAACGCGTTGACAGCACCGCCTGTGCGCTCGCCCGGCTGGGGGCTGTCATTCGACGAAATCCACAACACCGTGTCGGCGATATCTGGAGTGTTCTCGATGTCGGTGGCCGGCTTTTGCGGCTCGTTGTAGTCATTGACGACACACCGATTCTCGTGCGGACGCTGTCCGAAGGGGGCGAATCCTGGACAGGTGAGATCGCATCATCTTTGGGCATATCCGAAGAGAACGCGGAATTCCACAAGCACGACCACGGCATAGTCAAGCCCGGCGAAGCCCACGACGAAGCCCAGGCGCGCATCTCAACAATGATATTCGACATCGTCAAACCCGCACTGATCCGCGTGGTCGATGAGATCGAACGATCCTACGAATACGCCATGCGCTGTTTTCCCGATCGCGCCGCGGGCGGTGTGATCGTTGTCGGAGGTGGTGCGAATCTCAAGGGCCTCGATCGCTTCCTGGCCAGAAAACTGGGCGTCGCCGTGACAACGCTGGACGACATAGTACGCGAGCCGGACGCCACATTGGCCGTGCAGCCCAGCCAAAAACTGTCCATCAACGAATTCGGCTGCGCGATCGGACTCGCAATCAGGCCGGAGGACGAAGCATGATTGCGATCAATCTGATCAATCCGGGAACGCTCAGACGCCGCCGCAGCAAACGACGCATCAAGCAATGGGTCGGCGTGTTCGTCATTACAGCTGGCGTCGTGGCTGTTCCTGTGAGCTTCGAACTTTCTCGGGAACATCAGGTACAGGTGCTGCGGGCGGAGCGTGTTGAGATCGCCGCCCAAAACGAAGCGACACGCCAAATGCTCAACGAGCAGGGAATCGAAATTCGCAACCTCGAAGCCCAGGCGAATCGTGCTCAGGCGTTACGCGGCAAACGCAGCTGGTCAAAGCTGCTTGGCATTGTCGGACGTGTGCTCCCGCGAGAGGTTTGGCTGGCGTCTTTGAATACCGAACCTGCGCGACCCACCGGCTCCAGTCGCGACATGAGTTCCATACCAGCCGTCCGCCCCGGAGCTTCGTCTTCCACCGGCAAGGATGAGGAACCACGCGTGGTGACCATGAAAGCACCTCGCTCGCTACGCATCGAAGGCTACGCACTCGATCACGATAACCTGTTCGATTACACGTCGCGATTGAAGGCGATGCAGATTTTCACGGACGTCAAACTCAAAAAAGCGATGGAGGAGCCTGTGTTCAGCGGCAAGGCCATTCGATTCAACCTCGTGTGCAATTGGTGATATCATGAAAGACAAGCGAATTTGGATAGCGGACATCATCGGACTTGTCGCGACACTAAGCCTGCTCGGTGGTGGCGGTTGGTACGTGTTTGCAAAGCCGGATACCGCCTCGGCACGCATGGCCGCACTGGCTGGCGAAGTCGCACAGCTCAACACGGATCGTATTCAGTTGCAGTCCGTTCAGGATCAATTCTCTAGGCAGCGCCGCGATCTGCTGGAGCATGCGAAAGAGATGGGCCGGCTGCCGGATGACTCCCCTCTGGATCAGGAGTTGAAGCGCATTACCAACCTCGCCGGTGCGAACGACATCAAGATTCTCGAAGTCACGCCATTGGCCGTCGTGCGGTATCCGAACGTCCTGTCCACCCAGTTCAGTCTCAAGACCGAGGGCACTTTTGCGGATTACGTGCAGTTTTTCGAATCCTACGAACAAAGCGAATCATGGTCCGACATGACGCACATCGCGATGGCTCCCGCTAATCCGGGCGGCGACGCGACCAACGCGATGCGCCGTGGTGAGTTGACCGTCAGCTTTTTCTCGCTGTTTCAATAGTGCGCGGAGCCTGCGAACCTCGTGACTCGGCAAAAAAAACAACTCTACGGCGCAGTACTTGGCCTCGGTGCGATCGTTCTGCTCATCGACCGAATGTCGGCGTTGGCAGGCAGCGGGCCGAGCGAATCGGCAGCAGCCGTTGTGCAACCGACCGGCTTGCTGACGCTGGATTCCGTAACGGGCGATCTCGTCTCCGTGGCAGCCGCACCGTTTCCCAGGGATATTCCCGACTTGGCCGGCACGTCTCCGCTGCGAGACGTGTTCGCGCCGACGGATCTCGTGAGGTCCAAGTTGTCGTCGGAGGCTGACGGCAATCCGGGTCGCGAGGCAGGAAAGCCCGCGCGCCTCGGGCCTGAAGAATTCGCCGCATCGCATCATCTGAACGGCGTCATGCGCACCGATTCAACGAGTGTTGCCGTGGTTGACGGAAAATGGCTTCGCGTCGGCGACAGCGTCGAAAGCTGCGAATTATCGGAGATGGAGGCTACGTCCGTGAAATTCCGCTGTGCGACGTTCGAAGTCGAATTGTCCGTCATGCCGAGTGCTTCGTCCGATCCTGCACCTTAAATCTAAAGGCGTACCACACGCGCGACGATACCTCCAATCGCAGCGTTAGAACTTGTGTTGAAGAAGTCTTTGAACGGATGGTTTAATGAGTATCAAGAACAAATCGAAGGGCTTCAGCCTGGTTGAGTTGGTCATCGTCATCGTGATTATCGGGATCATTGCCGCGATCGCCGTACCGCGTATCAGTCGAGGCGCCGCCGGGGCAGGGGCCAGTGGATTGCGCGGCGATCTCTACGTTCTGCGTAACGCGATCGACCTGTACGCAGCCGAACACAACGGTGCCTACCCAAGCGGAACGGATGCAACGTTCAAATTGCAGATGACAATTTATTCGGACGATTCAGGCGCAACCAATGCCGTCAAGGACACCACGTACAAGTGGGGCCCGTACCTCGTCTCCGTACCCGCATTGAAAGTCGGTGAGGGTGCCAACAACGGCAAGGGTTCCAACAACACCGGCCCTGCAGCGCTGGCCACGGTCGGCTGGATTTACGACCCACTAAACGGCAAGATTACCGCTAATTCCGGCACCGCAGCTGACGATTCGACGACTTTGTTTACAACATACTAGAAAGCAGCGGGGGACCGCTTCCCATGTGAGTTTCCGCCGGCAGGGCCAACGTGCTCCTGCCGGCGGTTTTCTTATGTATACCGGGACGCTCTGCGTGTTAAAGCGAAAGAAAACAAGAAGACGATCGGTCCCTCGCACGCTCCTGTTCGAGCGCGAACGGATTCGTTTGACTTTCCCGGAACGATTCGCTACAAGGGTTTTACGACTGTAAGAAGTCTTGGGCGGCGTATTGGAACCGGACTGCCGGTCACGTCGCCGCTTTCGGCTCTGGCACGAGAGAATACGTGAAATCCGCTCGCTCACCCCAATCGGATGCAATCATGAGCGAATCACCGCAATCGCAGGACACGGACCGTCAGGATGTCGAACCGCCTACCGTAGAGGCGTCGCCCCTACCAAGAGTGGAGGCAGTCTCGCAATCACCGACCGTAGCGCTCGGGAAGCCTTCGGAGACCGCCGCCGACATCGCCACGCCACCGGAAACCGAAAAGAATTCCAAAGGCGATGCGGATGCGCCTGCCACCCCCGAACCGTTCGCCCCCGGCAGTGTGATCGAGGGCAAAGTATTCGGAATGAACAAGGGCGGCTTGGAAGTGCAGTGCGGTGACGTGCGCGCATTCATGCCCGCGTCGCAGGTTGATCTCAAACCACTCAAGGATATTTCCGTCCTGCTCGGGGAGACGGTACGCTGCGAGGTCATCGAAGCCGACGACAAAAGACAAAAAATCGTTGTCAGCCGTCGGGCCGTCCTGCGCAGGGAACAGGTTGACTCGCGCAAGAAGCTGCTCGAAGAGATCGAGGTCGGCCAAATCCACGGGGGCGTGGTCAAAAGCCTCGCCGAATTCGGTGCTTTCGTCGATATCGGCGGGATCCACGGGCTTGTGCATATCAGCGACATGTGCTGGGGACCGGTCGAAAAACCGGAAGATGTCGTCCGACCGGGCGATAAAGTCAAAGCCAAGGTTCTCAAGATCAATAAAGAACGCCGGCGCATTTCGCTCGGCATGAAGCAGATCACGCCGGATCCGTGGGGCACGGTCGAGCAGGATTTCCCCGTCGGCAAGAACATCAAGGCCCGCGTCGTCAAGATGGCCGACTACGGCGCATTCGCAAGAATCGCAGAGGGCGTCAATGGCCTCATCCCGATGAGCGAACTCTCCTGGACGCTCAGGCCCGCCAAACCCGACGAAATTCTCGCAATCGACCAGGAGGTGGACGTTCTCGTCATCGGCGTTGAGGGCAAACGCCGGCGCATCAGCCTCAGCCTGAAGCAATTGACCGACGATCCGTGGAAGGGCGTTCCCGAGGCATTCGAAAAAGGCGCCACGGTCAAAGGCAAGGTCAGCGGCCTGCTGGAATTCGGCGCTCTTGTGGAACTCAAACCCGGCGTCGAGGGCATGATCCACATTTCCGAGATATCGGAGAACCGCATCCGTACGCCCGGCGATGTCCTCAAAATCGGCGACGAAGTCGAGGTCCGCATCCTCAACGTCGAACCTAAAAAACGACGTGTTGCGCTCTCGATGAGGGCACCCAGGGAGATGGCCGCCGTCGCCGCGGGTGAGCCACACGTCAAAAAGCAGCGTAAAAAGCCCCTTCGCGGCGGTCTCGAGTCGCATTTTGAGTGGTAGAAACTCCGGTGTTGCCACGAGCCGGGGGTAGCGACTAGACTCCCGCGAATTCGGGCAACGCGGCGTCGAACGTGTGACGGCCTCGCGTTTTGCCGGTTCAGGCGCGGCGATAACAGATGAAATTCGGCCTCATCGATCGGGTTCTCGAAATCGAGCCGGCCAAGCGGATCGTAGCCGTCAAGGCTGTCAGCCTCGGCGAAGAGTACCTGGCCGAACATTTTCCGACCTTCCCCGTGCTGCCCGGCGTGTTCATGCTTGAATGCATGGCTGAGGCCGCTGCGTGGCTGGTGCGGGCCGGCGAGGATTTCGCCCACAGCATTTTGTTGCTGAAATCAGCCAAGGGCGTATCATACAAGAGCTTCGTAGCACCCGGTCAGGTGTTGCGGGTGGAAGTGACTTGCCTGCACTTATCGCCGCAGGAGAGTCGATTTTCCGGGGTCGGACATTGCGGTGAGACCGAGGTCGTCAAGGGGCGGTTTGCCCTCACGCACCGAAATGTAAGCGGCAATGGAGCGACGCCCGGTGACGTGGATCAACGGATTGTCGAGGCCCTTCGTCGGCGGTGGTCGATTGTGTACCCCGAATCCGATGTGGGGGCCGCACAGGTCGCCGGCTGACCGTAGGCCGGTTTGAAGGCGGATCGTGGAGATTTTTTGATGGCGGCAACTTTAAGTCGTGAGGAAGTACTTGGACGAGTGGAAACCGTCCTGATCGATGCCCTGGGTGTCGAATCTGATGAAGTCACGCAGGACGCGACTTTGCAGGCCGACCTCGGCGCCGAGAGCATTGATTTTCTGGACATCGTCTTTCGCCTCGAAAAGACCTTTGACATCAAGATTTCCAAGGGCGAACTTTTCCCCGACGACATCCTCAGCGACCCGGACAACGTCGTGGCAGGTCTCGTCACGCCCAAGGGGCTGGAGCAATTGAAATCGTCGATGCCTCATGCCAACTTCGACGATTTCGAGAATGACCCCAAGGTCGCGAAAGTGCCCGATCTCTTCACCGTCCAGACCATCGTCAACTACGTGGAAAACAAGCTGAACACGGCAGCCTGACCGGTTGCACGGGCGCCGTCGCACCATGCGTTGGATTTGGATCGATCGATTCACCGAGTTTGTTCGCGGTTCGCACAGCGTCGCCGTCAAGAACGTCACGCTGGCCGAGGAGCAGCTTTGCGACCATTTTCCAGGTTATCCGGTCATGCCGCCGTCCCTCATGATCGAAGGGATGGCTCAGACCGCCGGAATCCTGGTCGGCGAGACCCGTAATTTCCAGGAAAACGTCATTCTCGCGAAAATCAGATTGGCGGAATTCACCGACTATGCACGACCGGGGGGTCAGCTTGAATACCACGCGAAGATCGAATCAATCGACGATCGGGCAGCCGCAACCGCAGGTGAAGTGCGTTTGAACGGTCAGCCGATCGGACGCGTGGACCTGATGTTCTCGCACGTAAACAAGAGTCAGTCCACAGCCGGTCTGCCCGAGCACAACTTCGTTTTTACCGACCAGTTCATGCAACTGTTCGAGACTTTCCAGCGCGGGACGCTTGAAGGAGCGGCGGAATCATGAAATCTGGCGAACGCCGCGTAGTCATCACAGGTTTGGGTGTCGCAAGCCCCTTGGGGATCGGTTCCGCCGCGTTTTGGGACGCACTCATGGAGCGGCGCAGCGTGGTGCGTCGAATCACCGCCTTCGACCCCTCGACCCTGATGTCCCGCATCGGCGGCGAAATGCCGGATTTTCAGTTGCGGGATTACATCCCAAAAAGTCATCGCAAGAGCGTGAAGCTCATGTCGCGCGACATTACGCTCGCCGTCGTCGCCGCTCACGTCGCCGCGATGGACGCCAAGCTCCCCACGCGAAGCCTCGTCGATCGCGGCGATCTCGAGGCGGGCGATCTGGACCCCACGCGACTGGGCGTGAACATCGGTGCCGGCCTGATCTGCCCCGACCTCAGCGAACTCGGCGAAGCTTTCGCGACCGCCCTGGACGATTCCGGCCAATTCGACCTCAAACGGTGGGGCCGGGACGGCATCAACAACCTGACCCCCATCTGGCTACTGAAATATCTACCGAACATGCTTGCCTGCCACGTTTCCATCATTCACGATGCACAGGCGATGTCCAACACCGTCACCTGCGGCGAGGCAGCCAGCCACCTTGCGGTCGGCGAGGCTTATCGGACCATCGCCCGCGGCATGATGGACGTGTGCATTTGTGGCGGGGCGGAGAGCAAACTGAACCCCATGACAGCCACCAGGCCTGCCCTCATGAATCGCCTGGTGACCGACGGCGACGACGATCCAGCGGCTGCGTGTCGTCCGTTCAATGCCGAACGTCGCGGCACCGTTGTTTCCGAAGGCGGCGGGTTGCTTGTGCTCGAATCACTGGAACATGCCCAAAAACGGGGCGCGCGCATTTACGGCGAACTTGTCGGTTTCGGGTGTGCCGCCAACACATACAGTTGGATCGATCCCGACCCAACGGGTGCGAATATCGCTTTGGCCATCAAAAACAGCCTTGCCGATGCGAATTTGTCGCCAGCCGACATCGACCTTGCGGGCTTGTGTGCCACCGGTTGCGTCGAGCATGATGCGTCCGAGATGGTTGGCTGGCGAAGCGTGTTTGATGACGCGGAAAAGGTGGATTGTGCAGCCGTCGCCGTCAAGGGCGGATTGGGCAACAATGGCGCGGGGGCAGGCGGAATCGACCTGTGTGCCGCGGTGCTCGCGATGCACAACAATACCGTGCCGCCGTCCGTAAATGTCGATCCGGTTGACGAGCAATGCCCGTTCGCATTTGCCGGTAACGACCCCATCGATCGCCGGATCGATGTGCTCGTCAGTGTCGCTTACGCTTTGGGCGGGGGGCAATCTGCTGCTCTGGTTATCAGGAAGGTGACGGAGTGATGGCAGTGACGCATCGCGTAGTTGTGACCGGAACGGGTTGGATCACACCGCTGGGCCACAATGTCGAAGAGGTCTGGCAGCGGCTGCTCGACGGGCACAGCGGCGTCGGCTCGACCACGCTGTTTGACGCTTCCACATTCCCCACGCAGTTCTCGGCTGAGGTCAAAGCGTTCGATCTGGCCGACCACATAGGAAGTCATGCGGAGCGTCACAGCTCCGCGAGTCGCAATTCTCAACTGGCCATCGCAGCGGCTGAGCACGCTTGGCAGCAGGCAGGCTTGCGCCAATGGACCGCGCTCAACCCCGCCCGCGTCGGCGTCTACCTCGGTGGTGGTGAAGGGCCTGTCGATTTCGAGAATTTCGCAGCCGCCGCCGTTGCGGGTCAACTGAGCGCCGTCGAAAAAGGGCAATCGGCCATGGACGCAGCCGCCTGGGGGGCTGTCGCAGCCAAACGCCTCGACGCCATGCGTGAGTTTGAGCAGGAACCGAATCTGGCTGCCGCCCACATCGCCGTGGAATACAACGCAGCAGGCCCCAACCTGAACACGCTCACCGCCTGCGCAGCCAGCACGCAGGCCATCGGCGAAGCTACGTTAATTATTCAACGCGGCGATGCCGACGTCATGTTCGCGGGTGGCACGCACAGCATGATTCACCCGCTTGGCGTGACCGGCTTTAACCGTCTGACCGCACTCTCCACGCGTAACGACGATCCGCAACACGCCTCACGACCGTTCGACCGCGCGCGGGACGGATTCGTGCTCGGCGAAGGTGCGGGCATGATTATTCTGGAATCCCTCGACCACGCCGTGGAACGCGGTGCAAACATCCTGGGCGAGATTGTGGGCTACGGATCGACCGCCGACGCTTTTCGCGTCACCGATATTCACGAGGATGGTCGCGGTCCGGTGGCAGCCATGCGTCAGGCCCTCACGGCTGCGGGTATGACACCGGCTGACATCGACTACGTATCCGCCCACGGGACCGGCACGAGTGAAAACGACAAGATCGAGACGCTGTCCATCCGTCAGGTTTTCGGCGATCGCGCAAAGAATGTCTCCGTCAGCAGTATCAAGAGCATGCTCGGGCATCTCATCGCAGCCGCCGGCGTTGTGGAGCTGATCGTCTGCATCCACGCCATTCGCGACAGCGTCGCGCCGCCGACCGCGAATTATCAGACCCCCGACCCGCTCTGCGAACTTGACTATGTCCCCAACGAGCCGCGAAAGATGAAGATTCGGGCGGCCCTCTCCAACAGCTTCGGTTTCGGCGGGCAGAACGACGCCCTGATCGTCACCGCGCCGCCGTCTGCCTGATGGCCTGCGGGGCGTGCTCCGGAGCGCGTTCGTTTTTGACAGATCGTGTACGACGGGGTAGAATCGCTCCGCGTAGTAAGGTGAGGGTTCTTGCGCAGAGTCATCGTCATCCCGGCACGCTACGCTTCCACGCGATTACCCGCTAAAGCTCTCGTCGCCGAAACCGGAAAACCGCTGATTCAGCACGTGTACGAGCGCGTTTCGGACGCGCGCGGTTTCGACGAGGTCGTCGTCGCGACCGACGATCGTCGCATTCTTGACGCGGTCGAAGCGTTCGGCGGGCGCTGCGTGATGACGCGGGCCGACCATCCGTCCGGCACGGATCGAGTGGCTGAGGTGGCTGGTGGGCTGGATTGCGACATTGTGGTCAACGTGCAGGGCGATGAGCCGGAAATCGAAACGAACGCCATCGAGCGCGTAGCCGACCTCGTGTCTGGGGGTGATTGCCCTATGGGTACGCTGGCGTGCAGTTTCGAGCATGTGCGCCGTCAGGGAATCGAAATAAATTCGGACGATGCGTCGTGCGTGAAGGTCGTGTTTGCGGCGGGGCGGGCACTCTACTTTTCGCGAAGTGAGATACCGTTTCCGCGAAGTCGCGACCCGGAATACGCGGGGCCGTTTCTGCATCTGGGGATTTACGCGTATCGGCGGGATTTTTTGCTTCAATTGGCGAAACTTCCACCCACGCCGCTGGAACTGACCGAGGGGTTGGAGCAGCTTCGCGTGCTCGAGCACGGCTTCTCCATCGAGGTGGCTGCCGTCGAGCATGCCTGCGTCGGAATCGACACGCCTGCAGATTATGCAGCCTTCGTGAAACGGTACGCAAGCGCCCGATCCGGCGCGGGAACAGAAACGAGCTGACCTCATGGACGCTGAAAAACTCCTCTCCTCCGTTTCCGACACTTCGGACGAAACCGAGTTCTACACGCCCATGCCAGCGGGCTACAAGCCCGGTCAATGCCGGTACGTCGTTGTTTTCGGCACGGTAATGAGCGGCTTGGGCAAGGGGATTTTCTCCAGTTCTTTGGCCAAGGTGCTTCAGGACAAAGGGTTGACCGTCGCGCCGATCAAGCTCGAAGGCTATCTTAATCGCGACAGCGGCACGCTGAACCCGTTCCGTCACGGCGAGGTTTATGTTCTCGACGATGGTATGGAATGCGACATGGACCTCGGCACGTACGAGCGCATGCTCAATCAGGATTTGAACCGCCTGAATTTCTGCACGAGCGGACAGATTTTCACACGCGTGCTGGAGAAGGAGCGTCGGGGCGGATACCTGGGCAGGGACGTTCAGATGATCCCCCACGTCACTGGCGAGGTGAAGAGTCGCCTGCGCGAGTTGGCTGTCGCGACCGGTGCCGACGTGGTGTTCGTCGAGATCGGCGGCACGGTGGGAGACGTCGAGAACGCTTATTTTATCGAAGCGATCCGTCAGCTTGCTTTTGAGGAAGGCCCGCAGAGCGTTTGCAATGTTGCGCTGACATACATCATCGAGCCGGCTATGCTCGGCGAGCAAAAGTCCAAGCCGGCTCAGTTGAACCTGCGCACGTTGATGGCGGCTGGCATACACCCGCACATTATCGCGTGTCGGGCGCGGCATCCTGCGACCAATAAAGTGCGCGAAAAAATCGCCATGTATTCCAACGTGCCGATGGAACGTGTTTTCTCCATGCACGACTGCGACAGCGTCTACGTGATCGCGGAAATGCTTCGCGGCGCGGGCATCGACTCGGCTGTGCTCGATATTCTTGGGTTGGCTGACCGCGCCGACGTCGAGCGTGAGGACAGGGAACGGACGGTGTGGAATGACTACATTGCCCGCTTTCGCCAAGCTGCGCTTCCGGTCACCATCGGCATTATCGGGAAATATACCTCTCTGCGCGACAGCTATGCGAGCATTATCCAGGCGATCGAGCACGCCGGTGTGCATTACGGTGCGCGTGTCGAACTGAAGTGGATCGACAGTTCCAGTCTGACCGAAAAAGACGTGGCGGAGCGTTTGAAGGGATTGCACGGTGTCATCGTTCCGGGCGGTTTCGGGATACGCGGGGTCGAGGGCAAGTTGGCCTGCATTCGATTCGCCCGCGAAAATCGTATTCCGTACCTTGGCTTGTGCTATGGATTCCAGATCGCCGTGATCGAATATGCACGCAACGTCTGCGGGCTTGCGGGAGCGAACACAACTGAAATCGAACAGGACGCTGCGTATCCGGTAATCGACGTGTTGCCCGAGCAGAAACGCATCGAAGGGCTGGGCGGCAACATGCGGTTGGGCGGGCAGGATGTCCTGCTCGCACCCGGCTCGCTCGTCGCGAAAATGTACGGCGATGTCGAACGCATCCGGCTACGCTTCCGGCATCGCTATGAAGTGGACCCGCAGTTTATCGACACACTTACCGATGGTGGTTTGAGGTTCTCAGGCCGATCGCCCAATCACCCCATTATGCAGGTGCTTGAATTGTCTCCGGCGGATCATCCGTTTTTCGTCGGAACCCAGGCTCATCCCGAACTCACCAGTCGCCCGCTCGATGCGGAACCCATGTTTGCGGCCTTTGTGCATGCGACTTTGGTTCAATCCGGTGTTCGCGATCCCCAGCCGACCGGTGTCCTGCCGAGGGGGAAACCCGCGACAGAGAATCACCAAAACGAACGGGCTTCGACCTGATAACGACACGGCAACCGCTTCATTATCCAACGATGGACGGTCTTCCGAACAAAAGACCCGGGGCGGCAGGGTTCACGCGTGATGTAGGCCAGTGAAACCACCTCGCGCTGCGCCTTGCCGCCCGGGAGAAGCGATCCTAAAGGTCGTGTCATGCTAGAGGGGAGCGGGAGGAGGATGCAACGTAAATCGCGAAAGTTTGGATTTCAGCGGTGACAGATTCTGACACCGTGGTCAGCGGGAGAGGCGCAAGTCGTGGTCTGTGCAACGATAGCGAAAAGCCCGACTCGTCAGGGGGAATAGGAAAGCTTGCCTGTGTCGCGGAGCAGGGCAGCGACATCCACCGAATCGGGTGGAATCAATTCTGCATTGGCAAGGTATCGCGCCATCGCGACGGCGGCGACCTCATGCCCGCGCGCGTTCGGATGCAGGAAGTCGCCGAAGAGTGTCGCGTCATCAGCCTCTTTCTCTCGGAAAAACGCGGGGGACAGGTCCAGCGCGTACAAGCTGTCCGCCTCCGCTTCCGCGACGACGATTTTGTGTACGTTGGCCAGCGGGTACTCGTCAGCCGTCTGGATGCCGGCGGTCGGAAAGACAGCCACGACCACGGGAACGGTGCGATTGGATCGCGCGAGTTGGCTGATCTCAATCATCGCCTCGCGCACGCGGTCCCACGTTTCACCCTCGTGTAACTCTCTAAGAAAATCGTCGCCCGAACCGCGCACATGCGCGGCGTAGGCGGGTTCGTTCAGCAATACCGGCACCAGTCGCGCCAACATGAACACTCTTGACCGGCTTAACACTGAGCGCATCTTTCGCCAGAGCGACACGCCTTCGCCCGATGCGCGTGCGTCATGCACGACGTGCATGGCTTCAAGGTCGATGCTGAACGGTTGGGGATCATTCAACACGTAGCCGTAGATGATGAGATCGGGATCAAACGCGAGGGCGCGGGTGCGGAGAACCTCAGCCACCTGCATCGTGTTGTATCCCGTTACGCCGAAGTTCATCACTTCGAACTGTCGTTTGTCGCCGGACGCATGGTCGTTGAGCAGCTTCTCCAGGCGCTTTGTGTAAGTGTCAGCCCGTGGCATCCACATGCCAAAGGTGACGGAATCGCCCAGCACTGCGATGCGGAACACGTTGGCGGGTTTTTCGTGTTCGAATTCCCGGTCGCGCAGGCCGTCGCTGGAGATCACGCCTGAGCCGTCGGGTGAACCGGGCCTGATTTCGTATTGCAGGATGGTGTTGTCGGTCGGGCGCAGGTTTTCCAGGTAGACGACGTTCAGCTTCGGGCCTAGTTCGAGGATGCGGATGGCTGCTTCCGCACACATCAGCCCGAATGCGAAGATGATCATCGCGAAAGCGAATCGCCGCCCGAGTCTGCGTCGCCGCCCGCCGACCTCTGCCGGAGTGGCGGATGATCCGTCCGGAGTGTTTGTAGGTGTATTTCGATCGTCTGGATTCATAAGGCTTTATTGTCGTATGGTCGTTCGAATCGCGAAACCCTGCGGCTGTCCCGTCGTTGCGTGCCGCCGTTTTCGGTCGCGCATCGGAGCGTTGACAGCCCTCGGGCATCGGCCTAGCATGCATCGATCGGGCGGGGTGTAGCTCAGCTTGGCTAGAGTGCTGCGTTCGGGACGCAGAGGTCGCTGGTTCGAATCCAGTCACCCCGATTCCGCCCGCCTGCGGGAAACCGCTCCATTGATCATTTGGTCGATTCCCAAGCCGTTTCTTGCGGCCTTATCTTTTCAAGACCCCAAAATCCAACCGGGCGCCGACAGGATTTGCCGATGGCCACGGCTGATGCACGAAGCCTGACCGGCGAATACTTCAGATGATCGCGGGAGGGTTTCGGCTGAAGAGCGCGTTCCCGTGCTGGAGATTGCCCTGCGACTATAGAGATGTCATGGCTTTATAAAGCCGTTCCGCTTTCGCCTGACCGTATACTGCGTATGTTCTCAAGGATGGACAAGTTTCTCATGCACGCGATGCACGAGCGATGAACCAGGGATCGGCAGACATTCGACGCAGGAATCACCGGCTCAGAGTTGCGGCGGTGATTGTTCAATTGGGGGTATTCGTTGGGGTTGCGGGCTGGGTTGCCTGGATCGCGGTGACGCGATGGGACGGTCAGCCCGCTTTGGAACAGGTTGCTGGCTCGAATGGCTTTCCGCCCGGCAGGCCGATTTCCGCCGAGTTGGACAGGACCGAAGAGCTTGTGGATGCGCTTGCGGCGATTCCGCCCTTACCGGTGTTCAATCCGCCTCCTCCGCCGGATGGGATGCGATGGGTGTCGCCGTCTGGAAGAACCGTGTCAGCTAGTGACGTGCTTCGGGGAGCGTGGGCGCGAGAAGACCGGCCACACTTGCGGGCAGTTGTCGAGTACATCCTGTCGCCGGCGGTCGAAACAGCACTCCAAGCAATCTCGGATATCCCGCCCACCCAATGGAATCTTGGCGAGCCGATGGGGGTTGGGTTCTCCGGGACGTACGCGGTACGCTTGGTTACGAGAATCCGTGTGGCGCGGGCACGATATCAATGTGCGGAACGCGGGGATGTTGAGGCTGCTTTGGCTGAATTCGAAGCGGCCTATCGGCTGACGGATTTTGTCTACGACTCAGGAACGCAAATCGGGTTGATGACGGCGTTAACTTGCAATTCGCTCGCCGACTCGGAACTGATCCATCTTTCACGAGAAAATCGCCTTAGTCGTACCGAGGCTGCGCTTGCCATCGCGACCGTGCGTGGAGCACCGTTTGCATTTCGCGACCTTTGGCAAATGGCAGTGGACGCTAATTGGGGAGATTTGACTTGGATACTCGACACAACCTACACCGACGATGGAAATGGCGATGGCTGGCTCGTACTGAGTCATCTGCAATCTGCGTCGATTCATTCGTGGGCTGCCGAACGTCGTTGTGGAGCGTGGAATATATTGTCTCCGGCATTCAACAGTCGCAAAATCGTAGCGGGAAAGATCGATCGTTTGCGCGCAGAATATGAGGCGGCCTTGACACTTCCTTTCGAGCAGGCCCGCACGCTGCTGGCGACGTGCGAAGCGCGATCGTTTTTTGGTATAGCTGATGGCCCGCTGGCGGTCCAATCAGCCTCTCCGGTAATGGGCAATCTCCTAAGGAACGTGACACACCACGTCGCGGGTCGTCGGGCGACGCTCATTGCGATTGCCTTGTCGGCCTATCGAACGGAACGCGGCCACTATCCGCATTCTTTGGACGAGCTTGTCCCGATCTATCTTGAGGAACTGCCGCTCGACCCCTTCGGGGATCGTCCGTTTCATTACACGCTCAAGAAAGATGAGGACTATGGGCTGTATTCGGTCGGTCTGAATCTGGTGGACGACGGTGGTGTGAACAAGTGGTCAGCCGGTCAGAGCGAGACATCTGAAGCCGACGATGTGGTTTTCGCCTACCCGCGCGGTGAGTCTAAATTTGAGCCGGTGCTTGAGAGGATTCAGCCGTGACCGGTGCGACGTCCAACACGACCGGACAGCCTGAGATGGTGCCGAATGAGTGGCCTCCGATTTGCGTAGCGGCTGAAACCGTTCCGCGACGGGTTTCGGGAATTGTCGCGATAGGTGTGATGCCAGGCCTGTGGTTTTCGCCGAAGCGTGTGGGTGCGATCGTTGCGGCGGCCAGTTGGCGCGCGACGTTTGTCGCACATTCTATCGCCGTTTGCCTTGGGGGCGGGCTTATCGCTTGGAGTGAGCAAATCTTGTACGTTCGTTCCACGCTCGGCGGTTTCGGTCGCGCGGTTCAGTCCGATCAGTCGTTCGTTCTTCCGGCGCCGGTCTACGGTGATGCGTGGGTCATGGAGTGGTTGCGGTCACCGTTTGCGGCGCTGGTTGCGACGCTTCATGGTTCGATTGGAATCATTACGCCCGGCGCGACGATTCCGTGGGTTTTTGCGGGATCGGAGTTGGGTTTGATCGTCACGGCGTTGCTCGTGGCTCCGTTCGTGGCGGTTGGGGAATCCATGCGTCTCGTCCTGGCCCGATCGCTCAAGCTGAGTTTGTGGAGCACCACGATGATGGTGCCGTTGGGTATAGGGTGGATGTGCGATCCGTATGTGCGCGCCCTGTTCGATTTGCCCAACGTGTGGCTGCCGGTGGATTACGCAGTTGTCGCATTGTTTGCGGTGTGGTGGCTGGCTGTCCTGTTGCGTTCGGGATCGACTTACGTCGGCCCGCCCCGTGGCCCCCTGTGGGAACCGCGTCGCCCGCGCTGCGAAGCGTGCGGCTACACGATTGCGCATCTGGATGTGGACGGCCGTTGCCCCGAGTGTGCTCGGCCGGTGGCGATGTCCCTTGCGGATCGACGTTGTTTGCCGGAGTTTGCGCGTGCGGTCGGGTTTGCGGGCAAGGCAAGGGCGTTTTTCTCGACGATCCGAACGGTTTTTACTCAGGAAACTTTTTTTGAAGGACTGGCGGTGCTCCGAGGCCATCGTGAGGCGCGCGTATTCGTCGTTCTAATCGCCTTGTTCAGTTCAGGGCTGCTGTCGATCGCGTTGTCAATCAGCAAGGCCCTCTTGTACGGTGGGCTGCCATTGGGCGTGCAAATTCGCAATAGCGGCACGTTGGCTGAAATCGTTGTCGCCGCCTGTATTCTTCTATTTATTCAGCTTGCCGCCATGTCCTTGCTGGCGTGGTTGGTATCCGTCTTTGGGAAGCGACCGCTGCACGTCGCGGCCACGTTTGTGTCCTACGCCGCTGTTTGTGTTTTTCCTGCCGCCGTGGGGATCACGCTTGCATTGCACGCGGTGTCCATGATTTACTGGGCTGTGGACACCCGGACACGTCACGATTTTACCGTCGCGCTATCCATCGGGTCCGCGGTCGCGTTTGTGGGGGCGATTTATGTGCTGCAACTGATTGTGGGAGTTGCCAGGAGAGCGTTGCGCGACACACGACTTGCGAACGGTTAGCAGATCGTAGAAAAATCGTGGCATGGGTTTCAAACCTGGATAAGAAACCGGCATTGCGTAAGACTTTTTTCCTGCACCGGTTGCAAACCGGTGCCACACAGGAACCGGTGCCACACAGGAACCGGTGCCACACAGGAACCGGTGCCACACAGGAACCGGTGCCACACGTGAACCCAAGCCACACAGGAACCGGTGCCACACGTGAACCCAAGCCACACGGAAACCGGTGCCACACGGGAACTCCTATCACACGGAAAGGGTTGGCGAATTCACCTTCTTGTTGGTAGAAGAACAGGCCGTGTTATCCGGGGTTGACTGATTGCGTCATGTGGAAAATCGCCTGGTGGAATCTTTATCGCGATAAGACCCGCTTCGGGACGGCTGTTGTGGGGCTGGTCTTTTCCGTCGTGCTGATGGCTGTGCAATCGTCCATATTTCTCGGGGCGGTGCGCGGAGCGTCGGTCCTTGTGCGCAGCGCCGACGCCGAGTTGTGGATCGTTCCGCAGAGCACCACCAACGCCGACTTTTCCGTGTCCATGCCCGGGCGGCGACGTTATCAGGTGCTCGGCGTCCCCGGTGTTGAGCAGGCGGGCCGCATGATCGTCGGGTTCGGTAACTGGAAATTCCCCGACGGCCGGCAGGAGTCGGTCATCGTCGTCGGCACGGATACGAACCGGGCGTGGCTTCCGATTCCGTACAAAGCTCTGCGCGGGCGCACGGCTGGCGGATACGGTTTGGCGTTGGATCGGCGCGACGTGGATCGCTTTGGCCTCGATGGCAAGCCGATGCCGCTCGGCACGCGCGGAGAGCTTAACGGCCATCGTGTTCACCTAGCCGGCGAGGTTCACGGCATGGGATCATTCACGATCACGCCCTACGCATTCACCTCGTTCAAAGCGGGCTTGGACCTGACCCGCCTCGCGTCGGAAGAGACGGTATTCATCATGGTAAAGTGTTCGCCGGGCGCGAATGTGAACACGGTGCGCAAAGCGCTGCAAGCCCGGCTGACCGACGTGGAAGTCCTCACCAGAGAGGAATTCGCAGGCCGGAGCTGGCGGTACTGGGTGATGGGTACGGGCATGGGCTATTCGCTCGTGCTGATGGCCATCCTGGCGCTCATTGTGGGTACGGTTGTTGTGGGGCAAACATTCGTGACCGGCGTCATGGTCAAAATTCGCGAGTACGGCACGCTCAAAGCTTTGGGTTTTGAAAATCGATTCGTCGCCGGCGTCATTCTGTTGCAAGGCGTGATCGTTTCCCTGGTCGGTTACGCCCTCGGTTGCGGTGGGGCGATGATCATGGCGAGCATCTGGGGCAGCGGCGGAACAGCCGTCAACATGTACATGCCGCCGATCCTGTTTCTGCTGTTGCTTCCGCTCACGCTGTTCATCTGTTTGACTTCGAGCATGATGGGTGCGTGGCGTGTGTTTCGACTTGCCCCGGCGGACGTGTTTCGATGAGCCGTTCCTACGCATCCATCCGAAACGTCAGCAAGACCTATGGCCAAGGTCGTACGCGCGTGCACGCTTTGCGCGGCGTGGATATGGACGTCGCACTTGGCGAGGTGACGATGATTCGCGGGCCGAGCGGGAGCGGCAAAACCACGCTTCTGCAAATCCTCGGCCTGCTTCAGCGTGCGGACGGCGGCTCGATCTGGATGGCCGGCGAGCGCGTGGATCGCGTGCCCGAGTCAGGACTGGCTTTGAGGCGTCGCAGGCATGTCGGGTTTGTGTTTCAGGGTTTTAATCTTCTGGATGCGCTGACCGCGCGGGACAATGTCTCGGTGGGCACGTGGCTTCGCGATCGTACGGACACGGCGGCATCGTCGCGCGACGATCTCGCGGATGCCTGTATCGATCGTGTGGGCCTGACCCCGCGCCGTGCTCATCTTCCGGCGGAACTGAGCGGTGGCGAGAAGCAGCGTATCAGTATCGCCCGAGCACTGGCCTGCCCCGGTCTGCTGATCCTGGCCGACGAGCCGACCGCCAATCTCGACTGGACCAATGCGTGCGATGTGATGGCGCATCTGCTGAGTCTGGCCCGCGAGCACGGCCGGGCAGTCGTTTTCGTCTCGCATGATTTGCGCCTGGAGCGTTTCGCGGATAAGATCATTCAGTTGACCGATGGCCGAATCACGGAGCAGGATTCCCACACGGAAGTCGACGGACCCATGACCACCGATGTTTCGACAGGCAAAACGATGGACGACGACAGTGCGCCGCCGCACGAGCCGGCTTCGGGCGGCCATCGACTGCTTTGGGGTGGCGTATTGCTTGCCCTCGCGGTTGCGACGGTGGTCTTGCTCGCCAAGCCGGGGCTGCTGTTTCCGTCGGCGGAGATTTCGCAGGGTGAATCCCACGCAGTCGCACAGGAGCCGTACGTCGCGGGCGCCCCAGCCGTTGTCGAGCCTGCCACAAAACTGATTGCACTGGGAACGGAGCGCCCCGGCCGCATCAAGTCGATTCTGAAGAGGGCGGGCGAAGTTGTGCATGCGGGCGATACGATCGTCGTGCTCGACGATTTCACGACGGCAGCCACGGTCGCGTTGCGGCGTGCGGACCTCGAACTGGCACAGGCTGACCTCGCGAAACTGAAAGCGTGGTATCGCGACGAAGAGCGCGCTCAGGCGAAGGCCCGGCTGGATCGCGTGCAGGTCAGGCTCGACCGCGCCGAACGGGAGCATCGTCGTCTCGAAGGTCTCCACGCCGATGCGTCAGCCTCAGACACCGAGTTCAGCGAAGCCCTCGAAGAAGTTCGCGCAGCACGTGCCGATGTCGAAGAGGCTGAGCAAGCGTATATCGTTACAACCGCCGGCCCGACCGTCGAGGATGTTCTCATCGCAGAGTCGCGGGTCGCACAAGCTCAGGCGGCGTTGGCGTTGGCCCGGGCGGAACTCGACCTGCGTACCATCCGAAGCCCCATCGACGGGCACGTCATTTATCGGCACCGCGAGCCGGGAGAGACCGTCAACCCCGATTCGCTCCAACCCATCGTCAGCCTCGGCGACTTGCACGATATCCGCCTGCGTGCCGAAGTCGACGAGTCGGACATCGGCAGGGTTCACGTCGGCCAACGGGTTGTCGCGACGGCTGATGCACTAGACGGCAAACGCCTCACCGGTCGCGTTGTCCACATGGAGCCGATTATGGGACGCAAATCCATCCGCACGCAACGCACCACGGAAATCAAAGACACCAAAGTGCGCGAAGTGCTCATCGAACTCGACCCCGGCCATCCGATCCTGCCCATCGATCTACAGATGTCCGTTCGATTCCTCGACACTGCCTCGGCGCCCGAAACCGACACGCCCCCGGAACGCTAGAGCCAGTGCAGACCAGGTGCAGCGAGCCGCGAACTTCAGATCGCGCGGATTCTCAAGCAATAAGCGCCGCAATCAGCCATACGTATGTTGAATTCGTATCACTCACACTCGAACAATCCCCAGAACGATTCTTATCGGCGCTCGCCCGCATGGCACACAGGTCGGAATCAACGGGCCACGAGAATGCGCCGATAGGTGCAACGGTGCGCCGCGCTCGCCGCGGACAGCGAATCTCTACCTCGGCCTGTGGGCCTGGAAAAGGAGCGGAGTGCGATGATCGGGCGATCGAGAATTGTGGGTCGGTTCGTATCGGCGATGGTATGTCTGGTTCCGGTGACGAGCGCGTCGGCAGTGGATGTTCTGGTGACGGCCAGTGCGAATCTCTCCGCGCTGGCGACCGCCGACGACACCGTTTTGCGCTGGACTGGCAATTTCACCGTGACTGTGGACTCTGCCTACACCGGCAAAACCATCGCGGGCATCGACGCCAGCTCCTTTACCGCCACCATCGATTTCCAAAACGCCAACCGAAAAATCATTCTCGGTAACAGTGCGGGCAACGTCGTCGTGCAGGCATCGGGCGGCGAAGTCGTCGTCAGCGGTGCGGGTACGGGTGCGCGCTCGGCCGGTTTTCTGGTGTCTCCGTCCATAACGTCGGAAGTGATCGAGATTCAAACGGCTATCGACGACGCAGCCAACGCGAACTATTGGGTCATCGGCGGCCACACGCTGCGCATGAGCGGCACATCACCACAGGTGGGGGATCTGGACCTCGGCGAAGACACTGCGACGGCGACGCTCGACGTGAACGAGAGCGCGACCGTTGATCTGATTACACCCACCGGTGATTTCAAACTCGATATCGCGTCCGGAAAGAGTCTGGCGATCACGCAGTCGCTGAGCGTCGGTGCCAACACCATGCGCGTCATCGGGACCGACTCGACATCGACGATAACCAACGGCACGAAGTTCACATTGAACGACACAAGCAGCGTGCTCGAAGTTTCGGGAACAGTGTCGCTCGCCGACCTTGCGATCACTGCGAATTCGAAAATCTCTTTGTTGGACGGCGCGACGCTGATTTTGCCGGACGCTTTGGCGATCGGTGCCAGAACACTCACGCTGGCTGGTACGACGGGATCAGCCACGGAGACGATTACAGCCACCAACGGCATTCAACTGGACAACGCTGACTCCCTCATCACGTTCGACGGCGACGTGTCGAATGCACTCGTAGTTTCGCGTATCGACACCGGGGCTGACTTCAATGCCGGCAAAGGACTGAACGTCGATCAAAGCGCGTCGATCACCGCCTTCAACGTAGCGCACAACACGTCCATCGACGTGGCCACCGGTAAGACACTCTCCGGCAGCACGATTCTTTCAGCAGCCAAGACGATCACGCTCGCCAGCAACGGCACCGTGTCGGCGATTACCGCCCAGACAGCGGCTGGCATTATCAAATTTACCGGTGCGGGAACCGTCACAACTCTGACAAACAACATCGCCGGAACCACGATAGACGTGGACGAATCTGCGTCGATCGGAACACTGACCCTGAGTCAAAATGCGACAGCCGACGTGGTCTCGGGCAAGACGCTGACCGTCGATGCTTCCATCGGCGCGGGTAAAATCCTGACTGCGAGCGGGGCCGGCATCATCAGCCGCGTGATATTGAACGGTGTATCAGCCGAACTGAACGTGACCGGTGCGGGCACGATCAGCTTGCTCGAAGTTGACGTTGACGGCGGCATTCTCGACGTCGATTCAAACTGTACGATCACTGCTTGCACGATGACCTCCGGCGCGGGCGATCTGACGTTGCAAAACGGAACGCGCATCATCACATCCACCACGGGGTTCGACGTCAACAACAACGAACTGACCATAACCGAAAACGGCGGGACGATATCGCTCGTCAAACTCGATCAGGACTCCGGTATTCTCGACATCAACGAATCGAGCACAATCACATCGCTTACGGTGACGGCTGACGCAGAAGTGCAGATGGCTTCGGGCAAGACGCTGACATCCACCGTGAGCGTGGGGTCCGGCTCCACCTTGACGCATTCGGAAACCGGCATTATCTCGACCGTCGAGTTCACCGCGTCTTCGTCCGAATTGAAAATCACCACGGGTGGACAGCTCACGACGCTGAACGCCAAAGCCGACGGCGGCTTGTTGAACGTCGACGAGACTTGCTCCGTCGGCACTGTCGCTATGACAGCCGGCTCGGGCGATGTGACCATCGACGTCGCCGACGGAAAAACGCTGTCCGCATCGATCGATGTCAATGACAACCGGTTGACACTCAGTAGCACAGGAAAACCCGGAACCATCACGCTGGATACCGATGGCGGAGTGGTCAACGTGGACGCGAGTTGCTCACCCGCGTTCGCAGCCGTTACCGCCGACGTTACGCTCGACATCGCCGGGTCAGCCACGCTCAGCAGCACAGTGGATATTGGATCCAACACGGTCACGCTCACCGGCGGCGGGACGATCAACCGCATCGACGCCACCACCGGCACACTCATTAACACGGGCACAACGACGATCACCGATCTTCGTGCCTCGTTCGGAACCGGTGGTACATTCACCTACGACGGACGCGGCGAATCGACCGTCACCTCGATCGGCAGCAGCACGATCGCATCGGGTGAAACATTCCGAAAAATCGGTGCCGGAACCCTGACCCTAACGGGCGGTATCGGCACACTTTTCGGCAAGACCAGCGGCGTGCGCGTTGCGATCGAAGCAGGCACGCTGATAAACTCGTCGTCAAGCAGCAGCGCCGACATTCTCATCAGCGACGACGCAGAAGAACTCACCATCGCTTCCGGCGCGACACTCACCACCTACGGAACCATCACGGTCGCCACGGGCGGAACCAACGTGAACATCGACGCAGCCGAAGGCTCCGTCGTCAACCTCGCGTCGTCAACGTCCAAATCGCTCAACGCAGCCGCCGACAACGATTTCCAGCTTCTCGGCACGGTCAACATCAACTCCGCCGGCGGCACCTACACATTGAACGGCCCCTACGCCTTCTCGTTCGGCGATCTGAACATCGCGGGGACAGCTTCATTGATCAACAACATCGCATCCTCGTCCATGTTCTTCGTACCAGGCTCGACCGTAACGCTCGGCGGCCGGGGCACAGACGGCGGAACGCTCACGATCAATGGCCAATCAACTGACACACGCATCGTAATCGGCACGACCGCTGACGGGGATTCATTCCTGCTCAATCGCGGCGAATCCGACAATCTCACGATCGACAATGTCGCACTGTCCAACTCGACCTACAGCAGTGATCAGAAAAAGGGCGCGTTCGAGGACATCGACCTCACCGGCACGGTCGATGTCAGCGGGAACGTCAATTGGTTCACGCGCGTTGTGGCTGACAATGATGATGACGTGGACGAAGTAGTCGAGGTTGACGACACCACGGACGATGTCGTTGCGGAAGACGATCAAGATGTCGCGGACGACCCGACGGCGGATGTCGAAACGTACGTCGGACAGGTCGCCCGAGTCGATGCCCAAGGGCTACTGAGTGCGGCCGCTCAATCCAGCAAGACCAGCGCAAACGCATTCGTGGACATCGAAAACGCAATCTCCGGATCGGTTGTCATCACCCTGGCCGACGGCAATTTGCAATCGACGCTTGCCGGTATCACCGGCGGGCGTGCGGTCGATGTTACCATGAGTGCCACAAGCAGCGTGACCGGGCCATTCGTCGCCGTCGTGCAGGTCTGCATCACTGAAGAATTGCAGGCTGCTTCCGGCGTCGATGAGTCCGAACTCATTCTGTACGTCTTCGACGAAGCCTCTAAAATGTGGACGCTCGCCGGGCAAACGGGACGCTACCGGGGACTCGTCGAACCGACCGACGCCGTCGGTGACTACGGCTACGATTCGGAATTCATGTGTGCGTGGGCTGTTCGCGAGGGGTTGTCCGATTTCGCCGTGGGCGCAGGCTCGACGGATTCCAGCGCAATCACGGGCGGCGATGGCGATTCAGCCGATGACGCGGATCAAGCATCGGGCGGCGCTCCGCCGGTCTGCGGCCTGTTCGGCATGATTTCCGTCTTGATGGCGGGACTCGGTTTTTCCGCCCTGAAACTGTCGGCAGGTCGCCGAAGATATCGCGCTGCTTGAGCGGAGTCGCGAAGAAGCTCGCACAAGGCGTCGAGCCAGTACTCTGTCAGCCATCGTTCGATGTGAAGAAACGATCAAAGCCGCGACCGTAAGGGAGCGGTTAGCGAGAACCCGCGCGATCAGGTGTGGCCACGCACTAACCGCCGCCCACAGCCCCGTCGAATTCGCTGTTGAATTCGTCGAAGCTGTCTTTCGTCGCGAGTCCGACAGCCGCCACCGCCACAATCGCGACGGCGACCACCAACGCCAGCATAACCGCATATTCCACCGTGGTAGGACCGGTCTCTTCTGCGCAGAATCGTCGAATGTGCGAAGCAATTTTTCTCATGACGTGGTTGTCCAATTCGTTCCGACCAACTGAAGCATCCCCGGACGAGCGCCGATCAAATTCCGCACCGTGGGCGGCGGGCAGCGCGTCCGAACGCGCCTTTCATCCTATCAACCGCCCGAAACGGGTTCAAGCGGGAATTTCGAGCCAAAACCCCATAACTTTCGTATTCATCAAAGCTTACGGGTGCAGAACCGCATAGCCCGAAGCGTTGCGTCGCAGCCCCCAAATCTTGCCTTTGTCACGCACCCCGACGACGCACGCCGTTGACCCGCAGACGAGTAAATCACCCGAAAATCGTCGATTCTGAGCTCAGCCGGGGGCGCGCGCTTTTTTTGCCCGAATTGCGCGCGCCTCCGACGTTATATTAGTAGGAATCGGCGCCTCAATCATGCGGTACGATCGCCGGGCGAAAATTGAACTCAAGGGGGAACACGATGACACATATTTACGCGGGTGTAGCCAATTCTTGTGGCGTAACACAGCCAGCCCCGAAAGGGTCAGTGGGTGCGGACCGTGGCTTGCCGTTTAGCAGACGCTACGAAGCCAGAGGGCGTCCCCTGTAGAAGCAGCCCCCGCAAAACGGCAAGCCGTGGTCGTCGGGGCGTACAGTTCCTATAATCGATGCGACGGTGCTGCCCACCACGGCCGGAGGGCACTGAAATGGTTCCCAATATTTCGTTCGAGCCGACGATGGAATGACATAATGCGCAACCTCTACGTCTCAGCATTGATCTGTTCGTTGTCTGTCGTCGCAACCGCGACCGCACAGGTTCGGTCGCTTCCGGAGGAAATCGCCAAGTTGCGGCGGTCTGCACCGAATGTTCGTGTGCATCTGGACGGTGACGAGGTGCGACAGCTCCACAGCGTCCCCATGTCGCACGGGCGATCGGTTGGTGAATCCGTCGAGAAGTTTCTCAACGAACACCTCAGCCTGTTCGGTGTGGCCCGCGAAATGTTGCGTTCCGCCGACGGTGCGAAATTGATGAACGGCAAATTCACGTTGGTTGCTTATCGGCAGGAGGTGAACGGCATCCCTGTTCACGATCGCTGGATCAAGCTCCTCGTGCGCAACGACGCCGATCACCCGCTCGTGCTGGTCAACTCGTCGCTTCGCAAGATTGAGGAACCGCCAACCCGGGCGGAAATCACGCCCGCCGTCGCTGTTGATATCGTGCGCCGAGCTGAACCCAAGTTGGCCCGCACGTCGGTCGCGGAGCTTGTCTATTGGCCCGACACGTTGGGACGGGTTCGGCTTGCTTGGCGATTCTTCGGTGACATAGGTGCGGCACGCGATTTCGATCAGCGGGAATTCTTCGTCGATGCGGCCAGCGGCGAATTGCTCGATCAACAGCCGGCGATTCTGGATGTCGGCGTCACCGGGAACGTGCAGGGTTTCCAAGCGCCCCCGCCGATGGCCGACCTGGAGGGCAACCCGCAGGCGCTGCTGCCGGTCCGCGGCGCACGCATACGCAGCTCGACCGGATTGATCGTACACACCGACGCCGACGGAAACTACTCATTCGACATCGGACAAGCCACCGACGTTACCGTCGAACTCGATCTCAACGGAAAATGGTCCAACATCCAGAACGCAGGCTTCGGCGGCGATTTGCTGCTTTCGCGCGACATCAGCCCGACAACCCCGGGTTTGTTCACGCTCAACATTTTTCGCGAAGAGCACCTCGCGGCGCAACTGAGCGCGATCACCGGCGTGTCACGCGCACACGATTTCATCAAGTCTTCTATCGCTTTCGCACCCGGCATCGACACGTCGGTCCCAACCGTCGTCAATTTCGACCAACACTGCAACGCCTTTTACTCGATTCAGGACGAAACATTGACCTTCCTTCGCGAGGGCGAGGGATGCCCGAACAGCGCCTACGGAAGCGTTATCTACCACGAATACGGGCACTTCGTCATCGACACCGCCCCCGGCGGCCCGGAAACACTCTGGTACCACGAAGGGATGGCCGACGTGGTCGCGTCGCTGCTCGCGCACGATCCATGCATCGCGCCCGACCTGAGAGGCCTCGACACCGGCTGCATTCGCAACGTCGAAACGACCGAAGTGAGATTCCCCTGTTTCGGCGGCGGCCACCTCTGCGGGCAAATCGTCGGCGGCGCGTTCTGGGAGATGCGCACAAACCTCATGAACACGCTGGGCGATCAGGTGGGTCTGGATCACGCGCGAAGCTTGGCTGTCGGGCAGATTTTCACGGGCATCCACATCGTCGGAACGGCCATGACCATCGATGTTCTCACACTCGACGACGACGACGGCGATCTCAGCAACGGCACGCCGAATTACCACGCGATCAACAGCGCCTTCACCGAACGAGGCCTGCCTGGGCCGGCGGTCCTTTTCAACGATGGAGATTTCAACGACGACGGCGACCTTGATCTCGACGATTACGCTGAGTTTTTCGCATGTACGTCAGGCCCCGGCGTTGAATTGGAAGAGGGCTGCGAACCGGCGGACTTCGACGGCGACCTGGACGTGGACCTGCGTGATTTCCGATTCTTCTCCCGGCGGCACACTGGTGCGTGCGGTGTTTTTGTTGCAGCCGATCCACAGGATATCGTTGCGTGCCAAGGCGACACGGCGGTCTTCAGTCTGTCCGGATCGGGGGATTCGGACATCGAATTCAGATGGACGCTCAACGATACCCTCGTCGTCGGCGCGGAACAGCCAGTGTTGAGCGTCTATGTAGACAACTCCACCCTTGGACAATATCGCGGTTATATCGTCAGTTCTTGCGCAATTCGGGGGTCGGACGAAGCGACGTTAGCCTACGCACCGCCGCCGATCGTTTTGGATTTGCCGGATGATATCGAAACCTGTATTGACGAATCGGTCACGCTCAGCGTCAGCGCCGCCGGTTTTGAAAATCTTCAATACCAGTGGCAACTTGACGGCGACGACATTCCCGGTGCAGACGCCGCCGATTACGAAATCGAGGCTGTAAAGCTCGAAGACGTCGGCCAATACACATGCGTTGTGTCAGACCGTTGCGGGCAATCCGTTTCAACACTGGAGCAACCGGTTGAGCTGACGCTCATTCCGCCGGACTTCATCGCCCACCCGCAACCCCAAAACGTCTGCCTCGGTCAACCGGCTGCGTTCGAGGTTGAACCGAGCGGTCGGGAGCCATTCGAATACCGATGGCTGCATAACGGCATATTTATCGAGGATGCCACCGAGCGTGTGTACGCGATCGAATCGGTAGGGGAGGAGCATCTTGGGCAGTACCGCTGCCTCGTTGGCGACGCTTGCGGCGCGGAGCGCCTTTCATTCTCGACGCAACTCAGGCATGGCTTCGCCGTGATCAATACCCAGCCGGCGCGTGCCACAATCTGCACCGGTGAGACGGTATTTGTATTTGTTAGCGTCAGCGGAGGATCATCATTCCAATGGTTAAAGGATGGCCAACCCATTCCCAATGCGACAAGCGGATTCTTCGCGGTCACCGGCGCGGCCCCGGCCAACTCCGGCGTCTATCAGGTGCGGATTACCGCACTCTGCAACGAGGTTTTGTCCGAAGCGGCGGTGGTCACCGTGGAAGATTGTCCATGACCTTCGCCGATCTCTGTCCGCGCGCGGGCAGCGTTCCGAAAACGCAATCCCACACCGGCGACGTCACGCCGTATGCCCGGCGCTGAACCTGAAAGTGGTGCGCCAAGCGGTACCGGGCAAGCCCCTTCAGATACGGAGGCGTCCGCCGGGCGTGCGACATCAGGTGAACCGCTTCGTACGAGAGGTAGCCGCCCACAAGCCCCGCATGAAACACGACGGCCAAGTCGAAACGCCCGAATGCAAGATAGGCGAACGCCAAAAAAACCAGAGCGAGCGGAATGCTGCCGTTCAACGTCACAACAGAGTGCGGAAGATCGTGCGGTTCCGCGTGATTTGTTTTCATCGGATTGGCGTTGCAGGAGCCCAAGTCTGTGTCCAACGACGCGGATTTTCTGCATTTCCCGCGGCAACGTCATCATCGTATGACCACCGCAATGGTTCGCGCAAACCACGCTGACGCTGGCAACTAATCCTCATAACCGTTTCGATCCTGTCAATCGGCATTGATGCCGACGGATTTGCACGCACCGACACAAACAGCCATACTTATAGGACAAGCTTTTCACTTTAATTTATGGCCGTTGTCGCTTAATATTGTGAATTGTGGCTTGCTCATCTCGTTAGGGTGCGGAAAGTGGTCTTACTGAGCCAACGCAAAATCTTGGGCGTTTCTGCAATAATCGCCATCGGACACACGTTCGGTTGTCGCCCCCAATCACCGGATGCGGCGCGTCTACCGGCTGCGGCCTCTTTTGCGCCTGCAGGGACAGCGTGGTTTCGCGATGTCACCAGCGAGTCGGGCATTTCGTTCAGACACCGTTCAGGCGGTGTTGGCAATTTCGAACTGATCGAGATCATGAGCGGGGGCATCGCACTATTCGATTTCGACAACGATGGTGACCTCGACCTCTATTGCATCAATTCTGCGTCGGACCTGCCCCCAACGGCTTCAGCCAGCGAAGCGCGAAACAGGCTCTACCGCCAGGAAGACGATGGCCGATTTGTAGACGTCACCGATGCCAGCGGATTAGGCGACCGCGGATACGGAATGGGTGTTGCAGTCGCGGACATCGACAACGATGGCGATGTCGATGTTTACGTCACCAATTACGGCCCTGACCGCCTTTTCCGGAACAATGGCGACGGGACCTTCGACGACATAACTGAACTATGGAATGTCGACGTTCCCGGCTGGTCGTGCTCGGTCTCGTTCCTCGACTACGACCGCGACGGATACCTCGATATCTACGTGACCCAATATGTTGACTACGTCGCGGGCCGGAGATGCAAAGATCATGCGGGCCGGCCGGATTATTGCGGTCCCAAAGCGTTTCCGCCAGTGCACGATGTTCTCTTGCGCAATACGGGTGGTGCCGCGACGCCTGGATTCGCCGATGTGAGTCGCAGCGCCGGGTTGACTACGGTGCGTGGCGCCAGCCTGGGTGTTGTGTGTCGCGATTTCACCCAAGACGGTTGGCCTGACATTTACGTTGCCAGCGACGCCTACGCCAACCAGCTATGGGTCAATCAACAAAACGGCACGTTTGAGGACGAGTCGCTGTTTCGCGGTGCTGCGTACAACCTTCACGGACAGGCAGAGGCTGGCATGGGCGTGCTGGCGGCGGATATCAACGCCGACGGCATTGAAGACCTGTTTGTCACGCATCTCAACAAAGAGTCCAATACGTTCTACCGCGGGCGAAGTGACGCCGGGACGTTTGTCGACGCAAGCGGTCTGACCGGCCTGGCGTCAGACAGCATGACATACACCGGGTTCGGCACCGTCGCCTTCGATATTGAGCTGGACGGCGATCTCGATATCGCGGTGGCCAACGGCCGAGTCGTACGTGCCGAGCCCAAAACCGATAGCGCCTTGTCTTTTCCGTGGAACATGTTTTGCGAGCCGAACCTGGCTTACCTCAACGACGGCGCGGGAACATTTACAACGATTGGCTTGGCCGGCGCCTCCTTCACCAGCCCGGCGGAAATCTCACGCGGTCTGGCCGCGGGCGATTTCGACAACGATGGAGATGTGGACATTGTGGTCAACAGCATCGAAGGACATGCGCGATTGTATCGCAATGACGCCCCGCGCAGCGGTTCGTGGCTCGGCGTGCGTGCGTGGGATCCGCGCCTAATGCGTGATGCGATCGGTGCGCGCGTAACTGTAGCGTCGGGCGGGACGACCAGCACCCGCGTCGTGGACACAGGATCAAGCTACTTGTCGGCTCACGACCCGCGCGTTCATTTCGGGCTTGGCCTGTCGAAGTCAATCGAATCGGTCCAAATCATCTGGCCTGACGGTCTGGTCGAACGCTTTTCCGGGATTTCTCCGGATCGCTACGTCACGCTGGAACGGGCCGCAGGAGACCCTCAGCCATGAGCCGCAAGAAGAAACATTGGCGATCTGTCAAGCCAGCCCCAAAACCGGAAGTTGTCAAGCGACAAATCACACCATTGCTAATCGTAGCAGGATTGGCCGCCATTTCCATAGCGGTATTCATTCCCCTTGGGAACTCAACGAGTGTGCCTGCGACAACGACAGCAGCTACAGCGATCGAAGTGCCGGAAATCGACACTACTGTCATGATTCATCGCACTGCCCAGGTAATTGACCAGACGCGCAATGCTATCCTTAGGAATCCGCAATCAGCCGAAGCGTGGGGCCGCTTGGGACAGGTGTTTGATGCCCATGCTTTGTACGATCATGCCGCTCCGTGCTACCGGCGAGCCATGCAACTTGATCCGTCCGACGTGCGTTGGCCTTACAACTTGGGCATGGTGCGTGAATTCCAGGGTGCAGACGTGGACGAAGTCATGGCGTTGTTCAATGGTTTCGCCCGAGAAAGACCTGACTACCCGCCGATCTTCGTTAGAATCGGCGATGTGCTTAGTCGCCAAGGCCGATTGGTGGAGGCTAGGGACGCGTACCGCCACGCCGCTGAATTGGACCCCGGCCTCGCTGTGGCCCACCGCGGGGCGGGGCAGGCCATGCTCTCGCTTAATGAGCTTGACGGTGCGGTCAAACATCTGGAACGTGCCACTGTGCTGGTGGGCAGCGATGGTCCGGCTTTGGCATCGCTCTCACAGGCATACGCGTTCAGTGGGCGTATCGCGCGAGCGAGGCGAACGGCACGGAAGTCCAGGGCGTTTGGAACCAAGTCGACCATCAACATACCGGACCCGATCAGGTATCAGGTAGCGTCCATTAAGTTGAAGCGCTGATGGCTGTTCCGGCACGAGATGTGGCGGTTGGTGCAATAGCAACAGCGATTGAAGTCTTCGGCCTACACAAGCGTGGGCAGTTTCTTGGGCATCTACCCGGCATGCGCACGGCTGCTATAATTCGTAGTCGTTTATGCACTTGCGTTACTCCGGTCCTGACTCCACTTTTTGCAAAGGGGGAATAAGATCCATTCCTGTCGCAAGGCGAGGACAGGTCGTAGATTCGCATTGCACATGGCTGAAGAGTTACGATCCGTGAAGCACTGGAATGAATACCCGGACCACCATCTTCCGACGGCTTTCCATGATTTCAAGCGGTCGACGAGACTTCAGTGCGCGACTACCCACTCAACCCAGCACCATTGTTGGCCAGGCAATCATAACAAGCATCCCGCAGCGATTTCTCTCGTGGATCGTTGAACATGTGCAGCATGAGCCGATTTGTCACGTATGCGTAGGCCAGCCGCTTGTCGGGGTCGGCAAACGCGAATGATCCGCCTACACCCGGCGAGCCGAACGAGCGCTCGCTGGACCCGAAAGAAAACCCCTGTGACGGCTTCATGAACCCCATCGCATATGCCGTCGGAGTTTTGAGAACCACATCCATCGAACCCGTCGCGGGTGCGACCGCCGCCGCCGTGATTTCCGCGAGAATCGTGTCCCGGATGCCCAGCACATTCTCGCCTTCGATAAGGGCGTCGTACATCGCAGCCAGGGCCCGCGCCGTGCCTATGCCGTTGGCTGAGGGTATTTCCACGTCGCGAAACCCCGGTTTGGATAGATGAGCCGGGTCGATCATGAAAGGGTTGGCCAACGTCCGAAACGTGAGCGTCGTCGGGCAGAGGCAGGCGAAGATCAGCGCTCCGGGAATCGAACCCATGTGCATCAGTCCCGACAAAGCGTTGAACCCGACAATTCTTGCGAGATCGGTGGCAGTTACGTCTGTTGGCAGGCCGATGTAGAAAGATTGTCCGAGGCAGTCGAAAATTTCCTCCTGAACGAATCGGCCAAGCGTCCTTGCAATCGGGTCTACCCGCCGGAGCAGTTCGTTTTGATACCAGCCCAAACTGAAAGCGTGGTATCCGTGTCGCGTGCCGCTCTTCCATGCTGGCCGCTGTCGCGCGAGGATCGTAGCCAATCCGTCGAGATCGGACAGCTTCCTCGTATCCAGCGATGCGTCGATCGCGCACAAGCCCGCCTGGTGAGAAAAAAGTTGTCGAACCGTTGTTTCGTTTTTACCGTTTTGTGCAAATTCGGGCCAATAGCGGGCCACCGGCGCGTCCAACTCCAGCCAGCCTCGCGAACACGCCATCGCCATCGCGACGGCGGCTACGCCCTTCGTCGCGGAAAAAACCGTCGCCATCGTGTTCGCCGACCATGCGTCGCCGGATTGCGCATCGCGCAGTCCGCCCCAAAGGTCCACGACGCGACGCCCCTGATAGCGTACGACGAGTGCAGCCCCGATCTCCCCGCGCCGCCGGAGGTTTTTCTCAAAGGCGGCGCGGACGGGTTCAAAACCGTCGGTGACGAATCCCGAAACGGGCGACGAACTCAACGATCGCCCTGTTCCGACTGAGCGAGATTACGCAGCACCATCTGCAGGATGCCGCCGTGGCGGTAGTATTCGACGTCGATGGGTGTGTCGATCCGTGCGATCATGTTGAGCGCTTTCTTCGAGCCGTCCGGCGCGGTGGCTGTCACCGTGACTTTCTGACGCGGCGAAAGTTGATCGTCGATGTTGATGTCGAATGTCTCCATCCCGGTCAGCCCCAGCGACTCACGATCCTCGCCGTTTGCGAATTGCAGCGGCAGCACGCCCATGCCGACCAGATTGCTGCGGTGGATGCGTTCGTAGGACTTGGCCAACACCGCGCGCACGCCCAGCAGCATCGTGCCCTTGGCCGCCCAGTCGCGCGACGATCCCGTGCCGTACTCTGCTCCCGCGAGGACGATCAGCGGCGTTCCCGATTCACGGTATTTCATGGCGGCTTCGTGGATGCTCGTCTGTTTGTTCGTGGGCAGGTACGTCGTGAAGCAGCCTTCCGTACCCGGTGCCAGTTGGTTACGCAGGCGAATGTTGGCGAACGTGCCGCGCGTCATGACCCGGTCGTTGCCGCGTCGCGATCCGTAGCTGTTGAAATCCTTGGGCGCTACGTTCAAGCTCTGAAGATACGCTCCCGCGGGCGAATCGGGTTTGATCGCGCCCGCCGGTGAAATGTGATCCGTCGTGATCGAATCCCCGACCATGACCAGCACACGCGCGCCGACGATGGCCTGGATCGGTTCCGGTTGCGGTTTCATCCCCGCGAAGAAGGGCGGGTTTTGAATGTAGGTGTTGTCATCGCTCCATGCGTACGTGTCGCCGCCCGAAGCCTGAACCGCATTCCATTTCTCATTGCCGTCGAAAACATTGCCGTATTCCTTGGCAAACTTGTCCGGCGTGACGCATTTCGCCACCGCGTCGCGAACCTCCGCCTGCGTAGGCCAAAGGTCTTTGAGAAAGACCGGCTGACCGTCGGAGCCGTTGCCCAGAGGCTCGGTCACGAGGTCGAGGTCAACGGTTCCCGCCAGAGCGTAGGCGATGACCAGCGGCGGCGATGCGAGATAGTTGGCTTTCACATCGGGGCTGACACGACCCTCGAAGTTGCGATTGCCACTGAGCACCGACGCGACCACCAGGTTGGCTTCATGCACCGTGTTGCGCACCGTTTCGGGCAGGGGGCCGCTGTTGCCGATGCACGTCGTGCAACCGTAGGCGACAGTGTGGAAACCGAGCTTCTCCAGGAAGGGTGTCACGCCGGCTGCGTCAAGGTATTCCGTTACCACGCGCGATCCCGGTGCCAAACTGGTCTTAACGTAGGGTTTGACGGTCAGCCCTTTTTCCACGGCTTTGCGCGCTACCAAGCCCGCCGCGATCATGACCGACGGGTTCGAGGTGTTGGTGCAGCTTGTGATGGCTGCGATCGCTACGGAGCCGTGCGTCAAAGTCGAAGTTGTTCCGTTCGAGACCACGCCGCTGCGCGACAGTGCGTCGCCGTCCAGTGCGAAGCCGCGCTCCGCCACCGGGGCACGCAGCGACTTTTGAAAAGCTGTCTTCATGTCGGACAGGAGTACGCGATCCTGCGGGCGCTTTGGACCAGCCAGACTCGGTTTGATGGATTGGAGGTCCAACCCCAGTACATCGGTGTAGTCGGGGTCGGCTGACTCGTCCGTGCGGAATAGGCCTTGCTCTTTGGTGTAGCGTTCCACGAGATCGACGATTTTGGAATCGCGGTTGGTCTGCCGCAGAAAACGAAGTGTCTCCGCGTCGATCGGAAAGAATCCCATCGTCGCGCCGTACTCGGGGGCCATGTTGGCGATCGTCGCCCGGTCGGGCAGGCTCATGCTGCTCAATCCGGGGCCGAAGAATTCAACAAATTTTCCAACCACCCCGTGACGACGCAGAATCTGGGTGATCGTCAGCACGAGGTCCGTCGCCGTTGCACCTTCCGGCAGAGCGCCTGAAAGTTTGAATCCGATCACTTCGGGCGTCACCATGTAGACGGGTTGGCCTAGCATGACCGCCTCAGCCTCGATACCACCCACGCCCCAGCCGACAACTCCGAGGCCGTTGATCATTGTTGTGTGGCTGTCCGTGCCGACCAGTGAATCGGGCATGGCCGTCGTTTCGCCGTTATCGGTCCTTGTTGCGACGGCGGTGGCGAGGTATTCGAGGTTCACCTGATGGACGATTCCGGTGGCGGGGGGGACGACTCGGAAATTGTCGAACGCGGTTTGGCCCCAACGCAGAAATTCGTACCGCTCGCGATTCCGCTCAAACTCCATATCAGCGTTGATACCCAGTGATTGTGCGCTGCCGAAGCTGTCCACCTGCACCGAATGATCGATGACCAGGTCTACAGGCAATTGGGGATTGATGCGTTTCGGGTCGCCGCCGAGGGCGCGCACCGCGTCGCGCATGGCAGCCAAATCCACAACGGCGGGCACGCCGGTGAAATCCTGAAGAATCACACGCGCGGGCAGAAAAGGCACCTCAGCCGTGCCGGGATTTTTCGCGTTCCAGCCAGCCAACCTTGTTACGTCTTCTTCGCGGACGCGCAGCCCGTCCACGTTGCGCAGGGCGCTCTCCAGCAAAACTTTTACGCTGTAGGGTAAATTTTGTACGTGGCCGACACCGGCTTTGGACAGCGCGTCGAGGCGATAGATGTTCAGGTCACCGAAGGCGGTTTTCAGTGTTGATTTCGCCCCAAATGGATTCGATGCGGGATTCATGGGTGTTGTTTCTCCGGAATCTGTGTTGACCACGCGGTGCTCATCGGCGGCGTGTGAACGCGCTATTGTAACCGAGATTTACGTTCCTGAAAACGGTGCCGCACCCTTTGCCAACACTGCGAATCGCGATGGTCGCAGGTGACTTCGGGCGGGCGTCGTCTCATGTGGAGACCAGCCGCGCGGCGTGGGCGAAACTTGAGCGAAATTCTTCCAAAAATAGGCCTCACAACAGGCGACTGTTTTCGCCGAAGAGTTGGTTCGAAGATCGAAGGTCAGGACGACCACACGTTTAGGCAGGAAGCTCAGGATGGGCGACTTTCTTCAATGGAATGAGGTTCGGGATCGCGTCACTGGCAAGTGGCAGATCCCCGCGGTGGCGCTCTCACTCGTCACCCTCGGTCTGTCCATCGCGACGTACCGCACACCCACGTCCAAGATTCCCTTCGAGGCGCTTCGCGATGAAATCCCACGGTTGATTGACGGCGGGCTGTACACGACGGCGATCGATGTCGCGGGCAAAGCGTTGCAGGCTGAAGGCCTCACGCTTCGCGATCTTGCACCGATTTATGCTTCGGTCGGTCAGGCGCGCATTCTTCGGGCGGAGCGCAATGATGCTCGTGTGGCTTCGATCGCGCTCGATGCGATCGGCGACTACGAGCGGGCGACGAGCGGCGAGTACGAACTGACCCCGCGCGACCACGAGCTGATCGGGAAGGCGTTCGACTGGAGCCGGCAGTTCGCCTCCGCGCTGGAGCATTACGATCTCGCACTGCTTGACGACCCCATGTCGAATCTCGACCTCCGCCGCCGAACGATCGAGCTGCGCGCGGATCGCATGGGCGCGTCGAGCGAGGTATTGCATGCGGAACTGAGCGCACTGCTCGCCGATGCGATCGGCAGGCCTGACCTGCTCATCTGGGCGCTTGACCGCGACGTTGACGCGCTTGTCGATCTTGGCCGAGCTGACGATGCGCGATCCGCGATTCAGTCCGTCGGGATGCTTATTGAAGATGAATCGCGGCGAAAGTGGCTGCTCGTGTTCGACGCGCAGGTGCTGCTGCATATGCAGGAATCGGATCGGGCGGAGGCGATTTTGCGCGATGTGCTCAACGGTCTTGACGAGCGTGACGAGCTTTTCGCGCGTGCGACTTGGCTTCTCGGGCGTACCGTGCTCGGAGTCGGTTCACCGGAGCGCCCGCAGGAAGCGATTACGTTTTTCGAAAGGGTTTTGAGCGCGGAGCGCGGCGTGTATGGAACGGCTTCGCGTGTCGGCATGGCTGAAGCGTTGATACAGCTTCAGCGTTTTGATGAGGCTGCTGATCTTTATGATGAAGCTCTGCGTGAGATGCGCGATCTGCCGCCGCATCGTCATATCAACCCTGTTGTGATCGAATCGTCGCTGCTGATGACGAGTCGCAATTTGCGTGCCGGCGGCCTCTTTCCACAGGCGTTGAGGTTTGCGAGGTTCGCCCTCGATGTGCGTATGGGGCGATCCACCGAGCGCCGGGCGATGCTGCTCGAACATCTGGCGGACAGTCTCGCGGCGGCTGCCCGTGCGGAGATCGTCGCGCATCGCGAGATTTCGGCGACGGACGATCCCGCCTCGGGTGACGGTACGGATAACGAAGTGCTGGCGGCTGGTGTCGAGGTTGGGGGCGATCAAGATGGTGAGCATTCCGGTCCGGTTCCCGACTCGGCTCGTAAGCTTCTCTTGGAGGCTGCGTCGACGATGCGCGAGGTGGCGATGCTTTACACGCTTCCTCTCGACCGTCGTATGGCTGCTTCGTGGCGCGCTGCGCAGCTTTCGCAGGAGAGTACTGATCTGGAAGCGACAGCCGACGCGATGGAATCGTTCGCGTTTGCTTATTCGGAGAGTCCGTACGTTTCGCGTGCCTTGCGCTATCGGGGTCGGGCGTTGCAGTCTCTCGGACGTTTCGAGGAGGCTATCGACGCGTACCGTGAGAATATTCGTCGCTTCACGCGCACGCCGGATGCGGGGAGTTCTCTGATTCCGCTGGCGCGTTGTCTCATCGCGCTTGGGCCTGATTATGCAGGTCGGGCTGAGAAGGCGCTCGCGGCGATTCTGGAAAACTCGGAGGTCTTCACGCCCGAGGCCCAGGAATTTTCCGACGCGCTGTTTTTGCTGGGGGATTTACTCAATCGTTCGGGTGAGTTTGAACGGGCTGTGCCTGTTCTGGAAGAGGCGATGGCTCGCTATCCGGATGATTCGCGTGCTGTGCGTGCCCGGTTTTTGCTGGCGGATTGTTACAGGCAGAGCGGCGTTGCGTTGCAGGAGGATTTTCGCAATGCGTCGTTTACGGCGGAGCGCGAACGCATTGTCACGGAGCAGCGGGATCGACTTCGCAAGGCGGCGGAGTTGTTCGACGAGACCATTGACGCCTTTGAATTGCGGAACGAGTCGCTTCTGTCGCCTCTTGATACCGTGTACCTCCGCCACGCGCGTCTCTATCTGGGAGACTGCCACTTCGAGCTTGGCGAATACGACCGTGCTCTGGTGCGCTATGAGCGTGCAGCCTGGATATACAAGGGGACGGCCACCGCGCTCGCAGCCTATGTGCAGATTATCAACAGTCATTTTTTCTCGGGCAATGCGCCCGAGGCAGCCGCAGCGGTCCGCCGAGCGCTCTACCTCGTGGAGACCATGCCCGACAGCGCTTTCGAGGATGGGGTTCGAATGGAATCACGCGACGACTGGCGGGACTACTTCGAGTGGGTCCGCAAGTCGCAACTGTTTTGAGGATGATGCTATGAGTGAACTCGCCGAAGCGACGACAATGAGTGATCCGATCAATGAGGCTATCCCCTCGCCGGACGCGCTTTTGAAACTGATCGGACGGCAGTTGCGTACGTACCGCCGGTTGCACCGATTGGTTCGCAAGCAGGGCGATCTTGTCGGGCAGGAGGATCCGACCGATCTCATTTCGCTGTTGGCTGAGCGACACCGTTTGACGGCGGATTTGGGGGCGACGTCGAAATGTTTGGCACCTTATCGACGCGACTGGGAGCGTCACCGTGCGCGGTTGTCGCCCGAACAAAAGGTGGAGGCTGAAGCGATGCTTGGTGAAATCGAATCGACGCTCAAGACGATTGTCTCTGCGGATGAGGAGGACGTGAAGCGTCTTCAGATTCGCAAGCAGAGCGTTGCGACTGAGTTGGGCGGGTTCGCGAATCGGCAGGCGGTGCTCAACGCGTATGGCCGACCCAACGCAACCAGGCCTGCAGTGCTCAACCGAACGGACAGCGAATCATGAGCGTATCTGTTATCGATGTTCCAACGAATGCGGTGGAGCCGGCAGCCGATCCGGCGGACGTTGCACTCTCGTTTCGCGAGCTTGAATTGGGCGGCATTATCGACGCCTACAATCACGTTACGGAGAAGCTCAAGGTATCGCACGATTTGCTTACGCGGGAGATCGGGCGCCTGCGTCGGCAGCTTTGCGAGAAGGATCAGGAACTTGAACGCAAGCGCCGGCTCGCTGCTTTGGGTGAGATGGCCGCCGGTGTTGCGCACGAAGTTCGCAACCCGCTGGGCGGTATTTTGCTTTATGCGACGATGCTGGAGCGCGATCTGGCTGAGCAGCCGGGCGCGTGCAAGCTGGCGGAGCAGATTGTTTCGGCTGCGCGCAATTTGGATGACATTGTGGGGGATATTCTCGCGTTCGCCCATCCGCAGACGTTGCAGCGGCGATCGGTCGATCTGACTTCGATGCTGTCCGAGGTGATCGATCTTCTCAAGCCTCGGCGGTTGAAGTCGGATTGCAGTGTTGTGTTTGAGTCGCCTGCGTCGCCGGTTTGCGTGCGCGTCGAACCTGCACAGCTTCACCGGGCTATGCTTAACGTTATCGCAAATGCCATCGACGCAGCCGGCGAGGGTGGCCACGTTTGGGTTCGTGTGGGCGAGCGGGGCGAAGACGACATGGTTTGCGTTCGTGTGGCGGATTCCGGACCGGGTGTTCCGTCGGATCTTCGCGACCGTATTTTCAATCCGTTTTTCACCACGAAGGATTCAGGCACGGGGCTGGGATTGGCCATCGTGCATCGCGTGGTCGAAGCCCACGGTGGACACATCGACGTTCTGGATCGCGACGGTGGCGGGGCGGTTTTCGCGCTTTGTCTGCCCGCAGGCAATTCGGACGATTCATCGGAGGGGAATTAGCTGATGGCGCATATTTGCGTGGTTGACGATCAGAAAATCATGCGCGATTCGGTGGCGGCTTCGCTTGAGCGTGCGCGCCACCGGGTTGATACGTTCGGCGAGCCGACCGAAGCGCTGCGTTCCGCCACAGGTACGCGCTACGACTTGATTCTGACCGATCTGAAAATGCCGCGCATGGACGGTCTGACTTTGTTGCGCAACCTTCGCAAGTCATGTTGCGATACGCCGGTCATTATGATGACTGCTTTCGGCACCGTTCCGGACGCGGTTGAGGCGATGAAGCTGGGTGCCATTGATTTCGCTCAGAAGCCATTCGATGCGGATCGCCTGGAATTACAGGTCGAGCGGGCTTTGCGCAATCAGCAATTGCGCCAGGAAAACGAAGCACTGCGCACGTCGATCGACGATCTGCGACAGAATCGCATGATGGTCGGCGACAGTGAGGCGATCATCAGTGTGCGGGACAAGATCGCTCAGTACAGTCGCAGCGACGCGACCGTGCTCATCTCCGGCGAGAGCGGTACGGGTAAGGAGCTGGTGGCTGCGGCGGTTTACGACGCTTCGCCGCGAAGCGGCAAGCCGATGCTGTGCGTCAACTGTGCAGCCTTGTCCGCCAATCTTCTGGAGAGCGAGCTTTTCGGGCACGAGCGCGGCGCGTTTACGGGGGCTGATCGCGCTCGTCGCGGTCGGTTTGAGCTGGCTGACGGTGGCACGCTTTTGCTTGATGAAGTTTCCGAGATGGCACTTCCGTTGCAGTCGAAGTTGCTGCGCGTGCTTCAGGAAGGTGAATTCGAGCGTGTCGGCAGCAGTGTGACGCAGCGTGCGGATGTTCGCGTTATCGCCACGACCAACCGCGATTTGCAATCGTGGGTTGAGGAAAACCGCTTCCGGCAGGACTTGTACTATCGCCTGAATGTTCTGCCCATCCACCTGCCGCCTCTGCGTGAGCGTCGTGACGATGTCGCACGGATTGTCGAGCATTTTCTTACACAGATGGCTCGTAATGCAGGGTCGGAGTCGCCGAAGGTTGATGCCCGCGCTATGGAAATGCTGCGTGCCTACGATTGGCCTGGGAATGTTCGCGAGCTTGAAAACCTCTGCCGGCGGGCTGTTACGACGCGGAGTGACGGCGTGCTGAGTGCGGAGGATGTTTCGCCCTGGCTTACCGGTCCGAGTACGGACGCGGGACCTTTCGCGAAACTTCGGCACGGTCGCATGCTCGAAGACCTCGAAAGAAAGTTGATTGAACGGACGCTTACGCGTTTTGACGGCCATCGCGCCAAGACGGCGGAAGCGGTTGGCATAGGCCTGCGTACGCTCGGTCTCAAACTCAAGCAGTGGAAGGAACAGGATGGCGACGCATAGACACGCGGGGCCGACCTCCGCGCAAAATTTGCGCGTTGTGCGCGGTTTCAGCCGCATCACGCATGCGACCATGCTCTTCGCCAGCCACGTGCGCAGCAATCGCTCGTTGTGGCATGCGCATTGCCCCTACGCGCTGAGCCGGCGTCGGTTTCATGCTTTGGGCGACGGTCAAGAACGTGCAGACGGAGGTGCGGGCTGATGATACTCGAGAACCTGACCAATCGTGGAGCCACGCCGGCGCTGGTGAGCACGCTCACCTTTACCGAAGGTCGTCAGCGCATGTTGGCGGAAAACGTGGCCAATTGGCAGACGCCGGGCTTCAAAGCGAAGCAGCTTGATTACGGTGCGTTTCAGAAGTCGCTTCGCAGCGCGCTGAATCGCAAGGGGGGGAACCCGAACGCCGACTTCGACCTTGGGAGTAACGAGCAGTATGGAAGCGACGGCCCTTGGCGAACCCGGGTTACGCCTACCACGCAGCCGTCGCGAAACATCCTGCTTCACGATCGGACCAACCTTTCGATCGAGCAGACCATGTCGGACCTTGCGTCCAACGCGCTGCTGCATCAGACGGCTACGACGTTGCTCAAAGGCTACTACGACGGGATGCGGAAGGCTATTCGTGGGCAGGTTTAGCGATTTCGCCGGAAGCGAACCGGGTGGAGATTAAGAAAGAATGTTTGATTCACTAAGCATCAGCACGTCAGCTTTGACCGCGATACGCACGAACCTTGACGTGATCGCGGGCAACGTAGCCAACGCGTTTACGACGCGCGGTGCCGACGGGGGCGCTTACCGCCGTCGGGTGGTTATGTACGCCGAGGGGGACCTATCGCGCGGACGCGGTGCGCCCGGGGTTCACGTGCGGAGCATTACGCAGGATCCCTCGCCGCTGCGTCTCGAACACGATCCGTCGCATCCCGACGCGATCAAGCAGGGGCCTCACAAGGGGTACGTGCGGAAGCCGAACGTCGATCTGAGTACCGAGATGGTCAATGCCATCACGGCTGTCCGTGCGTACGAAGCCAATGTGACCGTTATGGAAATTACGAAGTCGATGGCGGCTGCTTCGCTGCGCCTCATCGGTTGATTCAATACGGAGATTCGTGAATGTCGGATCCGATCCAATTGAACGCAATCACCTCGATGCTGAACCTCAAGCAGGGTGGGCCGACTCAGCAGGCACCCGCAGTGCAGGAGTCGGGAAAATCCTTCGCGGATTTTGTGTTTGAACGACTCGACGAAGTCAACCGTTTGCAGACTGAAGCCGACGCGGGTGTGCAGCGGTTGATTACCGGTGAGTCGGACAATGTGGCTGAGGTTTTCGCAGCCTCCAATCGGGCGGGCATTGCGTTTGATCTGCTTATGGAAGTGCGCAACAAACTTGTGGACGCTTATCGCGAAGTGCAGCAGATGCGCGTCTAGGCGCGGTGGCCGTTTTTGATCCCCCGGGGAGCCGAATCGCATGGGTTTTTTCAGACAACTGTTCGGCAAGATCAACACGCACATGGCCGATTTGACCGCGTCGCAGCGGTTGGCCATCGGGCTTTGTGCAGTCATCATCGCAGGGTCGCTTCTGTGGCTGATGCAGTGGTCCGCGACGCCCTCGCTTGTGCGTCTTCTGGAAGAGCCGATGACGGTCGAACAGATGGCGCAGGCACGCGACGCGCTCTCCGGTGCGGAATACGAAATTCGCGGCCAATACATTCTCGTGCCTCCGAACGATCGCCACGAACTTTTCTGGCGATTGCAGGGTGCGGGTGCGCTGCCCGCCGACACGAGCATCACGTTTGGGGCACTCATCGCCGACGATTCTCCGTTCCGACCCGAATCCGAAAACACTTTTCGCCGACGCGTTGCCTTGCAGAACGAGTTGGCCAAGGTTGTGGCATCCTCCGAACTCGTTATTTCAGCCGAGGTCTTCATTACCGATACGTCCACCCGCCGTCTCAACGCACCGAATGTGCGACCGACCGCGTCGATCAAGGTCAAGATGGCCCCTGGGCGCAAGCTGGACATGAACGCCGTGACTGCGTGCGCCTCGCTGGTTGCGGGGGCTGTCCCTGGTCTGGAGGTTCACAATATCTCCGTCATCGACGGCACGACCCTTCGTGAATACCACGTACCCGACGCCGATGATATTTACGCTCAAGGGCAGTTGGATGAGCGAAAGCGTCACGAGACTCACTTGCAACAGAAGGTGATGAGCCAACTTTCCTACATCCCCGGGATTCGTGTTGCGGTGGCTGCTCAACTCGACAACTCGTCGAGTCAGTCTCGCGATTTCGATTACAGCGCGCCTGCTGTGTCTGAAGAAAAATCCATGAGCAACGAGTCGTTCACGGGGCGACCCAGTGGTGAACCTGGTGTAGGGCCGAACGTCGGGCAGTCTCTCAGCGCGAGCGGCGGCGGCATGCGTGACACGACCGAAGAATCCACCACGAGTTTTCACGACATGAAAATCAAACGCGAGGTCACGACAAGATCGCTGCCCTTCGCCGTGGTGCGCACCACCGCGAGCATCGGCATTCCCAACAGCTACATCATCGGCGTCATCGGCAAGATCAAAGGAACGGACGAAGCTCCGACTCAGGACGAAATCAACCAGCAGTTCCAAACCGAATCAGCCAGGATCAGGAAAGCGGTAAAGAACATCATCATGGCCGATGCGGACAGCGAGGTGACTGTCGATCTCTTCTCTGATCTGCGATCCGAACTCACGCTTCTGCCTGACGGCTCCATTTCGATGCCGTCAGACGCCGCAGGTGCCTCCAGTTTCACTACGACCATGACCAAATTCGCACCGCAGGGCGTTCTCGTTGTGATGTCCTTCATCGCCATGATGATGCTTTTCCGCATGGCTTCGCGCAGTGCCAAAGACGCTCGGGATTTCTATTCCCGACATGAGCCGACGCGCGACCCGGAGGCCGAGGATGATGAAATCGTTACCGTCAATGCGCCTGCCGGTTCCGTTCAGCCGAGCGAGGACAGCATGCTCGCGGCTGTGGAAATTGACGAACACACGCTCCGGGCCAATCAGTTGGCTGAGCAGGTGATACAACTGGTAAGCAACGATCCGGAGATGGTATCCAGCATGCTCCGTCGATGGACCGAATACGGGGACTAGCAACAGAGCACGCACATGGCTGACCAACCTTCCAATCAGAATCCGCCTGCTTCTTCCGGCGCGAACATGCCCGGCATCAAGAAGGCCGCCGTATTGCTCATCGCGCTCGGTGCCGATACGTCCGCCAAGATTCTGGCCAGTCTCGATGATGAACTGGTCGAGCTTATTACACGCGAAGTCGCCAGCCTCGAGCAGGTGTCCCCGCAAGTCGTCAATGAGATCGTCGAGGAATTTTACAACATCGCGCTCGCCGCCCATCACATGGAAAACGGCGGCATGCTCTTCGCCAAAAACCTTCTCCAAAAGGCTCTCTCCCCGGAGCAGGCGAATCGGATCTTCGGGATTATCGAGGGTGAAGTTTACAAGCAGCCGTTTGCGTTTCTTCACCGCACCGACGGCGAAAACCTGCTGACGTTCATTCAGGAAGAGCATCCGCAAACGATCGCACTCATCCTTTCGCACTTGCCGCCCGCGAAAGCCAGTGCGATCCTCGCCGGCCTCCCCGTGCAAAAGCAACTGGAAGCAGTCACCCGCATCGCCAACATGGATCAGACTAATCCCGACGTCATCAAGGAAGTTGAAAAGGGACTGGAAATGCGACTCTCCGGTGTCATGTCGCAAAGCCTGCGCAGTGTCGGCGGAGTCGAAGCCGTCGCTGAAATGCTCAATCTTGCGGACCGCACCAGCGAGAAGGCCATCCTCGAAGGGCTTGAGACCGACGACCCCGATCTCGTGGAACAAATACGGCGACTCATGTTCGTCTTCGAGGACATCCTGCTGGTCAACGACAAGGGTATTCAGTCCGTTCTCAAGGAGGTCGAGAACGACGAACTCTCGCTCTCCCTCAAGACCGCGACGTCAGAACTACGCGACAAATTCTTCAAGAACATGTCCGAACGTGCTTCGCAACTCATCCAGGAGGACATGCAATACATGGGCCCCGTTCGTGTTGCAGATGTCGAGTCCGCACAGCAGAAGATTGTCGACGTGGTACGCCGTCTTGAAGACGCCGGCGAGATCATAATTTCGGGACGCGGCGGCGAGAAAGAAATGATCGTCTAAACGCAAGGATGCGAGATTCGTGGGAACCGTCATAAAAGCCAGTGGCGCCGGGAGGATCAAGAGAAACCTCCAAACCTTTGCGCTCAAGGATCACATGGCCGAGGCGCACCGCGTTATCGCCGATGCACACGGTCGCGCCGAAGAGTTGATGCAGGAAGCGCGAAAGGACGCCGAGCGAATGAAGCAGGATGCCCGTCGCCTTGGCTACACCAACGGATACGCCATGGGCTTGGACAAGGGCAGGGAAAAGGGGCACGAGGAGGCATTCAAAACCGCCAAGGCTAATTTCATCGAACAACAGCAACCACTCATCGGTGCACTGCAAACCGTATCCGACACATTCGAGAGTCGCATCGACAACCTGATCGACCGCGCGCGACGCGACGTGCTCATCCTGGCGGTTGCCATCGCGGAGCGCGTGACGAAACGCGTCGGTATTCTCGACACCGATGCAGCCGCCGCAAACGCTGAGGCGGCTATTCGCTCCTGCGTCGGCGAGTCAGACCTCGTGATACACGTCAATCCGCGCGACGCAGAGAACATGCGAATCTATGCGTCGAAAATCGTCGAGCAATTGGCGGGCAAGCGACACATACGCTTTGCCGAGGACGAGAACATCGAACCCGGCGGCGCGATTGTCGAGTCTGCCGCCACCCGCGTGGACGCCACGCTGGCCACCCAATTCAAACACGCAGCCGAGATTCTCCTCGGGCAGGGCGCTTTCGATGAAATGATCAACGGGATGGAGCGCACGCAGGAATGAAAACGCTTTTCGACAAGCAAATTCAAATGCTCGATGCCGCATCTCTTATGGCGATCACAGGTCGCGTCACCGATGTCGCGGGCTTGGTTGTTGCGGTGGAAGGTCTTCCGCTTCCCCTCGGAGCCGCCTGTACGATTCACCCGGCCCGCCGCCCCTGCGTCGAGGCGCAGGTCATCGGTTTCCGAGGGGATCGAACACTGCTTCTGCCTTTGAGCGACCCGCTGGGGACAGCCTCCGGTGACAGTGTGACCAGCGCGCCGATGCTCAACACCGTCGCCGTTTCCGACGAAATGCTCGGGCGCGTTTTCAACGGACTAGGCAGGCCGATTGACGGCAAGGAACCAATCAACGCCAAAGACGCTTACCCGATCTACAAATCCGCTCCGCCTGCTTTCTCACGGCGCGCGATCGAACAGCCGATCTCCACCGGTGTGCGTTCGATCGATGCGATGCTGACCCTCGGCCTCGGTCAGCGCATCGGACTCTTTGCGGGCACTGGTGTCGGTAAGAGCGTCCTCATGGGCATGATTACCCGCAACACCGACGCCGACGTTGTCGTGGTGGGTTTGGTCGGCGAGCGCGGGCGCGAAGTCGGCGATTTCATTCGCAAAGACCTCGGCGAAGAGGGCCTCAAGAAATGCGTCATGGTTGTCAGCACGTCGGATGAATCGCCCGTCCTCCGCGTGCGTGCAGGCCTCGTCGCGACTTCGGTGGCGGAGTATTTCCGCGACCAGGGTGCGAACGTCCTGCTTCTGATGGACTCCGTGACGCGCGTCGCGATGGCGCTGCGACAGATCGGACTCGCCGCCGGTGAGCCGCCCGTCTCCAAAGGCTATCCCCCGAGCGTTTTCTCGGCTTTGCCCGCCATGCTCGAGCGTGCCGGTTCAACTGAGCGTGGCAGCATTACCGGAATTTACACCGTGCTGGTCGAAGGTGACGACATCAACGAACCCGTGGCCGATGCGGTTCGCGGTATCCTCGACGGCCACGTGCTGCTCAGTCGCGATCTTGCGAACGCAGCGCACTATCCCGCCGTGGCTGTGCTCGAAAGCATCAGTCGCGTCATGGTCGATGTCGCGGACGAGGAGCAGATGTTAGCCGCGCGCTCTGTTCGCCGTGTGATGGCTGTTTGGAAAGATATCGAAGACCTCGTCAACATCGGTGCGTACGCCAAAGGCACCACGCCAGCCTACGACATCGCCATCGAAATGAAACCGCTCATCGACGCCTTTCTGCAACAGGCGGTCAACGAAGCGTCGGACCACGAGAGTGCGCGGGCACAACTGCTTGCACTGCATCGGGAAATCCAATCAGCCGAGGCGGCCGCCAACCGGGTCGTGATGTCGCCGGCTGAGTTACAAGAGGTTGCAGCGAAGTAAACCATGACCAAACGCTTTCAATTTCGACTCGAACCGATCCTGAAGCTGCGCGAGCTGCGCGAAAAGGAGCAGCAGCGTCGCCTCGCCGACTGCCGGCGCGACGTGCAGGACGCCGAGCAAAAACTCGCTGATCTCCAGGCTCGTCTGCGCGATACGCTCGACGGAGTCAGACGCGCGGGGTCGCAACCCACCGTGGATGTCTCCGCCATGATCGCTGAGCAGGATTGGCGGGATCGGGTCCGAAACATGATCGAAGCCCAGCACGCCGAGATCCACCGCCTTGAGGAAAGGCTTCGTGCTGAGCGCAATGAGCTTGCCGCGCGAACCAGGCAAAGAAAAGTGATCGAGAAACTCCGCGAACGTCGTCACGAAGAGCACAAACGCACGCTTCAACGCGCTGAACGTGCAGAGGCGGATGAGTCGGCCGTTCAGCGGTTTGCCTGCCTTCACAACAACGCTGAAAGCGCTGCCGCCGACCTGAACCCGCTGCGGAGCACAAGCCCATGAAGCGTGCATACCGACTGTTCGCCACCTTCGCATTGCTCAACCTTCTCGGTGCCGGCGGGTTTGTAACCTGGCTCGTCAACGCAGGCCGATTGGACGTTGAAAAGGCCCGCGAGATATTTGCGATGTTCCAGGAACAGCCGCAGGAGGAGCCGTTGCCCGATGAAGATGTGGCCCAGGAGGACGAAGACGTCACGGTGCGAACGGCGACCTCTTCGATCGAAGGCCAGCGCGCTGCCGACGAAGTCGCCTGGCGAAACGCGGAACGATACCGAACGCAACTCGAACAACGCTTGAAGCTCGTCAATGCGGCGCGCGTCGAGGTCGATCGCCGCCGCGAAGAATTCGAAGCGCGCGTGGACGAGGAATCCAAGAACAGAAGCGAACGCGATACCCAGGAAGCGACCAAGGGTTTCGAGAAACAGATCGAGATCCTGTCGCTGCTTTCACCCAAGATCGCCCTCGAACAGTTGGCTACCATGTCCGACGCCGACGCCGCAAGCCTGCTGTTCGAGCTGGAAACACGCAAAGTCAAAAAGATCATCGAGTCAGCCAAGGACGACGCGTCGCGCGACAAGATCACCCGCGTCATGCAACTCATGACCGACATCAAACCCGACGACCAGTCGGGCCGAAACACAGGAGCCTGACCATCGCAACCGCCATCGACACCAACCGAATCAGCCTGAAACCGGCATCAACGGACGCCCGCCGCAAGTTGGACACGCCCCAACGCGACGACTCAGCCGAGCAATTCAGTGTCATGCTTGCCGCCGTCCGGTCACCGTTGACGACGATCGCCGGAGCGGAACCGCCTACCGCCGCTGCTTCCGAAATACGGGGCAATGCCCGCGACAAGCGTCTGCAAACGCTCCAGCAGCAGGATCGCGAGAGTCGTCAACCTAACGGTTCCCGCGTTGCGGCTGTGCGTCCCGAAAATCGCCAGTCACAGGCGGCGTCTCAAGATGCATCCACGACATTGGACGCAGCCTCAAGTGAACGCAACGCGGCATCGTCACGGTCTGACGCGCGCGTCTCGACATCCTCGGCTGCGAGTAAGCCACAGGCCTCGAACGTCGCGCCGAATTCGCAAGTTTCAAGCGCCACGGGCACGAAGGAAGCGCCGTCAAACACGACAGGCCAAACTTCGGCGAGTGCTCGCGAGTCTTCCAATCAGCCGATCGCGACCATAGCGGAAGACGCACAAGCGTCTTCTTCAGCGAATCCGCAAAGTGACACGGCTTCGGCAGTCAACCTGACCGCGAGCGCAGCCGCAGCCAGGCCGAGCGCCGCGCAGGGGGCTTCAGTCGCGAGAACCAGTTCGTCGCCCGCGCGACCGGTAGGCCCGGTTGACGCAGCGCGCAACACGAACGCAACGCGCGCCGCGACACGTACCGCGCGACCACCCGCCACCGGCGCATCGCAAAAAGCCGCTTTCGAGCGCATCGCACAATTGGCCCGCTTCACCACGCGCGGAAACGAAACGACCGTCCGCGCAGATCTCGAACCGGAAGCCCTCGGCTCCGTGCGCGTGCGCATGAGACTGGTCAACGACGCGCTTCGCGTGCGGATGGCCGTAGACAGCGAAAACGCCCGAGCCACCCTTATCAGCCGATCCGACGAGTTGGCGTCCATGCTCGAACGTCAAGGTGTCAAGGTACAGAGCATCGACGTCTGGGTCGCGCCGATCAACGCAGTAGCGCAATCAGTAAACCAGATGGACTCAAACGCACGAAACGACGGCTCCCGCCAGTCGCAAACACGTGATTCAAAATCGTCACATGCCCATCGCTCAACGCGCGGCACGCGACGCTCACTCACCGCAATCAAAGGAACCTGATTATGGAAATTGACACGCTCACCAACGCGCCAGCCGCGCCAACATCGCCGCCCAGCGCAGCCGAGGCGCTCGGTGCAGACGATTTTCTCCAACTGCTCGTCACCCAACTGACGAATCAGGATCCGCTCGAACCGACTTCGAACGAAGTCATCCTTGAGCAGCTTTCCTCGATTCGAGAGATACAGTTGTCCACCACACTGACCGAATCGCTGCAAACGCTCACCGGCAATCAGCGCTTCGGATCAGCCGCAGCCCTCATCGGAAAACAGGTCGCCGGTACCGTCGGCAAAGACCCAGCCATCGATGTTTCCGGCCGCGTGACCGCCGTTCAATTCGATCCGAAAGGCAACGTCATTTTGCAACTCGACACCGGCGACAGCGTTCCACTCGAGCGCGTGCAAACCGTCGCCGACCCCGCAGCCGACGCCCAGTCACTGATCGGTAGAACAGTTCGAGGCACGTCTGGCGATGAAGTCGTCGAAGGACTCGTAACGGCTGTGCGCAGCGTGCCTAACCGCACACCCCGACTCGAACTCGACACCGGCGACGACTTGGCAGTCACTGCGGTGGTAGGCGTTAGTTAGGGATAGGAACGTGTCGGCCCAACAAGCCGCGGACTTCAGTCCGCGCGGACGTAATGAACATGCAAAACACTCAAAACCACAAGTCGCTCAAACACGCAAAACAGAATCGGGCAACGATCAGCGGAACAGCACGCAGCCCGATCGGGAGAAAATACGCATGGGTCTAACCAGCGCCATTCTCACGGCATTTACCGGGATCAACAGCAACCAGGCCTCAGTCGAGACCATCGGTAACAACATCGCCAACATCAACACGACGGGTTTCAAAGCTTCGCGCACGTTGTTCGAAACGCAGTTCTCGCGCACGCTGAGCGAAGGCACAGCCCCGTCCGAAACCAGCGGTGGAACCAACCCCGTTCAAGTCGGGTACGGCAGCGCCGTCGCGACGATTCAGAAATCCTTCACCCAGGGCACGAACCAGCAGACCGGCGTTGTGTCCGATCTCGCCATCGACGGAGACGGTTTTTTCATCGTCGATACCGCCGCCGGAGACCGCTCCTTCACACGCGCGGGGGCCTTCACCCTCAACACAGCCAACGTCCTCACCGCCAACGACGGCTCCTTCGTCCAGGGGTTCGCCGCAAATGCCGACGGAACCATCGACCCCGGAAACCTGACCAATATCGAAATCCCCGTCGGAACAGCCTCAGACGCAGCCGCCACCACGCAAGTGCGCATGGTCGGCAACCTCAACGCCGGCGTCGATGTCTCCAGCGTCGGATCGGTCTCCGTTTCCAATGCGCTCAGCGATGCTTCGGGCAACCCCGCGACCGCAACAACACCGCTCGCCAATCTCGTCGGTAGCGATGGGAACCCGGTTTTCGCACAGTCCGATGTGATCAACATTGCCGGCGTGCAGAAGGGCGGCGTTGACGTGCCGACATCCGATTTCGTTGTTGGTGTTGACGGCACAACGTACGGAGACTTAGCCGCCTTCCTCCAAAACGCTCTGGGCATCAACAGCGACCCGACCGCAACGGGCGCGCCGGGCGTCACCATCGGCGACGGCACGACCGCCCCCCTCGGCACGCTGGCTATTCGATCCGACGCCGGCGAGGTGAACGCCATCAGCCTCGACGCCACCTCAATCAGCAACAACACCAACCGTGCGACGCCGTTCGCGTTTACGACAACGTCCGCCGTCGGCCAGGGTGTCACCACGACGTTTCCGGTTTTCGACTCTCTGGGGACACCTATCTCAGCACGCCTGAGACTTCGCCTGGATTCCAAAACCGACGCCGGGCTCGTCTGGCGCTTCACCGCAGAGTCTACCGACGCAGGAGCACCACTGGGTGAGGGAACCATCACCTTCGATCAGAACGGAAAATTCCTGGAAGCCACAGGAAACCAGATTTCCATCCCACGCCCCGACTCGGGCGCTGTTACGCCTCTGGCCGTCACCGTCGATTTTTCCGACATGAACGGTCTCACCGAGCTTGGCGGAGAGTCCGTCCTGCAAGCCGCCGAAATCGACGGCTTCGAAGCAGGCACGCTCACCGGATACGAAATCGACGGCGAAGGAATCATCACCGGCGTCTTCGACAATGGGCAGGACCAGGTCTTCGGCCAGGTAGCCTTGGCTACGTTTACAAACAATCAAGGCCTCGTCGCGCAGAGCGAAAACCGTTTTTCCTTAGGCCCGAACTCCGGCGAAGCGCGCGTCGGTGCTCCGCTGACCGGCAGCGCAGGGCGGATCAGCTCTCGGCAGCTCGAACTCGGAAACGTCGATCTCTCACGCGAACTTGTCGGTCTGATTACAGCTTCAACAGGTTTCTCCGCCGCCGGGCGCGCCGTGCGTACAGCCGACGACATGCTTCAGGAGTTACTCCTCCTGGTCCGCTAACGTAGTGAAAAAGTGACGTAGCCCCGTCATGGAGTGACCGGCAATCGACCAATGGTATTTCTCACACGACTCAATCAAAAGACCGTCGTCATCAACGCCGAGTTGATCAAAATGATCGAATCGACGCCCGATACCCTTATTACCATGACAAACGGCGACCACCTCATGGTCCGGGAATCCGTCGAGGATGTGGTCGACAAGGTCATTGACTACGGCCGGCGCGTGCGCAGTTTCCAAATCGTCTGAAAATCGGAAGAAGAGTCGACGATATCTATGACCAGGGAAACGGCAGAAGCCGACGAAAGATAACGTATGGACCTCGCAACAATCATTGGTTTTATTTCGGGCGTCGCACTCGTACTGTGGGCGATCGTGTCGAAGACCAGCATTATGACCTTCGTTGACGGCGGCTCCCTCGCTATTGTCGCCGGCGGGGCGGTCGCGTCTGTTCTGTTGGCATACCCCCTGAAGAACGTCCTGGGTCTAATAGCCGTGGTCAAGAAAACCGTCCTGACCAAATCGCAGAGTCCCAACGAGATTATCACCGACATGGTACGCTTCGCCGAAGTCGCCCGACGCGACGGCATCCTCGCGCTTGAAAACGTCGCCGGAGATATCAAAGACCCCTTCATCGTCAGCGGCATTCAAATGGCCGTCGACGGCACCGAGCCGGCCCTCGTCGAACAAATGCTCAACAGTGAGCTTGACTCCCTGGCCGAACGACATTCCGACGGCAAGGGTATGCTCGAAGCCCTCGGAAAGTACGCGCCGGCCTTTGGCATGATCGGGACACTCGTCGGTCTGGTCATCATGCTTGGAAGCATGGACGACCCCTCGTCCATTGGCCCCGCCATGGCTGTCGCGCTACTTACCACGCTTTACGGCTCCATGATCGCCAACATGTTCGCGCTGCCCCTCGCCGACAAACTCGGCGTGCGAAGTCAAGAGGAGCTACTCCTCAAATCGATCGTCATCCGGGGAATCATGGCCATCCAGTCAGGTGACAACCCGCGTATCGTTGAGCAGAAACTCAAGACATTCCTGCCCCATCGCCTCCGAGGCGAAGGCGAGGAAGAAGCCGCCTAGGAGACTCCAATGGCAAGGGCCAAGAAACCACCGCCCGCCGGTGCCCCAGACTGGATGGTCACCTACGGCGACATGATGACGCTCCTGCTTTGCTTCTTCGTCATCCTCGTCTCCATGAGCGAAATCAAGAAGGACCAAAAATTCCAGGAAGTCATGGACTCCATCCGGGTAGCCTTCGGTTACGACGGCACGATCGGCGTCGTCCCAACCATCGCCAGCAGCAAGAACAGCCTTGTCGAGAAACTCAACCGCGTCGTTCTACCCGACTCCATCAGACACGACGGAGATTCCGACGAGGAAGGAATCGACGGCCGGGTCTTTCGCGTTACCAACGTGCGCGAAGGCATCCGCCTGCAAATCGGTGGACGCATCAGCTTCAACAAATTCGAAGCCGTCCTGAAGCCCAAGGCTGTCACGCTCATTCGAAAGTTGGCGTCCAAGATCGTCGGCCAAAACACAGTCATTAACATTCGCGGTCACGCAACGCTCGAACCGATCCCGCCGGACTCGCCGTACCGCGACGCGATGGAACTCTCCATGGCCCGAGCAAGAGCCGTCGCGGATGAGCTTCAGGACAGCGGCGTCAGGCCCGAAAGACTCCGTGTTATCGGAGTTGGAAACTACGAACCGCTGGTCTCGCAGGCCTACACAGAAGAGCGGATGTCGCTGAACCGTCGCGTCGAGATCATCGTGACCGAAGCCGTCATGCACGACTACGCGGGACGACCGCAATACACCGAGGAAAGGCTGGACGAGAATGGCAGATAAGAAAGAAGCCAAGAATAAGGCCGAGGAAGAGCACGCACCCGAAGATTCCGGCAAGAAGGGCAAGCTCAAGACGATCATGATCGTCGCAGGCCTCATGCTCGGCGAAGGCGTTGGGCTTTTCGTGGTCATGAATCTCGTAGCCACCCCGCCCGATGCCGCCCTCGCCGCCGATGACGAAGCCGCAATGGACGATCCGCTGAACCTCGAAACCGAAGCCGAGCTTGAACTCTGTTCGGTCGATGCGTTCAACCGTCGCGAAGGCCGACTCTTTGTCTACCACATGCAGCTTTCCGTGATGGTGGACGCTGAAAACAAGGAAATCGTCGAAAAATTCGTCCGCGCAAGAACCGCCTCCATACGCGACCGGGTCCAACTCGTGATCCGGTCAGCCGAACCCGTCGAGCTGAACGACCCCACCCTCGACGCCCTCAAACGCCAAATTCGCAATGAGGTCAACAATCTGCTCGGCGGCAAGGAACTAATCAAGCAGGTTCTCATCGCAAAAATGCTGCAATCACGCACCAACCTTTGATTGGCGGCAGCAGGCACGATCCGCCGATACATTCGCACCAAAGGATCGCGCAACAATGGCCGACGAAGCGCAAAACACAACACAACCGGAAGACGACAAGCCAGATTCCGAACAGGAACAGGCCGGAGCAGCCCCGGACCCGTCGCCGGACGCGGAAGCAGCGGATCAAACCGCGCAAAATCCGCCGCCCGCCGACGAATCCGCCGAGACGCCAGCCGAGGTCTCCGAGAACGATCCCGGCACCGAGGCCGAGCAAACGCCCGCCCTCGACGCTGAAGCCGATTGCCCAGCCGAAGTCGATCTGCAACCCGCACAGGAAGCAACCGATACGCACGATACGCCCGATACGCCTGATACGCCCGAACCCGCCGAGACCGAGGCAACGGCCGAGCCACCGGCTCCTGCTGCGGCGGACGACGAACCCTTTACCGGGTTCAGCCAAGACGATATCGATGCACTCATTAATGCTGGTGCTACCGATCAAGCTGCCCCCGCCGACGCGCCAGGCGATCAAGGCGGCCTCTCGTCGCAGGACGAAATCGACGCACTGATGGCCGCCGGCTCTGCCGGTCAGGCCAATCCAGCCGGTGCGCAGGGCGATCTTTCCCAAGCGGCAATCGACGCTGCCATGTCAGGCGATCAAAGCAGCCTCTCGTCGCAGGACGAAATCGACGCGCTCATGGCTGGTGCTTCTGCGCAGACTCCGGATGCCTCCAGCCCGCCCGCCGATGAGCGACTCGACTCTTCCGGTCGCCCATTTGACGCGGAGGCCGCTGCAATGGCCGCCGCCATCGCGGAAGAGCAAAATGAAGCAAGTGCCGCGCCGCAACCGACTCCGGTGAACCTTCCGGATTTCGCAGCCGTCGACGCCGCACCCTCCGCCTACGACATTTCGCTGTTGCGCGATGTGGATATGCGCGTGCAGATCGAGCTTGGCAGAACGCTCATGTACATCGAAGACGTTCTTAAACTTTGCGAGGGAAGTGTCGTCGAGCTGGACAACCTCGCCGGCGACCCTGTCGAGGTCATTGTCAACGGAAGAACTGTCGCCCGCGGCGAAGTGCTTGTCCTCAGCGACAGCTTCTGCGTGCGAATCAGCGAAATCATCACGGGGCCGCAAAATGTCGCCAGCGCATAATCGATCAGCAGTAAAGCGCAAAGAAACGAAGACCGCATCCGCAAGGGGGCGCTCACTCGGGGCATCGATCCCGAATTCAGTTGTTCTGTACCGAGGCAAGCAGACTAAAGTGCGAGCTTGCGCTGTGCCGCTGGGACATGCTTTGGCAATCGCCGCACTCCTCGCCTTCACCGGCTTCACGGTTGCCGAAACAACCGAATCCCCAAGCGTCCCCTTCGGCCCCGAAGCACCGCTCAGCGCCAACGCAGCCGTCGATTTAACACACGCGCAACCCACCGAAGACCAATCCGAAGCCACGCAAAGCGATTCACACCCAACCGCCGCTACGGGCGTCGCCATCCCCCGTCGCGAGCCGCATGCCGTGACCACAGAAGTCGAAAAACCCTGGTATCGCAGCACATTCATCGCGCTGGGGGCTGTCGTCGTGCTCATCATCGCACTCGCATCGCTCGCCAAACGCTATGTCATGCCCACACAGTCAACCGGTGCGGACGTGCTGCGCGTGCTCTGCCGAACAAGCCTCTCACCCAAACACACCGTCGCGCTCGTCCAGATAGGTCGCGGTTTCGCATTCGTCGGACTCGCACCGGAAGCAATGACGCTCCTGCGCACAGTAGTCGACGACGACGAGGCCGCCCTCCTGCGTAAACAATTTCGCCTTCAGCCGGAAGAAAAGAAAAGCCCGACCGAATTTGATCGCGCGCTCGCAGGCCGATCGCAACGAGAGGAGCCGCCCCTCGAAAGGCCGCTCACCGTCGGAGCCGAAGCCGATACGCCCGTGAACGAACCGCGGGAGGAAGTCAAAAACCTCCTCCACCGCCTCAGAGAATTCAAGCAGGCCTCAAAGCGGGACAAGCGGAGCAAGGCACCATCTCGCGCTGCCTGATGATGTAACAAGTTACCGCTCGCCGCACCAAACAGAAACGGATCGCGCTAAGGAGTAGCGCTAGAACATGGAGCATGGACGCTCAAAACTCGCCCGCACACCAGCCATCGTCTTCACGCTGGTCGTCTTGCTCGCATCGTACGCGCATGCTCAGCCCGTACCGTTCGAAAACACATTCGATATCCCCGACGTGCGCGGCGTCCTGCCATCCGCCACAGATACCAAAGGCGTCAGCGTAACCCTTCAAATTCTCGTCCTCATGACCGTATTGACGCTCGTGCCGTCAATCCTCGTCATGACCACCTGCTTCACACGCATCCTCGTCGTCATGTCATTGCTGCGACAGGCGATGGCCACCCCGCAACTCCCGCCAGGCCAGGTTCTGCTCGGATTGTCTATGTTCCTGACGCTGCTCGTCATGACACCAACCTGGTCGAGAATCAACGAACAGGCCATTCAACCCTACTTCGCCAATGAAATGTCCCAACGAAGAGCGACAGACATCACCCTCGACCACATGCGCGCCTTCATGTTCAGACAGATCGATCGAAGTGGAAACTACGAAGACATCTACCTCTTCCAGGAATACTCAGCCGGAGCACCCATCGACCCCTCTCAACCGCTGATGCTCGACGACGTACCCTCGACCGTCCTCATTCCAGCATTCATTCTCAGCGAGCTGAAGACCGCGTTCATCATGGGCTTTCGTATATACCTGCCGTTCCTCGTTATAGATATGGTCATCGCATCCATCCTGATTTCAATGGGTATGATGATGCTCCCGCCGGTGCTCATCAGTCTCCCGTTCAAAATACTCTTGTTCGTCCTGGCCGACGGCTGGCACCTCATCGTGCAGACGCTGCTCTACAGCTTTGACAACATGACATAAGGAATACGCAATGGACCTCGGAGCATCACTGGACATCGGACGCGCAGCCTTCTTCATGGCACTCTCAACCTCCGCGCCCATCCTCGTAATCGGGATGGTCGTCGGACTGACCATCTCAGTCATCCAGTCCGTCACACAGCTTCAGGAGCAAACACTCACCTTCGTGCCGAAAATCGCAGCCATGGTCATCGCAGCCGCCTACTTCATTCCCTGGATCGCGAACAGAATGCTCGCCTACGCACAGGAAATGTTCGGGTCGTTACCATAACAAGCACTGAGGGGAAACAGTTGCCCACGATTGCCATCAATCTAAAATTCCTCCTCCCGCCGTTCCTGCTCGTACTGGTGCGCGTCAGCGGTCTCACTCTGTCCGCACCGATTTTCAGCAGCCCCGGCATTCCCAGGCATGTCAAAGTCGGGTTTGTATCCGTAATCTCACTAATGATCACCCCGATCGTTTTCCCGCTCATACCCATGCAGTTGACTCTGGGAACAGTCGTCGCCGCCGTCGTCGGGGAGTTAATCATCGGACTCGTCCTCGGCCTCGGCGTCTCGCTCGTATTCCTCGGCGCCCGCGCGACCGGCGTCATCGTCGGGCAGCAAGCCGGACTTTCGCTGGGGCAGGTCCTAAACCCCATGCTCAACGAGAATTCCTCCATCATCGACCAGTTATTTTACCTCGTCACGCTCATGGTCTTCCTCGCCGTCGGAGGGCACCGGACGCTCGTCGCGACCCTGCTCGATACCTTCCACGCAATCCCCCCCGCATCCTTCAAATTCAACGCATCATTGCCCACCGTGATCGAAACACTCATCACCAGCGCATTCCAATTGGCCATCAGAATGTCCGCCCCCACGCTCATAGCACTGTTCATGGCCACACTCACGATGGGCTTCGTGTCGCGAACCATCCCGCAGTTGAACATTCTCTCGGTCGGTTTCGCCGTGCGCGTATTCGTCGCCCTGACAGCCGCCGCCGTCGCGATGCCGTTCTCATTCGATCTCATAAACGGAGAATTCATCAAGACATTCGACCTGCTCCGAGAAGTATTCGGGCTGGATTGAAGATAATTGGTATACGGGCCAGCGAGCCGCGAACTTCAGTTCGCGAGGACGACAGAAGTAAAACTCACGTAATTCATCAATAGACGTTTGACAATACAGTAAGAAACAATGGCAGAGGACACCGGAGACAAAACAGAGGCCCCAACACCGCGCAGACGCATGGAGTCGCGCAACAAAGGCCAGATCGCACGCAGCCAGGATCTCAACGCAGCCGTCATGTTATTGGCTTCGTTCATGGGCCTGGCGCTCTTCGGCCCGCGCATCTGGGTGGACCTCATCGCGATCATGCACGAATCACTCGACGCCCGAGTGTACCCCGCACCCGATCAGCCGATTGTCATCGGTATCGCCAACCTGAGACGCATAGGCATGGCACTCGCGCCGTTCTTCGGCACAGTCTTCATCGTTGGGCTGACCGTACTCTACGCACAGGTCGGCTGGCTTATCACATTCGACCCGCTTACCCCGAATCTGGGAAAACTCAATCCCGTGAACGGCTTCAAGCGACTCTTTTCGCCGCATTCACTCGTCCAGCTCGCGCAAAACATGCTCAAGTTGTTCCTCATTGTAGGCGTAGCCTGGCTCACCATTCGTTCCATGACTAGTCGCATCACCCACGCCTACGGCCTCGATTTTATCGCCGTCCTGCCCTTCGCCTCGGGCCTGGTCTTCAATCTCGGCGTACGTCTTCTCATCATACTGCTGCTGCTCGCCTTCATAGACTACATCTACCAGCGCTACCGCCACGAAAAACAGCTCAAAATGACCAAAGAGGAAGTCAAAGAGGAAATGAAGCGTATGGAGGGCGACCCCGTCGTCAAACGCAGGCGTCGCGAAGTCCAAATGAAACTCGCCACCCAACGCGCTCGGACCGTCGTCCCTCAAGCCGACGTCATCGTCGCCAACCCCACACACTTTGCAGTCGCACTCAAGTACGACGCCGAGACCATGATCGCGCCCAAAGTCATCGCCAAGGGCGTCGATTTCCTTGCCCTGAAAATCCGGGAAATAGCAGCCGAAGCCGGCGTCCCCGTCGTCGAAAAACCGCTGCTCGCACGATCACTATACGCCGAGGTCGACGTCGGCCAGGAGGTTCCCGAAAAATTCTACCGACTCGTCGCCGAAGTGTTGGCCTACGTCTTCGAAATGGCCAACGCAAACCTAAAACCAAGACCGGTACCCGTAGCATGAAAATGTGTCCGAACCACTACAGTCGCAGAGTGGCTCACTCAGAGCAAACGAAAGGCTGATCCACCCCAATGCCCGCAATGGACCACGTCAAATCTCTGACTGAACTCAAGCCGATGGAACTGGCCAAGGTCATCGCCAAGCATTCATCCGCGTTGATCCCGGTATTCGCCCTCTGCCTCATCTTCGTCATGCTCGTCCCGCTCCCCCCGGCGCTCATGGACATCATGCTCGCCGCCAACATAGCCCTCGCCGCAGTCATCCTCCTCACGGTGATGTTCATGGGAGGACCACTGGAATTCTCCGCATTCCCGTCACTGCTGTTAGCCATGACGCTCTACAGACTCGTACTCAACACCGCCACCACCCGACTCATCCTCACAAATGCCAAAGACGGACCAGCCGCAGCCGGAAATGTCATCAAGGTATTCGGGGAATTCGTCGCCGGAGGCGCCCTCATTGTCGGCGTCGTAATTTTCGCCATTATCATAATCATACAGTTCGTCGTCATCACCAAAGGCGCCACACGCATCGCCGAAGTCGCCGCCAGATTCACTCTCGACGGCATGCCCGGAAAGCAGATGGCCATCGACGCAGACCTCAACGCCGGCGTCATCACCGAACCCGAGGCACGACGCAGACGAGACGAGATCTCTCGCGAATCCGATTTCTACGGTGCAATGGACGGTGCCAGTAAATTCGTGCGCGGAGACGCCATAGCAGGACTCATCATCACCTTCATCAACATCCTCGGCGGTATCTACGTCGGCATGGTCGATGAAGGCATGGGCTTCATGAAAACGCTCGAGGTCTTCACCACCCTCACCATCGGAGACGGACTCGTCTCACAGATTCCCGCGTTCATTGTCTCCATCGCCGCCGCACTCATCGTCACACGCTCCGCCTCAAAGCGAAATCTCGGCACCGAACTTATCGATCAACTCACCGGCCAACCCATCGCGCTCATTATGTGCGGCGTCTTCCTGCTGGTGCTCGCCGCCACACCATTGCCCAGCATCCCCCTGGTCAGCCTCGCCGCAGGCGTCGCCACCGTAGGCGCGGTCATCAACAAATCGCGAGGCCAAGCCGAAGAACGCCAAGAGCAAGTAGACAAGGAAAAAGCAAAACACGTCGAAAAGCCCGAACACCTCATCCTCCCCGACCCAATGGAGATCGAGGTCGGCTACGGTTTGATCCGGCTCGTCGATCGCAAGCAGGGCGGAGACCTCCTCGACCGCATCACCAACATGCGCCGCCAAATGGCCCGGGAGCTCGGCGTCGTCGTGCCCGCCGTCCGCATCCGCGACAACATCGAACTATCGCCCAACGAGTACCGCATCAAATTGCGCGGAAACAAAGTCGCCCAGGGAGAGGGCATGCCCGGACACCTGCTCGCCATCGACTCCGGCACCGTCTCAGAAAAAATCAACGGAATCGAAACGCTCGAACCAGCGTTCGGCCTGCCCGCCATGTGGATCGAAGACGATCAACGCTCATTGGCCGAACAGCGCAATTACACCGTCGTCGAATCCTCCGCCGTTCTAGCCACCCATCTGACCGAAACCATCAAACGTTTCGCCGATGAGTTGCTCACCCGCGCCGAGGTCAACCGTCTTCTCGACACACTCCGCGAGCGCTCGCCGAAGCTCCTGGAAGAGTTGATTCCCATAGTCGTAAAACCAGGCGAGATTCAGAAAATCCTCCAGATGCTCCTACGCGAGCGCGTCCCCATCCGAGATCTCGAAACCATCCTCGAAACGCTCGGCGACTGGTCCCCGCGTACCAAAGACCCCGACGTACTCATCGAATACGTCCGCGCAGCATTGGCCAGAACGATCTGCGAACTCTATCGCGCCAACGAGGGAGCCGTCGGCTGCGTAACACTCGACCCAAGTCTCGAGGAATTGGTCACCGCACACCTCGAAACCAACGAACGCGGCGTCTCATGGGCCATGCCCGCAGACACTCAGCAAAAAATCATAACCGCATTCCGCGAGGAAATAGACCGCGTCATCCCCGCCATGGCCGGCAGAACCCCCGTCATTCTCTGCGCCCCACGCGTAAGATTGTGGATTCGTCGCATGCTGGAGGGCATTCTGCCCCACGTCCCCGTCCTTTCCTACAGCGAAATCGTACGCGGAATAGAGGTCGAAACGAAAGGAATGGTGTGTTTACCCGATGAACATTAAGAAGTTTCGCGCCCACAATATGAGCGACGCATTGGCCAAGGTGAAACGAGAGTTCGGACCGGATGGCGTGATCTTGCAGACTCGTTCATACAATGAGGGCGCGGTTTTGGGTTACGGCGGAAAGAGCGTCGTCGAAATCACGGCCGCAAAAGACCTCGCCTCGGTGCAAACCGGCGACACAAAAAGGCGCCCAGCCAACCCCGCCCGTCGCAACACCGTCGCAGGCGACAGGGGCCTTACGCGTATCCCGAAAGAAGAAAGTGCCGATGTCATGGCACTGCAACGCAACCTGACCGAGCTGTCCGGCGTCGTCGGCGACCTGCTCGATGACGCACGCGACCTCGGCCGCATCTCCGTACCTAAGTCTCTCAAGCGCCATTACCACCAGCTTATCGAAGCCCAGGTCGCCGAAGAACTCGCCGCCAAGCTCGTCCGCCGCGTCCGCGCCGAGTGTTCCGCCGCAGAACTTGCCGACGAAAAAACCGTCAGACGAAAGATCGCAGCCTTCATCGCCTCCATGCTCCCCGTCGCCGACTCGACCGTACAGAAAAAAGGCACCCGTCCCGCCGTGATCGGCCTCGTCGGTCCCACCGGCGTCGGAAAAACCACGACAGCCGCCAAGCTCGCCGCCGATTTCTCACTCCGCAAAGGACGCTCCGTCGGACTACTTTCCCTCGACACGCAACGACTCGGAGCACTGGAACAAATACGCGCCTTCGCCGAAGTCATCGGCGTACCCCTCGCCCAAGCCGCCGACCCGCAGGCGGTCAGCGCAATCATGAAAGATTTCGCCGACCGCGACGTCGTCATCATCGACGCCAATGGCCAAAACCACCGCGACCAACCCGGCATGCACGCCCTCAAGAACCTCCTCGCCGCCGCCTCCCCCACAGAGGTGCATCTCGTGCTGCCCGGCACATACCAAACGCCCGTGCTCCTCGAAACAATACGTGGCTACCAGACGCTCGGTGTCGATCGGCTCCTTTTCACCAAGCTCGACGAAGCCGTCGGACTCGGCGTCATTCTGAACTGTCTCGCCCTCGCAGACGCCCAGCTTTCGCTCACCTCCGCAAGCCCAGACGTATCCGCCGCCCTCCAACAAGGCGAAGCCGCACGCATCTCCAAGGGCATCATCGGTGACGATTCCCCCAACGAAGCCCCTCAACCACCGCCCCAAACTCCAAAAACCATAGGCAGCCTGAAGCCATGATCCACCCCCACCTCACCAAATGTGAAGCCATGATCCACTTCCACCCCGCGACAGAAAACATTCTTTTCCCCCCTTACAAAGGGGGGATACAGGGGGGTTCGGACCAGAGCAACGTCCTGCTTCGCACGAAGAACCTCCCCCAGCCCACCAACCGAATGCGGGAGGCGCGCGCAACATGAGGTTCCGCCGCGACCCAAACACAAGCGGAAGAATATCCGTCGCATCGACCCGCGATCGGACGACCCCAAAGTTCCCATTCGCCTCAGACTCACCGCACCCCACAAGACCGTACCCATCAGAAAACCGCATCGCAATCATCGGCTCAGTCGCCGGCGTCGGCCGACGAACGCTCCTGCGAAACCTCGTCGCCACCCTCGCAGCCCGAAGCCACGACGTCTCCGTCGAACGCGAATTCAGCCAAGGAACCCCCGACCTCTCCGCCGATTGGAACCCCAACCCGCTCGCCGACCGCCGTTTCCACCGATCAGAGTACGCACCGCCGCGCCCCCAAGGAGGACATCACATTCTGGGTGGCACGGTCTGGCGCAGCCAGGCCGTGGCATTCCGCAACGCCCACGGCCCACCGGCCGCGCCGGTAGACGGTGTAACCCTGCGCCACGAGTTGCCACCCGTTTCGGGATGCACCCGCCCCCAGCTCATACTCACCGATTGCGGTGTCGGGTTCCAACACGCCGCCATCGAACGCGCAGCCAAGTGCCGCCAAATCATGATCGTGACGTCCCCCGACAAAATCGCCTTGACCTTCGCCTACACAATAATCAAAGCCCTGCGCATCGAAGCGTATCACGGAGCCATAGGCCTCGTCCTCAATCGCGCCGCCAATCGCGTCACCGCCGAAGATGCCATCATCCGCATCCGGCACGCCGCGAAAAAATTCCTCAAGATTTCCCTTGCATACGCCGAGTGGTCGCTCCAAGATGACCGCGTATCGTGTGCGATCGGAGTACGGGAACCCCATGTTCTCACCGCTCCACGCAGTCGCTACAGCCGATGCGTCGTGCGAATCGCCGACCAGCTCGCGAAGGATCGCGAGACCTGTCACCGGGGTTCGCTCACGCAGACATTGACGCGTTTCGCCGCACTATTCGCCTAGTGCATGGCCGCACGCTGTCTCGTGGGTTTCGCTCTTTCAGAGCCGCGACCGTAAGAGAGCAGGGAGCACGAAACCGCACAATGGGCAGGAGTGCCGATGATCTGGTCGGCACGAAGAAACGCGTCCGCCGACGGCATGGATGCCGCCGGTCCGAAAAAAACGGTCGAGTGTCGATCGCGGATGGATCCGAAACCAAGTCCTGACGCGATCCTCGCTCTACAAGAACGGTTTCAACGTCGTCACAAGGATGTGGCCATGGGCGTATCGCGCTTCACCGCTGCCGCTTTGGGGTTGATGGCCTTCGCTGCCAGCACCATCGCAGGCCTATTCAGTCGCAATCCCGTCGAGTCCGTCCTTACAAACGCACTCTGGGCCATGATCATTTTCGCGTTTATCGGGCTTGGTGTGGGCATGGCCGCCGACGTTGTCATCCGGGAGTACTCAACCGGGCGTAAGCGCGACATCCGCGCTCGATACGACGCCCCGAACGAGTCCGAGAAGTCTCCGAATTCGGAAAAATCATCGACCGAAGACCAGGTGGAGCCGATGGGTACGTGATCCCGCGTAGCGAAAACCGTACGCGGCAAGCCGGTGTCCGAGAGATTGAACGCGGCAATGCGAAGCTCAAGGAGCGGATTGAATGCAAACGACCGTGAAAAAGCAAAGCCTCCACGAAGTTTGGGTTGAGTACAAAAGCACACGCGACCCCTTGTTGCGCAATCGCCTTCTCGAAACCTACAAGGGAATCGTCAAGTACAATTCCGAACGAATCGGAGCCAAGCTGCCCGACGAAGTCGAAGTCGATGACCTCATGTCCGCCGGCATTTTCGGACTCGTCGACGCCATCGAATCATTCGACCTCGAACGAGGCGTCAAATTCGAAACCTATTGCGCCCCCAGAATCCGAGGCGCAATCCTCGACGAACTGCGCGCCATGGACTGGGTGCCCCGCCTCGTAAGAAGCCGCGCAAACAAGCTCGATCGCGCAACCCAGGCACTCGAAACGCTCAACGGCCGAGCGCCCACCGAACAGGAAATCTCAAGGCACATGGCCCTCCCCCCCGAGGAGTTCAAACGACTGCTGAGGGACGCGAAAGCCGTCTCCGTCGTATCTCTTTCCCGAAAACAATACGAAACCGATTCCAGCCGCGACGTCTGCGAAATCGACGTCCTGCAGGACAAACGCAGCAGCGACCCCGTAGAGGAAGCCCAAAAACGCGACCTCCGCGAATTCATCACCAAAGGCCTGTCCCGCGCCGAGAGACTGGTGTTAATACTCTATTACTACGAGCAGATGACCATGAAGGAGATCGGCAACACGCTCGATCTCTCGGAGTCGCGCGTCAGCCAGATGCACTCGTCCATCCTCGCCCGCCTGAAAGAGCAGGTCTACCGAAATCATCAGGACGACGAGATGGCCTTCGACCAGAACATGGCCGCAGAATGGCTCGCAGGCTGCTGATGCGTGCATGACACTTCTGGCCGGGTGATCGAGGCTTATCAGAACCGCGACACTGAGTGCGACCGAGGAGGGAGCACGAAGGGAGCGGCCAAGCCGCGAACGTGATAGACGCTTCTTCGCCCGTATCAGCCGTTCCGATACGAGATTTCCGGCTTCGCCGGTATTGTCACGGACTCGCTGCTGATTCACTGGCGGACAACATTCGTTTTCGCCGATACACCTCAAAGTCGCGCATGACTCTGCCCGATTCGCCGGTCCACAACGAGCCGCGGACTTCAGTCCGCGCGGACTCGGATTCAGGCTCTGATTCAGTTTCGGAACGAATCTCGATTCCGAAGGGATTCTTCAACCTCGGCGATACGCCCGAAACGGCAGAACCGCGACAAGACAACCGAGTCGTTCACAAACCTCCGAACGATGATGGGGCATACACCTCGCCCCCGGAGACGCCGCAATGGCCGACATACCACCGATCCTGGGTTCCGCCGCACAAGCCGGCTACCAGCAAGCCGACGTCTCAAAAGCACGTGACGCCGAAAAATCAGGCCGAGCAGAGGCAGGCAGACGCGAAGCCAAGGCGATCGACGAAGCCGGATCAACCATCGAAGCCAACGACGAGGACGTCGCCGTATTCGCAGACGCAGAAGGTGCCGGTGGACAAGGCCGAAGCAGCCAGGAAGAATCCAATGACGCCCACGAATCCGACCAGCAGGCCGACGAAGATTCGCAGGGCTTTTCGACCGATTCAACCGGCCAAACGCACGTCGATCTCGAGGCATAGGTGCGTTTCGCCGATCCAAGCCAAGCCCTTGGGAGAGGGACGGCTGAAGGCCCGGCTTACCCAAGCCGGGCCTTTCTCCCGACAAAACACCCCAAATCCACCGCCAAAACGAAACATTCCATCAATTGAGAGACCCCGACCTCCCCCAAAACGAGCCGAGGACTTCAGTCCGCGCGGACTTCCCAACCCCACCTCCCGGAACCGCTACGATTTCCCCGCAGCCCCGATAGAATACCCCGATCATGAAAGTCACAAAAATGCACGGTACGGGCAACGACTACGTCTTCGTCCACTGCTTTGACGAGCACATCGCCGATCCGCCAGCCACCGCCCGGCGCATCGCGGACCGCCACACCGGCGTCGGCGGCGACGGGTTGATTATGATTTGCCCGTCCGAAATCGCTCCCGTCCGCATGGAAATGTACAACAACGACGGCTCCCGCGCCCAAATGTGCGGCAACGGCCTCCGCTGCGTCGCCAAGTATGCCTTCGACCACGGGCTGACCGATCAGACCAGCATCCCCATCGAAACGGACGACGGCCTGAAAATCGCCGAATGCACGCTCGAAAACGGAAAAGTCTCGCGCGTACGCATCGACATGGGCCTGCCCCGATTCGCACCGACTGAAATTCCCGTCAATCTTTCCGGCGACTGCGTCCAGGACGCGACCATCAAAATCCGAGGCCGCGACCTCAAGATGACCTGCATCTCGATGGGCAATCCCCACGCCGTTTTTTTCCTGGATTCCTTCAACCAAATTTCACACTTCCAGGACGGCCCCGCCATCGAGAATCACCCGCTCTTCCCGGAGCGCGTCAACGCGCATTTCGTCACGATTGAGAATCGATCGCGCGTCAACGTCCTCACCTGGGAACGCGGCACGGGGCGAACGCTTGCGTGCGGAACCGGCGTGTCAGCCGTCTGCGTCGCTGGAGTCAAGACGGCCCGCACGGACCGCCGCATCATCGCCAAAGTTGAAGGTGGAGAACTCGAACTCGAATGGGCCGACGACAACCGGGTCTTCAAGACCGGCCCTGCCGTCGAAGTCTTTCAGGCTGACTGGCGAGCGTAGCAGTGGGGGATCCCGAGTTCAGTCTTGGATCGGAATTGCACGTTATCAGAATGCTTCGGCAAGAAAGCATTGCGGCTCTCAAAGGTGAGAACGCAACACACAGTGACCGACGGAATTGTGCTGACTCAGGTGGATGCCGTCCTTGATTCTGCTGAGAGATCAAGTCGCGCACCAAGCGCTACAGTGCGCGTTGCTTCCAATTCATTTGCTGGCACAAGTATGGCAATCTTAGGGTTGACGCTTTCCATTCGCCGGCTACGATCAATACCGGTTGATTACTGTAACAGGTAGGCGACGGACTGACCGCGGCGCGGTCATGGTCACCGCGCTGCCGTCGCTCCAAATCACCGCCTGCCGAATGCCTCCCATCACCGGGGAGCGCCAAGAAGGAGTCCTACAATGTATGCACGCGATTCTCTTACGATGTTTGCGGTATCGGTCTGCGCCGCACTGACAACTGTCGGCGCCCGAGCGGAGTGCCCAACACTTGAATTCGAAGAGTTCTCCTCCGGAACGACGATCACTTCGCAGTACGTCGGCGTCACGTTTTCAGCGCCTGACACGTTCGGATCGTGCGACGGAGATGTGAGAGTGTGGAACATGGGAACGTACGGAGGAACTTCCTCGGGCACGCGGGGTTTGCGTACCTTCGCGGGGCCGGGGTGTGAATTCAGTCCCGAGCATTTTCGCATGGTGTTCGACGAACCGCAGGGCGAAGTCACGTTTACCGTCGGGCCTTACTGCGGGGACTATGTGATTCGGGCCTACAACGCGGTTTCCGGTGGAGGGCTTGTCCATTCCCAAGTCGTGGCCATCACAGATTGCTTGAGTTTGCACGGCGTGTATCGGTTCGTACGCGTGCCTTCGCCCGCCGAGAACATCCGCCGGATCGAGATCGACGCGGGCATGGGCGCATCGGAAAGCATCGACGATCTGCGCTTCGATCTGGACGACACGCCGCCCATCATCGAAATCGAAACTCCCATGGCGCGCGAGTGCGTGTGCGACTCGGTGCCGATCTTTGGCTCGGTGGACGACCCCGACGGCCTCTACATTGGAGACAAGCTCGAAATCCGCGGGCAGGACGAAGTGGGCTGGACGTTCCACAACGACGCAACCGGTCCATGGTCGGGCCTACTCTACACATGGAATGCGTCGAGCGTACCGGGAGGATACTATTATCTGCGCGTGACCGGTGAGAACCGCTGCCAACTGTCCGCATCGGACACCACCTTTGTCTATGTCGACAAGCTGCCCCCGGTCCTGGAGGTCCGCACTCCAGCCCCCAACGCCGTTGTCGGCGGCACGGTCTGTTTTGACGGGTCAGCCTACGAATCTCGCGGAACGCGGGGCGGTTGTTTCGAAAGCTACACCGTTCGTTACGACGCTGGCGGCAGCCTCTTGCCCGTTGAGCCAGGCACACCGGTCTACACGTCGCCGGTCGTCAACGACCCGTTCGCCCACTGGGACACGCGCGACGGTATCCCTGATGGGTCCTACCCGGTCGAAACGCGCGCCGTGGATATCTGCGGGAACGAGATCACCGACGTTCGCAATGTCGTCGTGGACAACACCTCGCCCGACGCGATCATCACCCAGCCGCAGGATTGTCTTTATGTCGAGGAGGCAGTCGCGGTTTTCGGAACAGCGCTAGACCAACACCTGCGCAATTGGGTGCTGGAATTCACCGGTGATGGTGAGCACAATTGGCAGACGATCGCATCGAGCGACGAGCCGCGCGTCAACGACCTGCTCGCGATCTGGGATGTGACGGAACTGCCGACGTGCGCCTACACGCTTCGCCTGCGTGTCTGGGATGAATCCGTCATTGATTGCAACAATTCGATTCGCAACCGCACCGATTACATGGTTACTGTGAACGTCGGCGTTTGCGAGAACTTCGATTCCGACAACGACGGAGACATAGATCTGCACGACTTCGGCGCGTTCCAGGACGCGTTCACCGGCGGCGGTGAGTGAATCCCGGATGCCGATCGCCTTTCCACGCTGCCCCCAGCCACTCCTCTTCGACCTGCCGTTGGGTCGAAGAGGACCGTTTGTGCGCATCCGCTCGGCGTCCGCCGTCGCAATATTTCTGGACGACCGGAGCACTTGACTCAGTCAAGCGTCACCCGACAGGAGCAGAATGCCGCACCACGCATTGAACCTGCTCTACGCATGAGCACGCGCATCGCCTCCCCCACGCTCACCCCGCCACGCATCCGCCGCCGCGATCAACGCCAGAAGCAACCACCATTCCTTCTGATACTGCGCATGGATCAACACCGCACTGAACGCGAACACGAGCGCACTGATTGACAAGGCTTCAAACAACAGCGCCCGCGGAGGCTCCGTCGATCGCTTCCGCGCCGATTCCGCCGCCAGCCACGCGAAGAACACAATCGCGACCATCAGCATCAACCCGACAGGCCCCAATTCCGCCAGAACCTCCGCGTACATGTTGTGCGCGCCGATGTCCGGCTCAATCCGCCACCGGTCCGGCACGCGATCGACGTAAAGATTCGTCGTATTCTCAAAATTCCCAGGCCCCACCCCCGCGATCGGGTTGTCGCGAAACATCCACCAAGCCGCCAACTGCTGCCCGATGCGTGTCACGCTCGATGAGCTTTTCGTGTAATCGAAAATCGAAGCCACCCGATTTGTCATCGTGTCAGGCCAAAACGGAACCGTCGCAAACCCCAGCACCGCAGCCCACACCACCACCGCAGGCCCACCGCGCCGCCGCAAAAGGAAAAGCCCAGCCGCCATCACAATCGCCAGATAGCCCATGCGCGCATAGGTGGCCAGCACGGCTGCCACCTGAAAAAAAGCGGCACACAAAAAGAACAATCGCAAAGCAGCCGAACGCGATGTCCAGATCGCGTACAGCGAAAGCGGGAACGTCGTCGTCAGATAAAGTGCAAGCCAGATCGGATGCGTAAACGACCCCGACGCGCGCACCATCACCCCGATTTCAGACTCGCCTACATCTACCACCGTCGACGCCGTCGGAGACCAGTCCACCGAACTCACCGTAGCCCCGAACCGCCGCTCGAAAAGACTGTACGCAGAGACCAGCAACCCCACCGTCACCCAGCACATCACCACCGCATGAATACGCCGTGGAGAATTCACCACGTGCAGCGTGATGAAGAAAAACACGACGATCGTGACGAACCGCACACTTTCCTTGACACTTTCTTCCGTCGGATGCAGCGCCGTCGAAGCGATCATCACCATCGCCAGCGCGCACAGACAAAGAGGGATTCGCCGAAACATCCGCGACCATTCGATGGGCCGTCGGCGCAGAAGAATGTCCAGCATGACCGACGCCAACGTCGCAAGCCCGCCGAGTTTCGTAATCGAAATCGCACCGGCAGCGTCAGGGTCGCCCAGCATGCCGGCTGTCTCAAACGGCAGCGACCCCACAATCACCAGCAGCCCGATGAACGGATTCCAGAGAATCAGCGCCCCGCCCAGAGCGCCCCCGATCCCCATCGCGCCGTACGTCGAATAACGCGCAACCGCAAACCCGATCACACACGCCAACGCGCAGAGACCGACCCCGCCGGCCACCGTCGCCCGCCAATCCCGCACATTCGTTTGAGTCGTCGCCACTGTCACGATATCAAGCACGCCCCCATCGCTATTGCATTGTCACACCTGATTTTGCGGGTTCTCGCCAACCGCTCCCTCACGGTCGCGGCTCTGAAAGAGCGGACGAAACCCGCACTTTTTCGATTGACGATACACCAGGCACCTGTATCTATCCGCCTCCCCTGTATCATCGACCAATACGGGTTCGCGATTCTATGTTCCCCGAATCCCCAGGTCGACACGCCGCCACCCGCCGCTACCATGTCACCAAAATCGTCTTACACCGGGAGTCACAACCGTGTCCGAATTCGTCCGAACCGAAACCATCGATGCCGTCACCACAGTCACCATCGATCGTCCCGATCTGCACAACGCCTTCAACGAAGTCGTGATGGCTGAGATTTCCGACGCATTTACTGTCGCCGGCAAAGACGCCTCTGTCCGCGCGATCGTCTTGCGTTCCGAGGGCAAGTCCTTCTCCGCCGGCGCCGACATCAACTGGATGAAACGCATGGTCGATTACTCGCTGGATGAAAACGTCAAAGATGCGTTCGTCCTCTCCAACATGCTGCGCACCATCCGCGAGTGTCCGAAACCCGTCATCATGCGCGTGCAGGGTGCCACATTCGGCGGCGGGGTAGGCCTGGTCGCCGCAGCCGACATGGCCGTCGCGGTGGAGTCGGCCTTCTTCTGTTTGAGCGAAGTGAAACTCGGCATCGTCCCGGCTGTTATCTCGCCTTTTCTGCTCGAAAAAATTGGACTTACCCACGCCCGACGCTACGGCCTGACCGCCGAACGGTTCGGCGCACAAGAGGCCAAACGCATCGGACTTCTCAGTGAATGCGTCGCATCTGTCGAAGCGATGGACGCATGGATCGACGATGTGGTAGCCGCCCTCAAAAAGAACGGCCCCCAGGCTGTCGCCGCCTGCAAGAAGGTTTTTTTCGAAGTCGCCGACGCGGGTTGGAACGAATCGCACAACATCACCACAAAGTGCATCGCCGAACGCCGCGTCTCCCCCGAAGGCCAAGAGGGCCTGAAAGCATTCCTCGAAAAACGCAAACCCAACTGGATCGCCTGAAATGAAAACGTCGCCGCTCATCGACGAATTTTGCATGTCTTCCCTCGCGCGTGCGTGGCGCGCTTGCGAACATACCACTGCTTTGGGCGGAACTGCGAGTCGCGCAGGTCGTCGAAGATCGGAGCGGTTGTCTTGGGGCCAAGCTCGAAGCGGTCCCGATCGGGATCGAAATCGAACGTAGACGTAAGGCCCTTGATAGAAACCATGAACCACGCCCGACGTGTGCGATCCTTGACCCGCGGAATGACGAGTGGACCGGTGAGCCCCATTTCCTCTTGTGGCACCAGTCGCTCCGACGGCGCGCGCGGGCCGAGTTCGGCGAAAACATCAGGCATAGGTTGGTTGCCCAAACAGATCGACGACGTCGCACCCACCGTCACCCTCTGATCGGGGCGTCGCGTGTATGGCGTGTGGAACCAGTGTCGCTCGAAAAAGACCATGAATCGCGAAGCGTTAAAAGCACTAGCCAATAGGAAGCCCGGTTCTACCAATTTGTGCTTGCAGCGAGCGGCCACGATTACGGCGATTTCACGCAGCGGCAGGCCCATCCACTTCGCGTCCAGTCCGGCCAGCATCACCACTGCGCAGCTGTCTTCCTCGATCGGTTCGAGATCTTCATTGGCGAGATGATCCCGCCACCATGTGAGATCGGCTGTCCCTTCGAGTACCAGTTCGCGGACGTTTTTGACGGTCGCAACGTATTTCACTGATTTGGATTTCATGTGTTACGCCTGCTCAAGTTCCTCGATCAAATTCGGGATCGCGCGATCCAGATTGCGCGCGTAGATGGCCGCGAAAATTCGGCCGAAGATGCCAACGCCGAATCCTTCGCCATCCAGGACGAAGGTGATTTCCGTTTCCTGCGGGCCGATTCGCTTGAACTTGTGATCGTAATGGACGGTGATCCACAGGAAAGGCCCAACCCATTTCCAATTGTTTCCGGCGTTGAGTTCGGCCATGCGAAAAGTGGATTTGATTCCGTTGGTGAGCTTGATCGTGCCTTCTGATTCGAGTCCAAGTGGGCCGGGAGGACGAAGTTCGATCTTGCGAATGTGTCGCGCCCAGCTTGGCCATTGTTCCACACGTTCAAGGTGCGCCCAGGCCTTTTGGAGCGGAACCTTCACGGTGAAACGGCGTTCCAACAATCGGACCAATTCTCTTTTCTGCATCGCTTAATCCAGCTAGTTGGCTCGGCATCATTCTACCGTCACAAGCCTCGCGTGGACAGTTGGAGGACGTTACGGCGGAAACAAGATGAAACCCGCGATCGCCGCCATGAACAGCCCGACGATCACGAACGACGAAAACGCTACGGCGAATGCGTGCGGAAACCGCAGGTACAAGCGGTAGGCCATCCATAATCGAAACCAGCCGATCAACAACAGGACGGTCGCCATGGCAGCCTGAAGTTTCAGAATCTTTTCAACCCCTCTAGCCGAAAGCAATTGGAAGCTTCCCATGTCCATCCAAACAAGTCCGATCGCGCAAACCCCCAGGCAGCTAATCCAAAAGACCATGTCGAACGAGTAGATTGCGCAGCGCAGAACATGTTCGCGTTGAATCTTGGCCCGGCGCATTGATTGGACGAATATCATTAGCGTCGCGGCTGTCAGCCAGGGAATAACCGCAGGCAAGAAGGGTGCCATCACGATTGCCAGTATGAATTTCGCAGGGGTCGTTTTGCCGAATGAAACAAGCACCCCAGGAATGGTGGTTGGGTATTCCGCGTCCAGCCACGCCTCAACAGACCCGTGCTTTTGCTTCATCTCCAGAGCGAGGCGAGCATTGGTTGGCTTACGAACTTCCGTTTTCCAGATTGATCGAATGGCACGCGTCTGCACGGCAATAGTCTGTGCGGTCGCGAGTACAGTGCCGATGGCGGGCATGAGCAGCGTCAACGAACACAGTGCCCAGTAGAGCACGAGTCGGCGGGGGCGGGATGGTTGGACTGGGTGGAGCGATTGCCAGAAGCGCAGCGGTCTGAGGCCGCCGAGGAGTGTCTTGAAAAAGCATCTTGTTGAGGCTTCGGGGTGGTGCTCGAAGAGATAGGGGTGCAGCCGCCGTGCGGGGTCGAGCAACTCCTCCCATTCAAAACGGTAGCCGCATTCCGGGCAGCGCGATTGTGTCAGGTAACGCAGATCGTAGGTGCAGAGTGGGCACTCGAGGGGTTCGGTGTGCTGGTCCCAGTCCGGCGGGGAGTTGGCTGTGGGGTCGGCGGTGGTTTCGTTTTCGTGTGATTCCATACTATGAGGCCTTACGTAAAGCGTAACAGGTCAGCCGTGTGCAACTTCGGATGACAAGAAACACCGCGATGATGAGACTCTCTCGTACATACGCAGCGATCTTCCTCTTCCTCCTCTCCTTGTGAAGGAGGGGCCGGGGGAGGTTCTTCTTGCGAGACGAAGCGTTGCTTTGTTCCAGACCCCCCTGTATCCCCCCTTCGTAAGGGGGGACAAGATGGTTCCCTGTCGCAAGGAAAGAACAGAAGGTACGCACGCGTCGCACATGGCTGACCTGTTACCGTAAAACGAGACTTGATCCCGCAACGTGACGGACGGTGAACGTTCGTCTATCTTACCGCCCATGTTCAAAAGCGTCCTTATTGCCAACCGTGGCGAGATCGCCGTTCGTGTCACGCAGACCGTGCAGGAAATGGGTATGCGCGCTGTGGCGGTTTTTTCCGATCCGGATCGACAGGCTGTGCATGTGCGTACGGCGGATGAAGCCTACCCGCTGCACGGCGTGACGGCGGCGGAGACCTATCTGGATATTCAGAAGATCATCGGTATCGCCAAGTCTCATGCGGTGGATGCGATCCATCCGGGGTATGGCTTTCTTTCGGAGAACGCCGATTTTGCTCAGGCGTGCGCCGATGCGGGGATCGTGTTCATCGGGCCGACGCCGGAGGCGATTCGCGCGATGGGCGACAAGATTGTGGCTAAGCGCGGCATGATTGCGGCTGGTGTACCGGTTGTGCCGGGTTGGTCCGGCCCAAGTGCTGAAAAGCACGATTCGGGCGAATCCGATTCGGGCGAAGCGGACTCGAAGGTGTGGGCGGCTGAGGCTGAGCGGATCGGTTACCCCGTGCTGGTCAAGGCGGCGGCGGGTGGTGGTGGCAAGGGTATGCGCGTGGTTGCGTCGGCTGAGGAATTCGCCGGTGCGTTTGCGGCTGCCCAGCGTGAAGCGGGTTCGGCGTTTGGTGATGCGCGTGTTTTTCTTGAGAAGTATGTGACTCGTCCCAGGCATGTTGAGTTTCAGGTTTTTGGCGATACGCATGGCAATGTGGTGCATCTGTTCGAGCGTGAGTGTTCCATTCAACGTCGTCATCAGAAGATTGTTGAGGAGTCGCCTTCGCCCGCGCTGACGCCGGCGCTGCGCGAGAAGATGGGGGCGGCTGCGGTGGAGGCGGTGCGGTCCATCGGTTATGTGAACGCGGGCACGGTGGAGTTCATGGTCGATGCGTCCGGGGCGTTTTACTTTTTGGAAGTTAATACGCGGTTGCAGGTCGAGCATCCTGTTACGGAGATGGTCACCGGTCTTGATCTGGTTCGGGTGCAGATCATGGTGGCGGCTGGTGAGGCGTTGCCGTTTACACAGGACTCGATTCGTCAGGTCGGGCACGCCGTTGAATGCCGGATTTATGCTGAGGATGCCGCGAAGGGATTTTTGCCGTCGACCGGCGTGCTGAAACATTACCGCGAGCCGAGCGGGGTTGGCGTGCGGGTGGACAGCGGGGTGACGGCGGGTTCTGAGATTACTGTGCATTACGATCCGATGATTAGTAAGTTGATCGTGTGGGCCGGTGACCGTGAGGCTGCGCTGGCCAGGATGAGCCGGGCGCTGCGTCGCTATCCGATTCTCGGTGTGACGACGAATGTGGAATTCCTGGCCAACCTGATGGGGCATGAGGCGTTCCGGCGGGGATCGCTGCATACGCATTTTTTGGAAGAGCATTCGATTTCTGCGACGTCGGATGCGCCGCCGGATGAAGCGGTCCTTGCGGCGGTGATGACGCTGGGCGCGGTGCGTCGAAGCTCGGCTGGGCAAGGCGTGCGCGTTGATGCCGAACGTGCAGGCCCGTGGCAGACGGCGGGCGCGTGGAGGATGACGTCGTGAAGCGTTTCGATCTTCGGCCTATTGTTTCAGGAACGCGGGCGCCCGCAGTTGGGAAGACGGAATCGGCGGACCGTCGGACGGAGCCGGGCGTTCTTCGTGTTTCGCTGGAGCGTGCGTCCGAGGCTGGCGGGTACATTGCGCACATCGGTGATCGGTCGATCGAGTTCGAAGGTGAGGCTGACGGGGACGGTGCGGGTTTTGTGCGCGTCGGGGGTCGCGTGGTGCCGTTCCTGGCTGATCGTTGTGACAATGTTCTGACACTTTGGTTGAACGGTGCGCTCCATTCGTTTGAGATTGTCGAGCGGTCCGCCCGTCGGGCCGGTGCGTCTGCGCTGGCGGCTGCCTCTGACAAGCTTGTGGCGCCGATGCCGGGTACGGTGCTCAAGATCAATGCGGTGGCGGGGGAGGCTTTTGAAGCGCACGCGCCGTTGGTGATTATGGAGTCCATGAAGATGGAGATGACCATTTCGGCGCCGCAGGCTGGTCGGGTGAAGCGTGTGGTGGTTGCGCCCGGTGCGCTTGTCGAGATGGATGCTTTGCTGGTCGAGTTGGAAGCGGTTGATTGATCGCTCATTTCGGGTTTCCCTGCTCTGGGGACTCTTGTTTGTCCACTAAATAGAACGTCGTTGCTGATTCGTTTTTTCTTGAAAAACGAATCATAGGGTGAACACCCTGTGTTTGGATTTCAGCGGCGACCCAGGTAAGTACACGGATCCTGTTGTCAATACAGGGGTTACGGCCGGACACGGGTCGGTCTTCACGCAAATATTCAGTACGTACTTGAACTCGGAGATTGCATTCGGCTACCATGTTGGTGCTAGGGTCGGGACACTGGAGCGTTCCGGATCAACATATTGACGCCTGTACTAACAAGGAGGGCGCTGTGCGCATTCCCAACCTAACCACCAGAATCTGTCTCGTCGTGTCCGTTTGTGTGTTCATGCTGTCTGTGCCCGAAGTGCGTGCCGATGGTGCGTGCCCATGTATTGCGGACATCGTGGGTCCGTTTGGTGACTGTACCCCTGATGGGTTTTGCGATTCCTTTGACGTGAGAATCATTACGGAGTGCATGGCTGGCGCTTGCCCTTGTCCTGCTGCCGATCTGGATATCAATTGCGACGGTGTTTTGGACTTGCTGGACGTTTCTTTGGTGGAGTGCTGTTTTGCCGCGGTTTGCCCCACGGGAACTTGCGTTCCGACGGCGCCCACGGGCGCGTGTTGTTTCGAAGATCTGGCGGGCTTCTCAGGTGTTACTGGATGTTCGCTTGCCACCGAACTCACCTGCGCGAATGTGAATATTTTTCCGGGCGCGACGGCCACGTATCTCGGCGACGGCACCTCATGCGACCCGAACCCGTGCGATTGCAACGGGAATGGTGTGCCCGACGGTACTGATATTTCCAGCCTGACAAGTGCTGATTGCGATGGGAATGGTGTGCCCGACGAATGCGAAAATTTCGGTTGTTGCGGTCCTCAGAATGGCCAATGCGGCGATGCCAGTTTGGCGGGTTGCGACGCGATCGGCGGAACTTGGATGGGTGTCGATTGTATGCGGTGTCCGATGCAAAACGTTGCCCTCATTAACGAGGGTGGCGGTCAGATTTTCGTCCACGTGATAGGGCCGCCGGTCGATTGCGATCTTGCTCCTGCGCCGTCGCCGGAGGGGCCCGGCTGTACGCCTGGTCAGTTTATCGATGCGTGGAATACGGAGGCCGGGCAGGGTTGTCACAACTTCGGTGTGACTGGTTCACCGGCTATTCCCGCAAACTTTTTCGTGGATCCGGGTTCCGATCCGTTCACGGGCAGCATATGCCTGGAGGGTGTACCGCTTGGTCCGACTCCGTTTGGTGATTTCGGCACTGCGGATACTCTGGTTTTGCGTACGCAGGATCCGTTTGACCGATGCGAGCTACCGAATCCGAACCCGGTGGTGGTTTCCATAGAAATCGTGGAATTGAACCTCAAGAGCATTCAGCCGATTGAGGTGATGGTGAATGGGCAACCCGAGTTTTGGGACGTTTTCGTGGATTTGTCCTCGGTTACGCCGACTGCCGGCCAACTTACGGCGACGAAAGACCATTGCAACGGCGGCATGTACACGTCGATCTTGAACGTGCAGCCTCGTTTCACCTTCGTGAAAGTCGGCGACCCGGGACAAGTGCGTGTTTTGGACACGGGCACGGAAGCAGGGTTTGACCCGATTGTGCTCGATCAGTCCGCCAACCCAGCGCCTTGGGTGCATGACGTTGATCCGCCCTTCGACACGAGTCTCGACCCATGCACGTCCTTTCATGGTGGTTTTAATGAATTGGCTCCGACCACTTCCTGTGACTGCAACGGCAACACGGTGCGGGATCGGTGCGACATCGAGCAGTGTCCGGGTGGCGACGCGTCCTGTCAGGATTGCAACGGAAATGAGACGCCCGACGGTTGCGATATCGGCCAGGGTCAGTCGCCTGACGGTAATGGCGATGGTATTCCGGACGAATGTGCGGCTGGTCCGGCGATTCCCGCTGCTTCGACCTGGGGCTTGCTGGTGATGGCGATGCTCATTCTCACGACGGCGACGATAGTGTTCCGTCGTCGCCGACATGTGGCGATGTAGGGCAAGAGTGTAATAGCTAATACGTTTGGCCCGCCCCTCTTTGGAGAAAGAGGGCGGGCCAATTTTTTCGGTTCCACGCTTCCTTCGCGAGGCGCGGAAACTATGCTGGCCTTCCGCTCTTGCGTTGGTGTTTTGCGCTTTTGTGAAATCTGCAATCATGGGGTGAACACGCTTGGTGCGCGTGGGCGGGTTGGCGTCCGCGCGGACTGAAGTCCGCGGCTCGTTGGGGGGCGGATCAATCGGTGTTTTCGGGTGCGATTGTTATGATCGTTACGATCGCCGTTGGCTTTGCGTCCCGATAACGCGGTGCAACGTCCCCTCCTCACTATTCATCAACCCGGTTTTCAGGCGCGTCGATACCGGTTCGGGGACTGGTGGAATACGTGAATGTGACGACTACGAAAATCGGACTGAGGCGCGTTCTGATCATCGGGGGAGACGAGGCGTCTCGGTCCCGAGCGACGCGATTCCTGGCGCGGGATCATGCCTGCGTCGCTGGCGACTCGCCTGCGATGGGGCATGCGCTGCTGCGGCGCAAGCGTTTCGATGTGGTGGTTGTGTACCGTATTGGCGACGAGTTTGACGGGCTTGCGGTGACGGACTGGGTGGCTGGGATTGAAGATCGGCCTAAGGTCGTTTTTGTGTCCGATAAACCGAGTGCGGATTGGGTTCGTCTGGCGTTCAAGCGCGGAGCCTTCGACGTTCTTACCTCTGCACATGCTTACGAAGAGCTGGTCGCAACGGTGGCGAACGCTTTTGCGCAGAGGGCGGTGGAACGGGGCTGCTCGGATGTTTCGCGCGGTGTTGAGGCGGCTATTCCGTTGATTGATCGTATTGATTCGGTGACCGGCTTGGCGGGTCGGTCGGAGTTTGCGACGGCTGTTGGGCGTTTGGGTTGGGAGGTCGGCGAGCTTGGGCGACCGGTCAGCGTTCTGGTGGTCGATATCGATGGATTTCGCAATGTTGTTGAACGTGTGTCTCGCCGGGCGGGGGACGATGTCCTGCGTGCGTTGGCGGATTTTTTGCGCGGGCGACTTAGTTTTTCGGACTGTATCGGCGTGAACAAGCCCGATCAGTTTTTTCTGGGAATCGCCGGGGCGACTGAGGCGGAAGCGGTCACCTTGGCCAATCGTCTCCGTGCGGACCTCGCGGACGGCCCGCTGCCGCATTTTGAGCACGAGCGCATTCGCGTCAGCATCGGCGTCGCTTCGAAGCCGGCTGGCTGGTGTGATTCGCCCAAGGATCTTGTCGAACAAGCATTGGCTGCTTTGCGGCAGGCTAAGCGTGACGGGGGTAACCAGACGCTGGCCTGGTCTTTTTTGCATGCTCAGGTTCCGTCGCGTCAACAGTTGGCTGAAGCGTCGGTTCATGAGGTGTCGAATTGGCTTCAGTTGTCGAAGCAGCAGTTGCGCAGGGGTTATCTTGAATCGACGCACGCGCTTATCGCGGCGGTCGAGGCTAAGGAGCCTATGACGCGGGCACATGCTCAGGTGGTGAGTCGATATTGTGAAGAAATCGCGCGACGCATGGAGTTGCCTGCGGCTCAGATTCGGGCTGTGAAGACGGCTGGCTTGCTGCACGACATCGGCAAGATTGGTGTGCCCGACGCGATCCTGCAGAAGCCGGGCGCTCTGACGCCGAGCGAATTTGAGATCATCAAGCATCATCCGGCGACGGCTGTCAACATTCTTCAGCACGCCAGCTTCTTGCAGGCGGAAATCCCGATGATTCTGCATCACCACGAGCGTTTCGATGGCGGGGGGTACCCTGCGGGTTTGGCTGGTGATGCTATTCCGCTTGGTGCGCGTATTGTCTGCGTTGGCGACGCTTTGGATGCGATGCACTCGGCGCGCAGTTACAAGGCCGGCTTTGGTCTGGACTATATTCGGGCTGAGCTGAAGCGGTGTGCCGGTTCGCATTTTGATCCGGAAGTGGCGGAAGTTACGGCAGACTGGATCGATTCCCACCCCGAAGCCTTCACGCCCTGTACGGTGTGAGCGGTGTCACTTCGCATCCGGCGTTCATGGCTCGGGTGATTCCAAAACGCGATTGAATTATTTGAAGCTGACCGGCTTACGTCAGGCGTAGTCAGGCTGGGGTGTTGTGCAACTCTCACGGCCTACCGATTGCGTCGGTAGACCGTGCCACCCTGCGCCACGGATTGCCTGCCGTTTTGGGATGCGCGCTTTTCGTCAACCGGCATTGCATGCGGCTGGGGGAATGGCGGTGATTGGGTTAGTATCTTTGGGGGATGCAGCGGCGCGTTGTTTGGACGGGCTGGGTTGATGCGGAATGTTTTGGGATTGAGTTTTGTATGGATGTGGAAGTTGTGTTGTTTACGGATGGGGCGTGCAGCGGGAATCCGGGGCCTGGGGGATGGGCTTATATCCTCAAGCACGTGGAGTCGGGGTCGGAGAAGAAGGCGGCGGACGGGGTTCCTTTGACGACCAACAATAAGATGGAATTGACGGCGGTTATCGAAGGATTGAAGGCGTTGACCCGGCCTACGCGGGTGCGGGTGGTGACGGACAGCCAATACGTGATTAAAGGGATGACGGAGTGGGTCGAGGGGTGGATTCGCAACGGCTGGCAACGCAAGGAGGGGCGGCGGTTCAAGCCGTTGAAGAATGTGGAGTTTTGGCAGGCGCTCGTGGAGCTTTGTGCGAAGCATGAGGTGGAGTTCGAGCATGTTAAAGGGCATGCGGGGCATGCGGAGAATGAAGAGTGCGATCGGATGGCGATCGAGGCGACGGATCGTGTGCGGTTTGGGTAGTGCCGGGTCAAGCTTGGGACGGGGGATGGTCTCCGGGATTCGACTTTCCCACGGCTGAAGCCGTGGGGCACCCGGCCGTGGGGGATCCGCACCGGTTGGAAACCGGTGGCACACTGGGATCGGTGGCACACTGGGATCGATGGCACACTGGAAATTGGGTGAGGGGCGATCTTGAATGACTTTGATTTGATTCGACCGAAGCTTAGGCCTGTGGAGGCGTTTCCGGCGCGGGACGGTGCGCGGGAGATGTTTACCATTCGCGATCCGTCGATGGTGGCGGATCAGGAGATGACGCTTTCCGGGCCTGCGTTGTTTATCCTTATGCATTTCGATGGAACGAACACGCTGGACGAGGTGGCGGAGAAGTTTGCCGGGCAGTTCGGGCAATCTGTTTCGCGGGGCGCTCTGGAAGAGATGGTAGAGAAACTCGATTCGGGCTTGATGCTGGAGGGGGCGCGGTTCGAGTCGCGGATGGCGGGGCTGCTCGATGCGTATCTTCGTGCGGAGGTTCGGCCTGGGTGTTATGGGCAGGTTTTGGGTGATGGTGCGGCTGTGGCTGCTTATCTTGATGAGATGATTCCGCCGCGAGACGGGGCGTCGGAGGTGGCAGCGGGCGGGCGTGTCGTTGGGTTGATCGCGCCGCATCTGGATTTCCCGCGCGGGTATCCGTGTTATGGGTTGGCTTATGGAGCGCTGCGCGGGCGACCTGTACCGAAGCGTGTTGTGATTCTGGGTACGAACCACTTCGGCAGATCGACGTCGGTGGTGGCGACGGAGAAGGCGTTCGAAACGCCGCTCGGTGTGACGGGCGTGGATGTCGATTTTCTGGAGCGTCTGGAGCGTCGGTGCGATTACGATCTGCGGGCGCATCAGTTCGATCACAAGCGCGAGCACTCGATCGAATTGCAGGTGATTTGTTTGCAGCATGTTTTCGGGGCTGACGCGTTCGAGATTGTGCCGGTGTTGTGTCACGATCCGACGGGTCCGTGCGGCGGAGCAGCGCGTGACGGGCGCGGTATGCATCTGAATGATTTTACTGCTGCGCTCGGTGAGGTTATTGCGGATGATGGTTCGGATACGTTGGTGGTGGCTGGTGCGGATATGAGCCACGTCGGCGGGCAGTTCGGGGATGATTTCAGTTTGGATGAGGCGTTTTTGTCGGAGGTTGAAAAGGGCGATCGGGCGGCGCTCGGTCATTTGGCGGCGGGTCGCCCTGAGGCGTTTGTGAAGTGCCTGTCGGATGCGGACAATGCGACGCGCGTGTGCAGTGCGGGTTGTATGTTTGTGACGGCGAGCGTGTTGAGCGATGCGAAACCTCAGGTGCTGCACTATCATCAGGCGTACACGGAAGAAGAGAACATCTGCGTGAGTTGCACGGCGGTGACGTACGTGCGCTGGAGTTGATGCCGCTTTCCTCAATTCATTCCAAAGCGATCGACGGGTCGGCTGGTGCGTGGTGGTGGCCTCTTCGGTGGGTGCTCGCAGCGGCTGAGCCTGTGTATGCGCTGGCGGTTGGGCGGCGAAACGCAGCGTTCGACGACGGCTCGCGGGTGATCGAGCGGGTTGAGGTTCCGGTGATTTCCGTTGGTAACATTACGGCTGGCGGTACGGGCAAGACGCCGCTGGTGATCGATCTGGTGCAGCGGCTGGAGCGGATGGGGCGGAAGGTTGGTGTTGTGTCGCGCGGGTACAAGGCGGCGGCAGGCGGGGTTGCGGATGAGCTTGCGCTGGTGGGGCGGAAAGTGCCCGGGGCGATTTGTGTGGCCAACCCGGATCGGGTGGCGGGTGCGCGGGCGGCGATCGGTCGTGGTGCGGATGTTATCGTGTTGGATGATGGGTTTCAGCATCGGCGGATCGGGCGGGATTTGGATATTGTGGTGATCGATGCGACGGACCCGTTTGGTGGGGAGCGGTTGCTGCCGCGCGGGCGACTGCGGGAGCCGGTTGCATCGCTGAGGCGGGCGGGCTTGGTGGTCGTGTCGCGCGCGGATGCGGTCGATGCGGATGTGCTGAGCGCGCTGATGGAGCGCGTTGGGCGGTTTGGGCGGAGTGTCACGTGCCGGCACGCGCCGGCTGGGGTGTTTGATGTTGATGGGGGTCGGTGCGACGTGACGGTCGGCAGGGTGTTTGCGTTTGCGGGGGTTGGGAATCCGAAAGCGTTCGAGGGGACGGTTGTGCAGGCGGGCTTGACGGTGGTGGGGCGGCGATGTTGGGGGGATCATCATCGATACACGTCGGCGGATTTGGCGGAGGTTCGTGAATCCGTGCGGCGGGTTGGGGCTGACTTTGCGGTGACGACGGAGAAGGATGCGGTGAAGCTGGTGGGTCTGGAGCGATCGGTTGCGGATGAATTGCGCGTGCTGGCGATTGAGATTGACTATTTGGACGGTGGAGCCTGTGTGATGGACGAGGTTTTGGCGAGCGTGTGCGGGCGATGAAGGTGGATGTGGTCATTTTCGGCGGTGGTGGAGCTGGGTTGTGGCTTCTGGATGTTCTTTGCGGGCGGGGTTTGCGCGTGGTGCTGGTGGAGAAGGACACGCTGGGCGGCGGGCAGACGGTGGGGTCGCAGGGCATTATTCACGGGGGGATGAAGTACGCGATTACGGGTTCTCAGCGGGCGTCGGCCACGGCGATTCGGGACATGCCGGAGGTGTGGCGGGAATGCATTGCGGGGCGGTCGCAGCCCGATCTTCGTGGGACGCCGACGCGGAGCACGTGTTGCTTTATGTGGCGGACGATGTCGTTGAAATCGACACTGGGGATGCTCGGGGCGCGGGTCGGGCTTCGCTCCAATGCGGAGAAGGTTGAGGTTTGTGATCGTCCGGTTGTGTTGCAGGCGTGTCCGGGCGACGTGTTCAGGTTGGATGAACAGGTGATCGATACGGTGGGGTTTGTGCGAACGTTGGCGGAGCGTCACGAGCGGCGATTGCTTTCATGTGCGGAAGTCGAGTTTGTGCGTTCGGATGCGCGAGACGTGTCAGCCGTTGTGTTGCGTCATCCGCGAACGGGTGAGGCGCTCAGGGTTGATGTTGGTCAGGTGGTTTTGACTGCGGGGGCGGGGAATGCTGGTTTGCGCGAGCTGGCAGGTTTGTCGACGGGGGTGATGCAGCGGCGGCCTTTGCACATGGCGATGGTGCGTGGGGATTTGCCGAATTTGTTCGGACATTGTATCGACGGGGCGCGCACGCGTGTGACGGTGACGAGTGCGCGTGATGCGCGCGGTGAGATGGTTTGGCAGGTTGGTGGGCAGGTGGCTGAGGACGGTGTTTCGATGTCGGCGGCGGAGTTGGTGGAGCATGTTCGCCGCGAGTTGGTGCTTGCGTTGCCGGGTGTGAATTTTCGCGGGTGTGCGTGGTCGACCTATCGCATCGATCGCGGGGAAGGTTTCACCGAAGACGGCGGGCGGCCGTCGGGGCCTGTGGTTTTGCGGGATGGTAACGTCATAACAGCCTGGCCGACGAAACTTGCCCTGTTGCCGCACCTGGCTATGCTTGTGTCGGAGCGACTTGGCGCGTGCGGGTCGGAAGAATGTGATGGTCTTGAAGCGTTCGACGGTTGGCTTCGACCGGAGGTTTCACTGCCTCCGTGGGATTGCGAAACGCGATGGGTGACACTGGATTGACACTCTGCCCGATCGGATTCGGCGCGTTCAAGATCGGTCGCGACGCGGGCGGCAAGTTCGGGCATCGCTATGACGTGCCGGACGACGCAGCGGCTGATCGTTTGCTCAACAGCGTGCTCGATCTGGGCGTGACCTACGTGGATACGGCGCCGGCGTACGGGTTGAGCGAGGATCGGATCGGGCGGTTCATCGGGCATCGTCGGGATGAGTATGTGGTGAGCACCAAGGTCGGCGAGACGTTCGCCGGTGGTGAATCGACGCATGATTTTTCGGCGGCGGCGGTTCGCGGGAGTGTTGAGTCGAGCTTGCGCAATCTGAAGCGGGATGTGCTCGATATTGTTTTTGTGCATGCTCATCGTGATGACGCGCGCATTCTTGCGGAAACCGATGTGGCTGAGACGCTGGCTGGGCTTCGTGAACGGGGGCTTGTGCGGCATATCGGTTTTTCGGGGTATTCAGCCGAGGGATTTCGGTTGGCGCTTTCGTGGTCGGATGCGATCATGATCGAGTATCACGCGGACGATTGTTCGCTTCAGCCGGTTATTGCGGAGGCGGGCGAGCGGGGCGTGATGGTGGTGGTGAAGAAAGGGTTGGCCTGCGGGAAGCTCGACGCGGAGCGGGCTGTTCGGTTTGTGTTGTCGCATGAATCGGTTTCGAGCCTGGTCGTGGGCACGCTGAATGTGGATCATTTAGCTGCCAATCTTCGGGCGGCTGAAGCGGTGCGCGGGTGTTGGCGGAGCTGAGTCGATGTGCGCGATGCGATTCGGTAACTGGTCAGCAATCTGCAATGGTGATGTTTCGGCTTGGAGGCGTGCTGGCTGAGAATGGTGTCGGATGGGTCTGGGGGCGTCCGCGCGGATTGAAGTCCGCGGCTCGTGGTGCGCTCTCGAAAACCGTGTGGAATGCGGACGAACGCGGTCCTTGAATGGATTGGCACTGCACACGGCCGACCTGTTACGAAAAATTTTTTGGGTTTGACTTTCCCAGGGCTAAAGCCGTGGGGCACCCAGCACCCAGCACTCAGTCTGTCGATTGAGTCGTGACAACGCACTGGTCGTGTGACGGATTTTGGTATGGTTGCGGGTTCGCCGGTGGTGTTTTTGGATCGTGATGACACGCTGGTCGTGGATTCGGGCTACATCGATCACCCGGACAAGGTGCAACTGGTCTCGCGTGCGGCTGAGGCGGTGCGGCGGATCGGTCGGGCTGGGTTCAGGGTGGTGGTTGTGTCGAATCAGTCGGGCGTGGCCCGTGGGTACTTCGACGAAGCCCGTTTGAATGAAGTGAACGATCGCATGCGTACGTTGCTGTCGCGTGGCGGGGCTGAGCTGGACGGTATCTATTGCTGTCCGTTTCTGGACGGTCCGGAAGCGAAAGTGGAGGCTTACCGATGTGCGAGCGATTTGAGAAAACCGTTGCCGGGCATGTTGTTGCAGGCGGCGAAGGACTTGAATCTGGACCTTTCGCGCTCGTGGATGATCGGTGATTCCGCCCGCGATATCGAGGCGGGTCGATCGGCGGGTTGCAGGACGATTCTGATTCGGAACGGGCGGGCGGATGGTGCGGAGTCGGCGGCGACTTTGCCTGATTTCAGCACGCGTTCCATAATCGAGGCAGCTATGATCGTTGAACGCGAATCGGACGACGACGTTGTGGTGCGTGACGAGCCTTTGGGGGGGGAAGGTGCAGGTCGCGCGGGCGACGCGGAGCAAACGAAGCTCCTGGCGGAAATCCGCGATTTGCTGGATCGTCAACAGCGCGAGGCGATGCACGACGACTTTTCGATACGGCGGCTGGTCGGCACGCTGGTGCAAATGCTGGCGCTGGTGGTGGCTGCCTGGGGCGTGTATGCGATGTTCTCCGGTCAGCCGGGCCACGCTTTGACGCGGTTTAGTTTGGCGGTGTTTCTGCAACTCGTGACGATCAGTATGAACTCCGGCGATCGGTCGGGGTAGGCGGATGCGTGGCGGCGCATTCTCAACCCGGACGAGGTGGATTACGGTTTCGACTTAGGGAAGTCCGTGCGAACTGAAGTTCGCGTCTCGCTACACTTGGATCGGAATTGCTCCAACTGAAACCGTTCTACACAGCAAACCCCAAAAATTCATCCAACCAATCATCCGTCTGAAGCACACTTCTTCGCTGGGCGAAGGCTTGGCGTTCGGCGCGGGTTTGGGCGCGGTCGAAAACCCACGTCTGGCCGGTTTCGTTGGCGGGGATGTTCTTGGCGATGCGCGTGAATCCTGATGCGTGACGCTGGATTAGCTCGTCCTCCAGGCTGACGTATGCCACGGCGCTGCCGGGGTCGCCTTGTCGGCCTGCACGCCCGTAGAGCTGGCGGTCGATGCGGCCGGCGGAATGTCGCTCGGTTGCGATGACGTGCAGGCCGCCCAACTCGCTCACCCCGCGGCCGAGTTTGATGTCCGTACCGCGACCAGCCATGTTGGTGGCGACGGTGATGGCGCCGCGTGCTCCGGCTTCGGCGATGATCTGTGCTTCCTCCGAGACGCGGACGGCGTTGAGAATGCGATGCGGCAGGTCTTCGACGGTCAGCCGGGCGCTGAGGTGTTCGCTGTCGCCGACGCTTCGCGTGCCGATGAGAATCGGCTGACCCGTCGCATGCACATCGCGAATTTCGTCCACGATGGCTGTCCACTTTGCGTCGGCGGTGGTGAAGCAGCGATCGGGCAGCTTGCGTCTTCGTATCGGGCGGTTGGTGGGGATGCGCACGACGGGCAGATTGTACACGCGCCAGAACTCCGCCCGACCCTCCACGCCGGTTCCGGTCAAACCCGCGAGTTTGCCGTACATGCGGAAAAAGCGTTGAAAACTGATGCGGGCGAATGTCGATTTCGGCGGATTGATGGTCAGTCGCTCCTTGGCTTCGACGGCTTGGTGCAGTCCGTCGCGCCAGGTTCGGTCGGGCATGAGTCTGCCTGTGGATTCGTCGACGATGACGATCTTGCCTTCCTGGATGACGTATTGCTGATCGCACAGAAACAACTCGCGTGCCTGAAGAGCCTGGTTGACAAGCTCCTCGCGACGGCGCGTCGATCGCCAGATGCCACCGAGCGGCACTGCATGTTTCGCCAACATCGCTCTGCCTGTTTCGTTGAGTTCGATATCGCGAAAGCGGTGGTTGACGCGGTAGTGTTCGCCGGCGTTCAGCTCGGTGGCCAGTTCTGCCGCCTGGGCGAAAGACTCGACTTGCTCGGCATTGGGTGCGTCGCCGGAGATGATCAGTGGTGTTACCGCCTCGTCAAGCAGGACGGAATCGGCTTCGTCGATGATAGCGCAGTGCAGGCCTCGATGGGCGAGTTGGAGCGAGCGATTGCGTCGATCGACAATGTTGCCGACCAGCACGTCGGTGAGGCTGCGTCGCCGGCCGAGGATGAGGCTGTCGCGGAGAAAATCTGCGGCGGCTTCTTTGTTGGTGCAGTAGGTGACGTCGGCGAGGTAGGCCTGTCGTCGCTCGGGCGGGGGCGTGTCCTGCTTCACGCATGCGACACGCAGGCCGCTGAATGCGTAGATGCTCTTCATCCAATCCGCGTCGCGTTCAGCTAAATAGTCGTTGACCGTGATGACGTGGCATCCCCTGCCTCGCCAACCGGCTGCGACGGCTGCGATGGCGGCCACCAGTGTTTTCCCTTCTCCGGTGGCCATCTCGATTACGCATCCCGCGTCGACCGCGAGCGCCCCGGCGACTTGCACGGCGAAAGCGCGTTGGCCTAGTTGGCGAAACGCGACCTCGCGAATGACGGCGAAGGCGCGGTCGATGTCTGCGGGTGTTTCTCGGCTGCGGCGGAACAGGGCGTGCAGGTCGTCGCACGCTTCGCGCAGGCGCGCGTCGGAGAGTGTGGTGAATTCGGACTCCGTCGCGACGATCCGCCCAGCGCGTTGGAGAAAGTGTGATCGACGGCGGCGGATGCGCTGGGCGATGCCAAGCCCGCGCTCCCAGACCACGTCGAAGCCCTTGGCCAACGGACGCCGCTGGACGGGCTGGGAAAGCATGCGCCAGGTTAGACTCGGTACGGTGGTCATGGGGTTAAATCTTGAATCGCTGTTGGAAAAGTTGTGCGATTGCTCGCCACCATTGGTAGGCCAGCGGCTTGGGCGTGAGCGTGTGGCGGACGACGACACGCTGACCTGCGAAGAGTCGATCGAACGAGTCGGGCGTGATACGGATTTCGAAGAACGCTTCAACGGATTTTTGACCGCTGGGGTCGCTCGCTTCGATCTCAACGTTGCCCCCGGCGGCTAAACCGAGCGCAGCCGATGGAAGCTGTTCCTGTCCGGCGGGCAGTAATTCGGTGACTAAGCCCGGCACTTCGATATCAGGGCGCGTGCGCACGCGAATTTCAACCGTCGAGGATGCTTCGGTCATGAGCAAGGCCGCTTTGAACTGATCAGCCGTCGCGCGAATGATGAAGCCTTCAAGGTCCGCGACGGTGCCGACGGGTTGGCCTCTGCGGAAGTAGGCACTTTGGGATCGTTCGATGTCGGGCGCGATCCACGTTCCGTCAAACGGTGCTTTGATCGTGAGGTTGGCGAACTCGGTGCGCTTTCGGGCGATCTGCTCATCGAACGCGTCGCGCTGCTCGGTGAAAACCTGGGCGGAGGGTACGTCGCTGTCCCGAACGGCCCACCGCCTGCGCGTTTCGACACGCTCGCGGTCCTGTTCGAGCATGGCCAACTTGGCGCGAAGCTCGGCGCTGTCTGCCTCGATGAGTGAACCGTTTTTCGGATCAACGCGTTGACCGGACTCGGCAGCCGTTCGCACGAATCCGTCGGTCGCGACATGGATGACCGCGAGTCGCTGCGGCTCCACAATGCCGTCCGTACGCAAGTGGTCTGGAAAGGGGACCAAGCTGATGATGACGAACAATGCAATGGCTGTGCCGGTCGTTGAATAAATGGCCCGAGAGCGGACGCGACTGAGTTCCGCGTTGTTGGCCAGGTAGCGGATGAGTTTTCCGATGGGCATGACGACCCAGGTGACAAACGCGACCACAGCCAGGATGGCCCCCACGAAGAAGAGCTTGTCCGCGACGAACAGCAGGATGAAAATCGAAATCATCGTGCGGTAAATTGTGGACGCGATCGCGTAGACGAACAGCCAGAGTCGCTCGCCGCGCACGACCGGGCTGATGACGTTTCGCGCTCCCCACACATAACGCTTGATGAGAAAATACAGGTAATCGCGGCTGCGCTGGGCGAGGTTGGGTATTTCGAGCAGATCGGAAAGAATGTAGTAGCCGTCGTAGCGCAGCAGCGGGTTGCCGTTGAACATGAGCGTGGACACGCCGGCGACGAACATGACATTGTACGCCAACGTGTGCGTGAGCGTGGACTCGGACGTATTCGCCCAGACGACAGCGGCCAGTCCCGCGACGGCGAATTCCACGATCATCCCGCCCGACGCGACCATCGCCCGCTGCCACTTGCTGCGGAATACCCACGAACTTGACGCATCGACGTAGGGGATGGGCGTGAACACCAGCAGCATGATGCCCATCTCGTGTACTTCGCCGCCCGCACCGTTCAGCACGCCGAAACGCTTGCAGCAAAATCCGTGGCCGAATTCGTGAAGCAGCTTTGTGGCGACGAAACAGACATAAAGCCAGGGAATGTTTTCGCGACTGAGCACGCCGGAACTGCGGTCAACAAGCTCCTCCTCAAGCCCAGCCAGTTGAAACAGACCGGCGAACAGGATGACGCCGATGACGATCGCGCCAGGCCAGGAGAAAATCAGGCCGAAGATTCCGACCCAGCGGTTGAGAAAATGATCCGGGTCGAACAGTGGAATGCGAATAAACAGCAGGTTGGAGAACATGCCCCGCAGTTCCCGCTGCACACGCTGAGTGTATCGGCGGAATAGCGATTCCGTATCGCCGGGCAATTCACCATGCAGCATATTCGACGCATACAGTTGGCCCAACAGGCGAATGACTTCGCTTTGCGTCGGAGCGTCGTCGCCCTGCATCTCGTTACAGATTTGCCAGGCCTCCGCCACCGTGCGTCGCCCATCCAGCAGGCCGATGAACCCATAGCCCGCTGCATTGAGCCGGTAGAATGCGTTGCTCGACGCATCCTGCGCGACATACCACGTCTGCCCGCGAAATTGCTGGCGATGAATCTGCACAGTGGTAGCCGGTCGCAGATGCAGATCGGCGACCTTGTACCACGATTCACTGAATGTCGGTCTCGCAACGGGCATTGTATATCGAGTCTACTCGCAAGGAGTCCTTATCAGAGCCGCGTCCGTAAGGAAGCGGGGAATAAGAGTTTCGCCAATCTTGCTAATATCGCATTCTCAGCAAGGCGCACTCATCAATGCTCCAGTGCTTTGTCAAGCCTAAAACAATGGATGGGTGCCCCACCTCTTCAGAGGTGGGGAGTCGAATAGTCCTTCAGATTCGACTTCCCCACGACTAAAGCCGCGGTGCACGCAACTCATCAATTGAGTTGTGACTATGCACTGGTGGAACGTTCTCAAATCCACAGCTTCATACGAACCCAGTTCACCAGTTCCCGCGTCCATATCCACGCATAGCTTCTCTGGTCGATGTCGATCTTGGCCACGCCTGCCATGCCCGGTCGAAGCCATGCGCGGGTTTCCTGCAAGCGGGCGAACACTCTGAAGACGTTGCGACCTTCGACAATCTCCGCCATCGGGTTGATGCGTTCGACGACGAAGGGAATCTTGTCACCGGGGAAGGAGGCCGTCGCGAGCAGGCCGGTTTGCCCGGTTTGCACGTCGGCGATCTGGTCTTCGGGGATGGCCAACTCCGCACGCAGGGCGTCGAGCGGAGCCACTTCAAACAGAATGTCGCCGGTCGCGAACGGCGCACCGAGTTGTCTCTCCAGATCACCCGCGACGACGATGCCGCTGATGGTCGGGCGGATGTCCGCCTGAGAAATCTTGTATTCCACGAGATCGATCTGGGCGCGAACCTTGGCAGCCTCGGCCTCAGCCACCTGCGCTTCTGCTTGTTCACCCTGACGCCGCGCGAGGGCTGCGCGTTTCAGGTTGGAGGCTTCGTCTGCGCGATACGATGCGAGTTGCAGTCGCAGTTCCGACGTATCAATTGTTGCGAGCAGGGTTTGGTTTCCCTCGACCGTTTCGCCGATCTTGGCTGTTACGGTTTCGAGGTATCCGTCGAACGGTGCCGGCACGATTTGGCGGACCGTCGGCTGGATTTCGAAGGACGCCTCCGCGCGGTATGTGCCCTGGGCGAACGTGACGAACAATCCGCCAGCCAGAATCCCCAGGGCGGCGGCTTTGATCCACGTGTGCGTCGGCCCAACAGCCTTGGCGATGCCCTTGCGGAGCCACTTCGCCAAGCGAGCGCCGAACCAGCGATCATTGTCATGCAATTCGAGCAACCGGGGGCCGCATAGATCGCAGGTCAGACGCAGGACGTTGAGCTCGTGGGCGTCGAACGATTCGTCTAGCGGGCGGTCGAGCGTCAGCACCGCGCGCACTTGGCCGTCCTTGCGAATCGGCATGCTGCACACGGTCAGCGGGCCGTGACGTCCGGTGTAGTGTTCGGCTGCGCGTGCGATGCAGGGAGCGTCTTCGAGCGGCGGATGCACGACCTCGATGTCCTGGTCGAGACACTCTTCCATGACGGATTCGATCGTCTGGACGAGCTCCATCTTGCGGTCGAATTTTTCCGTGTGGCTCATCGCATGCATGACAACATAGCGGCCGGTAAGAAAGCCGACCGACGCCCGCTGTGCATGCCATCGGGAGGCGGTCTCATTGCAGAAGCTCATGGCTGCGCTGACGAAGCGGTCTGCCCGATTGACGGCAGCCACCATCTCCAGCGCGACCTGCAATTGACGCAGATCGTCGTCGCGACCTTGCAGGGTCAGGCGCATCTCGTAGAGGCTGAGCAATTGAATGGAAAGTTCGAGTCGCTCGCGCCGGGAATCTATGTCGTCGCGATTGTGAGTGGCTAGCACAAATGCCGCCGCCCCGCGCACGCCCGACCGACCACGGATGGGAATCAGCAGGACATGGTGCGCCGGTCGCTGGCCGTAGAGTTCCTCAGCCGTTCTCAGCGGAATGAGGCTTGTCTTTTGCGATGAGATTGTGTTCGGCAGCGCTTCAGCCGCCACCGCAAGCCAGACCGGTGAGGGGCTTCCTGCCTCAGGCTGGGGGTGGACGGCGATGACATCCGGTTGGCCTTGGGGGGTGCTGCGGAAGACCGCCCCGCCGTCGGCGTCGGCGAACGAACACTGAGCCGCGAGCAGCCTGATGAGGAATTCCTCCGGCTGCCCTTCAAACTCGATAAGATGTTCGAGCAGTGCCACCCTTGCGGCATGTTCGGATTGAGCGGCTTCTACCACGCTTGTCGAGTATCCGTTCCTGGTTAATGGCGTCCTTTACTCCGGCTTGCGGCGTTTCGCGACGTTCAATTCGAGCGCCCCGAACTGTTCCTCGTATCGTCGGATCTGCTGCCCGAGCGAGATGGCCATTCGTTTAGCTGAGTAGTAATTCATCACAATGCGGTCGTTGACCTGAAAAACGCAGTTTACTTCGTTTTCCGCTGGTTTGGTGTTCTGGTCGATCAGGTTCATGCCGAAGTCGATGATGACCTCCTCGGCTGTGAATTGCGTTCGGAAACTGTTGGCGTAGCTGGTCTTGAGATCGCGCTGGTCGATGCGCAACCGCACTTTGCGCCCGCCGGCCTGGTCTTTTGCCTGCTGTTCGATCTGTTCGTCAGCCGCGGTATCCTGCTCTTTGTCCTTGGCCATCGATATCAACCTTTCTTTTTAATTAACAATTGGTTACGCGCGTTTTTTACGATTTGTTCGCCCGTTTCGTGTTCCAGCCCCGTCGTACGCTTCAGGCTCGTGCCTCGCGTAGACGCTGTGAGCATAACCGAAATTTCTCGGAAATCGACACGAGAATTTTGTGCGCTATCGTTGTGCAATTGCACTAAGAACTGGTCGGGTGGGCCAACCTGCTTGAAGGTGGTCAGGTCAAGACGACATATCTACGGGCCGGAATTTTTGGGAAAATAATCGATTTTGAGAGTGATATCGGTTAGCCTCTGCGGCTGCGGAGGGATCCGCGTTTTGCCGGGTGGATGCTCGTCCTCGGGGTTTCACAGATCGGGACGTGCGAAGTTTTTGGAATCAGGAGGCACGGGTTATGCGCACGGCGAATTCTGCGCGCGATGGTGAGCGTCCGTTTTTCGAGCGGCTGGAGCCGAGGCTTTTGCTCAGCGCCAGTCCGCTCGGTTTGGACGAACAGGATGCGGGACTTGAATCAACGGCTGCTTTTGGTGCGGTCATTGACGAGACTGCGCAGCAAGCTCTGACTGAGGGCCTGCTCGATGTGACGTCGTTGTTCGAGACCGTTTCCGCTTTGGACGACTATGCGCAGCAATTGCCGCTGGTCGGCGGTTCGCTGGCAGAGCGTCTGTCCCCGTTCGCCGCTTTCGCGGAAGATGTCTTCTCTCCCATCGGCAACTTTTTCACGGTTTTTCAATCACCGTCGGTTGGTCAGTTCGAATCTTTCTTCGAGGCGATGGGCTGGGCTGTTGATTTCAACAATGCTGCCAATGTGTTGTCGTTCACGGTGGGCGTTGACGGGGGTCAAACGTCGACCGATCCCGTTGGTTTGGACACCAGCGCGACTGTGCCTATTGGTGCGGGTGAGATCAGTTTGGGTCTGGACCTTCCCGATTTCGAGGTGACGACGGGTCTCGATATCGATCTGACTGTCGCGATCGATTTGGATACGAACAACGTCACGCTCGACGTCAACAGTTTCACCGCCGGGGTGGATGCAGCCGCGTTGAATTTCGATGCGTCGGCTACGCTCGGGTTCCTGGGGTTTGGCGTCGCGGGTGCTTCGACGGCGTTCGATGCGAACGCGAACATCACGATCAACAACGGCAACCCGATCGACACGGACAATTTGGGCGGCGTCAGTATCGGTGTTGACGCGACCGGTTCCCTGACGGCTTCTCTCCCGCTGGAGTTGACGGCTGGTCTGGGTGATCTTCTGGTGGTCGGCGGGAACCCGCAGATCGACATCAGCATTCAGAATATGTTTGACGACCCCTCGCCGGTGTTCACCGCCAAGGGTCTGGACAACGTTCTCGATTTCCAGGTGGCGAGTCCGGGCGCGGTGCTCAGCGCATTGAATCAGTTGGGCGGATGGTTGAGTGCGTTTGGCGAAAGCGAGGTTTTCGATCTCGCGTTGCCGTTTGTGGACGGTCTGGACCTTTCGTCGCTGGACCTTGCGAGCGCGCTTGCGGGCGGTATTACGGATCAATTGCAGGCTGTTCGTCTGACGGCGCCCGGGAACGCTCCGACCGGCAACGTCAATGTGCCTTTCACGCTGAACATCAACAACGAGCAGGACATTTCGATCCTGCTTTCGACGACGGCAGACACGGTGGACGACCTTGTGGCTGCGATCAACGACCGCCTGGATAGCAGGATTCTTGCCCTGTTCGTGGATTCGAACGAAGAGATTGATTTCCAGGGGCAGATTGAGGCGGTCAACGCGGGCGGAAGCGTCGAATTCGTGGCCGACCCCAGTACTGTCTCCAGCCTGACGGTGACGGATGCAACGGCTTTGGGTTTCGACGCGGATCAGGAAGCCAGCGGGCTGGGCTTTAATTCAGCGCAGTCGCTTGCGTCACTGTTGGCCAACTTCCTCGGTGTCGATCCGTCGGTCATTGACGCGACGTACGACCCCGCCACCAAGGAACTGACGTTTACGGTTGGTTTCACGGAAACGCTGGATGAGTTTAAGCAGACCCTCGATTTTGACTACGATCTCGGCGCGCTGGCTGGCGTGAACACTGCGAGCGAATTGTCGCTGATGTCCACGGTTCAGAGCGGGTTTACGTTTGGTTTCGTGCTGGATGAGCTGGGCCAGAATTTCACGCTGACCGAGAACACGCTGGTCAACACGGTTGTTCAGCTTGGCGGTTTTGACAAGAAAGATTTTTCGGACTTCATCAAGGCGGGCGTTCCCGAGTTGGTTATTACGCTGCGCGACGGAACGCAGCAGTTTATTGATCTTGACGCTGCGGCTGCACCGGGCGCGACGATCGCCACTGTCAAGAATCTCATCGAGAGCCAGTCTGATGTCACTGTGGTGGTCAACAGCGTTGAGGATCGCCTGGAACTCGTTCATCCGGAGGACGTGAACGGTAGCGAAAAATTCACGGTGCGGGCGGCCAACGGTTCGTTCGCGATTTACGCGCTCGGCCTGTTGGGCGAGGGGATCGATGAAAACGGGCAGCACGTTATCAAGGGCAATGTCCTGCACGGCGAGACGCTGGCGGATCGCATGTTCCTGCGCGACGACGCCTTCATCGGCGGGCGATTGGACGTCATGGCGGCTGACATTGATGCATCGGCCATGTTTGGATTCGTCGAGGTTGGTGTCGTGGACGGCGGGGCGGCTGGCTCGGCTGAGATCATGGTGCAATTGGCTGACCCGGATGGCGACGGGAATATTTTCATCAGCGAGTTAGTCGATTCGCTATCCAATGTGAACGGCATTGTTGAGTCGTCGACCATCACCGGTGAGGTGATGGCCAACCTGCCGGTCAGCGTGGACATTCTGGGCATTCAATCCAGTCCGAACCCGATGGATACGCCGCGTTTTTTGCTGACCTGGTCGGCGGACGATCCGAGCAACATCGATGTGCAATCGAGCAATCTTGAAGACCTGCTCGACTTCCGCAATTTGGGTGTGAGCGACATCGTCGCAGCCTTGAATGGCCTTGTGGGTTTCCTGGGGGATGTCGAGGGTTTCAGCGACATCTTCAATTTTGAAATTCCGTTGTTGGATTTCAGCATTACCGACGCTTTGGAATTCGCGGATCGTTTTGCGGCTGACGTGCAGAGTTTTGAACAGGCACCCGCGTCAAGTCTTCAAAATCTCGCGACGAGCCTGGAGCAGCGGCTCGGGCTGATGCCGGGAACGGTGGACCTCGGATTCACGTTGCCGTCGCAGCCGCAGGAGGATGGGCTTAGCGATCTGGTGCTTGAGATCGGATTCGATTGGGGCAGGGCCTTCGAAGAATCCATGCCATTGAATGTCGATCTGGCTGAGCTGTTCGGCGGCGATGAGACGCTTTCGCAGTTGGGCAATGTGGTGGATGTCGGTGGCACTTCGTTGCTGCAGGTCAAGGGCAGCGCGATGTTCAACGTCGATCTGGGCATCAATCTGTCTGACCCAACGAATCCCGTGCCGTTTGTGGCCGACACGACCGGGGCGACCTTGACGCTGGGGGCGGGTGCGAACGATCTGGATCTCACGGCGGCGCTTGGACCGTTGGGCGTGTTCATCAACGGCGGGCAGATCGCTCTGGGCCGGGGTGACAACGTGAATGAGCATGCGGAATTCACGATTGAACTGAACGACAATGACGGCAACAACGACGGGCAAATCAGCGTTTTGGATATTGGTTTCGACAACGCCGTCGTGGACTTGAACGGTCAGGTGTCGGCTAACTTGCCGTTCGATTTCCCGCTCGCGGGCAATTCCATCGGAGCGTTGAATTTCGGCATCAGCGACTTGCGCGACATTCCGGGCACGACGATGCTCAATTCGACGCCCGATTTCTCGAGCGCCCTGGACAATCTTTCACTGCGTCAGAATCTGTCTGCGATGGTCGATGGCTGGATCGGCTTGATGACGCTTTTGGAAGATGCGCTGGATGGCGAGGTGTTCGGGATCGACCTGCCGTTTATCGGTGACAATCTGGAGTCCGCCTCCAACTTCTTCGGCGAGATGCGTGATGCGGTGATCGGTGTGCTCGATCCGAGTGAGCTGATGACCGATGCCTCGGCGTTGCCGGCCAACTTCGCGGGCGCGCTGCCGAACGTCGATCCGGTCGAGGTGTTGCGTCAGGCGATTTTCGACGGCTTGAGCGATGTGGGTTGGTTGTTGGATTCATCTGGTTCAGGCGAACAGTCTGACAGCATTGACGATGTTGTTATTGTCGAGAACGACGACTCCATCGAATTCCAGATGCGCATCGGGCAGTCGATATACGACAACGTGCCGTCGGATTCCGGTTTCGATCTCGACATAGGCCTGCCCGGTCTGGGTCTTGAGGCGGAGGGCGAGTTCGAATTTACGTCGCAGTTCGGGTTCGATCTCGGATTCGGCATCAGTCTTGACGACGGGGTGTACTTCGATTTCGACCCGTTTGGTGACGGTGACGATATTTCGGTGGACATTCGCGCGAGCGTGCCGGGTTTCACCGCCACCGGCGAGCTGCTGTTTTTGCAGTTGGACGTGAATGACGAAGACCTGAACGGCGACGACGGGGATCAGTTCGGCCCCAGTGGTGTTGATGCGCAGTTCGCCATCGACGTGGACGGGGAAGCCGGTGACGGACGCATTCTGTTGACCGAGTTGTTCAGCGGTTTTTCGGGACTGGAAGCGTCGGCTTCGTTGAATGCGGCGCTCAATCTGGAGGCGGTAGCGAGCTTCGGCGGTGAAGCTTCGTTCCCATCTTTGGATTTCGATTTCAATCTGGATTGGGGCGCGACGGCTAGCACAGCCAGCGGGTTTGAGTTTGATTCCGCACCGAACATCGGCTTCAACAATGTGCGCATCGACTTCGGTTCGTTCATCGGGGACTTCCTGGGGCCTGTGGTCGAACAGGTTGACACCGTGCTCGGACCGACCGGTGACGTGATTGAAATTCTGACCACGCCGATTCCGGTCATTTCCGATTTGGGCGGCGACATAACACTGATCGATATCGCGGGGTTCTTCGGTGAGGTGCGCGAGGTCGAGCCGTTCTTTGACGCCATCGTCGATGTCGTCGAAATCATCGATCTTATTTCCGCCGCTGACGGGGAGTTTTTCCTCGAACTGGGCAGCTTCCAGGTTTCGGGCGAAGCAGCGATGAACCCGAATATGCGCGGCCAACTGATGCCGATGAATCCTCAGGCGAATCCGGACGCGATGGCCAACGCGATGAACGCGCCCGGTGACCTGGGCAATATCTTCACGAAGGCGACCCAGGTCGGCGAAAACGGTGCCAGCCCCGATTTCGGTGACAACCCCGACGGTGGGTTCAGTTTCCCGATCATTGACGATCCGACTATGGCGTTCCAGCTTCTGCTGGGCGGGAACCCGACGCTGGTCGAATACGACTTCCCCGAGTTTTTCCTGGGCTTTGAGTACAGCCAATACTTCCCGATCATCGGCCCGTTGGGTGCGACAATTACGGGACGGGCTGGGGCGGAACTGGACTTCGGGTTTGGTTACGACACGTTTGGTCTGCGTCAGTTCGCCGAGAGCGATTTCAACAACTTTGGCGCGATCTTCGAGGGCTTTTTCATCAAGGACCTTGACGATCAGGGCAACGATGTGCCGGAGCTGACTTTGTTGGCGGAGATCGCTGCGGGCATCGAGTTGAACCTTGGCGTGGCGCGTGCTGGTGTGGAGGGCGGCATACGGGCGACGGTGGAATTCAATCTGAACGATCCCGACGACGACGGCAAGGTGCGCGTCAACGAGATCATCGAGAATTTCAACCTTGGGCCTGTGTTTATCTTCGACATCAGCGGCGAAGTCTCAGCCTTTCTGCGTGCGTATTTGAAGGTTGTGATTCCGTTGGGCATCGGTGAAATCGTTCTGTGGGATTATGACCAGACGATTGTGGACGTGACGCTGTTCGAGTTTGAACTGGACAGGCCTGACGAGACGCCGGTGCTGGCGGACATGATGGGCAGCATGCTCAATCTCAACGTCGGTGCCCGCGCGGGCAACCGCATGTTCGGGGATATGTCGGACTCGGCTGAGAACTTCATCATCAGGCCCGGCCCGAACGCGCAAGAGGTGATTGTTGAGTCTTTCGGTCTGCGTCAGACGTACAGCGGCGTGAACAGCATCATGATTGAGGATGCGGGCCAGGGCGACGACACGATTATTGTGGCTGGCGGGCTTGATATTCCGGTTGAGATTCACGGCGGGAGCGGCAACGACAAGATCGTGGCTGGCAACGGCGGCGGGTCGTACTACGGCGGCGCGGGCGACGATGAAATCATCGGCGGCGCGGGTGACGACGATATTTTTGGTGAGTTCGGCAACGATATTCTTCGCGGCGGGCCGGGCGACGACACGATCGAAGGCGGCCAGGGCGACGATCAGATTTTCGGCGATACGGGCGCGGATGTGCTCAGGGGTGACGAAGGTATCGACACGATCGAGGGCGGTCGCGGCAACGACATGATCTTCGGCGACGCGGGGAACGACATTCTTCGCGGGCAGGAAAATGATGACGCGGTCTTCGGCGGGGCGGACAACGACACGATCGAGGGCGGTCTGGGTGCGGACGCGTTGATCGGCGACGACGGGATGGCTACTTTTGATACGGTGGCCAACAAGTGGGTGGTCGATCCGGGCGATCTCTTGGGCAACGGCAACGACACGATTCGCGGTAATGATGGGTTCGATGTGCTCTACGGCGTGGGCGGCAATGACGATTTGCGCGGCGGCGGTGGCGGCGACGGACTGTTTGGCGGGGCGGGCAGCGATCTTTTGCTGGGTGAATCCGGTAACGACAATCTCGACGGTGGCGATGGCAACGACGACGGGTCGCCGTTCGGGATGGCGGCTGGCGTGATCGGCGGTGGGGGCAGTGACACGCTGCTGGGTGGCTGGGGTGCGGATGTCATTTTCGCGGGTGATACAGCGGCTGGCAACGGAATCGAGGGTGAGAATCATTCGATTTTCGGCGATACAGATGATCCGAATGCGTCCGTCCCGGCGGGCAGCAACGCGGACATCATTTTCGGCGATGCTGGCGATGACGCGGTCGATGGTGGCCCTGGAGCGGATCAGATCACGGTGTATATCGGTGACGCGACGATTACCGGGCGCGCGGGCGGTGACACGATCAACGTAGGCCCCGGTGCGGGTGAGGTGTTCGTCGACGGCGGCGGTGAGAACGACGACATCAACATCAACGCGGGCAGCGGCAGCGTGACTGTCTTTGGCGGGTCTGGTTCGGATGACATCGATCTTGATGCGGATGGTGTGATTTCGGTCGACGCGGGCGCGGGCAATGATTTCGTCACCATCACCGGCGATGGTGATGGCGGTGTGCTTGTGATCGGTGGGGGCGGTGTGGATGACATCGACATCGGCACATTGTTCGGTGTCCTTGCGGGCGGTGGTGATGTGACCGTTTTCGGCGACGGTGTGAACGCCGCGCAGCCGGACGGTGCCAACGACGACATTCGCGTGTTCGCAGCCGGCGATGTCGACGTGGATGGCGGTGAGGGCGGGGATTCGATCATCCTGCGCAGCACGCAGGGCGCGATCACGGTCGATAGCGACGGCAATGCTCCGGCGGCTGCCGCGGGTGCGGATACGGTCAATATCAATGCTGCTCTGGCGGTCGATGTGGACCTTGGCCCGGGTGACGATCTGCTGAGCGTTTTGGGCGCGGTGGGCGGCAATGTGGACGTGATCGGTCGCGGCGGAGCGGACACGATCAACCTCGGCAGCGTGTCCAGCATTCTCAACGCGCCGAGTATCGACGTCTTTACGGACGGTCCAAACGGTCCGTTGGCCACCGGCGGCAACGATGTTCTTAACATCTTCGGTGTCGGTGCGATTCTGGTGGAAGCCAACGAAGGCGACGACACGGTCAATATTCGCGGCGGCAGTGCCCCGGTGACGGTGATCGGTGACGGCGGCGTGGCACTCAACGCCGCCGGTGTGGACGATATCGACATCGATGCGGATGGTCTGATTAGCGTGTTCGCGGGACCGGCCAACGACTTTGTGACCATCGTGGGGGCGGGCAACGGGAATGTGAAAGTCGTCGGTGATCGCGGACGCGACGATATCGACATCGGCAACGCTTCCAATCGCCTGGCCACCGGGTCGATTGAGGTCTACGGAGACGCGGAGAACGGCCCTCTCACCGGTGGGGGCAGCGACACGATCGACATCTACGCCGACGGCGAGATTTACGTTGACGCCGGTGAAAATACGCTGGCTGGTCCTGAGTCGGGTGGATCCGATCCGACCGTCGACTACGTCACCATCGTCAACGACGGTGATGAGCCGATCACCGTGTTCGGTGACGGCGAAGACGAGCAGAATGTTGCGGGCGGTGTGGATGTGATCGACATCACAGCCGGCAGCGGTTTGATTACGGTTTTCGGCAGCCAGGCGGGCGACGATATTGACATTGTCGCGAGCGGGAATGGGAACATTCTGGTCTACGGCGACGGCGTGGGCGACATCATGACGCCGGGCGACGGATTCGGGGATCCGCTGGTTCCGGGTGGTGACGACACCATCGACATCACCACGCTGGGCAACAGCACGGTATACGCCGACGAGGGCGACGACATCGTGCGCATCGTCGGGCCTGGCAATGATAATGTTGTGGCTGGCTACGGTGACGACTTCGTTTACGCGGGCGAAGGGGCGGACATCATCATCGGCGGGTTTGGCGACGACGTCATTTGGGGTGATGACGAGAATCAAAGCGAGGGCGGCGACGGCAGCGATGTCATCTGGGGCGGGCAGCTTCCGGTCGCGCCGGGGCTGAACGGATTCGACTGGGCGACGTTGTCCGACTTTGGCCGGCAGTTCTTTGACGATCCGACCGACTTCATTCGCGACCCGGGTTTCGTTCAGGCTGAGGATTTCAACGCCACGACGTACGAAGAGCGCTACGGTGTTTTGCGCATCACACCGCTGGGCGGTCAGGGTGTGAACCTGTCGACAGCCTCCTGGAACGGCACGCAATTTGATCCGCAGGGCAATCCGATCGGTGACGGCGTCGACACAATCTACGGCGGCCCGAGCACGGACTGGATTTTCTCCGGTTGGGATGCGGACAACGTTTTTGGTGGCGACGGGAATGATTATCTGGATGGCGGCATCGCGGACGATCGTATTCGCGGCGAAGGCGACGACGACATTCTGCGCGGGGGGCTGAACAGCGACATTCTTCGCGGCGGCGAGGGCATCGATCAGCTTTACGGCGATCAGGGCGATGACTTTCTGTTCGCCGATCAGGGACGACTGTTCGACGCATTCACGCCGGTGGAATGGCTGGCCAACCCCGAGTGGAATAACGATCAAGCCGGTCAGCGTCTGTCGGGCGGGGCGGGCTTTGATTATCTGTACGCTTACGCGCCGAGCATCAACGTCGCGAGCGAGTACAACCAGATCGGCGACGAGCTTCGCGGCGGCGGCGACGGTGACTACCTCTACGGCAATTTGCGTCAGGACTTGCTCTTCGGCAACGACGGCAACGATTATCTGAGCGGCGACTATCTTGAGGGACCGACCTACCCGCGCAACACGCAATCCGCTCTGAATCAGCCCCTGCCGCTCGCGCCTGGGGCGGCGGAGTCGGGCGAGGTGGTTTATGTCGGGGCAGCTGACCGGTTGTACGGCGGGTTCGGACAGGATCAGCTTTACGGCGGCGGTGGAAACGACACGTTGTTCGGCGGGCGGGATTCGGACTGGATCGAGGGACAAGACGGTAACGATCGCGGCTATGGCGGTAACGGTGTCGATATTCTCGTGCTCGATGTGGCCGGTGACTTCAGAGTAGCTGGCGATGATTTCGACGGCTTCTTCGGCAACGAGATCGAAGGCGACGTTGACGACGCGGGCGAGGTTGACATTCTCCTGGTCGAGGGCGACAAGGCGGGAACGTTTCTCAATCCCGTGTTCGACGACGAAATTATCCTGACAGAACAGGATGTAGCTGTCACCGGCACGCTCAGCCTGCCCGAGGACGGGCGTCTGGGCGAAGGCGTGGCGGCATCGTTCACGCTGTCGGTGGCTGGCGGGGGTGTGCCGAACTCCACCGTGACCGTGGTGGTCAACGACGATCCAACCAACGAAAGCATCAACGATCTGGTGGCCGACGTCGGAGCGGCGTTGACGGCGGAACTGGTCAACGTTGGTGTGCCGGCTGGTCTGGTTCAGGTGGTTCGCGCGGGCGATCGCCTGCGAATTCAGACGGCTGGTCTGGGCGAGTTTGCCGAAATCCTCATCAGCGATACGAACGCGACCACCAACAACGTGCTGGGCATTGACGAGACGGTGTTCTTCGACGCAGCCGTCACCGGGGCCGATGACTTGCCGCTGGACGGTTCCTTCGGCAGCGACGTCAATGAAACGTTCACAGCTCTGTTTTCCCTGACACTCAACGGCACGGGCGTGAACAATCAGACGGTGTTCGTCATGGTGCCGGACGATTCCGAAAGCATCACGCAACTGGTCAACGCCGTGGACGATGCCATCAACCTGGCACTGTCCAACGCGGGGTTAGATGAAAACATCGCGTCGGCGGTCCGCGTTGGCGATCGGCTGCGCATTCAGACGAACGATCTTGGCGTGACGGGTTCCATCGCAGTCGGCAACACCAACGCAACTGCCCAGAACTTCCTCGGCTTGACTGATGATCTTTCCGGTGTTGGCGATGCGGTCAGACCCGGCGTGCGGTTGATCAATGTCGATTACGGCGGGCGATCGATCGGTGTCAGTTGGCGCGATATTAACGGCGTGCCGTTGGTCGAGCAGTTCCAGATTTCCGGACTGATGGGCGACGACGTGATACAGGCCGTCATCAGTCAGACCACTATTGACGAGTTGAAGCTGGTTACCCCCGGCGATCCGTGGGTCACGGTTATCAGCGGCGGGCCTGGGGATGATCAAGTCACCGGCAGTGCCGGTCGCGATCGCATCGAGGGCGGACCGGGAAGCGACACGCTTTTCGGGATGGCCGGCAACGATCGTTTATGGGGCGATTTCGGTGTGGGTGATCCGCTTCTGGATGTGGACAATCTCTTCGCCGGTCAGGGCAACGATGATCTCGTGGGCGGCGTCGGAGCCAACTTCATGTACGCCTGGTCTTCGGACCCCGCGGCTGACAGTCCGTTCGGTGTGATCGATCCGGTCACGGGCGAGTTCGAGGACACCGGGTTGAACCGCATGCTGGGCAACGACAACCCGGACCGGGCCGACGTGTTCTACGGCGGTACGGGCCTGGATTTCATGTTCGGCAATGGCGGAGGCGGGGTTGACGGCGATCAGCTGATCACGCGGGATGGCGATGTTTTTCAGGACGAGGACGGACTGCTCTTCTCCGACGATACGTGGAAGGAATACGCCCGCGACACGGATCAGGTGTGGTACCTTGGCGCTTCCGCGACGGACGACACCATCGAGATCGACTTCGTCACCAACCCGTTCAATCCGTTCTTCGGCAGACACCAGGTGACACTCAGCGCGGACGGCTCGTTCGACCCGCGTTTCAGTGGTTTTGACAATACGACCGCCTACGACGCCGGCGGCGAAGCGACGCACGAACCTGTGGACGAGCGCTACGACGCGGAATCGCAGTTGATGGTCGAAGCGATCGAGGTGGACGACAATCAGGGTCAGGACGACCTGGCTGCCAATGTTCCGATGGACGTTCGCGATCGTCTGGTCGATCCGTTCGAGCTTTCGCCCTACGACCTTATCAACGAATTGATCGGCCAGGAGGACTTCCTGGCCATCATCATCGACGCCCTCGGCGGGGACGACACGATCATCGTCGGCGAGACGGTGCAGACCTCTGTCTGGGTGGATGCGGGCGACGGCGACGACACGGTACTCATCGAAGAGCAGCTGTCGTTCCTGCCGGATGAGACTGACGAAATCGGCCAACGCAACGACATTCGCGAAAACGCCTACCCGCTTGGCGAGACGGATGAAGACGGAAACCTCGTCGAGTCTATTGGCTTGAACAACAGTGCGTTCGGCGGCTTGACGATTGACAGTGCCCGGGCTGACGCACCGGATATCGACTGGTACCGGTTCATTCCGCCCTCGACGACGCCCGGCGATGAGCTTGAGCTTATTCCGTTAAGCGACAATCTCGACGTGAACCTGTCATTCTCTCTCGAAAATGCGTCCGGTCAGCCGGCGGGAGAGGCGGCGGTCGCGGGCAATCTGTCGTTGCCGGTGGATGGCAGACTGGGTACGGGCGTGACAGCGCAGTTCACGATCAACAACACACTCGTCACCGTCGTTGACGATCCGACCAACGAAACGCGGCAGGATCTGGTGGCAGACGTCAACGCAGCCCTTTCCGCTCAAACGGACAATTTCAACGCCACCCTGGTCGATCAACGGCTTCAGATTGCAACGGTCGGTTTCGGTCCGAACGTGACGATCACAATCACCAACGCGAATCTCGCTGCCAACGACCTGCTCGGTCTGGAAAGCGGGCAGGACCAGTTCACCGCGCCGCTGCTGAGCGGTTTGGAAGGCGGACAGGAATACTGGGTGCGCGTTGAGTCCATCGGCAACGTGGTCACCGACTATGCGATGGTTTTCAACATTGCATCTCTTGAAGACTCAGCCGACACCATGATCACGCCCGATGGCCTGCCGCTCGGCGACACGCGCGAGACGGCGGCGGTTCTGGACGTGGACAGGCCTATCAACCGCATTGATGAAGTGATCGGCGGCACGCTGGACAGTGTGAGCGACGCGGACTGGTACAGCTTCCGCCTGGGCGAGACTGCCGGCGACAATCCGATTCGCCTGATCAGTCACACACCGCAGTCGGAAGTGACCATCGCGGTGTTCCGTGACAACGAAGCCTCACCGATCGTCTCCGGCAGTGTTATCAATGATGAAATCGAACTGCTGCTCGACCCGACACCCGAGCCGGACAACGACGCGTCCAACACGGACGATGTCTACTTCATTCGCGTCACCGGCGATGGTCGAGCGCGTTACGACCTTGAGCTTGAATTGGGGGCTTCAGCGCCGTCGGGGACGACGTTGCAGGATCCGTTCCAGCTTCCGCCGTTGGATCAGGTCTTGCCGATCGTGGACGACAGCCTCACTCTGCCCGGCGACGAAGCGTGGTATCGCCTGACGCTCGACGCGGACGGCCGAAGTGGTGAAGGCATTCGCGTTCGCTCAGTCGGCGAATTCAGCGATGTGCAGGCCACCCTTTTCCGCGAACTCGATCAAGGTGTGCTTGGCGATGAACTGGGCACGATCCAACTCGGCGAGTTGGTCGATTTCGGGGCGGAAGTCGCGGTTATCAACCGCGGGGCGCAGGTGCTGGACTTAGCTGGTCTGCCTGCGGGCAATTATGTCATCCGTGTTTCAGTCACGCCGCGTGATCTGGACGGCAACGGTGTCAACGATCCGACGGCGGCGGGCTACGAACTGGCATCGCTGTCCAACCTCGTCATTCCGTCCCGCGTCAATCTGGCGGCTGGTGAGGCTGTCCAATTATCAGGCCAAACGCCGCTTGATCGTCGCGATGTGATCGTCGGTGGTGCGGGCAACGACCGTCTACGCGGCGGCACGGGCGAAGATTGGGTGCTCGGCGGGGCGGGTAACGATGTGCTTTCCGGCGGGGCGGACCGTCAGGCCAGCGATCTTCTGTTTGGCGGCGACGGCGACGATATTTTCCAGGTCATCCCTGATTTCCTGCCGGAGATTCCAGGCACGGGGCGCAGCGGTGACCCACGCTTCCTGGGCGATGTGCAGGCTGCTGACGCAGCCCTTGCTGATATTTACATCGGTGGCGACGGCGACGATCAGGTGCTGTACCTCGGCGGCGATGAAGACGACTCGGGCACGCCTATCCGTGATTTCGTGGCCATTGGTTATGACCGATTCCTGCATCGCTACCGCATGACGGCATTGATTTGGGACACGGGTAACGACGCCTTCGTGGTCGATCCGGAAACGGGCATATTTGAACAGGTATACGGATTCTTCCAATCGCGCGAGATTGAGCGCACCGTGATCGACACTGGCGACGGTGTTGATGTGGTTCATGCGGACGCCAACTATGTGCTCAACGGTGAGACATGGGGCATCGCACGCGGCGATGTCGAAGACGCGGCCAACGCCTATCAGTCCATAGAGATTCGCGGTGGTGATGGGAAGGATTGGCTTTACGGTGGTGCCGGTCCGGATGTGATTTACGGAGAGGGCGGCAAGGATTTCATCGCCGGCGGTGAGGGCGATGATCGCATTCTCGGCGGCGCGGGCGATGACGAACTTTCGGGCAACCGTGCGGGTTTCGGGGTGTTGCTGCAGGGCGGCGATCCGGACAATCCAGCCGACTATACCTACGATGTGCTGTCGCCGTTTAGCGAGTTGCCGCCCAACACGCCGGACGACGGTGCTCTGCTGGGCGGCGGGGCGATCATCGGTGATCCTCTCCTGCGTGAGGATTTCGATTTCGCTGCCAACTTGGCCAACCCGCTTTCCGAAAACAGACCCGCTTCGACGGGCATTGACATTCCGACACGCACGCTCGTGGACAACGCGCTGGACGAAGCTTACGCGGAAACGGGCGGCGGGTGGTCCGATTCGCCGGGGCTGAACGGGTTCGGCGGCGACCTGCGCGTGCATGCCGGCAGCGGTGTTGCGTCGGCGGTTGCGTCGTGGTCGTTTGAGAATCTTGCGTCCGGCTCGTATGAAGTCTTCGCAACTTGGCCCGGGGACGCGGTCAACCCGAACAATCTGTTCGCACCGAACGCACCGTTTTCAATCTATGTTGACGGTGACGACACGCCGGCTGATACGGTCGATGTGAATCAGCGGCTGGCACCGCAGGACGGCGAAGCACGCGGTTGGCCTTGGGAACGGCTGGGCGTGTTCACGGTCGAGGACGGCAGCGTACGCGTCGAGTTGAGCAATCAAGCCACCGGCGTGGTCATCGCCGACGCTGTGCGTTTGGTTCCTGTCGAATCCCTGCTGACCGATTCGTTCGCGCTGGAAGGCCTTGATGGGGCGGTCGTGGACGAGCAAGACCCCGACATCATTCTCGACGAAGGTGACGGCCTGTCGATCATTCAGCGTATCGGCGACATTAACAACGACCGCGTGCTGGACTTCATCGTCAGTGGTTCGGGCGAAGGTGCCCGCGACAGTTACATTCTGCTCGGGCCTATCGACTCCAACAGCCTGTTCCGCGCGGACACGCTGGACCTCGACGGCGACACGGTCAACGACCTGCTGATTCGCGGCGAGGAATTCAATTTCGAGGTTTCGTTCGATACAGATAATCAACTGGAAAGTGCAGCCGACCTGTTCCGCGTGGCTGGACGCTCCGCCATTGTTGTGGATGGTTCAGCCTTGGGGCGACCGGCTCAGACGATGGGCGACATTGACGGCGACGGCATAGACGATCTGGTATTCGTTCGTGACGCGGGAGCCAACTGGATCGTTTCGGTTATTCCGGGTCGCAGTCCCGAAGTTGACGGTTTCGGTCGCAATCTGGACGCTACGTACGCGGAGTACCAGATTTCGGTTCCGATCGCGGTGGCGGCTTCTCTGGACGAGCTGTATGTGCATGCGTTCGATTGGAACGGCGATGGCAACGACGACATTCTGGTGCAATGGCAGCGCGATGTGAACATCGGCGGCAACGTGGTCGGCATGCTGTTTTCGGGTGAGCAGTTGACCGGTGCGGGCAGCCTGAATCAGAACAACGCGATGGTGCGTTTGCGTCCCGACACCCTGCACGATCCGGGGGCATTCGGACGCAGCGATTTGATCTCCACGCCGATCGGCGATGTGAATGGCGATGGCTTCGAGGATCTGCTCCTGGGCGATCAGCGATACGACGTCAATCCCGGGCAGGCCAACACGGGTCGGGTTTATCTGATTCTCGGGCGCGACACAGCCGCATCGAATATTTTTCTGGACAGCACCAACAACAACTTGGTTCAGTCGGACTATGTCTGGGAGGATGTGTCGCTCGGCGGCGGGGTCTTCGCGCTGGGTGATGTGAATTTCGACGGCTACGACGATTTTGGTGTGTCGAGCACCACGCAATCCTCGGTGCAGTCATCGAGCGTGCTCCTGTTGGGCGGGTCCGAGCAGTTCGCGATTCAACCGACTTCCGCGCCGCCTGTGCTCAACAACTTGGACAATCTGCTGGTCACGATTGATCGCAACGTGCCGGCCGACCAGTTTGTCCAGGGTGATCTTTACCTCAGCGCGGGCGACTTCGACGGCGACGGCCGTACGGACTTGGCCGTCGGCGAACCGGTGCGTGTCATCAACTCATCACCGGTGGAGATTCAGCCAGAAAACCTCGAAGATTTCGAGCCGGGGTACGTGCACATCTTCTGGTCCGGTGCCGAGGTGGCTGTGAACGACCCCGTGCTGTCGCTCTCCATCGCGACAGCCGATGTGTTGCTGCAAGGCGAGTCGGCTGAGGATCGATTCGGTACGCTGTCCGCGTCGCCGAGCCTGGATATCGATGGCAACGGTATCAATGAACTTGTCATCGGCGCGCCGCTCGCGGATGTTTCCACGGGTAATGCGGATAGTGGGCCTAACGGTGCTGATCGCGATGCGGGTCGTGTGTACGTTGTGTACGGTGGCACTGGGCGTGAGGCTCAGATTCCGGTCAGCGGCATCACGTTTTTGACCAATCGCGATGTGCCGGGCAGCGGCATCTATGTGGTCGATCCGCCGACGGGTCAGCCGTTCCGTGGTGAAGCGTCCGTGCTGGACAACGCCGGCGCGCTTGTCGGCAGTGTAGGCCTGCCGGCGGACGGTCGGCTGGGAGCGGGGCAGTCGGTGGATTTCCGATTGGTAGTAAACGGTGTGTTGTCCGATCCGGTCAGCATCGCCGACGATCCGAACAACGCTTCGCCGCAAGACCTGATCGACGACATCAACGCGGTGATGGGCATTACCTTCGTAGGCCAACAGATTCTCGGCACACAGGTCTCGGCTGAGCTGGACGAGGGTCGCCTGCGGCTGGCCACCACCGGCGGCGGTAGTCAGGCGGAGCTGTCCATCGAGTCGACCAACGATGCCACCAACGACGTGTTGGGTCTGCGTGAAGGAGCGGCGGGCCGGTACGAGTTCGAGGACTGGCAACGCTTCGTGACGCTCGGCGACGGGCAGATCGGTAACCAGATTCGCGTTCTCGACCGCGACCGCGAAACGAATGTTTTGAACACATCGAGGCCTGCGCTCGGCGGATCGTATTCCACCGCACCCATCGCGGGTCAGAACACGATTCGCATCGACGAGGGCACGCTTAACGCGAACGGCACGTCGTTCACGGTGGTCAATCCGCCCGCCTCTTTCGGTGACAGCCTCGAAGTCGGCGGAGCCGCAGGGCGTGTGGGAATTCTGGAAATCGACCTGTCGGATCTGCTCGGTTACATCGACGACGTTTCGCTGATTGAGGACGCGATGCTCGATCTGCTCGTCGCCCATACCGATTCACAGGTCAACCCGGGTACACTGACGGTCAGCCTGTTGGATGAAGAGGGCGATCTGAACGTGTCGCCGGCCGACGCCAGTCGAAGCAACGCATTCTTCGAGCAGTTGCAGCGGACCGAGACGGATTGGCCGACGAGCACGGACGCGATTGATTTCGTCGTCACGTTCGACTTGACGCAGTACATTCGCGATGCTCTGGCGGCTGGCAAGACGCGCATCACGCTGCGGCTGGAAGCGAACACGCCGCTGCCGCTCTTTGTCGAACAACTCAGCGTTGGCAACAGAACGCGACTGGAGTTCAACGTCGCGCCGCGTAGTGGCGTGGTTGTGGATGTCTTCGACGCTGAAGGCCATCGCTTGACCGGGACGCGCGTGATCGAAGGAACGTTTGAGGGACAGAACTTCCGCACAGAAGCAGGCCCGTCCATCGTGGACATGCGTGATTTCGACGCGGGCGAGTACTTCATCCGCGTGTACGATCCGTTCGAGTCGCTGTACGCCGAGAATCGCCCCGCCCGTCTGGATTATGTGATTGAAATCTCGCCGCCCAAGCTGGGCGATGCCGACGTGCCTTCCGACCGTGACGAGATTTACGGTGAAGAGGGCAACGATATCATCACCGGCAACAGCTACGTTGATCGAATCTTCGGCGGCTTGGGTATCGACGCGTTCACCGGTGAGGAACTCGAATTGCGTGACCCGGGCATCGTGACCGGCAACGCGGAAATCGACGACCTCCTGCCGGCCAACATCGAACGCAGGCCCGAACCCGCGCCCGGCGAGGAAAGCAGTCTGATCGCCCGCCCGGACAATTTCGAGGTTGAGTTTTCACCTACCGCCCCCATCGATCTGGAATTCATCATCGCCGACGCGCTGGGCTTGACCACGCTGACGCCCTCCGGAACCGAGCGCATTCCCAGACCGTTGTTGGCCACCGACCTGACCCAACTCAGCGAGTTGAATCTCAGCGGTTTGGGATTGTCCATCGTGGGCGATACCGTGGACGACCTGCAAGGTCTCGATTACGCAGTCAACCTCGAATACCTCAGCCTAGCGGACAACGATCTCCAGAACATCGGCTTCGTCCTGCCGGGCATCCGCCCTGAGCGTGAAACGCAGGGTGAGCTTGGCCTTAGAGGATTGCGTTACTTCGACGTCGATCGTAGTCCCATCGTTTCGCAGTTGAATGAATCGGTTTTGCCGTTGCTGCCCATCGAACCGCTTCAGCCTCTGTCGCTGCTGCGGAACATGCAGTTCCTCAGTGTGGACGACATCGACACGCTCGGAAACGGACTGGACCTTTCGCACATCGATCAGTTGGTCAACCTGCGCTGGCTTAGCGCGTCTGACAACAACATCAATAATGATATCGAGCCGCTGCGCGGCATGAACGCTTTGCAGTACGTGTACCTCGACGACAATGCCATCGCCGACAACGTCGAGACCGGCTTCTTCTCACTGAACGCGTTGGCTGGCGCGTCCGATCTGCGCTGGATTGATTTGGCCAATAATGACATTGCAGAGCTTCGTGATCTGGTCGGTGTCTATCTGGTGGACGACAACGATCTCGAATACAGCGAACAGGGACCGGGCTGGCTGCATGATGAGAATGCTGGCGCGATCGAGGGCGACTACCGTGTTCTCTTCAACGGCGACGACACGTCAACGGCGATTTCCCAGTTCCAGAATCTGCCCTCCGGGGACTACCTCGTCTACGCAACCTGGCCGGCGGATCAAAGTCGCAACACAGTCGCGTACGAAGCCAGCGGCGAAGTCATCGATCCCAACTTTGTACCGGCCAACCCCAACGAAGTGATACCGCCGCCGACCGCGATGATCGATCAGGCTGCCTCCCCTGCGGACGACACGTTCCTGATCGATCTCGGTGCCGTCATTCGCGGTGACACATCGCTGCCGGTCGACGGCAATCTCGGTGCCCAAGCTACGTTCACTTTGAGCATTACGGGTGTCACGCAGAATCCGATTTCGCTCAATGTCATCGTCAATGATGCACCCGACACGGACAATATCAACGAACTCGTGGACGACGTGGATGGTAGCCTCGCCAATGCGCTGTTCTTCTCGCCCGATCTCCCGAACGATTCCATCCGAGCGATCCGCGTCGGCGATCGAGTCTGGCTGCGCACCGTAGGTCTTGGCGACGATGTGGTAGTGAAAATCACCGCCGCCAACAGTATCGCGGAAGACTTGCTCGGCTTGGAGGTCGACAGGAACTCCGATCCGCTGGGCTTGCCCGGCGTGGCTTGGCAGAACTTGTTCACAGCCGATCTCGTCGGCGATGATTTCGACATCGAGCTGTCCACCGTACCGGGCGAGCAGGGCACGACAGCCGCCGATGCGATCGCGGTCGGCCGCGTCGATCCGTTCCCCAACCTGCAAGTCGTCAACCTCGCGGGCAACGCCTCGCTCGACAACCGCACGCTTCAATACCTGCTGGACGAGCTGCGCCTGCGCGTCGCGGACAACAACGATACTAGCGACACCATCTCAGACGCCGTCGTGACTGAATCGCTCGACAACACGCTGTTCGCCGTGTCGCCGATCGACGCTCAGTTCACACCAGCCGGTCAGAACATCGTCATACCCAACGCGCTGAATCTGGTTAGCCCATTGGTACCGGTGACGTTCTCAGCCGAGACCGACGATCCGAACGTGACGACGTTGGTGCAGGGCCAAACGCTGACACTCCTGCCCACGCCCGGCTTCACCGGCTCGGTGGTCGTCACCGTTCGGGCCGACGAAAACGGCGGCGGTCGATTCGCGGAAAGGCGTTTCGACCTGCACGTGGGCGTCGGAGCAGCCTACGGCAGTGTCTCCGGCCTGCAGCAGGACGGATCAGGCCTCGCGTCGGACGACTTCGTTGAAGGTTTGACGCTGTTCTTGGATGAGTTCCGCAACGGCGTGTACGACGAGGGTTTCGAGCGCATCACCGTCAGCGATGTGGACGGCAACTTCGTCTTCACCGATCTCGATTTTCGCCCGACGAGCAACGAACAGGCCGTCGGAATCGTCCTCCCCGATACGAATTGGATTCAGACCGATGGCGGAAGCGATGACGAAGAACTCTACACCGAACTTCTCGACGTCCTCAATGGCGACGATATCACCAGCGAGGGATTGGTCGAGTTCGCCGGCGCCCTCTACTTCGGGGCAGACAACGGCCGACTCCTTCGCTTCGACGGCGACACGGCAACCACCGTCTGGACCGGCAACGATCCGGTATCGTTGGCAGTGTTCGGCGACAGTCTCTACTTCGGCGGCGACGGCCAACTTCAACGGCTGACGGTCGATGGGCAGGGTCAAACCAGCGTGCAGGAAATCACAGTCAACCCGTCCGGCAACGCGACGCCGACGGACATGACCGCTTTCGGCGATTCCATGTACTTCGCCGCCACCGGCTCAAATGGCGATCGCGAGCTGTACAGGTTGTTCTTCACAGGCCAATCGCCCCAGGTCGAATTGGTGGCCGACATCAACCCGACCGGCAATTCCAACCCAGCCGAGTTGATCGTGTACGATCAGGACGTGCTGCTCCCGCCGTCGCTGTATTTCGTCGCCACGCGCGACGATGCCGGTCGCGAACTGTGGCGACTCGAAGGGCCAGCCGCCGCACCGCAGTTGATCAGCATCAATCCAGGCCCGGGCAGCTCGTCACCCACGAATCTGGCTGTGTACGACGGCGGTGGTGTGGATTTCCCCGCGTTGTACTTCGGTGCTCAGCAGAGCGACGGCGGACCGGTCGTGCCCGTTCGCTTCCGCTTCAACCAGCTTGACGACAACTTCTACGATCAGGACATAACCAACCCCGCCGACTTCACCGTCATTGGCCAAGACCTCTACTTCGTCGCCAACGAACCGTCGATCGGTCGCGAACTGTTCCGCTTCTCACCAGGTGCTGCGATGGACCTGGTCGGCTTCGACATTCGAGGCGGCGTCGGGTCTTCGTCCCCCAGCGACCTCGTCGCCTACGACAACACGTTGTACTTCGCAGCCGCACAGGGAGGCGTAGGCCGGGAACTCATGTACATCGACGGCCAAGTCGCCGAGGTGGCCGCCGACATCAATCCCACAGGCTCGTCTTCACCTTCGTTCCTGACCGTCTTTGACGACGTGCTGACCGACGTTCCGTCCTATGGCCAATCACTTTACTACGTCGCGCGCAACGGCACCGAAGCAGCCGACCTCTGGCGATCGAACGAGATTCGCGGGCTTGAATCCATCACCACCAACGTTGTCACACCTCTGCACGAAGTCGCGACGCGACCGGGATTGGCATTCGAAGTCGTCGAAGGATTGGCTGTCCGCATCGACGGCCTGCTCGGCGACGCCGAAGTCAACGAAGGCGATCTGGTTTCGCTCGACGCGCTGCTGTCCGCCGAAGCAGGCATCGCCAACGCTCAATACGCATGGACCGTTGAAGCCGATAACGGCCAGTTGATCGCACCGGGCAATCAGCCCGCGTTCAGCTTCACACCGATCGACGATGGCGTGTACACCGTGAGGTTGACCGTCAATGACGGAAACGATCCGTTCCGAACATTGTCCGCCACCGCGTTGGTCGCCTCGGGCAACGTCGCCCCGACCGTGACGATCGTGTCCAACGATGCAGGCTTCCCCAACAACTACGACGAAGGCGACACCATCACGCTCGATGCGTTGATTGACGACATCGGCGACGACAGTCACACCGTGCTTTGGCAGGTCGTGTCCGACAACGGGCAGGTCGTTCCCGACGACGCCGACGGTGAACTCGTCTTCGCCGCCGACGGGCCCGGCACCTACACCGTTACGGTGACCGCCACCGACGACGACGCAGCCTTTGATACCGAACAGGTCGTGATTACCGTGAACGACGTCGCGCCGAGCCTGACACTCGATGTCATTCCCGGTGTGAACGACGTGCTCGACGAAGGAGGAACCTTCGCAATCGACGGCTCCTTCAATGACGCCCCCAACGACAGTTGGACCGCGATCGTGGATTACGGCGACGGCCAAGGTCCGCAACCGCTGGCTTTGAACCCCGACCGCACATTCTCGCTTTCGCACCAGTACGCCGACGACGGTGTGTACACCGTGACGGTGGCTATCTCCGACGGCGACAACGTTTCGTCGGTCAATGTGGACGTCACCGTCAACAACCTGCCGCCGACAGCCACCATCGATGACTTCCCCGCTGGCGTCGTGGACGAAGGCACACCCGTCACCGTCGCCGGGTCCGCGACCGATCTCGCGATCGATCTGGACGAAATCACGTTCCTGTGGAGCGTCGAATCAACCAATGGCCAACAGATTCCGGGCGGCTCGGGCGAACTGCTTCCGGACGGCAGCACAACCTTCTCCTTCACGCCGATCGACGATGGCGTGTACACCGTGTCGCTGGTCGCGTCTGACGAAGACGACGCCGGCGATGCGGATGTCGTCCAAATCGTCGTCGGCGACGTGCCTCCGCAGGTCGCGACGTTCGTCGATACCGCAGGCCCGTTCTTCGAGGGCGAGACGGTTGATCTGTCCGCCACCGTTTTCGATCCGCTCAAGGGTGCGGAAGAATTCACCTACGCATGGCAAATTGACGGCCCCAACGGGCAGCAGGTCGCCGGCGACGCTTTGAACCTCGCCTTCACCCCCGAAGATGACGGATCGTACGACGTTGCGTTCGACGTGTTCGACGGCGGATTGCTCGTCGGTTCGGACAACTTCGTCATCGATGTGCTCAACGTAGCCCCGGTGGCTGAGATCGTAAACTTCCCAGCCAACGTTGCCGAAGGCTCGCCGGCCTTGATTCAGGGTGCAGGTTCCGACGCGGGCGCGAACGACGCACTGACCTTCGAATGGATGGTCATGTCCGGCAATGGACAGGTGAACTTCTCGCCGTCCAACACAGGCCCGAATTACGGATTCCTGGCTGAGAACGACGGCGCGTACATCGTCCAACTGACCGTTACCGACGATTCCGGCGATTCGGACACCACCACCGTCGAGGTCAACGTCTCCAACGTCGCGCCCACGTTCAATCTTGACGGCATCGCGCCGGTGGCACTCAGCGAATCGCTCGTCATCAGCGGACTTGCCGACGACGCGGGCATCCACGCGACACCCAACGCGATCAACGATCTGCTGACCGCCACCGTGAACTTCGGCGACGGGTCAGCCGATTCGACCCCTGTGATCGACGGCCAATTCTCCCTGGATCATCAATACGATGAGACGGGCGAATACGAAGTCATCGTCACCGTCTTCGACAACGACGGCGGCTCCACGACCGAAGTGCTCAATGTCGTTGTTTCGGATCTCACGCTCGACATCTGGCGATCAGCCGGTGACCACGCAGGCAACGAAGCCTCCCTGTTGATCGCGGACGATGGCACCTTCTCGGAACCGCGCGACGGCGGCGTCAACACGCTGCTCGTCGAGTTCAGCCGCCCGATCGATCCAGCCACGTTCACGCCCGGTGCGGTGAGCGTCGCCGGCCTCGACGTCAACAATCAATCCGTCAATCTCGCGGGCATCGTGGTATCAACCAGCACACGCGACGGCGACACCGTGGGCGTTATCGAGTTCAGCCAGCCGCTGCCCGATTTCAGCCGCTACGTTGTGGCGATTGACGGTGTGATGGCTGTAATCGATCCGCGGACCGAAACAATGATGCCGCTCGCCGGTGACGCGGACCGCATCATCACAGCCCTCGTCGGCGATGTCACCGACGACCTGCGGGTAACCAACAGCGACATCGGCGCATTAGGAAGTTTGATTAGCTCGGGTGCAATCTTCGACGGGAGCGACATTCAACACGTCCGTGCCGACGTCAATCGCGACGGTGCGTTCGACTTGGCCGACGTTGCCATCGTCGATGCCCAACGCGGCAACAACGCGACCGCGATAGACGATCCGCAAATTCAGCCGCTGCCCGCTGCCTCAACTCAGCCGAATACTTTCGCAGCCGGCGACCTCGATCCAGACGACTCGGGCACCTTCGCGCCACCGCCGGAAACCTTCGACAGCGACCACGCAGCAGAAGCCCCAATCGATGTGGAGCCACTGACCACCATGCGCACGAACGGTCGCAATCTCAGGCGGTTCGACTTGTTCAGCGACAATCGCAAGGACATCCGTCGCATCCATTCGCTGCCCGGGGCGACAGGGGAACAAGTCTCCACCCAAAACACCAACGCGTCCGATCAGAGCACGAGAATCAAACGGCGCGTACGCACCGACGCCCAATTGGGCGGCGCAGTGTTCGATGTGTTCGGCCTCCACGAGCGCAAGAGACCGTCGAAACTATTCCAACCATCGACCACCAACAAGAACGCCTTCGACGCGGAAGACGTGTTGGCCGTCATCGCCCACCGCATCAACGGAACGGAGGGCAGCCAAAATGGTTAGCGTAGTAAGTCGCGCTGCAAGCGTCTTCCATCACCGTGCCCCGCTTAGCCGTGTCGCGTGCGACACGATTCGCTCGATTCGCTCGATTTGGATAATGTGTGTTTGTCTGCTCGTCGCACAAATCGCGTCAGCCGACTACCGCATATTTGCGATGACCGACGGCCCTGCCGCTGTTTTCGTCGAGCCGGGCGACACCATCGAATTGCAGGTTCACTTACAGTCCGACGCAAACGATGTGAACAACTCCGCCGTCCTGCGTTTGGAATTCTCGGCACAGGGATTGATCTACCAGTCGCGGTCATGGCATGGCGTCTACGCTGTCAGCGGGTTCGACGACAGCACCCCAGCCGCACTGCCGGCGATCCTGACCGCAAATTCGCTCTCCGGACCGGGCTACCCCGCCGGCGTCGTGGACCTCGAATTGTCCAACGCGGTTATCGGAGCCTTTTGCGTCGACGCCCAGGGCGTCGCTGGCGGTGTCTGCGATTGTCCCGGCGGAGACTGTATCGCCGGAACCTGCATCGGGGGAGAAAACGCGGGGCAGGGATGCGTCAATGAATGTTCATTGAATATTAATTGCGTGAACGGGTTTGCAAGCGGCCCTGTGATTACGGTAACCTTAGGCGTGCCAATAAATTACGCAGGCCCCGACATGATCGAGATCGCTGTCGTGCCCGATACGGTGGCCAACGGGTTTGTGAACATCGAAACGCAATCGTGCGCCCCGTTCGGCTTGTATTTCGCGTGTATCGTCCCCGGCGATGTGGATTGTGACGCTCGGGTAGGGCAGACGGACTATGACGCCTGGGGTGATTGCCTGTCCGGTGAGGCGGGCGGCTTGGGCTTGGGGTGTGATCCGTTCGATTTCGACAGTGATGGAGATGTCGATCTCCGTGACTGGGGTGCGTTTCAGCACGCGTTCAGCGTTGGCTGCGCTACGCCGGACGGCGAGTAGGCTGTCGGGACGCGGCATCGGCGAGGATGAGTTGTTTTGCGGAGAGGGGCCGATTGGCATCCTCATGGAACATAAGGATTTAGGCTTTCACCAATTCGAGTGAGGGATTTTCTATGCTTTTGCGCTGTACATTTGTTGTGTCACTGATTTTCGGGTCGTTGCACGTTATCGCCGCCGAACAGGATTCGCCGAATCAACCCGATCAGGCGACCAGTCCATATGCCCTGGTTGAAGGTGCGGTCGATGCAGCCGTCGCTCAGCCCGTTCCGTCGCAACCGGCGGAGGGCGGTGCAAGCGACTGTCCGTATTCGTTCGCGCCGGTGAGCCTCAGCTCGGGCGGTACATTTGCCAGCGGCGGGCCGGTGGGAGATGAGAATCTGTATTCGATCATCGCTACGTTGGATTGGATCGGCACGGACGGCCCCTCGACCGGCGGACCGTACACGCTGGACGTCGGCTTCCACCACGCAGCCAGCGGTCCGCCTGCTTGCTACGGCGGCTCCGGGTTGGACTGCAACAACAACGGGATCGACGACGAATGCGACATAGCCGTGCGCATCAGTTTGGACGCCAACGACAATTGCATCCCGGACGAGTGTGACGATTGTTTGGCCGTCGATCAGGTGGCCAACGCTTGTCGCATCAGTTGTGATGCGTTGAACGGTGCGTGCAGCATGGTGGCGGGTTGCGGCACGAGTGCTGATTTGGATTTGAACGGTCTGCCGGACGAATGCGATCCCGACTGTGACGGCGATATGACTCCCGACGCGGTGGACGCGCCCACCGTGCGCATTTTTGTGGATATCGATGCGGGGGGTGCCGACAACGGTTTGGATTGGGACAATGCGTTCAATGATCTTCAAGCGGCCCTTGCCGCCGCCGACGCCGCCAACGGGACGGACGTTGTCGAAGTTTGGGTGGCGGAGGGTACGTACGCACCGGGCGCGAACCGTAGCGATTCGTTTGTGCTGCGGTCGTGCGTTGGTGTGTACGGTGGGTTCGCGGGCGGTGAAACGAACATTCAGCAGCGCGATCCGGTCGCGAACGTAACGGTCTTGAGCGGCGACCTGTTGGGCAACGATGTGGACCCGGATGGCATGGATGAGAACAGTTTTCATGTGGTGGCTGCGGAAGAAATTCCCACACCGGCTGACGCATCGGCGATATTGGACGGTTTTACCGTGCGGGACGGCAATGCGAACGGCGGCATTGTCAACACGCGTCGCGGCGGCGGATTGTTTACCTTTTTTGCGTCTCCGAACGTGGCGAACTGCATATTTGAATTGAATACCGCCACAGGACGCGGCGGGGCGGTTTCGCAGTCCCAGGCGGGTGCTTCGGCGTTTACGAATTGTGTCTTTCGCAACAATGCAGCCCTCATCGGCGGCGGCCTGTTCGCCTCTGCCGATGCGACGTTGCAACTTACGGACTGCTTGATTCAGAGCAACACCGCGACGGAAAACGGCGGCGGCGTATTCGTTGAAGACAACAGCGTTCCGGTCCTTACGAATTGCCGATTCGAGGGTAACACTGCCGGAATCAATGGCGGCGGAATGTACAACGACGACAGCCGATCCGTGCTCGTCAACACCGTGTTCTACGACAACGAAGCGCAGGCGGATGGCGGTGCGATCTACAATTCGGACTCTTCCATTTCGATTCACAGTTCCACGATTGTCGGTAACCGTGTGGTGGCGGATGCTCCGGGTCTTTCCGCTGGCATTGCTAACCTCAACAGCAATCCGTCGGTGACGAACTCCGTATTGTGGGGCAACACTGTGGAGGCTGGCACAGGGGCGGAGTCCGAGCAGATTGCGGGCGGTTCGCCGGGTGTCAGTTTCACGCTGATCGAAGGTTTGGATATTTTCGATCTTCCCGTCAGCGGCAACTTCGACAGCGATCCGTCGTTCATCGACGAATTGGGCGGCAATCTGCGTTTGACGTCGAGTTCACCGAATATCAATCGCGGCCGCCGTTTTTCGCTGCCGCTTGACCCGCAGCGTAATGCCGAGGGCGCTCTTCAGGCGTTGTCGTTCGATTTCGATCGGGGCATGCGTGTGGTCGATGGGGAGTTGGACATGGGTGCGTATGAATGGTCCGACTGCAACAACAATATGATTGACGATGGCCACGAGCTTGCCACCGGCGTGGCGGGCGATTGCGATGGCGACGGGCTGCTCGATTCCTGCGAGTCGTTGGAGTTGGCGGATTTCAGCGCATTCTTCGACTGCGCCACCGGGCCTGACGGGGGCGGCTTGGACAGTGACTGCGGCTGTTCGGACTTCGACAACGATTTCGATGTTGATGTGCTGGACTTCGGTGTGTTTCAGGCGACCGTTGGGGGGTAACAGCGTAGATACATACCAATCGGTGCATCTATTCGAACCGCTGGTGGGCGACGCTTTGTGATGACTTCGTTCGTGTCGCACGCGTAGATGTCCAAGCGGATTCGGATCGTGTCGCACGCGACACGGCTAAGCTGGGTGGGCGAGGGTACCGTTGTGTGCGGACAGTTTGATTCGCCGTACCGGCGGTTCGCGGCGGTCGTTGTTTGACGATCCGCGCGCGGATTGGATTCCGCCGCTTGTTACTGGAAGGGGGTTTCCCGTGCTTCGAAAAAACATGGTTGTGTTGGTTGTTGTCAGCTTGAGTACCGTTGCCACGATGGCGGCGGGGCAAACGAACTTGCATCATCAGGGTGTCGTCGCTGTCAATGGTGAGCGTTTCACCGGTCTCGGCGCGTTTCGATTCGCCATTGTCCAGGCCGGGACAGACGGATACCTCTGGATTAGTGACGGTAGTGTCGTAACCCACCCTCAAACTCCGGCCAACGGCGTTGCGTTGAGCGTCGTCAATGGTGTGTACAGCCTCGCGTTGGGAGATACATCGCTCACCAACATGACCGCGATTCCACCGTCGGTTTTCGACGAGAATGAGTCGATCGTCCTGCGCGTCTGGTTTGACGATCAAAACGGAAACGGCACGCATGTGTTGACGCCGGACGTTCCGATCAACCCAATCGCGTACGCGCTTCACGCGACGGTCGCCACGCAACTAAACCCGCCCGGCAGCGCGAATGCCGCCGTATTCGTGGCCAACGGCGGCAACGTCGGTGTCGGCACGGATCAGGCTACGGAACGACTAACGGTCGAAGGAACTGCGCGCGTCAGTGAGAGCTTGGAAGCCGGCAGTGTGGGCATCGGCGTCGGAGCGTCTGAAGTCGCACCTTTGTCTTTCGCCAGCACCCTGGGCGACAAGATCAGCCTATGGGGTTCGGATGGGGAACATTACGGTTTCGGCATTCAGTCGAATTTGTTCCAAATACACGGTATCGATGATAGTGCGGATATTGCATTTGGTTTTGGCGAGAGCGCCGCGTTCACTGAGAACATGCGTATTGGCGGCGATGGCCGCGTGGGCATCGGGACGAATTCTCCGCAGAACAGGTTGGACGTTGGAGGCAGCGTTGCGATCGGTTTCACCTATGCCGGAACTGAGACCGCGTTCCCCAATGGCATGATTGTCCAGGAACGCGTCGGAATCGGGACGCCGGAACCCGTCGCCAACAAGCTGCATGTAAGCGGTAGCGCGACCACCATCGCCAATACCGCGAGCGATCCGATTCCGCCCTCGGCCCACGTTGCGTATATCGAAAACACGCGTGAATGTGTTGGGGCTTGTTTCAACTTGAGACTGGGTGGTTTGGCCATCAAGAGCAGCTACTTCTCGAATCCGTCCTTTCGCGACCATTTCCTGACTTTCTTTGGCCGAAACGATGTCCGCGTCGGCAGCATTCGGGGCAACAATGCGGGCGGTATCAGCTTCGTCAGCGGCGCCGGCGATTACGCGGAATGGCTGCCCAAGCTTGATGAAAAGGAACCACTTGTCGCGGGTGACATTGTCGGCATTCACGCGGGTCGCGTTTCCAAATCGCTCGACGGAGCGGATCATTATTCCGTGATCAGCACCGCACCGATCATCGAAGGCAATTACCCCGGCGATCAGTATCGGGAAACGCACGTGCCCGTTGTCTTTATCGGGCAAGCGCCGGTTCGAGTCACCGGTTTTGTCAGCAAGGGCGACGTTATCGTAGTCGGCGACGGCGATGGAGTCGGTCGTGCAGTCTCGCCCGGCGCGTTGAACCGCCTCCACGCAGGCCAGGTCGTCGGACGGGCATGGACCGCGTCCGGCGATTCCGGCGTCAAGAAAATCAACGTCGGGATTAATCTCGGATCGTCCTCAGCGGGGATCGCGCCGCTGTTGAATGTCATCGAAGCGCAGTCGGCAGAGATTGAGTCGCTGAAGAGCAGGATAGAGGCCATCGAACGTCGAATCGGCCGATGAGGAAACGCAAAGTGAATGATAGCGACTGGAATAGGGGGAATTTTGTGGCGCAGCAACCAGCGAGTGGAACTGGAAAGGGAACGATGAGTAACAGTATCAAGGCATGCAGTATTCTGATTTTTGCAATTTTGCCTGCTATCGTGTCGGCGACCGGTCATGACACTGTCGAGCATCAGGGCGTTGTCGCTGTCGATGGCGAGCGGTTTACAGGGCAGGGTACGTTTCGATTTGCCGTGGTCGATCTCGACGGCGATCTCTATCGTTGGACGAGTGACGGCAGCGCTGTGACCCACCCCAATCCGCCGACGGACGGGGTGTCGGTAACCGTTGTCAATGGAGTGTTTCGCGTCGCGCTCGGGGATACGACGCTTACGAACATGACGGCATTCCCGGCCAACGCACTCGACGACGACAACGTTGTGCTGCGCGTCTGGTTTGACGACGGGAACGGAAACGGCCTCCATGTTCTCTCGCCCGACGTTGTATTCCGAAGCACGCCGCGGGCGTTGCGGGCGGCGGAGGCGCTGCGCCTGCCTAATGTTATTGTGGACGACGCAACAGGGAACGTCGGTATTGGATCAGCTGCGGGCGATGGAGAAGGTGCTCATTTGGCCCTTGCCGGCGTGGGCGAAGAGCCTGTGGCGGAGTCGAGCATTGGTTGGAATATCGAAGTCGACGATGCGAATGACTTTCGTATTTATCGCGGGGGCGAGGCGTCGGCTTTTACGATCACCGAAGATGATTTGTCCCTGCTTGTCGGCGGGGGCAATGTCGGCATTGGTGTGACCAATCCCGGAGATCGACTGACCGTTTCGGGTGTTGTCCGCTCGACATCGGGCGGGTTTCGTTTTCCGAATGGTGACACACAAGCCGTGCCCGCGTTCGGTGACGGCCACTCGCTCGACGCTGCCGATGGCAATCCGACGAATTCTGTGTTTGTAGCCAACTCGGGTGTCGTCGGCATCAGGACGACAAGTCCGGCGACAGGTGCGGCGCACATCGTCGGTTCGGGTGGAGGTTTCTTAAACGGGCCTAATTTTTGCACTACACTTATCGACAACACAAATGTTCCATCCCAATTCATTTTCGGTGCCAATGTTCTTCAATTGCAGACGCAGTTCAGCACGGTGCCCAATACGGGCGTCAATTTTGTCACTTTTTATGATTCCGGGAATCAAGCTATTGGCGCTATTGAGGGGAATAACAACAACGGGGTCATCTATAAGAGCGGCTCCGCTGACTTCGCCGAGTTCTTGCCCAGGATGTACCGCGACGAGGTCATCGAGCCGGGCGACATCGTCGGAATACATGGCGGCTTGGTTACCAAGACTGTTGAAGGCGCGGACTTCGTTCTGGTGGCCAGCACAGCGCCCGTGGTCCTCGGCAATGCCCCGTCGGATGAAGAAGACCAGGGTGCCTTTGTCATGGTGGCCATGCTGGGACAGACGCCCGTGAATGTTCGGGGTGTCGTTGAATCCGGCGATTTCATCGTAGCCGGGGCGGGCGACGGCGGCGGAATTGTAATCAAACCGCAAAACTTCAAGGTGGAGGACGCGCATCGGGTCATCGGTCGGGCTTGGGAAGCGTCTGGCGAGGCGAGCCTCAAACAGGTCAACACGTCTATAGGTCTGGGCGTTGGCGCGTTCGTCGAACAACTTGCCGATGTGGTGGCTGAGCGTGATGCGAGCATTCGGCGCATCGACGATTTGGAAGCCAGACTCGGACGCCTGGAAGCGATGCTTCAAGACGGGGGGCGATGACGCGCCCCGTCTGCGAGTTCGCACCCGACCGGCTCTGCGACGGTCATGGCGCGGCTGGGTAGTCAGAACGAATCAAGAAGACATCGGTTTCTCGTCGTCGATTATGAAGAATCTTCTGTTCGCTATTTACGTGTCCACGCTGCTCACTCTTGCCGCTTGCACACCGCCGGATTTGATGCCTGACGACAGCGGGGGTGTGGATGTATTCGAACCCCTCCCGAAACCGGAATGTCCTGCCGACGAATTCCACTGGCAACCACTCCGCGCCGCCGGAGAGACTGCATTCGCCGAGACGGAGGCTGTTCGTGCTCTTGCAACGTTTGACGACGGCAGCGGTCCGGCGTTGTTTGTCGGCGGTAGGTTTCAGGAGTTCGGCGGGGTGGCAGCGGCCAACATCGCGCGTTGGGACGGAGAGTCCTTCACCCCCTTGGGCGAAGGCCTCAACAGCGCCGTGTTCGCCTTGGCTGTCTACGATGACGGGCGAGGCACTGCGTTGTACGCCGGCGGTGAGTTTACCGTAGCGGGGGGTGTTCCCTCGTTCTTCATGGCTCGCTGGGATGGCCAATCCTGGAGCACGCTCGGTGAATCCCGGTGCGAGGAACTGACTGCTTCCGATTGTGCGTTGGCAGGGGGCGTCGCTCAGCAAGCTGGCACAACCTGCGATATGTTGGCCTGCCCGAACGCACCAGCCGAGGCGTGCTGCGCGAGTTCGTTCGGTGCCTCCGCGGAATGCCTCGAAATCCCCCGCGACATTTGCAACGAGATTGGCGGCCTGCCACTCGGCTCCGACACGTTCTGCGCAACGAGCGGCTGCGACGCTGGCGAGCCGTCAGCCTGCTGTCTTTCAACCGGCACATGCACTGATGCCAGTTCGTCGGCCTGCACAGTCCTTGGCGGCCTCTCGCTCGGGTCGGGAACACAATGCGCGTCCGTCGATTGCTCGGATTCCGAAACGACCGCCTGCTGCATGCCCAGCGGGCTGTGTACGGACGTGGTCGCTTCCGCATGTCTTGCGAGCGGCGGCGCTGTGCTGGGGCCGGACACGCGCTGCGCAGACGATGCCTGCCCCGACGTTTCCACGCGAGCATGCTGTCTCAACACACCCTTGAACGGCCCCGTCACGGCGATGGCTGTGTACGACGACGGAGACGGCCAAGCATTGTATGTCGGCGGTGTGTTCGATACGGCTGGTTCGATTGAATTGAACAACGTCGCCCGCTGGGACGGGCGAACGTATACGCCCTTGGGCGAAGGCACAGCTGGTGCGGTGTTCGCCATCACTGTCTACAACGACGGTCGCGGAAACGCCTTGTATGTCGGCGGTGCGTTTCCAATCGCGGGGACAGCTACGGTCAACGGCCTGGCACGCTGGGACGGCGAGAATTGGTCCGCGTTGAATCAGGGGCTGAGCAGCGCGGTGCTCGCCCTCACGGTACAGACCACCGAGTCGGAGGACTTTCTCGTAGTCGGGGGGGCGTTTGAAATCGCCGGCGGCGTTGAAGCCAATCGCATCGCAGTCTGGGACGGCAATATCTGGGCCTCGCTCGGCGACGGTTTGGACGGGTCGGTCTCGTCCGTTGTGATTTTCGATGAGGGCGACGGGCCTCGACTTTTTGCCGGCGGCGAGTTCTCAGCGGCTGGCGACGGGGTGGATGCGTCGAATGTCGCCCGCTGGGATGGCCAATCGTGGAGCGCTCTGTCCGGTGAATTGGACGGCAGCGTGTCAGCGATTGCTTCGTTCGGTAGCGAATCCGACCTGTCGTTGATCTTCGCGGGCGAATTCACCCAAGCTGACGGCGAGGATTCCCAACGGCTCGCGCGTTGGACATGCAACGCTCCGGACGATGAGCCGGGCGATCCCGCTGCGGATGCGCCGTGACGTCGATGTGTCGCCGGCTTGCGTTTCCGCTTTCAGATTTCCGCCGCAATCGTGCATCGTTTCCCAGGTTGTGAGTTTCTTGCGCCGTCCGAAATTGTGCGATCGTCAAAAATCGTAAGTGAGAAATTTGCAATTGCACAAATAGCGGGATCGTTGGTCGAATACGCTTCTGGTCGATCCGAAAACGCGGATTGTTACGCGGTTTGTGTGTAATCTTGTAATTCTTGTGCATGTTGTTTTTTGCGATTGCATGAAATCGGATTGTGAAGAAAAAACCCCATCGAACCAGCCGCCGTGTGCTATCGTTTAGATAGGTGCCGATACCCATGTCAGACGGGCAGGGTGCGCGCCGGTTGGATTTGACGAGCGCATCGTTTCGTCCGAAGGTATCGCCATCAATAACCGCTTCGAACGGAGGTTGGCAGCCATGACCATCAAATATATTCGTGACGAGGAACCCAATTTGACCCCGTGGGAATCCAGGGACGACGAGCCGATCAACGCGACCGATGACCGGGCTGGTCTCGATTGGGATCAGCTCGCGTTCGGCTACATCAAGACCGACTTCAACATCCGCTATACTTGGCGGGACGGTGCGTGGGATGGAGGCGTGCTGACGGCCGACGAGACGATTCCGATCCACATGGCTGCGACCTGCCTGCATTATGGTCAGCAATGCTTTGAAGGGCTTAAAGCGTTTGAGACGGCCAATGGTGATGTAACGGTTTTTCGCGTTGAGGAAAATGCGAAACGGATGGTTCGCTCGTGCAAGAAGGTTCTCATGGAGCCGCCGCCCGAGGACATGTTCATCGAGGCTGTTTATCGCGTGATCAACGCCAACAGACGGTTCGTGCCGCCCTACGGCAGCGGAGCCAGCCTGTACATTCGGCCTTTGATGCTCGGCGTCGGTCCGCAGGTCGGCGTTAAGCCGTCCACTGAGTATCTGTTCACGATTTTTGTTTTGCCGGTCGGTCCTTACTTCAAGGAAGGCTTCAAGCCCGTTGATCTCGTCGTCGAGGAGCTTATCGATCGGGCCGCTCCGCTTGGTGTCGGCGATGCCAAGGTGGGGGGGAACTACGCGGCGGGAATGCGGGCGTCCCTGTCCGCCAAGCAGCGGGGCTACACCGAAGTTCTCTATCTCGATGCGAAGCACAAGCGGTTCATCGACGAATCGGGGCCAGCCAACTTCTTCGCCATCACGCGTGAAGGGCGTTACGTTACGCCAAAGAGCACGTCGATTCTGGCGTCCATCACCAACGATTCTCTGTGCATACTCGCCGACGAAATGGGCTTGCGACCGGAACGCAGGCCTGTCGCCATCGAGGAGATTTTCAGCTTTCAGGAGGCTGGTTGTTGCGGCACGGCTGCGGTGATTACGCCGGTCGGCACGATCACCTACCGCGATCGGGAAATCAATTATTGCCCCGACGGAGAACCCGGTCCGCATTGCACTGCGCTGTATCGAAAGTTGCAGGCGATTCAGGTGGGCGACGCACCGGACCCGCACGGCTGGATATCCAAAGTGCCTCCGGCGTAGCGCCACGTACATTTCGCTTGAAAGAGCGACGCACCTGTCGCGTGATCAGCCCTCAGCCGCACGTGTCGCGGGAATTCCTGCGCTCGTTCCTGCCTGCGGCGGGAGTGCCCAGCCTGGGCGTTGATGTCCGACGACATTCTTCCGAGCAATCTCGGGTATTTCTGGTACGGCGCGAAAAAAAAGACAAAATTGTGGGAAGAATGCGCGTCGCTGCGGCATCAAAAAAGGGGTGGAAGAGCCGGGTGGCGAAGCGTCGGAGAAGCGTTATGCCGAAAGAATCGGAGCGACAAGATATCGCGGTCAGTCGCGGCGCATTCGCGTCTGCATCCCTGTTCCTGCTTCGCTTGACCTTGTGTTCAACGTCGCCGCAACGCAGCCGCATCACTCGCATGACCCGAGCCAAACCGAGTCGACACGGCTGAATGGTGGACACGGAAGAGAAGCTTGGAACCCGAGCGGAGGAATCGGCAGAGTCTGCGCGCCTGCGCTGGTGGAACACTCTGTCGTTTCGCGTGGGTCTTCTGGTCAACCTCACGGTCGTCATCGTCCTGGGCGTCTCCGAGACCCTGCAATACCAGAGCGAGCGTCACGCCCATGTGCTCGCCCTTGTGGATCGTCTTGCCGAAGAATCAAGAGTTCTTGTCGCCACACGGGCGTACCTCCACAGCGATGAAACTTACGGTCATTTTCTTGACGACTATTGCAGCCAGATGGGGCCAGCCGCGTCGCCGGGGCATCACATCGCCGTTTTCGACGGTGAGGAGAACGTCGTGTTTCGCGCCCATTCACGTGCGAACCCGGCGTTGGAGCGGGCGATGGCAGCCATTGCCCCCGGAACCACCGGGCGATTCGATCACGACGGAGCTCGCTACGTAGGTGCCACCACCGACGCCGGAGGCGGTGAGCGGATTACGGTCGCCCAGTCACTCCGGCCGGTCGAAGCATTCCTGGCGAGGCAACGATCCGCCACCATTCTGAGCACTTCGCTCTTGCTCGTTTTGATCTTCATCGTGACCACGATCGGATTGGTCGTCTGGCTGAGCGCCCCGTTGCACCGACTCGTTTCGGGGGTGGCCGCCATTCGCCATCGCTGTTTTGAAACACGCGTGCGCGGTGTCGGAATGTCGGAATTAGGCCTGCTTGCCCAAGGTGTCAACAACATGGCACGCTCCCTCGAGGATGTCGAGAACCGGCGGCGCGCCGAAATGAACGAGGCTCGGGATATCCAGCAGGGTCTGTTGCCAACCCATGCGGACGTGATCGACGGGTATGAACTGGCTGCCACGTTTCTACCGGCTGAAAGTGTCGGCGGCGACCTTTACGATGTGGTCGAAGGAGCCGACGGATCGGTTGTCCTTGCGGTGTTCGATGTCTCCGGCCACGGCGTCTCCGCGGCGCTTTGTACCGCGCTGCTCCGAAACGTGCTCAGGCGTGAGATCGACGATCGTTCAAGCCTGACCGACGTCATGGATGAGTTGAACAAAGCCTTTTTCGACATTGGGCAATCGGGCTATTTCGCGACTTGTGTGCTTGTGCGTTTGTTGACGTCCGGTGATTTGGAATACGTCAACGCGGGACACGAGCCGGTTGCGGTTGTCCGGCGATCCGGCGACTTTCAGACCCTCGAAGGGGGCGGGCTGCCGCTCGGTGTCGAACGCGACACGCAGTTTGACGCGGGGACCGCCCACCTCGAAAAGGGGGACCGCCTCTTCGTCTACACCGACGGGCTTCACGAAGTGTTTGACGACCACGGTGTCATCTTCGGCCGGCAGCGTCTGGCTCACGCCCTGGTGGATTCTGCCAGCGTGCCCGTGCGCGATCAACTGCACGCGGTCATCGATCAAGTGAGGAGCTACAACGGGCACGATGGATTCGACGACGACGTTACACTCTTGTGTGCTTCCCGGCGATGATCGAGGCGTTACTGATGTCCGGTGTATCGCCGTTTTTCGTCTTGCCAATGCCATTGCGTGCCGTCGCGCGTAGGGTGCATCCAAATCTGGGTGGCACGGTTTGGCGCGGCCAGGCCGTGGAGCTCCGCAACTCCCACGGCCTACCGACTGCGCCGGTAGACCGTGCCACCCAGCATTACGAATGGCCACCCGTATTGTGATGCCCCTTCGCACGTACGCGAAACGCGCGTGCTCTTGTTGCGCCTTGGGTGTTCGCATAGGCTTCTTCTTTCTCAACGGAGGCGGAGAAGGCGTGTGAGTGCGGAGTTGTCTCTTACCAACAAGTCGGCGGATGAATTACTCGGCTCGCTGCTCGTCCTGGCCCGTTCGATCAACCATGTTCTCGAAAAGCGAACGGTTCAGGAATCGACTCGTTTGCCTCTTTCTGTCTCGAAGGTTCAACTCCTGCGGCTGCTGGAACAAGGGGGCGAGCAAAATTCAACACAGATCGCCCGCTACCTCTGCGTCAGCAAGCCGGCTGTCACACAGATGCTCGACGCGCTGGTTCGTGCCAAACTCGTTGTGCGCAAAACACAGGTTCGCGACCGTCGCGAAGTCGGCTTGAATCTTACTGCCGATGGAAAGAAAACGATTCGTGACATTCGTCGCAAGCAGAAGCAGTTCGCACGCTCTGCCGTACGCGAGTTTGCCGACCGGGATGTTCAGCAGATGATCGCCATGATGAAGCGCACCGCCGCCGGGCTGGTTTCCGCCGATCGCTCGTTCGACGATTTTTGCCTGCAATGCACCGCACACGGCGACGGTGTGTGCATTCTCGCGGTCGGCAAAGCCGGTTGCCCGTTCACGCAACACGCGGAACAGGCACCGAATTCCACCCCAAAGCCCCCCAAACCCAAGCGTTCGCGGTCCTAATAATTGGGTGCATCCCAATCTGGGTGGCACGGTCTGGCGCAGCCAGGCCGTGGAGCTCCGCAACGCCCACGGCCTACCGACTACGCCGGTAAACCGTGCCACCCTGCACTGCGAATGGCCACCCGTTTTGGGATGCACCCCTAATAATCCGCACACCGGCCGCTTCGTTGACCCGCATTGACCGCGCGCGTACCATCCACGCCCCGTAGCCGGTGGCCGAGGCCGGAAAGACGTCTCCCCTCCTTGCGAAGGAGGGGCCGGGGGAGGTTCTTTTCGCGGAATGAAATGTCGCCCTGGTCCAGCCCCCCGGTATTCCCCTTCTTGTGAAGGGGGAAGAAGTGTTCCACTCTGTAACGGGGAAGAAGGCCATTCTCTGTCGTCGAGAGGGAACGGAAAATAGACAAGCGTTGCATGAGGCTGAAGGGTAACGGCAGTTCCATGAACACCATCGGGATTCGCGCCGAGGACAAAAGCAAGTGGGAAGCGCGCACGCCCATCGTGCCCGACGACGTACGCCGACTCGTCGATGCGGGCTTGCCAATACACGTTCAGCCATCGGCCACGCGGGCTTTTTCCGACGCTGCCTATCGCGAAGCCGGTGCCGTCTGCGGTGATGACCTGAGCGCTTGTGAGATCATCATGGGCGTCAAGGAAATCCCCATCGAAAAGCTCGACGCGGGCAAGGTTTACCTCAATTTCTCCCACACCATCAAAGGGCAGTCAGCCAACATGCCGGTCCTGCGCAGGCACATGGAGCTTGGCAACACGCTGATCGACTACGAACGCATCGTGGACGAGCAAGACCGCCGCCTCGTTTTCTTTGGCCGATTCGCCGGGTTGGCCGGCATGATCGATACGCTGTGGACGCTGGGGAAACGGCTCGCATGGGAAGGAATCGAAAACCCGTTCGAGCTTGTTAAACCCGCCCACCAATATGCAGACCTTGCGCAGGTTCGAGATATGATGCGTCGCCTCGCGAACACGATCGCAAGCGACGGCCTGCCGGAATCGATCTGCCCGTTCATTTGCGCGTTCACAGGTTATGGCCAAGTGTCACGCGGGGCGCAGGAGATTTACGACCTTCTGCCGATGGAAGAACTCGCCCCGGCCGACGTGGCCGCCGTCAAAGCGAACAGGCACAAATGCTACAAGGTGGAATTCAAGGAAGAGCATCTGGTCCGGCGCGTCGATGCGTCCGTTCCCTTCGATCTTCGCGAGTACTACGACCACCCCGAACGATACGAAGCCGATTTTTTTCAACATGTTGAGCACTTGGCGCTGCTCGTAAACGGCATTTACTGGGAGCCGAAGTACCCGCGATTCATCACCGTCGAGCAGTTCGCATCGCTCTATCCAGGAAACGCTCATCCGAAACTGCGCGTTGTCGGCGACATCACGTGCGACATCGACGGGTCGCTGGCCTGCACCACGCACGCGACTTCGCCCGACGACCCGGTCTACGTTTACAATCCCGAAACCCGCGAAACGACACCGGGCGTCGAAGGCACGGGCCCGGTGGTGTTGGCCGTCGATTTCCTGCCCTGCGAATTGCCGATCGACGCTTCGCTGTTCTTCAGCCGTTCGCTTCGCGATTATGTTATCCTGCTGTCACAGGCGGATTTTTCCAAAGACCTCGCCCAAACCGGCCTGCCCGCAGTGTTGCAGCGTGCAACCATTGTCCACAGAGGCAGGCTGACCGAACCATACGAATACCTGAACAATCATCTTTGATTGACCGCCACGGAGACGATTCTTATGAAAAAAGTACTGCTGCTCGGCGCCGGATTGGTAGCCCGACCGTTCGTTCGATATCTGCTCGATACCGCCAAAGTCCGCCTCACCATCGCCAGCCGAACGGTGGCGAAAGCCGACGCAATGGCAGCGGGACATCCGAACGCGACCACCATGACGTGGCTGGCTGAGGACACGGAGAAGCTTGAGAAACTCGTGCGCGAACACGATCTTTCGGTCAGCCTGCTGCCCGCGCCTATGCATCCGATCGTCGCCAAGCTCTGCGTCAAACATGGCAAGCACATGGTCACGACTTCCTACGTCAGTCCAGCCATGCACGATCTCGACGCACAGGCCAAAGAATCGGGCATCGTTCTGCTCAACGAAATCGGCATCGACCCCGGCTTCGACCACATGTCCGCGATGCGTATCATTCACGATGTGCAGAAACGCGGCGGCACGATCAAACACTTCCGGTCGTTCTGCGGCGGGCTGCCCGCGCCCGATGCCAACGACAACCCCTGGGGCTACAAGTGTTCGTGGAGTCCGCGCGGCGTGTTCACCGCCGGTGCCCAGACCGCAAAATACCTCTACAACGGCGAGACCGTGCAAATCCCCGGCGGGGCGCTTTTCAAAGACAATCGCCACGGCACGACCGTTCCCGGAATCGGTGAATTCGAAGGCTACCCCAACCGCGATTCAACTCTGTACGTCGATATCTACAATCTGCCCGGCGTTCAAACCATGATTCGCGGCACGTACAGATACGCCGGTTGGTGCGAAACGCTCACAGCCGTGGCGGACCTTGGCCTGGTCGATCAAACGCCCACCGATTTCCCCGCCGATACAACCTTCGCACAATTCACCGCACGTTTCGCGCCCGGAACAGATGCGGCAAGCATCAGGCAGCGCGTGGCGGACCGTCTGAACATAGCCTTCGATTCTGCCATCCTCGATCGCTTTGAGTGGTTGGGACTGTTCAGCGATGATCTCATCCCCTTCGCGGGCGAGCAATCCACCGCCCTCGACGTGTTGGCCAAACGCACCGAGCAGAAAATGAAATACGCGCCCGGCGAACGCGACATGATTGTTCTGATCCACGATTTCGAAGCGGAATTCCCCAATCAGCCCGCCCAGCGCATCAAGTCGTCGCTCATCACCTACGGCCAACCGGACGGTGACAGTGCGATGGCACGCACCGTCGGCCTGCCGAGCGCGATCGGCGTGCGCTTGATTCTCGACGGCACGATTCGCGAGCCGGGCGTCCGCATCCCCATCACAGCCGACATCTACGAGCCCGTCCTGAACGAACTGGAGTCGCTCGGCATCCAAACCACCGAAGAAACCACCGCAGCCTAGAATACATCAATAAGCGTGTTCAAGCGTGTGCTCCACGCAGGTCGTGTCTTATCAGGGCAGCGTTTTCCCGTTCGGATGGCACATGTTTACGTCTCGTCCTTAGGTTTGGCTTTTGGGGCGGCCTTCTTGCTCGTAAGCTTCTTCACGGTGGATTTCTTACCGCTTCCGGCGGCAAGGCTTAGTTTGTAGCTTTCATCAAGCCACTTTTGCCAGGTTTTTTCCGGCATGGGCCTGTCGGCAGTAAACCTGGCCGTGACCCACGAGGTTGAGCCGACTTCATAGCGGTCCGGATCTTTCCTGGCCAGCTTCGTGGCTTCCGGAATGGACCTCTTCAATTTGAACATGGCTTTGTAGCGGCCGCCCTGCATCCCAATGAACAGGAAAGCCTTCTTGCCTGTTTTGAAGGAGGTTTGTGTGCAGGCGGTTCCCTCATTCACGCCGGGAAACCGACTCGCTCTTAGACGGATCGGCACAGTCGGGTCTCTATTGCTGGCAGTCACGGGGGCCTCCTTTGATTGCGTAGGCTGTTGCCTCCGCGCGGATAGCTAAGTTCGTCAACTCCGCGACGCCGCGGCCAGAAACGTCCCGAGCTTCCCGAACGCAGCCGTCCACCCGCCGCGGATGATTTCGCGCAATTCCACGTCGCCATCGACTCTTATGTCCGGAATGCCGGCATGCACAAGCCGCACGAGCGTTCCACCGTCCACCTCGGAAAAGTCGACCGAGACAACCATGCTGGCGTCAGAACCGTCCGGAGCCGCGCCCGCAAAAGCCAGCCGCGCGGGCGGATCGTACTCCGTGAGCGTGGCGAAACCGGGCACTTCGTAGTCTCCGTTGATCGTCATGTGGTGATTGTATTGGCCGCCGACCTTCGGCTCGATCTCCGAGCGAACGGACGTACAGTCAGCACATCCCCACCACTGCTGGACCTTGCTCGTCTCGAACCATGCGTCAAACACCGCTTCCCGCGACGCGTCGAAAACACGCGACACGATCAGGTTGCCATCTTCGAATTTCACTTCCGTACTCATCACTTTTGTAGCTCCTTGGGTTGGATGTTGGTGTGTATATCTTTCTCATGCGCCTTCAAGTAGGCGTCGATGGCGTCAAACTGCTGCTTCCAGAACCGAGCGTAATGACCGATCCACGTGCTGGCCGCCTCGATGGGCCGCGGATCGACCCGGATTCGGTGCTCGCGCCCCCGCCGCGTGCGCTGAATCAGTCCCGCACGCTCCAAAACACGCAAATGCTTCGAAATTGCTGGCTGCGACATGGCGTGAGGTTTCGCGAGCGTGCCGACATTGGACTCGCCGCCCGCAAGCTGCTCAAGCATCCCACGCCGGGCCGGATCCGCGAGCGCTGAAAACACAAGATCGAGTTGATTCTTATACATAACCTACAGGTTATATAAATCTGCGTTGCCCGCGTCAAGCCCTGCCCCAACCAAGACGGGCAGCCTCCTCAATCGCTCCGTACTTGATCGACAGTTATCGGACCATAGGGCGAACGACTCGCCGCACAGTGCCGATGCCAATCTCCGATTGAAACACGTCGCGTAATCAGCCGATAAGGCTCGATGAATACCTGCCCATCGCTATTCCAGTGCGGTCATTTCGTCATCGCGCGCGGGGCAGCAAACGACTTTGGAGACGCTTTCCGTGAATCGAATTCGAACCACAAGACAGCTGTTGGAATCCATGCTGATCCTGACGCTAACCGCGATTCTCGCAGGTTGTGTCATGGAAATGCCCACAAACGGCACCGAGGACGAGGATGGCGCCTCGGGTGAATCGACGGTCGCAGCCAAGAGCGAATACACCAGCGCAGGCGGAACGTCTGGGCTGGCCATCGGCTCGGCGGAGTCCGGGGCAGCCCAATTGAGTTCTTTTGATCCCGGCGCGTTCGTCCTGAGCACGCAGGCAGACGTGGAATCTGAGTCGGACGGATTGTCCGAACCCGCGGAATTTGACGGCGGCGCTCCACCACCGAACAATCCACCTCCGCCACCCCCGAACAATCCCCCGCCACCGCCGAACAACCCGCCGCCACCGCCCGCCGGTGGCGACAATCCGCCGCCACCGCCACCCGGCGGAAATGGGCCGGGACCAGCCGAAGGCGCTCCGCCGCCGGCAGGAGATCCCAACCAGCCGCCTCCTCCGCCACCGGACGGAAACGCACCGCCGCCGAACGATCCCAATAACCCACCGCCGGACGGGGATTTCCCCCCAGGTGATCCCAACAACCCACCGCCGGATGGGGGCTTTCCTCCGGGTGATCCCAACCAACCACCTCCGGAAGGCGGGTTTCCGCCGGGTGATCCCAACAATCCACCGCCGGACGGGGGTTTTCCACCAGGTGATCCCAATCAGCCGCCTCCCGAGGGCGGATTTCCGCCGTTCGATCCCAATCAGCCGCCTCCCGAGGGTGGATTTCCGCCGTTTGATCCCAATCAACCGCCGCCTTTCAATCCCGACTTTCCCCCGCCTCCCGAGGGCTTTGAGCAGTTTCCCGGCGGATTCGAGATTTCCGACGATTTCCTGAATTTCATCAACAATCCACCGCCGGGCGGTCCGGGCGGTCCGGGCGGCCCCAACGGCCCTCCGAATGGTGAATTCGTTCCGCTGCCCTTCAATGAGATTCCGTTCGGAGATTTCTTGCAGGATTTCAGCCTGGAAGACGTGATCCCCAACGCGCCGCCGCCGTTTGCGCCCGGTGCTTTTGGTGATTTCGCGTTCGGTGACGTTCCGCCGCCGCCGGCGGGGTTCCCGCCGTTCCCGCCGCCGAGGTTCGACGGAGCGTTCGGTGGGTTCGGATCCGCGTTCGGCCCCCCCTTGGGTGATGGGGCATTCCCACCGCCACCGGGAGACGGCCCGTTTCCGCCCGGTGGTCCTGAAGGTCCGAATGGTCCGCCACCGAATTTGCCGCCCGAATTCTTTGAATTCAACGAGCGTCTCAATGATCTGAACGCTTTCGTGGATGGATTCGATTTCCTCCCGCCGCCGCTTCCGCCGGGTGGTGAATTTCCGCCCGATGGGCCTTTCCCGCCTGATGGGCAATTCCCTGGCGACGGTGGTCCGCCACTGCCTCCGCAGTTCGCGTTCATTAAATTTGAAGACGTTGCGGAGTTTCTCCCGCCGGACTTCCTGCCGCCCGAAGAGGCGATACAAATCTTCGAGAACTTCGGGATGGGTCATCCGCTGATCGGAGATGGCGGCCTGGTCAATCCCGATCTGGAGCAGGCCTTCGAGGATCGCCCGCCGTTGCCCAAGGGCTTTGACGGGTTCGATTTCGACGGCCAATGCCCGCAGTTCGACGACCTGTTTACCGTGTACGACGAGGAACTGGTCGGCGTGCCCATGAGCGGCCAGATCAACTCGACGGTGACCGAAATGCTCGACAATGGAATGGAGTTACGGTGCAGCGATACGACGATCATCGAATCCGTTCTGGGTGAATCGACACCGCTGATTCAGGTCGAGGAAGGCCTGCTCCAGACGCAGTGGACCGTCAACATTCGCGAGCTGAAGACGACCATGTTCCAGGTCATCGACCCGGACGATCCGGGTGCCTTCGAGGAATTTGAACAGACGACTGAAAAGCTCAGTCAAATGACCTGGACAATGGTTATGCAGGAAATGGACACGGACGACGACGGCGTACCGGATATGTTTCAGGTGAGCGGTGACAACACCATCAAGGTCATCGAGGAGACAGCCGACGGCGGACCGCCCGAAGGTTTCCCGCCTCTGCCACCGCCGCCGGACTTGCTGCTGCCGTTTGAATTCCAGGGCGTACTCGATCTCGGCGGCGGAACAGAAGAGGAAGCACCACCAGCCGCAGGTGATGAAGCAGTGCCAGCCGCCGGGGACGAACCGCTGCCCACCGAGCAGTAGCGGCTGACCGTAGAGATTGCCTTTTCAAAAAACAGCAGGGCGGGGCGCACCGAAAGCGCCTCGCCCTTTTTCGCATGTTTGACGATCGAAACGGGGACGCAGCTAGTTATCGCGCCGCGCGCTGGTACTCTTGGCTATTCTCGGGCGACCTTCCGAGCGGAGTGATGCGGTCAGGCCCAGACGTGTGGCCGTTCGCTTCTGCCACGACTCGTGGCCGAACGGCTGACTCCTGGCGATACTAATCTGGAACCGCGCGCGCTCCTTCGCGGAGATGGGTTTGTTGACCACTTGCACCCAGTTCCGTGGCCGATCGAATGGCCAATCGCTCAGCAACGACCGCAAACGATCATCGCCATTGCGACGCGCCCACAGGCTGCCCCATCGCCAATCCTCGGCCCGTTCGGTCATGTTGGCGGTCAGCGCGTTTCGCTCGACATACCGGCACACGTTCAGGAAATGCTCGTCACGCTGGACCGGGAAACTCTTGAACCGCCCCTGGTACAATGGGCCGCAGCCCACCGTCCCGTGTGCTACGTGCCAGCGCATGACATGTGTGTGCGTCAGCCAGCGCAGAAAGGCCGTCAATTCTCCGTCTTTCCGCGGCCAAATCACGAAATGCCAGTGGTTGCGCATCAGACACCAGGCGAGGATCCGAGTTGGGAACCGCTCGTGTGCCTCCAGCATCACGCGCTCGAAGGCTCCATAATCCGCCTCTTTGCGAAAAAGCGGCAGACGCGCCACGGCCCGGTTCAGCACGTGATACACCAATCCGCCCGGTGCTACTCTCGCTGTTCTCGGCATGCCCGGAGGCTATCACAAGCAAACAATGGCGTCAATACTAGCTGCGTCCCCGTTTCAATCCCAAATATACTTACCGCATCGCAGCCTCTATCCGTTGAATTCGGGCATTCAAATCGGCGATCTCTCGGGCCTGCCGTTCTATCTGAGCGTTCTTCTCGGCCTTGAGACACTCGATCCTCGAGTGACTGTCGTCGGTCAAGGTCTTGAGTTCCTTGGTCGCTTCTACCAGGACCCCTACCATGTTCGAATAGGAGATGGCCTTGATGTCATCGGCTCCGGTGTATACGAGTTCCGGGAATTCCTTCTCGACGTCCTGGGCAATCAAACCGATACTTCGGGGAACTTCCGGTTTCATGTCGGCCTGCTGCTTCCTCTCAAACGACACGCCGCTGATTCTCGCCAGTTTTGCCAGACTGTTTTCCAAGGGTCGGACGTTTTGTTTCAGTCGCATGTCGCTGGGTTCGGAATGAAAGCCGATTAGGGTGGCATATCCGGAACCGACGATATTCTGGAAGTATATGCGGGCGAAGCCGTCACCAGTGGAGTTAGGGATACGAACTCTCACGCCAGCATCGGCGCCGTTACCGTCAAGAAATCGATCAAAAAACAACGAGCCGACCGACACAACGCCCGGACTGTAGGTGCCGTTCGGCACCTTGCCCGTAGAGTGGCCGACGCTCACAGCCCCGTCAATGGCGGTTATGAATCCGCCGGAAACCTTGGCGAGCGACGCAGCGTCGCTTTGCAAATGGCCGGAGTTCACTGAGTCTGTCGCGATCTCGGCTGTGGATATCGATTCGTCCGGCAGAATGACGCTTCCGTTGCCGCTGCCGCCGACAACATGAAGGCGCCCGCTGGGATTGGGCGTCCCGATGCCGACGTCGCCGTTCTCGGCGATACGCACATGCTCCTCGATTTCGAAGGGGAAGGAATTCGAGTTCGTGCTGAACGCCATTCCCCACCCAAAAGCACCGTTAGCTGCTTCCTTCACGGTCGTGATGCTGGCCATCGGATGAATTTCATTATTACCAGACCAAAATCGCCCCCAGAACTCGAGGCCTGCCTGCTCGTCTCCGAAATCCGGGACGCCATCAACGCCCTTCGACTGGATGCGGAGGGCAGTGGTGGCCGCGTCCGAGCTGACCACGAGCCGCTGTTCGGGATTCGTCTCGCCGATGCCGACGTTGCCCACGCCGGCCGGTGCGTACAGGCGGCTGTTGTTGATCGAGATGTTGTCGCTGACGGTACCATTCTCGTGAGTGTGCGAGTCGTTGCCCACGACGGTGCTGTTGAAGTCACCGGTCACGTCGCCCAGGAACGACGTGGACGTGGTCAGATCGTTTCCAGCGTTGGTATCCCATCCCGAAAAGCCGGTTCCATCAACGGTACCGTCGACTGTGAGGCCGGTCCCGCGAACTGTACCAGCCACATCCAGCTTCACCGTGGGGTCCGTGGTTCCGATGCCGACGTTGCCATCCTCAGCGATACGCACACGCTCCTCGATGACGAAGGGGGCGGAATTCGAGTTCGTGCTGAACGCCATTCCCCACCCAAAAGTTCCGTTAGCTGATTCCTTCACGGTCGTGATACTGGCCATCGGAATAATATCGTCATTACCAGAAAAAAATCGCCCCCAGAACTCGATGCCTGCCTGCTCGTCTCCGAAACTCGGGATGCCATCATCGCCCTTCGACTGGATGCGGAGGGCAGTGGTGGCCGCGTCCGAGCTGACCACGAGCCGCTGTTCGGGATTCGTCTCGCCGATGCCGACGCTGCCGGCACCGTCGACGAACACCGCTGTGGTGTCGGTGTCAGGGATGTTCAACCGCTCGGATGCCTCCGCGTGATGCGTGAAAGGAACGCTGCCAACCGGCTGATCGGGGCAAAACTGATGCACACCGTTCCCATTGCCGTCGTCGAACCAGATGCGCAACACGACATCGTCATTCTCGTTGAACACGCCTGTCGGCAACCCGGTCATGCCGACGAGCGACGTATCGCCGAGTCGGACATTGTAAATCCCGTTGATTACGGTCAGCGGAACGGCGGTAACCGGCGACACGCAAGCCGTGCTCACGCAAGGTACCATGCCAACCGCGGGTATGCAGTTATCCAACACGCTGCCGTCGTTGGTCCAGAAGTAATGGCCGGTGTTGGGATCAACCAGCGCGAAGCGAAACGCCCCGTCGCCGGAAAATCGCGCACCGTTCACGGCGATGACGCCCTGGTGGGACAACGTGTTGGGTACGTCCGCCATTGCCATTTGTGCGCCGAACAGAAGAATACAGCCAACACACTTGAAAATTCCTGGAAGCTTCATCGATGTACCCCGTTTTGATGCGGCGATTGCGATTCGTGCGGCGCGGCCGCCAATCGCTGGACGCCAAACCCGATGTTGAACAGCGCTCGCTTGTCCCGTTTCAAGTGTCACCGTACCAAATGTGGCTACTCGTTTTAGTCGAACCGAGTCTCGGCTTGACTCCGGCGGATGGGTTTGGTATTTGTTAGGCATCGCGATTCTGTGGCACATCGAGGAGTTTGATCATGCCGGACGAGATTCGTTCGCAGGAGCAATCCATGAAGGTGTCGGAACGACACTGCGAGCAAGCTCAAAGTTGGGGAAGCGGCTTGGCGAGGAACGCGCAAGCAAAAGCCCCGCACGGGAGCGAGTACTCGCTTCCACGCAGGGCAATTCAATCGAGGCCGACGAGATTCGAACTCGCAACCACCGGATCGACAGTCCGGTACTCTAACCAATTGAGCTACGGCCCCTGATTTTTCTATCGCCTGAAACAACCCCGGCAGACATGATGGCCGCCGAGCCGCTTCGGGAGACATGGCACTTTAGTCATCGCCCGAATCTTGTCAAGGTCCGCCAAGCTGCGTCCGAACGGGGATCGAACGAGCCGGCTGGAGCGACTCCGGCTTGGCGGTGGCGAATGGCTGAGAGGCACGTATTATGGGCCGAGGAAGGCGGGAGCGTCACGGTGTCAAGATCGAACATTCTCAAGTCCGCAGTTCTGGTGGCGTTCTTCGCGTTCGCCGCTGTGTCGCAGGCTGTCGCGGGCGGTATCACGAACGAGCTTGACTCGCTTCTGTCCGCCGCCTGGCGGGACGGGGGGGCATGCGGTGTGGCTGTTGTCGATCTGGATTCGGGGGCGACCGCCTACACGCACGACGCGGACCTTCCGCTCATTCCCGCGAGCAATCAGAAGCTGTTGGTGATGGCTGCCGCTTTGGAAATGCTCGGTCCCGATTTTGAATTCGAAACGCAGCTAGGCTTGCGCGGCGCGGATGTGATCGTTTTCGGCGACGGCGATCCTGCCACGGGCGATCCAAAGTATGCGAAAAAAAAAGGCGTGAAAATTACGGACGTTTTCGCGGATTGGTCCCGCGCGCTGATCGAAGCCAGTGCGAATTCCGTGCCAGGGGATATCGTGCTGGACGAATCCATCTTTGATGACCGGTACATCCATCCAAGCTGGGAAAAGTCCGACCTGCAAAAATGGTACGCTGCCCCGGTCGGGTCGCTTAATTTCAACAACAACTGCATCGAGGTAACTGCGTGGCCAGTGGGCAAAGGCGGCCGGGCTGCTTGGAGTGTCGAGCCGGCCAACACGCTGGTGCGCATGGTGAACCGTACGAAATCCACAGCCAAGGGAACGCCGATCATCGCGCGTCCCAACGGGACTTTTGAGTATGTATTGAGCGGATCATGCGGCAAGCGGAGTTCGCTGATACCGGTCACCGTGCCCGATCCGGGTTTGTTCTTCGGCGATGTCCTGCGCGAGGAATTGGTTCGTAACGGTTTGACGATCGGCGGAGGGATACGTCGAGAGCGGGTTCGCGACGAGGATGGGACAATCCCGCCGGATGTGCGGATCATCGCGCGTGCCAAAACGCCACTGGCTGATGTCTTGCGACGCATTGGAAAGAACAGTCACAACCTTTTCGCGGAATGCTTAGCCAAGAGATTGGGTTTCGAGCGTATGAAGCGTTCCGGGATCGGGCAGCCACGCGGCAGCTGGGTGACCGCGTCGGCTGCGATCCAAAGTTTCTTTCGGGAGATTCCGGTGGACACAGCCGGGGCAGTGGTGGCGGACGCTTCCGGATTGAGTCGGGACAATCGCGCCACCGCGCGGCAGATGGTGTCGCTTCTGGTGTACATGCACGGGCACAAGTCGGCTGAGTTGTTCGCCGAATCGCTTGCGGTGGGGGGTAAGGACGGTTCGCTTCGGCGGCGTATGAAAGACGCGCCGGGGCTGGTGATCGGTAAGACGGGTACACTTCGCGGCGTGCGCGCGTTGAGCGGTTACATCATCGTAGATGGCGCTCGCCGATACGCGTTCAGCATGATCTTCAACGGAATCAAAGGCCCCAGTGCGCCCTACAAGCGTATTCAGGACGCCGTTTGCAAGCGTCTGGCGAAACATGCCGGCTGAACCATTAGGCTTGGCACGGGTTTGCCACCCGTGTGTCCATCGGAGAAGAAACCAGTGTTATGTGGGCCACTATTGTCCGCACCGGTTGAAAACCGGTGCCACACGGAATAGCCACTTTCGCTAACGGACTGCCAGCTGATCATGCTGACTGAAGCATCACGTTCCGAAGAGCGGGTCGAGACTGCGCGGATTCGCCGCGTTGGTGTTTTCATGCTGGCGGCGGCGGCGGTGCTGTGGAGCCTGAACGGGCTTTTTGTGCGCGGGCTGAACGACTCCGGCTTGGGCGGTTGGAGCATCGCCGGTTTTCGCTCGGCGTTCGCGTGCATGTTCCTGACGCCGTTCGTGCTGCGCAAAACGCAGCCCATCGCGGACCGCTGGTGGTTGGTTGGTGCGGTTCTGTGCTTTACTGGTATGTGTGCGACATTCGTGAACGCTATGACGCGCACCACGGTGGCCAACGCGCTCGTTCTTCAATACACCGCTCCAGGCTGGGTTTTTCTGTTCTCGCCGCTGATCCTGCGGGAGCGTGCGACGCGAAGCCAACTGGTCGCGCTGGTGTTTTCGCTGGGCGGAATCGCCATCATCTTTGGTTGTCAGTTCAGCCCGTCCGAGGGTGGGTTAATCATCGGGTTGGCCAGCGGACTTGTGTTCGGTACGCAAACGGTTCTGTTCCGTCGTGTGCGGGCGTTGGATCCGATGGTGCTGACGTGGTTCGCGTGCGGTGGGTCTTCGCTGGCGCTGTTGGCTGTCGCGTCGGTTTGTGATCCTCCGGTGCTCACACCGGCATTGCTCGGTTGGTTGGCAGTCATGGGTTTGTTTCAATTCGCCTTGCCTTACGTGTTGTTTTGTGCGGGCATAGGCCGGGTGCAAGCCCAGCGGGCGGCGATGATTATCTTACTGGAACCGCTGCTGAGTCCGGTTTGGGTCTGGTTGGCCAAGGACGAGGTGCCGCACGGATCGACGCTGGTCGGCGGGGCGTTTATTCTTGCCGGTGTGCTCTATCTGTCAGTGGTCGATATCGTGAAGAGGCCGGTCTACGTCGAATCATGACACGCGCAGCGAGAGCAGCGTCTGGTCATCCGTCGCGGGCGCGTCAGCCGTAAATTTGTGGACATCCGTGATGATGTGATCGACCGTCTCCTGGGCCGAGTTGTGCGGTTGAGCGATTACCCCATCGAGACGATCGACGCCGAATTCATCACGACTGGGCGCGAACGCTTCGACAATGCCGTCGGTGAAGAGGACGATTTCATCGCGCGAGGTCATGTCGATACGATCCTGCTCGAACGAAACGCCACACTCGATGCCCAGCGGCAAACTGCGCGCGCCGGAAATCGAACACATGCAGCCGTCCGCCCGTCGCCAGCGCGGCGGGTTGTGACCGGCTGATGCGTAGGTGAGCGTGCGTGTGCGGGGATCGAAGATGCAGTAGAAAGCCGTCACGAATGTAAGCGTGGTTTGCGCGTGTTCGCAGCACATCAGAAGATGCTCGTTCGCGAATTCGAGAGCGTCAGCCGGCTTATCGAGCGGTGCGTTGCCGGATCGTAACGTCGCGTGCAAACGCGCCATCACCACAGCCGCAGCCGCACCGTGCCCGCTTACGTCCGCGATCAGAATGCCGGATCGGTCGTCATCGAGATCGAAGAAATCAAAGTAGTCGCCACCGGCGCGATGGGCCGTCGCATAGTAAGACGCCACGTCCAGCCCGTTTGATTTCAAACCTTGTTGCGGGAGCAGCGATCGCTGAATTTCTGCGATGGCTTGGAACTCCGAATCGAGGGCTTCATACGCTCTGCGCACCTGCTCAGCCATTACCAGATTGTGCGTCGCTCTGCCGAAGAGATTCCCCGTGATGATCCAGTCGGGAAGCGTGCTCGGATCGATCCCGTTGGGCTTGTTCATCATCAGCAGAACCATGTTGAGCGATTCGCCACGATCATAGAGCGGCAGCGCGAACAGGCTGCGGATGCCCTCGAAGTATTCAGCCGCAGGATCGTCGGGCGCGATCTTGAGTTCCTCGATCAACCGCGGCTCGTTGCCGTACACCAATTCCGCCACCAGCCCGCCCGAAAGCACGGGCAGGCGATCAGGCTCTTTCCACGGATTGATTTCATCAGCCCATCGGGAACTGCGTGTGATGCGAAACCGGGGGTCTTTGAGGTCGCGCCGGCTGATGGACAGGCTGTCGTCGATCGGCCTGATTTGCTGTGACCGCTCGCGGTATCGCCGGACCATCTCCTGCGGGTCCGTTTGTGCGGATACTTCCCGGACCAATTCGACGGCCTCACGGATGCGGAAATCGAGATTATCAGCCGGTTCGGGCATTACAATGGGGATTCTGGCCCCAAGTGACGGAAAAGCAAGCATCGAGGCCTTGTCGCACGGTCCGGTTTTCAATGTAACCTATTATTGGGGAATAGCTTGAAACGCATTCTCGAATCCGGTACCCTGCTGCCTTGTGAGGGTTCTGATCAAGACAGGCAACAATTGAGATTTTTGGAGATACGGGAATGAAGAAGAAGATAGGGGTTGTGGCTGGGGTGATCCTGGCTGTGGGTGCTGCCCAGAGCGCGTCGGCTGCGCTGGTTAGCGTCGTCGGTCCGAATTCGTCGAGCGGCGTGGCAGCATCGATCATTGGTAACCCGGCGAATGCGCTGGACAGCATGGCGACGAATCAGGCCCAACAGGGGTTTGATGAGGCGCAGAACGTTCTGCTTGGCGCAGCGATTGCGGTTGATTCGCCGGCGAATTCGATTGCGGCTGGCACGCGCGTGAACAGCCAGATGATTTTTCTCAACAAACCGAGTGGCCAAGGCGGCCAACTCAGCCAAAGCAACGTCGTGTGGACGTTCGACGGGCCGATCCTCGGTGTCATGTCAGACGGTATTGGTCAATTGGAAGTGAACACGACGGGGATTCTCGGCGCTGCTGGCACGAACTATCCCGGCGCGACGTTCGCCGCGCGTGGCATGGAAAATGCCGACAGCTACTCGATCAGCGGCAATACGCTGACCGTGAACATGGCCGTCTCGCAGCCGGGCGACTGGATTCGCGTCGTGACGGCTATTCCCGCGCCGGGTGCCGCCATACTGGCCATGCTGGGCATGCCGTTGATCGGCTGGGCGCGTCGTCGCACTGCCTGATTCGCGAAACAGCACAATTCGGAATTTCCAGCGGCCCGCAGGATTCTTTGAGCTTGCGGGTCGTTTTCTTGCGCGCGTTGTGACTTTGGTCCCGTCACGGCTAATCTCAGGCCCATGAACAATTAGGAAAGGGTGCGATCTGGACATGCCGCGCAATATGGCCAAGGACGTGATGGTGGAGGGACGCGCGCGGGCTCCTGCAATCAGCCCGCCGTCGCCACTCTGCGAACAGAGCGCCGACGAAAACGGCGCACGGCGAACCCAATCAATGGCACCATGTAAACCACATCAAGCACGATCGGGATCCCGATCGTACCGGAGTAACGTATGATCGGCGGCGGGGTGAGTTCGCGTGTCTCGGGCGACGCGTGAAAAAATAAGTCTGCGCCGTCGCCTTGGCGCACACTGGATAAATCCAGCGCTTCCGTCAGCCAGTACGAATGACCGTCGGCCAACACGCCGGGCGGCAGAGCGCGGGCGAGAATGAGGCTGAGCCCGTCACGCTTGGCGGCGAACCTCGTGCTCGCAGGCCATTCCAAGCCTGGCATACCAAGGCGTCCTTCGATGCGCGTATCGCCGACGAAGAAAATCCTGAGTGAGCGTTCATGGCCGGCGCGCTGTCCTTGCTCGGACGGTTCGCGATAGGGAAAGAATGGTTTTTCCGCTCCAAAGGTCATACGCACAGCCTTTGTCGAAAGCGAGACGGGGTGGGCACCGTCCGATTTGGCATACTTGAAGGCCGTCACGACCCATTCCTTTTCGACGTACGGTTCAAGCCAGTCGCCGATTCTCGGCTCAAACGCGAAACCGTTTTCATTGAGCCAGCCCAGAAGCGACTGGGCATCGTTGGCGCGCAGGACGGTGGCGTCGTACCCAGCCACCTTTTGTTGATGGAGAACTTCGACGCGCGGCTCAGCCAGCTCCAACTCCGAGCTAACATCCGTGAATGTGTGCGGAACCCGCGAGGTGAAAGGCAGCGCCAGCAACAACACTGGTTGAAATGCGTATCGCTTCTTTGTGATAACCTGAGGTTTTACCATCTCAGCGAGGGCGTTGAACACACCGTCCTCCGCGTCAGCCAACTCCGGCTCGGTCGGCGTGGGCACCAGGAAGGCGAAGTTGTCTACTTTGGCTCGGAAGGTGGCTCGCCTGACGAAATACTGGACCTGGTTCGCGGCGTCCCAAACGATGAGCGCCTCTTCATCTATGACGCTCAAGCTGTCCGCGCCGGACCCTGCGGGCGGGAGCATCATACAAGCTCGGGACTGCGTAACCACATTGCCGACAGCAGCGGCTGCGATGAAGAAGGCGAATGAGCGCAAATTCATGTCGAATTGAACCATGATATTTCTCAATGAGATGTGCGAGGTAGAACAGGCTCGGCAAGTGTCGAGCCATACATGGACAAGGATCGGCAATTCGTGCGATTTTCTTTACCGTTTCCAAAGCTCCCGGGCAGGGCGTTAAAGGGATCAGATGTCTTCCTAAGTCGCGTCGCGACGGCTATTCCCGCGCCGGGCGATGCTATCATGGCGATGCTTGGCATGCCGCTGATCGGTTGGGCGCGTCGTCGCTCCGCCTGATCCGCGAATAGCACAACTCGAAAACTCCAGCGCCCCGCAGGTTTCTTTGAGCATGCGGGGCGTTTTTTGCGCGCGTTAGGATACGATGCGATCCCTTTCAATTGAGCGGATTCCCGATTTTGATAGGTAATTGTATCGAAAGTGGGTCTGATAATTGGTAACATGGGCTGTAGTGGTGCCTCGAAATGCGCGGTCGGTTCGATTGAGTTGGCGAATCACAAGTTCGAGGAGTGTGCGGTATGCGTGCGAATGTGAATTGGACGGTTGCTCTCGCTTTTCTGGTCGGGTTTGGCTTGGCGGCGAATATCGCTGAAGCCCAGAGCGTGATATTTGTCGATGAAGACGCTCCGGCTGGTGGCGACGGGGCGTCCTAGGCTACAGCCTTCAACTATTTGCAGGATGCCTTGTCCGAGGCGGAGGCTGGCGATGACCTGTGGGTCGCTGCCGGCGCATACCGACCCGACGACGGTGCAGGCCAAGCCTCCGGTGATCGGGAGGCGACGTTTCAACTCATCAGCGGTGTGGCTTTGTTCGGCGGTTTCGCCGGTGATGAAAACCCCGTCACCTTCGATCTGAATGACCGCGATTTTGTCGTCAACGAGACGATTCTCACCGGTGACCTAGCTGGCGACGATCATGCTGACTTTGGCCACAATAACGAGAACAGTCACCAAGTTGTCACGAGCAGCGGAACGGATGAGACGGCTGTCATGGATGGGTTTACCGTCACGGGCGGCCTTGCAAACGCTCCGAAATACTATGGTGGTGGCGTGTACAACATCTCTGGTAGTCCGACGCTGATCAACTGCACTATCTCTATGAACGAAGCCTCAAGTGGTGGAGGTATTTACAACCTTTCCGGTAGTCTGACGTTGATCAACTGTTTCGTCAACAGTAACTGGTCATCGGGGCCGGGCTCCAGCAGCGGCGGCGGCGGGATATGGAACGAGACCGGCACACTTAGGATGGTAAATTGCACACTCAGAGGAAACCAGGCGCGCAACGATGGCGGTGGTTTGTATAACGACTCCAGCGAACTGACCATGATCGGTTGCACATTCGACGGCAACTCGGCCAGCGACGGTGGTGGATTGTACAACAATTCCAGTGATCTGAACATGTCCGGTTGCACATTCGACGACAACTCGGCCAGCGACGGTAACGGTGGCGGAATTTACCTCAAAAATGGCACCGCAACGATGGCCAATTGCACATTCTGTGGGAACGAAGCCATTTTTGGCGGTGGTATGTATAACCGTGGCGCAAGCAGCCCAATAATTACGAACTGCACGTTCACGCGGAATGTATCAACGGGCAAGAGCCAGTTCATTGGCGGTGGCGGGTTTCTCAACATCACCACCAGCAGCCCGATAATGACGAACTGCACCTTCATCGAAAACCAAGCGCACGTTGGCGGTGGAATGAACACTTACGCCGGCAACCCGATTCTGATTCGCTGCGCGTTTCGTGGCAACTCGGCCACCGCCGGTGGCGGAGGCATGTACAGCTTTAGCGACAGTAGCCCGCTCGTGACTGACAGTATTTTTAGCGGGAATACTGCCAGCCAGGGCGGCGGGATGCAGAACGGCTCCAGCAGCACGACGGTGGCCAATTGCACCTTCAGCGGGAATACGGCGGTATTCGGCGGTGGCGTGCGCAACTACATCGGTGTCATGCCGACGCTAACCAACTGCATCTTCTGGGGTAACATTGACGCAGGCGGCTCAGATGAATCGGCGCAGATTCACAGCGGTTTGCCGATTGTGACTCATGGCTTCATCCAGGGCCTCGACGTACTAACTGGAGGAGGCAACATCGGTGACGACCCCGTTTTCGTGCGCAATCCCGACCCCGGGCCTGACGAGGTTTGGGGTACCGAGGATGACGACTATGGCGATCTGCGTCTCACGGCGGGTTCGCCGGCCATCGACACGGGAGATCCAATCGACACTCTCGAACCGGGCGTGTCAGACCTCGACGGCCACGCCCGCGTGCTGTGCGGTCGCGTGGATATGGGCGCGTACGAATTCGGGATCGGCGATTTCGATTGCGATTCGATTGTCGATCTCGACGACTACGCTTCGTGGGCCGAGTGCCAAACCGGCCCCGGCGGGGGGCCGTATGCGGACGGCTGCGAAGTGCTCGATTTCGATTACGACCTCGACGTAGACTTCGCCGATTTCGCGGGTTTTCAGAAGGCGATCAGCGAAACGACACCGTAAAGGGGTCAGACCCCTATTGCGCGCTCGGATCACTCTTTCGCGTCGCGCCGGGCGGTGCCGAGGATGCCACGTTGCGACGGCGCGCGCAGAAACGCGATCAGCCGCTTGCCCGGTTCGGTCGAGACGAGTTCGGCTGCGGCGTCCAGGGCAACGCGGAACGTCATACCCGAGCGGTAGAGTGTGCGGTACACCTTTTTGATTTCGGATCGCTCGTCCGTGGTCAAGCCAGCCCTACGCATGCCCACGACGTTGACGGCCACGCATCGTTCGTCGCGGCCGATGACGAAGAAGGGGGGGGCGTCCATCGTGACGGCGGCCAAGCCCGCGATCATGGCGACCTCACCGATGCGCGCAAACTGGTGAATGGCTGCGTACGCGGAAAGGAACGCACGCGATCCGACGTGGACGTGCCCGGCAAGAAGCACGCCGTTGACCATGATGACGTCGTCACCGATCACGCAATTGTGGCCTACGTGTGCGTTGGCCATCAAAAGGCAACGCTTACCCACAACGGTTTCGCTGTCCGGTGTGGTGCCGCGATGCACCTGCGCGCCTTCCCGAATGACTGTGCCGTCGCCGATTCTGCATCCGGTATCGTGGCCTGCGTAGCCGAAATCCTGCGGCTCGTGTCCGACGACGGCGTGCGGATGGATTTGGCAATCCTGGCCGATGTCGGTTCTGCCGGTGAGGTACGCATGGGCGAAGATGCGCGAACGCGGCCCCACGCGCACCGGCCCTTCGATCACCGCGTAGGGGCCTATCTCGGCGGCCTCGTCGATTTCCGCGCGGGTGTCTACGATTGCAGTTGGATGAATAGCCATTGTCTAAGTGCGGATGCAAGCGTTCACAAACCGGACTCCCGGTGCGCCTGCACGTTATCGATGGCCTGCGCGCCGGTCAACGTGTTCGCGTTGCGAAACAAGGCGTATGGTCATACGATCCGCTCGCGTCGAACGCCCGACGCTCTGGAGAGATTCTGAATGATTCAGGCCGATTCCTTTGTGCTGCGTGTGACAAAGCTGTGCTTACCCGCGTGGCTGATGCTGACGATGGGCTGCCAGTTCGATTTTTCCATATTCGTACCGACGGATATCCTGCTGCCCTCGCTGAAGGAGGAGACGTGCGTACGCCCGACGAACGGCTGCGGCCCCGCGGGCATTCTGGGGGAGATTGTCCCCGAGTGTCCTCTGGATGGTGCATGCTTCACAACGGCCTGCGGTGCGCACGACCTTTGCTATCGCGACTGTGAAATTCAAAAATCCTCGTGCGACAACAAGTTTCTTGAGGACATGCAGGCGATTTGCAGTAACAGGTTTGAAGAAGGATCGCTCGACCTGCCGTTCTGCAACGTGCTCGCGTTCATTTACGCCGCCGCCGTGGACCGCTTCGGCAACGAAGCCTTTTTCTTCACACAGACGATCGGCTGCGCGTGTCGCAACGCCGGCTTCGCCCGTGCCGTGCCGCGTGCCATGCCGGTGGGAACGCCCTTGGCCGACGGTGCGCCGTTCGTGGACGCCGACGATGATCTGCTCCCGGATGAATGGGAGGACGCCGTCGGGCTTGATTCGTCGGACCCGTCGGATGCGATGGCCGACTACGACGGAGACGGCGTGATACACCTCGTGGAATTCATGCTGCAAACCGACCCGTTCACCCCGGAGGTGCCTTGACAGGCAGCTGAAAAGTGTGGCACCGGTTTCTAACCGGTGAATACACGGGTTGAAAACCCGTGCCACACTCTTCGACGGTCACCTATCATGGAAAAAACTATGAGTAACGACCCAAAACTCGACAGCGTAGCCGCCAACATGCGTGACGCGATACAGCGTTACAGCCAGTTGCTGCGCGAATCCGCCGGTGCCGATTTCAAAAGCCTGACTTTGTTCGGCACGATTGTCGCGGGCGGATTCGACCCCGCCAAGCACGTCGCTCGCAGCGTCGTCGTGCTGGAGCGCATCGACCTGGACAAGCTGAGGCGGTTGGCCGACCACGGCAAGCAACTCGGCAAGGACCACATCAGTGCCCCGCTGATGATGACGGCTGAGTACATCGCCGGCTCCCTGGACACGTTTCCGCTCGAATTTCTCGAAATCCAGCAGAAGCATGTGACCATCATCGGCCCTGACCCATTCGCCGATCTTTCTTTCGAGCAGGAGCACGTGCGTCTTCAATGCGAGCGCGAGCTGAAGCGTGTGCTCATCGCCTTACGGCAGGGCTTGCTGACCGCCGCAGGCAGGGATCAATTTCTAGCCGCCCTGGAACGCGACGCGGCTGAGGGACTGGTGCGGACCATGCGCGGGCTGCTCTGGCTGTCGGGCGACAAAGCCGCCAAAAAGGCTGTCGATGTCGTGACGGCGGTGGAGAAACTTTACGATCGCAAGCTGCCCGGCGTGGTCGCGTCTTTGCGAGACGGCGGCGAGCACGGCTGGGAAGAATTTCAAACGCTTTATCACGATGTCGAAGCCCTCGCGGAGCGTGCCAATGCGTAGCATCGCGATTGTTTTGCTGTTGGCGTCTGCGGCGATGGGTCAGGAGACGATCCGCGACCCCGGCACATACGTTGTGGATCGGGCCAACGTCATCACTGCGTCCAAGCGGAACCAGCTCGAAGGCTGGCTGACCGAGTTGAACCAGAAGACGACCGCACAGTTGAAGATTCTCACGGTTCAAACGACCGGCGGGGAGGATCCGTTTCAATTCGGTTTCCGTCACGCGGAGTCGTGGAAGCTGGGGCGTAAGGACAAGGAAAACGGCGCGCTGATCGTGGTGGCCATCAAAGAACGCAACATTCGCATCCACACCGGCTATGGGCTGGAGGGCGTTCTGCCGGACGCTTGGTGCGCGGCTGCGAGCCAAAGCATCGCCGTCCCGCTTTTTCTTAAAGGCGACTATTCGGAGGGCATTTTTCGCTTAGCCGTCGCGACCGCCAACCGAGTCGCCGAGGACGCGGGCGTCGCGTTGACCGGCATGCCCGCCTATCGGTTCGGCGGAAAGCAGGGAAGGCGAAAACCGGGCGGTTTCGCGTGCATGGGGATCGGCGTCGGGCCGATCTTCATGTTACTGATCATTATTAGTTCGTTGTCGCGAAGACAGCGTCACCACAGGTCGTGGTCCGGCGGGGGGCTGATGCAGGGTCTTTTGTTGGGAAGCATTTTCAGCAGCATGTCGCACGGAGGCCGATCCGGGTGGGGCGGAGGTTTCGGCGGCGGCGGATTTGGCGGCGGTTTCGGGGGTGGTGGTTTCGGCGGCGGATCGTTCGGCGGCGGGGGTGGTTTCGGAGGCGGCGGCGGTGGGGCGAGCTGGTAAAATCTGTCCGAGTTGCGGCGTAACGCTCAAGGGCGGATCGTTGTATTGCGCTGCCTGCGGGGTTCAGTTGTCCAAGGTGCGAGGTGGATCGATGAATATCATGAAGGTGTTGGGTGTGATGGCCGTGGCCTTGATCGTGGGTGCCCTCATTTTGGGCGGCTGCGTCAAGTCTGGTTACGACAAGTCGGTCACGCTGGACGAGAACGTCAACAGCGCGTGGGCACAGGTCGAGAACCAGCTCCAGAGGCGATTTGACCTGATTCCCAACCTCCAGGCTACCGTCAAAGGGTTGGCCGGTCAGGAAAAGGAAATTTTCCTGGGCGTCGCCAACGCTCGAAAAGCCTATTTTCAGGCCAATACGGTGGGTCAGAAAGCCAAGGCTGCCACCGGGTTCGAGTCGGCGTTGTCGCGTCTTTTGGTCCTCAAAGAGAACTACCCCGAGCTGAAGTCGAATCAGGGGTTCATGTCGTTGATGGTCCAACTGGAGGGCACGGAAAACCGCGTAGCCGTCGAACGAAAGCGGTACAACGACGCGGTCAGCGCCGTAAACAAGTTTACACGCACGTTCATGGGCAGGCTGTATTGCAGCCTGTCGGGTGTGGAGGAGGCTGAGTATTTCAAGGTGTCCGAGGAGGCCAAAACCGCGCCCAAGGTCGATTTTTCCACACCCGGAGGGGCGTCGTAGCCACGATCGAGAGTGGATATTCTTGACCGAAAATTCCGATATGCTATAGTAACCGTAGTAAGGGAAATCCCCGGGGTGCGGGGATGTTGGTCCGAATGAATTGTTAGATGGCTCGCAGGCGATGACTCGTTGCATAAGTTAGCCGGTTCGAGGAGACACGGGGCAGTCAGCCCCGGTCTATCGGGAGGCAAACACGCAAGGTGTGCCTGGGGTCATTTTTTGCGTTTTACCTCAGCCGGTGACGCTCGTGTCAGCCGGTGTGGACTAGGTCTGGAGTTGGAGACGGTATCCTGAAAGTTACGTTGCCTGACGGCACCTGCCTGGACATGCCGGACGGGTGCTCCACCCTTGATGTGGCGGAAAAAATCGGACCGGGGTTGGCCAAGGCGGCCGTCGCCGGTTGTTACACGATCGACGGGCATGTCGAAACCGTTGATCTGAATCGTCCGCTTCCGGGCGATTGCGCCATCCGGATCTTCACCAAATCGGACGATTCCGACGAAAGCCTTTTCGTGTTGCGACACAGTACCGCCCACGTGATGGCCGAGGCGATCTGCAAGCTCTATCCCAGCGCCAAGCTGGTCTACGGCCCACCGTTGGAAGACGGTTTCTATTACGATATCGATCTCGAAGAGCCGATCTCGGCGGACGCGTTCGCGAAAATCGAAGAGGAGATGAATCGCATCATCAAGGAGAACAAACCTTTCACGCGCTACGAAATGACGCGCGAAGAGGGCATGTGCAAACTCCGCGATGAGGGCAACCGATACAAAATCGACAACGCCGACCGCGCCGAAGGCGACGCTTTGAGCTTCTACGTAACAGGCGATCAGCCGGGCCGCGATTTCGAAGACCTCTGCCGAGGCCCGCACGTGCCGAGCACCGGCGTGATTCGTGCGTTCAAGATTCGGCAGGTGAGTGCTGCATACTATCGCGGCGACGCCAACGAGCAGTCCCTGCAACGTGTGTACGGAACAGCCTATTACTCCAAAAAGTCGTTGAAGGCTTATCTGGAGCGGCTGGAAGAAGCGAAGAAGCGCGACCACCGCGTCATCGGCAAGCAACTTGACCTGTTCTACATCGACGAAGCCGTTGGGCAGGGGCTGGTGCTCTGGGCACCGGCCGGTGCGACGATTCGCAAGGAATTGCAAAATTTCATCTCGGCGGAGTTGGCCAAGAGAGGCTACCACGAGGTGTTCACGCCCCACATCGGCAAGCTCGGTTTGTACCGTACCAGCGGCCACTTCCCCTATTACGAAGATTCGCAGTTCCCGCCGTTGCAGTCGGCGCGCGAGAACGCCAAGCCGCTCATGAAGCTGCTCCGTGACAGCAGGAATGCGTACACGCTGCCGGAGGCAGAGCGCGAGCGAACGCTGGTCAAGCAGGCCGGCGTGCGCGAGTCGGAATATCCGTGGGACGAAAAGGATCCGGTTCGACGTTGCAGCATCGTGCGTCAACTGTGCATGGCTGGCATGGAGATGTGCTCGTGTGCGGAAATCGCAAACCGTTGCGAGAAGGGTGGCGAGGAGGGCTTCCTGCTGAGGCCCATGAACTGCCCGCACCACATCAGGATTTACGCAAGCCGCCCGCACAGTTATCGCGATCTTCCGGTTCGCCTGGCAGAGTTCGGAACGGTGTATCGCTGGGAGCAGTCGGGCGAGTTGAACGGCATGACGCGCGTGCGCGGCTTTACGCAAGACGACGCCCACCTTTTCTGCACGCCGGAGCAGGTGCATGAGGAGCTGATCGGCTGCCTGGAACTTGTGAAGATCATCTTCGAGACGCTGGGCATGACCGACTATCGCGTACGCCTCGGGCTTCGCGACACCGATTCGGACAAGTTCGTGGGCGACCCGTCAAACTGGGACAAAGCGGAGCAGGCCTGCCGCGAAGCGGCGCAGACACTGGGCGTCTCGTTTTCCGAAGAAAAAGGCGAAGCTGCCTTCTATGGTCCGAAGATCGACTTCGTGGTCAAGGATTGCATAGGCCGGGAATGGCAGCTTGGCACGGTGCAGGTGGACTACGGGCTGCCCGAGCGATTCGGTCTGACCTATGTCGGTGCGGATAATTGCGAGCACAGGCCCGTCATGATTCACCGCGCACCGTTTGGTAGCATGGAGCGATTCATTGGTCTGCTGATCGAACACTTCGCCGGTTCGTTCCCGCTGTGGTTGTCGCCTGTGCAGGTCGCGGTGCTGACCGTCAGCGAAAAGAGCGTGGACTACGCACGCGGGATTCACAATCGTCTGCGCGAAGCGGGCATCCGCGTGCATCTCGACGACACCGACGAACGCATCGGCCCCAAGAAGCACAACATGCGCGCCCGCAAAGTGCCCTACCTGCTCGTGGTCGGGGAGCGCGAAGCTGCGGAGCAGGCTGTCAACGTCAACGATTCCAAGGGCAGCGCTGTGGGGACGATTCCATTCGAACAGTTCCTGGCTGGCTGCCGGGAGGAAATTGAAACAAAAGGTATACGAACGGTCCGCACGCACGGCGCGTCGCCTGCGTCCGACACGTTCAACAAGGAGGTACCCAACTCATCGCCAAGATAACACGCACGAACGAGAGGATTACGTACAGCCCCGTACGACTGATCGATCACAATGATGTCCAGCGCGGCGTCGTGCCGACCGACGATGCACTTCAAATTGCGCGGGAAGCGGGCATGGACCTCGTCGAGGTCTCACCCAACGAATCGCCCCCCGTCTGCCGTATCATCGACTGGGGAAGGCACAAGTACGAACAGCGCAAACGACTCAAAAAACAGCAAAGTCACGAAACCGTTCTGAAAGAAGTGCGTTTGCGCCCCAAGACAGACGATAATGACCGGCAAATCAAGATAAATCGCGCCCGCAAATTCCTGGAGCAGGGACACAAGGTTCAGTTCACCATGCTGTTTCGCGGACGCGAACGGGCGCACCCCGACATCGCGATGAACATCTTCAAAGCAATTGTTGAGGGTCTGACAGAGCTGGCCAAGGTCGAACGCGCTGCCCGAATCGACGGACGCCGCATGACGATGGTGCTAACACCGGCCAAACGCTGACCGGTTGCCCTGGCAAAGCGCATCGGGCAGGTATCAACCTTGGTCGGCGGGTTGCGTCCGCTCGGGCGACTCTCCAAGGTGGGCGCTCTCTTGTATTGGAGTAACAGGCCAGCCATGTGCCACCGCAGTTTCTTGTCACCCGACATTGCACACGGCTGCCCTGCTACGTCGTGGCGAATTACGGGCAAGCGCCGAACACGACTGTGTTGGCACAGCCGGTCTGCGTGATGCTTGTCGTGCCGTTGGTGGCGCCCGCGACATTCAAACCCAGATCGGCGGTCGTGGCGTGGCAGCCTACCACGGTAATGTCGCCGCCCAGATCGCCGTCACTCCCGTCAGCCAGATCGTCCAGAACCTCAATGCAGCCGTCATACGTGATCGCGGACAGCGTGCCCGGAGGTGGATTGGGGCCAAAGTAGATGTCGCCCGCTGCATTGAAATCGCCCTCGCTCGCATTCACGGTAATTGTGCCGCTCAGTCCGCCCAATGAATAAATCGACGAACGCGAACTGGTGTCCTCGTGAATGGTAATGTCGCCGTCGATCACGCCGCCGACATCAATACGCCCACCGGCTACTCGGCCTTCGATGAGAATTTCGGACAGTGCGCCTGTGTCGCCGGTAATGTCGATGCCGCCACTGTGGTCGTCTTCGATATTGATGTCGCTGGTGAGATCGCCGCCCACGTCAATGAGGCCTTTGGATTGCAGTGAGCCGAACACGTGAACCAATCCTCCGAGATCGGTCGTAATGTCCAGTGTCCCGCCGAGATTGAGCATACCCATCGTAATGTCAGCCTCATACGCACGAACAATGCCGGCAAGGTCACCGACCGTGGAAAGGTTGCCGATGGTCAGTCCGCCGTCGAGCCATTTGATATTGCGTGCATCGACTTCAGCCCCACTGGGAAGGTCAGACTTGATCCACACGGTGACGTCGGCGGTGTTGCCGCCGGCAGTTGCGAATGGGCCTACGCGCAGGCGGGCGTCTGTGTCCATCTCTTCGATGGTGATGTGCGAATCGTTCGTGGCGTTGAGCAAGATGTCGAGATCGCCATTGTCGATGATGTCCAAAACAATGATGCTCGCGTCGTTCAGTTCGGCGATGGAGACGTCGCCGGCGGTGATGTCGTCGATGAGGAGTGTGTGCGTCGATCCGCCGATGTCACCGAACGTCCCTTCAAACGACAGGCCGGCTGCGTGGGGAACGGTGATGTTGCCGGTTACGGTGCCCTTTATGACGAAGAGGCCGTCAATGTCGCCGCCGACACCGGCGGAATCCTCCACGACTTTGAGATCACCGCTGAGGTCGCCCGTGACCACGCCGGCCAGCCGCGAGTGTCCCGACCAGCTTGAGGCGCTCAGTACGATGCTCTTGATGTTGGCGGCTCCGGTGCTGACGGTTACCGGGTTCAAAATCGATACGGCAAAGTCCTCGTCGGCTCCGCTCGGTGCCAGCGTGAGGTCGCCGAGGTCGTAGACCTTGGTGTCCGTGCTGCTCACCTGCGACCAGACGAGCCAATCCGACGCGCCGCTCTTGAGTGCGACGTCCGGATTGTCGGGGTCGGTGAGGTCGAATGTCACATTTACACCGACCAACACCTGTCCTGTTCTCTTGGCGCATACGTACGGGCTGGTTCCTACGCACGCCTGCCCGCCCATAGTATCGGCGGCTCCCAGCAAAATGCAGGCGGCTCCCAGCAGGATGCTCAAAACGACGTTCTTCTGAATGTTCATGAAACTCATTTGAATTCCTCTCGGTCTTTCGTTAAAATTACGTGGCAAAATACGGTTCATCTTTTCTCGGGGAAACGACTGGTGAAAGCGAAATCCAAACCAATGTTGAATGCACTCCTTGCATGGGCAACATTGGCCGTCGCGATATTTGCGTGGTCGGGGGCGACCGTGAGCGCGGAGGTATTCTCATGGGAATGCAACTCCCTTCCCGTGGATGGAGGTTGGACGTTTCTCGGCGAATTCTGCGAACCCACGACATGGATCGCTGATGGCTCGTACTTTCAGGAAGTGGATGACGATACCTGCCCCAATGAACCCGTCGGTGAGAGCGAAGGTTATCGTCGCGAATTGGTCGATTTTCTGGACCATCCGCAATTCTGGGTAGAGTGGCGCGTGGAGGGCGACGGCCCTGCGTCCGAATTGTTTGCAGGTGCGCCAACGGCGTTGGGGCTCGCAAATTCGTTCGGAATCAGCTACACCTTTTTCATTGCCCGCGACATGGCCAAGCTGAATCGCGACAACCTGCTTCCAATCATTTTCGCGACGTTCGATGCGGGCGTCGCACACACGCACCGCCTGGAACTTTTCGGCGACGAGTTGTACGCCTGGTACATCGACGGCGATCTTGTCGATTCCGGAGTTCCGGAAGGCCCGTTCCCGTCATTCGACGCGTTCATCGTATGGGCTGGCTCCTCCTGGCATGAGCCCGCCCTGAATCGCTGGGACTACATTCGCTACGGCGACCTTCAAGAACCGTTCTCCGGCGATTTCGATTCCGACGGCGACCGCGACGGACGCGACGCTTTCTACTTCGCCGAGTGCATCGCCGAGCGCGGCAACGGTCCCGGCGCACCCGCCGACCCCGGCTGCCCGTGGGCCGACATGGACGCCGACGGCGACGTGGACTTCGCCGACTTCGGCCAATTCCAACGCGCCTTCACCGGAAGCGACGAGTGATTCGGCACCTCTGTGGGCTGTGTCTGCTCCAACTCTCTTGCGGGGCGACCGTGAACGCGGAGGTATTCTCATGGGAATGCAACTCCCTTCCCGTGGACAGTGGTTGGATGTTTCTCGGCGAATTCTGTGAACCTACGACATGGATCGCTGATGGATCGTATTTTCAAGAAGTTGACGACGATTCCTGTCCCAAGGAACCTGTCGGTGAAAGTGAAGCATTCGAGCGGAGCTTGGATGATTATCTTGCGAGCGCACAATTCTGGATCGAGTGGCGAGTTGAGGGAAACGGAAATACTTCCGAGCTGATTTTTGGAGCACCCGCAGCGTTGGGAATGGGAGACCCCTTTACCGGTGTGAATTACACGTTCGTTGTGGCACGGGACATGGCCAAGCTGAACCGCGGCAACCTGCTTCCAATTATCTTCGCGCCATTCGCTGCAGGTGTCGCACACACGCACCGCTTGGAACTTCTTGGTGACGAATGGTACGCATGGTACATTGATGGTCATCTCGTGGATTCTGGTATGCCATCAGGGGCGTTTCCCTCGCGTATCGCGACGCTGACTTGGTTGGGCCGTTCGTGGCATGAGCCCGCCCTGAACCGCTGGGACTACATTCGCTACGGCGATCTTCAAGAACCGTTCTCCGGCGATTTCGATTCCGACGGCGACCGCGACGGGCGCGACGCTTTCTACTTCGCCGAGTGCATCGCCGAGCGCGGCAACGGCCCCGGTGCACCCGCTGACCCCGGCTGCCCCTGGGCAGACATGGACGCCGACGGCGATGTAGACTTCGCCGACTTCGGAACGTTTCAACGCACCTTCACCGGAAGCAACGAGTGATCTGGCATCTCTGCAGGTTGTGTCTGCTCCAACTCTCTTGCGGGGCGATCGTGAACGCGGAGGTATTCTCATGGGAATGCAACTCCCTTCCCGTGGATGGAGGTTGGACGTTTCTCGGCGAATTCTGTGAACCCACGACATGGATCGCTGATGGCTCGTACTTTCAGGAAGTGGACGACGATTCCTGCCCCAAGGAGCCCGTCGGCGAGAGTGAGGCCTACCGTCGGGAATTGGTCGACTTTCTGGACCATCCGCAATTCTGGGTGGAGTGGCGCGTGGAGGGCGATGGCCCCGCCTCCGAGTTGTTTGCAGGTTCGCCGACGGCGTTGGGGCTCGGGACGTCGTTCGGAATCAATTATACCTTCTTCGTTGCCCGCGACATGGCCAAGCTGAATCGTGACAATCTGCTCCCAATCATTTTCGCGCCGTTCGATGCGGGCGTCGCACACACGCACCGCCTGGAGCTTTTCGGCGACGAGTTGTACGCCTGGTACATCGACGGCGATCTTGTCGATTCCGGGGTTCCCGAAGGCCCGTTCCCGTCGTTCGACGCCCGCATCACATGGGTTGGGTCGTCTTGGCATGAGCCCGCCTTGAACCGCTGGGACTACATTCGCTACGGCGATCTTCAAGAACCGTTCTCCGGTGATTTCGATTCCGACGGCGATCACGACGGACGCGACGCTTTCTACTTCGCCGAGTGCATCGCCGAGCGCGGCAACGGCCCCGGCGCACCCGCCGACCCCGGCTGCCCTTGGGCCGACATGGACGCCGACGGCGACGTGGACTTCGCCGACTTCGGAGCGTTCCAACGCACCTTCACCGGCTCCACCGACGAGGCTGACGCAGGCAACGGCAGCAACGGCGGCGAGTAGGCCTACCGTCCAGCGCGGTTGATTTGCCCGCGATGCACATTCGTTTTCAACAATTTCGCTCAATTCCCCGCTCCGATCAGCACTGACACGGCATCGTGCGTAGTGCGATATTCAATACCATGCGCTATGGATTTGCGAATGCCAAGTAAAATCACGTTAATTGTGTTTCAGTGGGTGACAGTTTTCGACCGCGCGCCGTAAATTTGTCACACTGGGTAAATGGGGGGGGGGGTAGGCAAGTAAGGTAGACGCACCGGAACTGTCCGGTCTGCCAGCACAGGCAGGTATTTCTCGACGACGTGTAATTCTTCAGCCATGTGCAATGCGAAGCTACGTTCCGTCGTCACCTTGCGACAAAATACGATCTTTTCCCCCCTTGCAAAGGGGGGATACAGGGGGGTCTGGATCGGAGTAACGCTTTGGTTCGTGGAAAGAGCCTGATTCTGGACGCTCCCGACATGGTCGCGTCCAGCCTCCTTCTGAAGGAGGGGAGGAAGAGGGTTATTATCGCATCCACGATATCCAATAACGTTTGTCGCCATTCGGAATTGCACGCGGCTGAACTCTTGCGACGACGTAACATGAGCAGAGGAGTTACTTAAGGACCAGGAAACCGCTGCCACGAAGAACACCCATGTTCTTCAACGTCCTGCCGGTTTTCGAGCATCGCACAACGGGCAGGAATCAACCTTTGTTGGCGGGTTGCGTCCGCTCGGGCGACTCTCTAAGGTGGGTGCTCTTGTTTTGGACCTTCGTATTGACGAACGAGTTGGAAAGGTGACAGAAAATGGCAGGCGCAGGGCTGATTCCGCCGCACGGTGGAACGTTGATCAACCGCATCGAGACGGGCGGAAAAAGCGGGGCGTACACGGGGAGCGACCCGTCGCTGGTGCTCACGGAACGGCAGCAGTGCGATCTGGAAATGATCGCCATCGGCGGCATGAGCCCGCTTACTGGTTTCTGCAACGAGCAGGACTACAACAGCATCTGTGAAAAGATGACGCTGGCCGACGGGACGGTTTGGCCTTTCCCCATCACCTGCGCAGTCGATCAAGCCACCGCGGACGGGATCAAGGAGGGGGCCAAGCTCGCCCTGCTCGATGACGGCCGCCGTTTGCTGGGCTATCTCACCGTTGAGCAGAAATATCCGCACGACAAGGCCAAGCAGGCGGCTGCGTGTTTCGGCACGACCGAAACCGAGCATCCGGGCGTCAAAGTGCTCATGGACGAGGGCGATGTGTGTCTAGCCGGCCCGATCGAGGTGGTCTGTGCGAAGTACGATGCGGATTTTGAGGATTTTCGCCTGACCCCGGAAAAAACGCGGGCGCGTTTTCAGGAGCTAGGCTGGCGCACCGCCGTCGGCTTCCAGACACGCAACCCGATCCATCGCGCCCACGAACACCTGACCAAATGTGCCTTGGAAATCTGCGACGGATTGCTGATTCACCCGCTCATAGGCCAGACCAAGCCGGGCGACATTCCCCCCGACGTGCGCATGAATTGCTACAAGACGCTGATTGAAAACTACTATGTCAAGAGTCGGACGGTCTTGGCGGTGCTGCCGGCTGCGATGCGTTACGCCGGTCCGCGCGAGGCGATTCTGCACGCTATTTTGCGACAGAACTACGGCTGCTCGCATTTCATCGTCGGTCGCGACCACGCCGGAGTCGGCAAGTATTACGGTACGTACGACGCTCAGAAGATTTTCGATACGCTGCCCGAAAACGGGTTGAAGATCACGACACTCAACTTTGAGCATTCATCCTGGTGCAAAACCTGCGAGGCGATGGTGAGCGACAAGACCTGCCCGCATGGTCCTGAGGTTAAGGTTTTCCTGAGCGGGACCAAGGTGCGCGAGATGCTGGCTGCCGGTCAGAAACCTCCGATGGAGTTTTCCAGACCTGAGGTGGCGGAGATTCTCATCAATTCCATGAAGTAGCCGCTCCGCATGCGTGAACTCACAACCATCGAAGCGGACGGCGTGCGGCTGCCCGGGAAGCTGATCGAGACCCTCAGCCGCTGGCGTCGTCCGGTGGTTATCGGACACGTCAGACCGGATACCGACTGTCTGGGCGCGATGTTCGCGGTGGCTTCCACTTGGCCCGGTGCGCCGGGGAAGGCCCGCGTGTCGTTGCCGGAGGGTTCCGTTTCGCGCAGATTGCGGTTTCTCACGGACTGGGCCGACATGCCGCTGGCCAGCGATGCGGATTTCGCCGAGGCAGACGGCTTTGTCGTGGTTGATACCGCGAAAAAGTCTCGCTGTAACGTGAACCGGACGCTTGGAGAGGACTGGTCTGATGGCCGCCCGGTCGTCAACGTCGATCACCACACCTCGAACACCCAATTCGGCGATCTCAACTGGGTCGATGCGCAGGCTGGCAGCGCATGCGAACTGGTTTATCGTCTGGTTCGGTTGGCGGAACGCCCGATGCCGGAATTGGTCGCATCGTACCTTTATGCGGGAATTCACAGCGACACAGTAGGGTTTTCACTCCAATCGACGACATCGTCGGCATTGCATGCCGCGGCGGACCTGGTCGATAGTGGTGCTCGCGTGGCGGAAATCGGCGAAAAGCTTTGTCGGAGTCAGAGCAAGCCGGAATTCGACCTGAATCGCATTATTTACGACAACACGCGCGTCGTGGCGGATGGGCGTCTGGCGTACAGTTGTGCTTCATACGATGAGATCAAGGCGGCTGGCTGCTCGTTTGCCGACATCGACGATCAGGCTGAGATTCCGCGTTCTCTTGAGGGCATCCTGATGGCGATTCTGTTCACGGAGGGTAAACAGGGCAAAACGCGCCTGAACCTGCGTGGGGAGGGCGGTTTGGAGGTGCTCGAATTTGCCCGTGAACTGGGCGGCGGCGGGCATGCACAGGCGGCTGGGGCGATTTTGGAGGCTTCGATCGAGGAGGCTGTCGCCCGCGTCGTGCCCCTGGCAACCGCGATGCTGGACCGTCAGGGCTGATTTTTCCGTTCAAATCTTTTTTTCGAAGCGATTTCGGTTGTTGTGTGGCGACTTCGTCGCGACTTCGTTTTCGGGAAATACACGTGAAACATACGGTGAGCAATCCTGAGCGGGGGGGCGTCCGCGCGGACTGAAGTCCGCGGCTCGTTGCGCCGGGGATGAAACCGTCTTGGTTCGCGGTCAAAATTAAGATGGCGGGGGGATTGGATTCCTGCTAGCATCGATGGACAGGATGTGAGGTTGGCGCGGTTGCCGGGTGTTTTTGGAAGGGCGATCGCGAGACCTGCCGGTGTTCGGGCGGAACCGGCTGCTATGGAGGCGCATATTTGGCAACCATGATCCGGGGTACCTGATCCATGGAACCGTCCCTACCTGCAAAATCCGTACAGTTCACACTCGACATTCGCGATTCGCGAAAGGGCGACAGTCAGTCCACGCGCATTCGCAGGCCCATCACGCTCATCGGGTCGCGCGAGGGATGCCGCATTCGTACGGATTCCCCAAAAGTTTCACCGGTTCACTGTGCCCTGCTTCACACCGGCGAGGGTGTTTTCGTGCGCGATCTGGCCAGCGATCGGGGCACGTTCATCAACGGGGAGGCGGAGGGGTTGCGGGCGCTTAGTGCGGGCGACCGCATTCGCATCCACCGCTGGGAGTTTGTGGCGGACATCGCGACGCTGACGGATGCGGCGCTCGAAGCGTCGTGGGCTGGATCGCGATCGGACTGTTCGATCCGCATTACCTGTTCCAAGAGTGCCGAGGTGTGGCATTTCAATCAGCCGGCGGTCCTCCTTGGGCGCAGCAGTCGTTGCGATGTTGTGCTGGAGGATTCCAAGGCTTCGCGGGCGCATGCGCTGTTGTTCAAGGTCGGCGAGGAATGGGTGCTTGGCGATCTCTTGAGTGCCAACAAAACGGCACTGAACGGTGAAGAGGTTGACGTTTCGCGTGTGGTGCGCGACGGCGATTTGATCCGGATCGGGCGGCGGGAGGTTTTGTTTGAGCTGGCGGCTGTTTCGACGGGCGGATCACCTGAGTCGCCCGCAGTGACTTTGGAAACGGTTGAGGCTGAGGATCGCGCGGGCGCGGAATCTGCCCGGCTGGAGCGGGTCGCGACTGAGCAGGCTGGGGAGCGTCAAAGGCTGGATGTGATTGCGGGCGAAGTCGCTTCAAAGCAGCTTGAAATCGAAGAGGCTGAAGCGTCGCTGGCGGAGGAACGGAAGCGTCTGGCGAACGAGGCTGATGGGCTGTGCGGTCGCGAAGCGGAGTTGACGGAGCTTTCGGCGGGGCTTGCGTCTGAGGGTGAGGCGATTCAATCGCGCGAAGCAGACTTGCTGAAGCGCGAGAAGGCTGCTTGCGATTCGGAGCGTGTGCTTCGTGAACGTGCGGACGAGCAATCGCGCGTTGAGGCGGAACTGGCGGAGCGCGAAGCCGAGCAGGCGCGTGTGCCGTTGGCGTTGAGCGAGCGTGAGGCTGAGCTGGCTGGGGACCGGGCGGCGTGCGTGGCAGAGCGGGATGCGTTGGACGCTCGGGCGCGGAAGCTGACCGACGAGGGGAAGCTGCTCGACATCACGATGAGTGAAGCGTCAAAGCGCGACGGTGAGTTTGATGCGGTTCGGGGCGAGATGGCTCGACAAAGGGAGACGCTTGAGGGGCTTGGGTGTCGATTGCAGGAGCAGTCGCGTGAGATCGCGCAGGAGGCTGACGCAGCCGCGCTGGCTCGCGAGGAATTGGGTGCGCGTGAGAAGGGTTTGCGGGATCGCGCACGGGAACTGAAGGCGGTCGAAGACTCGCTGAAGTCGCGCGAGGAGGCTGCGGAACAGGTCGCCGTCGAGCGTGCCCGCGAATTGGACGAACGCGATGCGGAGTTGGCTGCCCGTTGTGAGTCTTTGGAACGTGAGCGAACTGAACACGCGGCTGCGCGGGTGGAAGCGGACCGGGAGATTGAAGAACGTCGCAAGGCGATGGAGAAACAGGATTCGGAACTTGCGGCTGAGCGGGATGAGTTGAAACGACAGGCCGATGATTTGGCTGAACGGGTTGCGGAGTTGGACGGGCGGCGTGCGGAAGTTGATCGCGACGAAACGCGCGTGGCGGCGATTGAGGCTGAACTCGGCGAACGGGCGGAAGTGCTGGGTCAGCGCGAGGTCGCTTTGTCGGGGCGGGAGGACATCGAAGCCAAAGCGCTCGGCGAGCGCGAGGCGACGTTGACCGAGGCTGAAGAAGCGGTGGCGGGGCGTGCGGCCGAGCTCGATGCGCGTGCGGTTGAGCTTGATGAGCGGTCAAGTGCGCTGGACGCGCGTCAGGTTCAGTTGGAGGCGGACCGGGTTGCCGTCGAAGCATCGCGGGCGGAACTTTCCGACGTTGAGATCGAGCGGGGTGATATCGATCGCAAGTTGCAGGAACTGACGTCGGGGGTTTCGGAGTTGGCGCGTCGCGAGGAAGCGTTGTCCGGTCGTGCGGGCGAGGTGGACGAGCGACTCGCAGCCGTTCAAAAGCGTGAAAAACTGCTCGCCTCGGCGGAAACGGCGATCGCTGAAGAGCAGGACAAGCTTCTTGCGGAATCGGAGCGATTGAAGCAGGTTGGTGCCGAGGCGGATGCGCATCGCGCGAAGCTTGCGAAAATGGAGTCCGAGCGGGCTGAACGCGCGTCGGCTGATCGTGCGGAAATTGAGAAGCGGGCGTGCGCGCTTGAGGCGACGGCTACTTCATTGGAAGAACGGGAGCGGTTGGTCTTTCAGGCTGAGTTGGATGCCAAAGCTTCGAACGAACGGGCTGGGAAGCAGGCAGCCGATCTTGAATCGCGGGAAAAGGCGGTTGAACTTCTCACGTCTGCATTGGGCGAGCGTGAAACTCTGCTCTCGCGTCGCGATACGGAACAGGACAAGCGTGAGCATGCGTTGTCTGAGCTTGAGTCTGCGGCGGCGGCGAAGGCGGGCACGCACGAATCGCGCGAGCGGGCGACGGCTGAGGACGTTGCGAAGCTGGCAGAGGATCGGAAGTCTCTGGCGTGCCAGGTTGAGGCACTCGCGCAGCGTGAGCGGGTGCTGCTTGAAAGTCAGGAGCGTCTTGCGGCTGCGGATCGTGATTGTGCTGAGCGTGCTGCGAAACTGAAGGCTGCGGAAGCTGCTTCGGTGAAACAGATGGAGTCGCGCGTCGAGGAACTGGCGGGGCGTGCGACGGCGTTTGAGGCAGAGGAACGCGCACAGGCTAAGATTCGTGCGGAACTGGTGGCTGCCCTTGCGGACGGGCAATGTCTGCGGGCGGAGGTTGATGAGCGCGCCCGGCTGCTGGATGTTCGCGAGTCGGAGATGGCGGAGCTTGGCAAGGAGGTCGAGCGGTGTGCGGGCGATATCGACAGACAGGCTGAGGCGAATGAGGCTGACCGCGTGCGTCTGGCGAAGGAGGCGGAGGAGTTGGCCGCTCAGCGGGCGGCTGTGATCGCGGCTGAGAAGCGTCGCAAGCGGTGGTCCGAGCAGGCGTCGAAACTTGATGAACTGGAGAAGGATCTGGTTCGTCGCGAGCGCAGGCATGGGGATGCGTCGCGTGCGATGGAAGCGCGCGAGACGGCTGTTGCGGATCGGCAGAGGGTGGTTGAGCAGTCTGAGGCTGACATTCACGAACGGCTGGAAGCGTTGTGTGCGGAGGAGCGGGAGACTTCGCAGGAGCGTAAAGCGGTTGAGGCTGGGAAGCGTGAGGTCGAGGAACTTCGGGTTGGGCTGGCGAAGCGGGAGGAGGCGCTTGCGGGGCGGGCGACGGAAGCGGATTCGCGTTCGCGTGAATTGGTGACGCTGAAGAACGAGTTGGACGGTCGCGATAAAGCTCTGGCGGATGCGACGCGTCGAGTCGAAAATGATCGTCAAGCGTTGGCCCGTCGTAAGGAGGAAGTTGCATCGCTCGAGCGTGTGCTTGGGGCGCGAACGGGCGAGTTGGCTGACCGGGAAAGTCGTGTCGAGCGCATGGAGCGTGACGCTGTTGACGGGCGAGGGCAGCCCGTTCGGGAAGGCAAGCGAAGTCGGGTTCAGGACAGGCCTGCGACGCTTCGGCAGATGCAGGCGCAGCGTCAGTCGGCTGCTCAGGCTCGCGTGCGGTCGGCGAGCGTGGAGTCGGATGCGGATGCGGAGGAATTGGATTTCACGTTTGAAATGCGTGATGGATTGCCGCACGATGACGGTATCGGGGCGGCGGCGCAGCGCGGGCTGGGGCGAGAGGCGTCGCGATTGTTGAAGACGCCTTCGAGGCGATTGCGGGCGTGACTGCGGCGGCGGACAATGGTTGAATCTAGGGTACGATGGCGAATATGAAGCCGGTTACGAGGAAAGCATCCTGGCTGAGGCGCGTTTTGAGCGTCGCGACGAACGGGCACGCTGGTCCGGGGCGGTCGCATGGCGGCGCGCTCACAACGACCATGCCCCGGTTCATGCTCGCGGGCCGATTTATCATGCACTTGGCTCAAGATCGTGAGCCGTCGGATTTGGATGGGGCGGAGTCGTTTTTGAGCGAAGTCTGGCGATTGGCCGACGGTGCCAAGGGTAAGCTGGATGCGTCGGTCTTGCCCGCGATGCGTGAATCGGTACTGAGCGACGCGGGCGATCTTTCGTCGTTGCATGCTGCCTGCTCGGCTGCACCGGGTTCGGCTGCGTTCGTTCTTGATCTGGGCTGGCGATACTTGGCGACGGGCGATGGGGTGACGGCGACGGACTATTCGATGATGTGTCGTTTGTCGCGTCGGATCGGTGCGAACGAGATGGAGATCGTGTCCACGTCGCTGCGTTTCACCCGGCGAGGTCGGCCTGCCAACGGTGCGTTGCGCGAGGATTGTTTTCGCAAGCTGGATGTTGATTCCGGAGCTGACGAATCGACCGTTCGAAAGGCGTTTCGCCGTCTGACGCTGCGCTATCACCCCGATCGGCATGCGGAGGCGGATGCGTCCGTGCAGCGGGAGATGCAGGATCGGTTCGTGGACATCCGTCAGGCGTACGAGCTTCTGACCGATGGATCGTTGAATGTGTCCGACGGGTTGGTTGGTCTGACGGCGCGGGGCGGATTGGCGCGGATGGGCAACGGGGATTCTGTCGTCTGCTTTTTCTGCAACCACGCGGTGTCTCAGCGGAATGGTGATTTGACCGGTTCGACGCGTTGTGTGCGCTGCCGGTCGTTGGTGCTGTTCGATCGGCAGGTCGCGGAGGGGTTTCGTCGCAAGTGGAACGCTCGTTTCGGAGGCAGCAGCCGGCGACGCGAGAGTGCGCACGCGATGGGTTTGGACATCGGCGACGGGGAGCCTGCGTCGGCTGCGTATTTCCAGACCGGTGAGGGGCATGTCCGGGCGGAGCGTTTTGCGGAGGCGATCGAGCCGCTCAGTCAGGCGATCCGACTCGACCCGATGCATGTGACAGCCCAGTTCAATTTGGGTGTTGCGTTCGGTCGTTTGAATCGTCATACGGAGGCGGCTGCGGCGTTTGGGGCGGCGGTTCGTTTGAATCCCAATCATGCGACGGCGCACCTTAATCTCGGTTTGTCACATTCTCATTTGGGCGGTTATGACCGGGCGGTCGAGCCGTTTCAGCGTGCGATTCGTCTTGCGCCCAATCACGCAATTGCCCACGTCAGTCTAGGGCATTGCTTTTGGCAACTAGGGCAGTTTGAAGATGCGCGGCGTTCGATCGAGTGCGGTTTGACGCATCAGCCGGGCGACGCTTCGGCGTTTCGACTGCTGGGAATCGTCTGCATGGCGCTCGGCCGGTATGAGAAGGCGAAGGACGCGCTGCGCAGGTCGGTGCAGTTGGAAGGGGGCGACGCGTCGGCTTATACGAATCTGGGGCTGTGCTATGTTCAGACTGGGGACGACCACGTTGCGTTGGAGTACTTCGAGTCAGCGTTGAAACTTGTTTCGGATGATGCGTTGCTGCACACGCGGATGGGGAACTCGCTGTTGGCCGACGGGGATTATTCGGCTGCGGCTGCTTGTTATGAAAAGGCGTTGGCGATTGATGAGAGTGGGTCGGCTGCCCGGTTTAATCTTGCGCTGTGTCAAATTTCTGCTGGCCGGCATGAGTCGGCTGTGTGTCATCTGGAGCGTGTTGTGGCGACCAACCCGGCCGACGCCGAGGGGCTGCGGTTGCTGGGTTCGTCGTTGATTACGCTGGGGCGATATGAAGAGGCGCGGCAATCGCTTGAATGCGTGACACGCGATAATGATGCCGATGCGGAGGCGTATTATTTTTTGGGGATTGCGTTTGACATGCTTGGCGAGTTGGAGCTTGCCCGGCGGGCGTATGCGCGGGCGATCGAAGTTGATGGGGATCATTTCGATGCGCGGCTGGCGCTGGGGCGGGGGCTTCTTGCGAACGGCGATTTCGATATTGCGATTGAACATCTTGAGCAGGCGATGAAGACAGGTTCCGATGACGCGGTGGTTCAGGCGGTGTTCGGGCGGGCGTTGCGATGCGCGGGGCAACATGAGCGTGCCGTCGAGGTGCTCGAACGTGCGAAGCAATCGGCACCGTTGGATGGCGACGTGTTTTTCGATCTGGGGTGTTCGTACCTGTCGCTCGATCGGCTGACTGAGGCTGTCGATGCGTTTGAGCGGGCGACGCAATTGAATCCCGAAGAGGCTAATGCTTACTTTAACGCTGCGCTGACCTGCTGGAATTTGAAGCGATGCGATGACGCGGTTGCGTTTCTGCAAGCGGGGTTGCGCGTTAAGCCGGACGACGCCGATGCTCATCGCCAGTTGGGTAGAATCTTTTGCGCTCAGCAGCGTTACGCAGACGCGGTGCGGTCGCTTCGTGAGGCTATTCGCATTAATCCTAAGGATGCTCAGGCGCACAAGTGGTTGGCCGTCGCGTTTTCGGGGATCGATGCGACGGATGGAAATCGCGACCGCGCCGCCGATCCACATCGTTGAGTGTCGCATTCATGTTTCGCATTCCAGATTCGTCTCCCTGATGATCCGCACGAACTGAAGTTCGCGGGTCGTTGGCGCGTAGCTGAAAACGTCTACCCGGAACAGTGGCAGTCGTTCGTTGTTGCGTGGCCGCCGGGCAGCCAGTGGCAAGGCACGAAGGGCAGGCCTCGGGCGATGGTGGCCAACCCGAGCAGCAGGACGAACGAGGCTGCGATTTGGTGAATGCGGTGCCGGAACTTTTTCGTTGCGAACGCGGCTCCGCAACCGAGTGCAGCCATTGCTGGTACGGTGCCCAGTCCGAAGAGCGACATGATGGTCATGCCGCGGAGTGGGTTGGCCGACGCGACGGCCAGTGCGAGAAATGCGTAAAGCAATCCGCAGGGCAGGAAGCCGGTGAAGACGCCGGCCAGCAGAAAGTGCCGACGGGATCGCCCTGTTACGAAGCAGGCCATCACCGGGCTTATCGCGCGTGCGAGCAGTTTTCTGATGGGTGCGAAGCGACCGCCGAAGGATTCCGAGTTGAAACGAAACAAGACGCTGACAGCTACCAGAAGCATGATGATGCCCGATGCGACGGAGGCTGCCTGCTGTACGCCGACCATGAGGCCGGTCCAATGCGACAGTCTTGCTCCGGCGACGCCGGCCAACGCACCGAGAAATGTGTAGGTGAAAATCCGGCCTGCGCTGTATACGAGTTGGTTGACGAGCGTTTCGGCCAGCGCGGGCTTCGTCGCGCCGATGGCCAATGCGAAACCCCCGCACATGCCGACGCAATGTGCGGAGCCGAGCAATCCGCCTATGAAATACGCCATCGGTTCGAGTGTCATGCGATGCGGGCCTCGATGCGGTGCGAGTTTGCGACGACGAACAGGCTGCTGGCGATCATGGCGAGGGACGCAAAGATGGGATGGAGCAAGCCGGCAGCGGCCAACCCGATGCCTACGATGTTGTACCCGACCGCCCACGCGAGATTTTGTTTGACCGTGCGTACGCTCGCAGCCGCCAGGTCGAATGTCCAGGGCAGCAATTCCAGATTGTTGCCCACGAGGCAGACGTCGGCGGATTCGCGGGCGACATCGGCTCCGCAGCCCAGGGCGATCCCCACATCCGCGGCCGCCAGCGCGGGGGCGTCGTTGATGCCGTCGCCGACCATTGCGGTCGTTCCTTGTGCGGAGGCGGCGCGCACGAATTCGAGCTTGTCTTCCGGGCGCATGCCTGATTCTACGGGGATTCCGAGCTTGCGTCCCAACGCTGCGGCGCGTTCGGCGCGGTCGCCGGTCAGAATGGCGACGTGCATGCCGCGATCGATCATTTGGCGGACGACGCTTGTTGTCTCCGGGCGAGGCTCATCCGCAAGAGTGAAGACACCGCGAACCTCCGACCCGACGCTCAAGAGGGCCGTGCCCAGTCCAGCTTCGCCGGCCGCCGCGATGGCTTGATGAGCGTCCTCGCCGACGGCGACGCCATAATCGCGCATCATACGCTCGTTGCCAAGCTGCACACGCTCGCCTGATTCCTCAACGATACCACTCACGCCCGAGCCGGAGAAACTCTTGACACTGGTCACGTCGCGCGAGGCCATGTTCATGCTGCCGGTGAAGCGTGTGATTGCGTCGGCTGCGTGGTGTGCGGATTTTTCGGACAGCCCAGCCGCCATCGAGAGAAGATCGTTCCGCGAGCAGCCGTTGACTTCCGTCGTTTCGAATTCTGAAACACGGCTGCGCCCAGCGGTCAGCGTGCCAGTCTTGTCGAACAGCACGGTTTTGATGCCGACGAGCCGTTCCATTGCTTCGGTGTTGCGAAAGAGCACGCCCCGGCGAGCGGCCAACCCCATCGCGGTCCACAGTGCCATTGGTGTTGCGATGCCGAGTGCGCAGGGGCAGGAAATCAGAGCGACCGCCAAGAGTGTCATGAGGCCTTCCTCAAACCCGGCGCGTGCGAAGGATAAGGTTCCAGCCCCCAAGGCAAACAAGAAAACGACGGGCACGAACAGGCCTGCGAGACGCTCGGTCAATCGTTCGATTCGCGATTTGTACGTTCGGGCCTCCCGAACCATCGCGACAAGTCTGGCCAGCGTTGAGTCCTCTCCGACCGCGTTGGCGCGAACGACCATGAACCCGTCGCGCAGCAGTGTCCCGCTTTGAACCGCCTGCCCGACTGTTCGATCTGTCGGGAGCGCCTCGCCGGTGATCATGCTCTCGTCCAGTTGGCCGCCGCCTTCAATGACCGTGCCATCGACCGGCACTGCCTGGCCTGCTTTGACGCAAATCTCGTCTCCGTTGCGAAGTTCCGCCGACGGGATTTGAACGACCTCGCGGCCTCGCCGGATTTCAACCGTATCGGGCAGTCGCCCGCGCAGGTCTTCGACCGCGCGGGCGGCGCTTAGCTTGCCTTTGGCCTCCAGCCATTTGCCCAGCGTGACCACGACGAGAATCATGCACACGGTTTCGTAGTACACGTGGCCTGAGCCTTTGACGGTATTGATGACGGAGTAAGCCATTGCGGCTGCGACACCAGCGGCGAAGAGCAGGTCGCTTGAAATGCGTTTTTGCGAAAATTCCGCCAGTGCGTTTTCGAGGATTCCGATTCCGAGCAGCGCGACCACGGGCGTGGCGAACAGGAGCGAGCCGTAGCGAAACAGGGCGCGCAGTGTTTCGGAGGTTTCCGTGCTCGCCTCATTCCCGTAAAGGTCTCCGGAGTAAAGGAACAGGCTGAAGATCATCACGTTCATGGAGAGAAAGACGGCGGACCCGAGGCGGACAAGCATCCAGGAAACGCCGTCATCGGTTTTCCCGGCGTGTGCGACGCCGTCCGCGATGCGACAACCGTAGCAGCAATAGATGCGTTCGTCGGCCTGCTCTGAACCCGCAAGGACGCGCGTGGGCAGGCTGCAATAAGTGCATTCGGATGTGATGCTCGCCGCGGTCACGGCGGACTCCCCGGAAAGCGATTCCCGAACCTAGAAGTAGTGCTTGGCGGACGGCACGAGGTTGATGATGAAATAGGCGATCGTGAATATCCAGAAGCCAATCCAGATGGCGCGCACGCCCCAGGGAATCCTGTGCGTTGTGTAGGTGTGGTACTGATGATCCTGGTCGGGCGTTGTGTTGCGGTCGCTCACGTTCATTCCTTCCAGTCGATGCCGTCAAGCCGATCGAGTTCGCGTTCGCGATCAAGCTGGTCGTATTTCGGCCCTTCGATGTCCTTGAACATGCCGTTGCGCATCGCCCACACGAACAGGCAGACGAACCCGGCTGTTGCGAACATGTAATTGAGCACGGGTATCAGAGCGAATCCGCCGCCGTCGGGTGTGCGGGCCATGCGGATAAACTCCTCGAACTTGGAACCGAAACCGTAAACTCCGGTTATCAGTGTGCCGGCGGCCATCGCAAGAACGACAATTTTTGAGACGTTACGTTTTTTCGGCTGCGTCATGATCGCGCTCCGCCAAGTTTGATTCCGAATCGTCTTGGCCCGGTGCGGTCTCGACCGGTGCGGGCGTTTCGTAATCCGGGTATTCCTTCAGCCAGCTTCCAAGCCACTGGACATAAGTAATGATAGCCATCCCCTTCTTGTTCGGCACGCGGTCGTTGAACAGCCACGGGTATGCGGGCATCACGGTCAGGGGCACAACGTCGATGGGATTGTGAAAGTGCGCGACGTGCCAGTCGTTTGATCGTCGGGCGGCTTCGCGACTCAGGTCAGGGCCGACGCGTCGCGTTCCGAACAGCACAGGCCGTTGCAACTCGTTGTTGTACTCCCGCGCATGGGCGACCGGCCCCCAACGCACGTCCTCGCGTGAGACGGGGCGAACGAACTGGCTGTGACAATGCCAGCACGCTTCCGCGACATACACATCGCGTCCCAACTCCAGCGCTTCGGCGTAAGAGGCGTATGATACCTCACCGAAGTATTCGCGAAATTCGTCGGGGAACCGCTCAGCCAGATCGACGAATTCGTGGGTGATGCCGTTCTGGGCCAATTGCAGAACGGTGTCTTCGGGCTGATCCCGATAGATGGTCCACGGCAGCGCCCCCATAACGACGAAGGCGAAGATGAAGAACCCCAAACCCGCGATGGCGAGGATGCCCGATTTTGACTCAAACATGTCGCATTCGTTCCATTAGTTCGAGGCTGCTGCCGACGTGCCTTCGTCGGTGGCCTGAGGTTTCCGAAAAGCTGTCATGCACATGTTGTACATGAACAGGAACTGGGCAAAAATCATGACGCTGCCGATGTACGTGCGCGTCGCCCAGAAAGGCATCGACGCCCGAACCGACTCCTCCCAGATAGCCAAACTCTGCCATTGCGTTCCCTGAATCAAGCCGGCGATGGTCAGATCAAAGAACATAAGCAGCATGCCAACGGCGCTCAGCCAGAAATGCCATTCGTTCAGCTTCGAGCTGTACCAGCGCTGTGCCCCGACCAGTCGCGGGAACAGATACGTCATCATGCCCAGAATCCAGAAACCGAACACGCCGAACATAACCAGATGGGCGTGGCCTACGACCCAGTCGGTAAAGTGGATGATCTTCTGAAACGTCAGCGTGACCTGGAACGCGCATTGCAGACAGGTCGTGAAGTAGAACACCATGCCGACGTAGAACCAGCGAATGGGCATGTTGGTGCGTAGCGCACCGCCCGAGCCGCGAATGGTCATGAAGAAGTTGATGATCACCGTGGTCACCACGAACTCGACGGCGATGGTGGCCACAATCGCTCCGTGCTGGAGGAACATCGGAATCGGTGTGTACAGAAAATGGTGAATCCCGTTGAGCGGATAGAAGAATGCAAGCCCCCAGAATCCGACTAATGACAGCCCGTGGCTCCAGATCGGCTTGCGCAGGATGATCGGCACGAAGTAGTACATCAATCCCCAGCCGATGGGCGTGACGAACAGGCCTACAAGATCGTGAATGAACAGCCCGATGATGGCACCGCTGGCTGTTCCGCCGATCCAATATTCGACGAAGAAGTTGCCCATCGTGTAGGTGAGCAGCGTCCAGATCAACGCGGCCATGAAGTACCACACCGAAACGTACATCGAACCGCGCATGCGGATGATCGGTGCCAGGAAATTTGTGCCCACGAGCAGCAGGCCCAGTACGGCGAACGGATCGACCCATGTCGGTGTCTCGCCCCATTCGACGGCTTGTGCCTGACCGGTGAGTAATCCGAAGACGGTGGCCAACACAATGCCCTGCCACGCCACGAGAATGATCCAACTCAATTTGACACTGAGCACCGGACGGAGTGTCAGTCGAGGGATCGCCCAGTGCAGCCCGCCGAGAAACGCGTTCGCGATGAAACCGTAGGCCATCCCGTTCGTATGAAGGAACCGAATGCGTCCCGGCGACAGCCATTCGATGGTTGGGAACGGATATTTCTGCATGAACTGCAGGCTGAACAACAGGCCGGCCAGCAGCGCGATGAGGAAATAAATGTACGACGCGAGGAAAAACGCCAACACGATGCGCGTGTTGACCAGAGTTTCAGCCCGGGCGTCGTTGCGGATCAAGGCGGTCGGCGGCATGGCGGCCGTGGTCATAAGAAACGTCCTCTGTGACTCGTCCTACTCTTCCTCTTCCTCTTCTTCTTCATCGTCCGATCCCGCGCCGGCTGCTTCCCGTTCCAATTTCGCCTGCTCGGGTTCCCAGTTGGGATCGCCGGTGTTCATGCGCCGATCGCGCACGACGATGTCAGCCTCCGCATAGACGGCGGGGCGTTGTGTCGTGAGATCGTGAACGAAATATGCGAGTGCCCAAAGATCGCCGCGTGACGTTACCAGCCCGTCCGCTTTTTCGGATTCGATCTCGATGCTGTCCACCCAGGTCGGCATGGCTGTCCCGGTGATGCCCGCGCTGATCGAGCGGTAAAGCGTGCGTACTTCGTTGCCGGCGCGAAGTCGATCGCGCTTGAAATCGGGCACGTAAACCAGTTGATCTTCGCTGCTCAACCGCGAAACCGAATTGTGCAGATTCTCGCGAAAGAACTCTCGCCGTGGGAGTTCCAACTTCTCGTGGTAATCATTGATCGTAGCCTCGTCGACGTAGGCAGGGTGACACGTCCAGCACTGAGCCATTCCGTGGTAGACGATTTCACCCCGACGGATGGCCGCTGACTTGTCCGTGTCAACGGCGTGAGGGTCTTCGACGATCGGGATGGCCGGCGCCGGTGAATAGCGCTGCCACTTGTCCGAGAAGGTTTTGATGTAATGGACCAGCGCCCAGCGCTCACGCACCGGAAGAAGCTTCCACGGGGGCATGGACGTGCCGGTCAGCCCATTCGTCAGCGTGCCGAACAGGTCTTCGTCCGTCGGCAATTCGCCGCTGCGACGGGAGCTGAACTTGAAGTTGGCGGTCGTCAGGTCGCGGGGCTTGGGATGAAGGACACTCGCTGCCTTACCCAGACCGTCACCTTTCTCGCCGTGACACCCCACGCAGTACGTTGCGTACGCCTGCCGGCCTTCTTCGAGCAGTGTTTCGTCGACGCCGATCTGATAGCCTGTGTTGGCGGGATCGTCCGAGCCGGGCACGGGCTTTCGATCGTCGGGCACGCAGCCGCAGGTCAGTGCGACAAGACCGGCGCACAGCCCGAACAAACCTCGTCGTTGCAATGTTCTCAACATCTTATGATTGATCCATTTGAACGGGAGCGACCGGCTGGGTGTACGGCACGAATCGTCCCCAGCCGTCCACGAGCAGCATGGTCCATGCGAAAACCAGGTGCGTCATCGCGGCGACCCACCAGGGAATCAGGTCCAGAATCCAGTTTCCACCGATCATCGCCGGCTGTAGAAACGCGATCAGAACGTAGTAGTTTATCAGCCAGACCGCCACGCCCAGCACGCTGGCTGCGAGAATTCGCGTGAGGATTGATGACTTGGAAAACCATCTGCTCAACACCAGATGGAACGGCACGCCCAGGGCGGCACCGGTGCATAAGTAGAGTCCGCAGCCGCCTGCCAGGGCGAAACCGTCGCTGATATCCAACGCCCGTTCGCCCAGCGGAAACGTCATGTACACCTTAATCAACTGGAAGGGCGACTGGTGCAGAACGGCTGAGCCGATGATGTTGAACAGCAAGCTCGAACACGCACCGACGAAGCCCAGCACCATGCCGGCCAATATGTGATAAGCGAGGTAGTAGTCCGGCGGGGTCCATACGACCGGCGCACCGCGCAACTCCGACTCCAGCCGTGCTACGTCCGCACGAAGTCGTTCCAATTCACGAAGCTTTTCGGTCCGATCCATTCGGTAGTCCCATCATTAATCGTCAGGCCGGCGGAGCCTGCACCATGATGACCGCCAAGCCGATCAACGCGCCGAAAGCCGTCACCACCACGATGAGCATGCTCACGCCGTATAGAGTCTTCGTTCCGTCGTCGAGCACAATCCTTGCCGCCGACCTTTTGGACAGGCGCGTCGCAACGAAACCGCACACCCAATTCCAATGCAGAATCAGGTGTAGAAGTATCCCGAACGTCATCGCAGCCAGAAAGCCGAACCGGACGTCGTTCCACTGCTCGTACGTCAAGCTCCACAGCGTCCAGCCGTCCGCCTCCGCTGCGGGCGGGAAGACGAACCGCAGGACGCTGGAAGAACATAACAGCGCGCTATATAAGATCAACAGAATAGTGTCTAAAAGAAAGTTGAATGCGGACCGTGACAACGCTTGCCGTCTCCTTATCTGCCGGGTCGCTCCATGCTCGATGAGCGATTTGTGCTTGAATTGACGCAGAGACTACCGGAAACGCGCCACGTATTCTCATTCGACGAACCGCTTTCTTACGCATGAGAATTTCGCGATAATCTCGGCGGCGGGCGCGTTCGCAACAAATTGGGCTGGGGTTTCAACACTACCCCGCCCCCGCGAGTTCAGGGATGCTTCGGTATGGGTTTACTTCTGCTTGCTGCTTTTTTCTCCGGCTTCGCTGCGCTGAACTACCAGTTGCTCTGGATTCGCGAACTGACGCTCATTGTCGGCAGCAGTCAAGCCGCCGTCACCTGTGTCCTTTCGGTTTTCTTCACAGGCTTGGCCCTCGGAAATTATCTGGCAAGCAGATTTTCCGCGCGGCTGGCCTGCCCCACGAAAGCTTATTTTGTGGTCGAGGTGGTCATCGCAGCCTGGGTGATTGCCCTGTTTTTCATGTTTGATTTTTTTGGTGATATTTACGGAAATTTTTATCGAAATTTCACGCCGGGGTCGATCGCGACACAGTGGGTGCGAATCTTGGGGGCGACCGGGCTTCTGCTCGTCCCCACTACCTGCATGGGGGCGACGCTGCCGCTGCTCTGCCAGTTCGGTACGCGAAGCCTGACCGGTGCCTCCCGCTGGTCATCGCTTGTGTATGGGGTGAATACGCTAGGTGCCATGATCGGGGCAGCCGTGACGGGTTTTCTGCTGATCGAGCATCTGGGCGTGTCCCGAACGATGTGGGTCAGTGCGGGTATCAGCCTTCTTGCTGCGGTGTGTGCTGTGCCGTCGTTTCGCCGCACGCCCATCACGCAGCCGACACGCGACGATACGACCGAGGGCTTGGGGATCGTCATGAGCCGATCTCACCGATGGTTGATTCTTGCGTTTGGGCTGCTGGGCTTCTGTAACATCGCGGTCGAGGTTCTGTGGACGCGCTACTTCGGGCTTATCTTTTTCAACGACACCTACATCTATTCCACCATCCTGATCGTCTACCTCTTTGGCGTTGGATTCGGTTCGATCGCGGGCGCACCGCTGGTCAAACGGGTGGGCGATCCGGTGTTTGCGCTGGGAATTGTGCAGATTGTTTCCGCCTTCTGGATGCTGGCTATGATGGCTGTCATCCCCGCGATGCTGGGCGGCGTGGACCTTCAGCCCGACGACTACAATCAAGTTCTTCGCAGCTACTTCCAGGTTGTTTCGGTCGGTATCCTGATTCCGACGTTGTGCATGGGGCTGACTTTTCCATTGCTCGTTCGGGCTGTTCTGGAGCGAAGCACGAAAGTCGGGCAGGTCGTTGGCCGGGCGCTCGCGTGGAACACGATCGGCGGCGTGTTCGGTGCTGCGGTGGCTGGTTATGTGCTGCTCGATTGGCTTGGCTTGCAGGTCGGCCTGCTTCTCGTGGCGGGCGTTGTTTCAGCCATCGGTTTGTTTTTGATTTTTGCGATGTCGGCTGCGCGGCCGGTTCAAAAGCTCGTCGGTGCTGTGATTTCCGTTGCGGGTGTTTTGATCGTCGTCGCGTTTCCGCCCGATCTTCCGCGGTCGTTGCTGGAGATGCAGTTTCCGCTCGGCGGCGGCTTGCGCATCGTCGAGACGCGACCGTCGGTCCACGGCACCGTCACGGTGACGGAGGAGGACACCGGCGAGAAAAGACTGTGGATCAACGGCGTGTGGGTCGCGCGTGAATCCGCCCACACCATCATGGGGTACGTGCCTTGGCTTTTGCATCCCGGGCCTGCGAACAAGGGTCTGGGCATATGCTGCGGGACGGGGAGGACGTTCGGAGCGCTGCTCAACGTCGGGATCGAGTCGCTGGACATGGTCGAGATCAACCCAGCCGTCATCGACGTCGGCATCAAGTGGTTCAGTGATGCCAACCACGGTGTTCTGACGGCTCCCAACGCGGAAGTCATTATCGAAGATGGCCGAAACTTCGTGCGCTACACCGATCGAACGTACGACCTCATCACGCTGGAACCGTTGCAGATGTTTCAGAAAGGCGTGGTCTATTTCTACACGCGCGAATTCTACCAGGAGGCCCGTGCGCGACTGAACGAAAACGGCGTGCTTTGCCAGTGGCTGCCGATCTATCTGATCAACGAGCACGAAATGAAGTCGATGATCCACACGTTCGTCGATACGTTCGACCATGCACTGCTTTGGGGGCAGGGCGTGGACTTCCTGCTGCTGGGGTTCAACACGCCAGGCCAGCGTCTTGATTTCGATGAATCGCTGATCTACGAGCGCCTCGCCACAGACACCATTCGTGAGGATTTGGCTGACCGGTGGATGTACGACCGCTACGATGCATTTATATTCGCGCTGGCCGGCGGAGACACGCTTGTGGAGTTGAGCCAGGGTGGCGATGTCTACACCGACGATCGCCCGCAACTGGAATTTACCGCGCCCCGCAATCGGAATCAGAACCGTCTCGCCGCCGCCAACCGGGCGATACTTCGCGAGCACATGACGCCGATGAACGTGCTGTTTGATCTGCCGAATAGACGCGACGCAAACGACCTCTCGAAGCTTCGAACGTTGTTCATCGATCTCGGCGGTGCGGCTGACCGCACCGAGCATGAGCGCATCACGATGGCTATTATCGCAGCGCGGCGTGCGTTGTACCGCCGATAGCACTCCGATACGGTAAAAGTGCAGGTCATGATCGCTCTTTCAGAGCCGTGACCGTGAGGGAGCGGTTAGCGAGAACCGGCACAATCAGGTGTGATCACGCATTATTTGGCTGATGAGTTGGGTGGCACGGTCTGGCGTAGCCAGGCCGTGGGCACACAGCCAGCGCAACATGCCCGCCATCGAGGCGGGCATGCCACTCATCAACCGTCGAACGAAGCGTGTCGCGTCGTTGGGACTTCAACAGAATTATTCAGCCCGTTCGGCTGGCGATGTTGCTACGGTCGCGGGTTGTCGAGCGATGCGCCCGACCACGCTTGCGTCGCCGGTGAGATACCGTTGACCAGTTGCCTGAACGCGAGCAAGTCAAACGGCCCGATGGCACCGTCGCGGTCGATATCAACATAGTCCGTTTCGAGGCCCACGTTCGGATTCACCTGGTCGTTGACGATCTGCCTGAACCGCAGCAAGTCGAAAGGCCCGATGGCGCCGTCCTGATCCGTGTCCGCGGGCAGGAATGCGACATCGACCCGATCCGGTTCGTCGGTGTCCGGGCCGAGGTTGCCGCTGCTGACGATCAATTGGCCGGTGACATCCTGAACAACCGCCTGAATAGTGGTCCATTCGCCGACCGTGATGGGCCTGTCGAGCGACAGGACGATGAGCGGCATCCCGCTTTCGTCGACGCCCGTGATCGCGGGTGGTGTGTTCGCGCCGGTTTCGCTGATCATGAATGAGCCAGCCGCCAATGCTCCGCCGCCGACAGCCTGGACTGTTTCAGAAAACTCAATTGCGATCGACGTGATGCCGCGATTCAAATCCACGCCGTTGTCGCTCTCTCTACGCGGGTCGATGTAGCCGCTTAAAGGTCTGGTTTGGCCTGGCAAGCCTTCGGCATGAACTATCTCCGGGGGGGCGTCCACGACGCAGTTGACCGGTGGGCAGCCCGTCACGGTCACGATGGCGATGTCTGTTTGAATTTCGCCGCAGTCGTTGCTTATGGTCGCGTCGTAGCAGCCCTGGTCTTCGCATTGCATATTCGGCAAGAACAGGAAACTGCTTGTGGCGTCTTGAATCGGTTCACCGTTTCTGAACCACTGGAAATCAGGGCATCCGCCGCCCACCGACATAAAAAAAGCAAGCGTGCCGCCCGGGGCAACTTCAGTGTCCTGCGGTTGCGCCCCGATCGTCAATGCGCCCGCTTCGAGCAAAGCAGCCCCCGCACTTTCCAGCGAACCGCAGGCGTTGGAGATCGCCACCGAATAAAACCCGAAATCACCTGCCCCCAGGTTGGTCAGGGAAAGGGTCGGACCGGTTTCACCGGCCAGGTTTTGACCTTCGAATCGCCATTGATACGAGATCGTATCCTCACCCGCGCCCAACGCTGAAAACTCCGCCGTCCCATCGGTTGTGCAGGCACAGTCGGATTCGGGAAGCGCATCGAATCGCAAAAGGTCCCGCCCATCGACGATACGCACATCGTCGACGTAGAAATTGTCACTGGACGGCTGCCCCGCTTCCATCGAAAAGCGTATCTGCAACGCATCGACATCGGGGTCGGTGATGATCTGACACGCTCGCTCGAACGGCAGGTTGTCCGACCCGCCTCCGGGATGCACGTCCAACTCCGCCCAGACGCGATCGGCATTGACGTACTGCACGCTCATGTCTTCGCCCGGTTCCGGTGAGCCACCCGAGTCACCCGTGCGCTGCCACCAGTATTCCAGCCCGACGTACGGCACGGACGATGTATCCGACACACCTGACGTTGCGCGCGACATGCCTGTGATGCGCATCGAATGCTGGCCGCTGGGTTCCCCGGCGCCTTGATTGTCGATGATCGCAGCCTCGCTGAACCACGAATCGGTGCTCGGCGGATCGCCCAGCACGCCCTCGAACGTATCCTCGAACGGGAACGAGATGAACGGGGCCAGTGAATCCAGACACAGGCGATTGTCGCGATGTGCGGAAATCTGCGGCACTGTGCATGCCACCGAAAATTCACGCGAAATCGGTGCCGAACAGCGCATCGTCCCACACGGATTGCAACTGCCCGGGGGAAAACTGTCCGCATCGCAGATCGCGAGAATCGGGCCGCAATGCTGTGCTCCCCAGTTGTGCCCCAATTCATGTGCCGACGTTCCCGCCGCCTCAAAGGCGTTCGGGAAACTGGGCACGAGTGAATAGCCTAATTGCGTTCCGCAAATCTGTCCGCAACCGAGAGATTGAAAGGTACAACTGAACGCGATGCCGGCACACCCGGAAAGCCCTTTACCGGTGAACAGGTGTGCTACATCTCGCGGGACATCCTGCTGATTGGCCTGCCATTCATCCGCGAACTCTCCCAACAAGTCGCTACAAGCATTCGTCGTGTAAGGATCAGGCTCAGCCGTGCGAACGATGATATCTGTAATTTGGTAGACGATGCCCACCTGCAATTCATATTGAAGCGACAGGAGATTGAACAACGTGTTGATTCTTGATTCCGTTCCCGCCCCCCAAATCTGGAAGAACTCGCGGTCCGTGTCCACGCCGACTTCCGTCAAACAGGGCAGGCCAACGCACCCGGCACCCTCGAATTCCGGCGACGGTCCCGCCTCTGGAACCAATGGCAGGTTCGCAAACGCGGCCCCACAACTGCGCCCGTGCGGAATGATATCCTCTTTACGGTAAATGAGATGCTCCCCGGCTTGGGCACCTTCCACGCGATCGCGAATCGGTTCAACGTAATAAGTTCGGCCATCAGGAAACTCGACCATCGCGGTCAGCCCCGCTTCGGTAACGGAACCGATGACGTGGCCGCCGGTTTCGTGGATGAACCCGCGAACGGTACGAACGTCGCCCGGCGGCACCTCGATCAGCGAGCCGTCCTCGATCTGGTGGCGAATGCGGTAGTTGTTCGCACGCATCGAATACGGAGACACTTCAACAACGATCAGCTCGCCTTCGATCGGCAGCGTGATTTGCTGTGTCACGCCGGCGCGCCCATCGACCTCAAGCTTAGTCACCAGGCCTTGAACGACGTTGAATTCAGCCTCCGCGCGCATCGACACATCCTGAACATTCGTTCGGACGGCGTCGGACGCAAGGGAGAACGCAGCGCACACACACACGACGCCTGCGGTTTCGATGACAGTTGCCCAACGCATAGCCTCACTCCTCAGGATCAAAAAATCCAGGTAATTACAAAAATCCAAACACCCGCAGCGAGCCGCCGACTTCAGTCGGCGCGGACCCCCGACAACAGGTATCTCAATAAGAACCAGAAATCCCCAACCGGAATCGCACAACGCGCTACGGATATCGCGAGTTCACACCGTCTGGAACGGTCACACACCCATGCCCGTTGGGCGCTGTATGGCCGGACAGACCCAAACCGGAATGCGTCGCTCGGCGTCCAACCACGAACGTCCGCGAATCGCAAGTCGATCTCCAAACCGACCCCCAACAGCCTACTGAACTTTACCCGCATCACGCTTGAATTGCCAATCAAAAGTCCCAACCATCGCTCCGATCGATACATTCGATAAAACCACACTTTTCGATTACAAGTAACTCACCGTACAGCCAGGCTCGCTGGATTATCACGCTCTGGTAAGCTGCCCGACTTGGCGGAACAAAGGCGCATAACACACAGGCAAAACGGAAATTCACGATGATCGATCCGCGCGTTACAAGATTGGCTGACCTGTTGGTCCAATATTCCACCACGCTGCAAGCTGGCGAAAAAGTGCTTATCGAAGCCATCGACGTGCCCGACGAAATCGTTGTCGAGCTTGTCCGCGCGGCACGCAGAGTCGGTGCGGAACCGCTCGTTTCCATCAAGCACAACGCCGTGCTCCGAAGCCTCCTGTTGGACGCCACCGAAACGCAATTGCAAGCCATCGCCGACGTTGAGGCTGAGCGCATGAAGCGCGTGGCTGCCTACATCGGCGTCCGTGGAAGCCACAACATTGCGGAACTGTCAGACGTGCCCGACGACAAACTCAAACTCTACCAGCGCATCTGGTGGCGCGTTGTTCACGGCGAAATTCGTGTGCGCAAAACGCGATGGGTCGTCCTGCGCTACCCCACGCCGAGCATGGCTCAATCCGCCGGCATGAGCACCGAGGCATTCGAGGATTTCTACTTCAACGTGTGTACGATGGATTACGCCAAGATGGCCAACGCGATGCTGCCGCTCAAAAAACGCATGGAAGAAACGGGCCGCGTACGCATCCTCGGCGACGGTACAGAACTCGGTTTCTCCATCAAGGACATCCCCGCCGTCGCATGTGACGGAAAGCTGAACATCCCCGACGGCGAAGTATTCACCGCCCCCGTGCGTGACAGCGTCAACGGTGTGATTCAGTTCAATGCTCCCACCATCTACCAGGGAACGTCCCACGAAAACGTGCGTCTGGAATTCAAAAACGGCAAGATCACAAACGCCAACAGCACCAATACGGAAGCCCTGAACAAGGTGCTCGACGCCGACGAAGGCGCACGCTACGTCGGTGAATTCGCCATCGGGTTCAATCCGTACATCACTAAGCCGATGAAAGACATTCTCTTCGACGAAAAGATCGCCGGCTCATTTCACTTTACGCCCGGCTCCTGTTACGAAGACGACGCCGACAACGGCAACCGTTCGCAAATCCACTGGGACATGGTCTGCCAGCAGACGCCGGAACACGGTGGTGGTGAGATCTGGTTTGACGACGTGCTTATTCGCAAAGACGGCCTGTTCGTCACACCGGATCTGGAACAACTAAACCCCGAAAATCTCAGGTAGCCTGCATCGTCGTCAGCAACGTTCCCCAAAAGCAGTCCTAACCCGGGCGCAACGAGCCGCGAACTTCAGTTCGCGCGGACGTCCCTTTGGATACCATCGTATTCCGACCAGCGTCGCGTACACAGTTCGCCGCATTCGGCAGCGCGTCCAGCACCCCCGCAAGCCGTTCGGTCAGCGTCCGGCGTGAATAACGCTCGCTCAACTCCGCCGGGCAACCCCGCAACGGTTCGCCCGATTTCCAACGGCTCAGGTGCTCGCCAAGCGCCCGCGAAACACTCGCCGCGTCTGGTTGAACACACGCTCCGCCCGTACACGCCGAAAGAATATCGTGTGTGGCTGAGTCCGTAGGCTCAACGTGTACGATGGGCCTGCCCGACGCGAGATATTCGAAAATCTTCCCCGCGATGATCGTCTCACTGTGCGGCGCGTTGCTCAAATTGCCCGAAATCAGAACGTCGGCAGCCAACATTTCTCGAACGGCGCGATCGTGCGAAACGTAACCGAGCACAGTCGTTCCAACGGGCGACGATTCAACCAGCCGCATTACGTCTCCAGGTGTCCAGCCGGCCACTCGAAACTCGACATCGTCGTTCTTGTTAAGCTGCCGGAAGCGCGAAACGCCCTCAAGTATCGTCGCAGCCTCAGCCGATTGCACGAAGCTCCCCACGAACGACACGACGAATCGCCGTGCGGGGATTCCGAGTTCCGCGCGAACGCTGTCTCGCTCAAGCCCCGCGAAATCCGCCGGGTTCGCGCCGTTTGTGATCGTGTGAAATTTCTCATTCTGCCCCGGCGCATGATCGGCTAGCAAGCGCGTCTGCCGGGGTGACACACCAACAACAGCGTTCGCGTCGCGCAGGAACGCGCGCTGAAGCCGCCTGCAAGCCCATCGGCGGATCGGCGGGTTTTCGACAAAATCGTAATTCTCAACCCAAAGATCGCGAAAATCCGCAACCCACGGCAGCCCTGTCCACTTCGCGAGCAGCCAGCCCAGCATCAGGTTCGACGCCGGTGAGTACGTCGCGTACAACGCCTCCACACGATGCACTCTGCACGCACGAATCGCCAGCAGAATGCTCGCATACAACCATGAGGCTGCACTGTCCGGAATCGACAGGCTGGACAACCACCGCCCCACACGCTGCATGCGCCACGGTGCGGTCTGCGATGCTTCGCCCCCCGGTTCCGATTTGCGTATGACGCTGGTTAGGCGCTCGGCCAGTCGCTCCAACAGCAACCACGGGTGATACGTCCGGCGATCGTATCGAATCAGGTCCGGCGGAAGATTATCCAGAAGACTCTCATCACGCGGCAGCCCCGGCGCGTGTTTGGCTGTCCAGACGATCGGCTCCCATCCGAATTCCGCGAGGTGTCGCACAAATCCCCCGGTCCGCTGAACACCCGAGCCGCCCGTCGGCGGAAACGCGTGGGAAATGACCAGTACGCGCCTCATTAAGAAACGCCGCCTGCCGAGTGTGTGTTTACCATCTCAAGAACGTCTCGCCCGCAATTGAACAGGGCGTCGAGAATCGAGAGATTGGCGGTGAATGACTGGAACCGCTGGGCGTATTCCACCGGTTGCAGATGTGCGTATCGAATTTCGACACCAGCCGGTTCGAACCGTTCGAGGTCGAGATACTCCTTCCCTGTCGGACCGGAAAGATAGCAATCGCCCCCGACAGCTTTGGTCAGGCTAATCAACCGATCGGTGGATTGTCCGTGGGCGTCGAGCGCGGATGCGATCCGAATCGGCACGCTCAATTCAAGGTACGCACAGATCGAGCGGATGGAAAGAGTATTCAAGTCTGCCAGGTGACAGCGACGCGACTCGCTGGACGTCAGCGACGGAACGACCACCGACTCCATGATTTCCTCGAAATATGGCGACCGGCTGTACGCATTCTTCAGCGTAGCAACATGTTTGCGTACCCAGGGCTGATCCCAGTCCGGCACGATCGCGTCGATGTTCGCATAGCATCGGCCCTTTTTCGCAACCGGCACCGTCAGCCACTGCACATCGGCAGGCCCTTTGATTCGGTTACGGTTCATGTATCCGCCGCGTACGAACTGCACGTTGTCGAGAATAATGAAGACGTCAGCCTGCGCCAGCTTCTGAAAAAAACCCAGGTACGGAAAATAGTTCGGCTGATGGATCGCCACGGTCATCCCCGCAGTCGTCCGTGGATGACGCTCAGCCGGTGCGGAATGTTCGATCGTCGTGCTCACGCCTTGTACGAGCCCTTGTAGACAAAGACCGTAAAATCGTTCGTGCGGTAGTCGTGTCGTAGCACGAAATGCGCGGACAAGTCATCCTCGATCATCGACAGAATCTCCGACGGCTGCGAATAATGCGCCTCCGGATTTTCGTTGCCGGACAGCTTGCTCAAAAAGTTCATCGCGATGCCTTTGCGACAAGCCTGAAACATCGCCCGCATCGTTTGCCGTGCGATCGACTCCCACTCCGGCACGGCGAAGTTGAAAATGCCCGATTCAAAAACGTAATCGAACGACTCTGCCGCGAACGGTTCGTCAGCCGGATCACGCACCTCGAACGTTTCCGACGGATACTTTGTCCGAGCGGCTGAGACCATTTCCGCGTTGAGATCGATTCCGGTGTACGACGCGAACTGCACATTCCGACTGCGCAGAAACGTCGAAAAATCCCCCAGCCCGCAACCGACGTCCAGAAGCGTCGCCCCCGTTAAATCGCCCACCGTCGCCAGCACCGCGAAACGCGATTCCTGAGAATGGCGACTGTTCCACACCACCCGGGCGTCGTCCGCCTGAAACTCCGCCAGCCGTTCGCTGTGAAACGTCCGAATAATACGCTCCGCCGCTTCGATCATGAAAAATACTCCACAAAGCCCATCCACCGCGCACCACGCCGCCCGCGCACACCGATACCGATAATCATCGGATTCTTCGGCATCCCAATCGCGTATCTTGATGGTCGCTCGGCGAAATCGGGATTGACCGGATCGATCGCCCGATAATGCCCCGGTCCCGGTTCAAACGAAGGCGGTTATCAGGCTATTGAAGAGTGTTGGATTTCCGTGAAGAGCGCGGGCATCCAGTGTGGCACCGGTTTGCAACCGGTGTAGGCGACAGTGCTCAACTTTGCGGCAGCCCGCTATCGTTCGTCCGTGCAAAAACGATCGATGATCCGCGCACCCACCGCGTCGCCCCAGACGTTGGCCGCCGTGCGGAACATATCCAGAATTCGATCCACCCCGATAATCAGCCCGATCGCCGAAACGGGAATCGCCGTCGCGCCGGGGTTCGATTCCAGAATGTTCGCATTCACCGCGTCCAGCACGATCACCATCGTTACCAGGCCCGCCGACGGTATGCCAGCCGCCCCGACCGCCGCCAGTGTGGCTGTGATGGCGATGAGCACCAGCGTCGTCAAGCCAAGCTCCATGCCGTACACCTGAGCAAGAAACACCACCGCGACCGCTTCATAAAGGGCGGTGCCGTCCATGTTGATCGTCGAGCCGAGCGGGATTACAAAACCCGCCGACTGCTTGCTGATGCCCGCCTCTTCGGTCGCACATTCGATGGTCACCGGCAGCGTAGCCGACGAAGAGTCCGTGCCGATCGCCGTCATGATCGCCTGACGCATCTGACGCATAAACTTGAACGGACTGCGCGAACCGCTCGCGTCCGGTTTCGCGAACAGAAACATGATCAACGGCAAAACGATCAGTCCGTGAATCGCAATACCCAGCAGCACCGTGAACATGTACGAGCCGATCGCGCTCACAAACACGCTCAGCCCGATCCGCGCCACCGTCCAGGCCAACAGCGCAAACACACCCAGCGGCGCAAGCCAGATCACCGCGTGGACCATCTTCATCAGCACTTCGAACACCGCGTCGAAGACCCGAATCAGAGGCTCCTTCTTAGGCCCGATCATCGTCACCACGACCGCAAAGAAGATGGAGAAAAAGATCACCGGCAGAGGCCGACCCGCCGCGGCAGCCGCGACGATGTTCCGCGGGATGATCTGCTCGACCAGCCCCTTCATCGCCCCCATCAATCCTTCCTGCTGCTTGGCGGTCAGCGCTTCCACCCGCTGTTCGTCGGCAGCGTACCCAGCCTCAGCCTCCACCCGCTGCTGCTCACTGATCCGCGTGCCGGGCTTGATATTCGTGACCAGCACCAGCCCGATCGTGACCGCGATGGCCATGGTGGCCATGTAGTAAAAGAGCGTCCATCCTCCGATTTTGCCCAGCTTGCGAAAATCCCCCACGCTCGTCACGCCGATGATCACGCTCGTCGCCACCAGCGGGATGATGAGCATCTTGAGCAACCCCATGAAAATGGTGTTCCCCAAAAACGAAAAAATCCCCAGCCACATCGCATGTGCATGCTCGGATTCGGGCTGTGCAAGGGAATAGTCCGCATCGAACAACCCCTGCCCGACGATCGTCCCCAGCACCAGGCCGACGAGAATAAGAATGGTCAGAATCCAATTCGATCGCATATTCCACCGTATTATGTCATGAGACGAACAGAGCCGCGCCCGTAAGGAAGCGGTTAGCAAAGGATCGCAATCTTGTGAACCTCACGCCATCACCGTCAGAGCCGCGCCCGCAAGGAAGCGGTTAGCAAAGGGATCGCTATCTCAAAAGCCCCGCCTAATCACCGCAAGCGCCAATCCGAACCGCGACACCGAACGCGCCCAATGCGGAAGCGTGAAGGGAGCAGCCGGCCTGACCCAACGCCCCAAACCGGAGCGAACGATTCCGAATCGAAACACGCCCCGCCCACACACTCCCGTCGCCGATCCGCCGCGCATCGTAGGCCTACCATTCCCAACGTACAAGCAACGCATCACCGCAGATCAGCAGTGATCGCAATCGACAGGGGCCGTCAATCGCCAGTTGAATTGCCCGATCGCAGCCTAAAATTCGCCATGCACTCTGAACATCAATTCGCTCCCAGCTCCAGCAACGAACAGCGACAATTGCGAAACAGATAGCGCTCTCGTGATGGCGGTAAGATCGAACGAATCGGCGTCCAGTGGATCGTTGTGATGGCGATGCCAGTCTACAGGCGCTTGGAATTGTCACCCAATGAAAATGTCTTCCTGGTCAAACCACTCTGTCCAGCAGCCTTTGAAGATATCGATTTCGGCGTGGCCGAGCCATTTCTCGTATTTTTCTCGTAGCTCATCCGCGTCGGGTGCGACAATCTTGATTCGCCTTCGAGGGTTAGCCATTCCTGTAACTTGAAGCAGAACGCGTGGGCGGTAGTCGATTTCCGGCAACGAGAACCCAATCACGACAATCTCATCTGCTTTACGCATGAGGCGATAGGCGAGATTCCACTGCGATTGAATCCACGGTCGGTCGTATGCTTTTCTCGTTGACGGCTCCACGATTGACGAGACGCCCGTGGGAACCGTCAGATTGCTGTACCCCGTGCTCGCGTCCTTTGCCTTCATCACGTAGTGACCAGCCGGTTCTTCTATTGCATCAAATACGCTGCCTTTTGTTGATTCGAGAGATTCGCGGCAGTTTTGATCGCCTTCGATTACGTTCAGGCTGCCGTGTGGTTTTGCCAAGCTAATCGAGTTTTCATCCTTATCGTCATATGCGTATCGTATTTGCTGACACTCGCAGGAATATTCAATTGCGGTATCCCAATTAAAGGAAATCACGTTCGCCGAGGAGTCACGAATCCATGTGATAAAGGAGTGGAGGAGCATCGACTTGTCCTCAGGAATATTGCGGACGAGAAAATCGAATTTTTCTTGTATCGCCTCAATCATCTGAGATTTCAGGTGCCCAGCCGAATCGCCACGGCCGGACGAATCGGTATTCTCGACGACGTTCTTGTATTGCTGGAACTCGTCGAGAACTGTGATCAAGGCTTCAAAGTCGTCCGGCCATTCATTCGGCATGTTGCAGTATGGATAGAGGATTCCAAGTGTTTGCAGGTGGACGTTCTTATTTGGAGCGCCGACGTCGCGTCGCGCAATTTTGCCGTATGCCCACTCCCATGCCAGTTCTGTCAATCCTGACGTGAGAGGAAACCCGAGCGGTTTTGAGAAACCTGCACCGAGCACGAAACAACGTTTTTTCATAGTGATCTACCGTGAGAATTTAGATCGGAATTGTGGATCGCTTGTCCCTGCGTTTATGAACGTGGTACAGCAGTAAGTACGAAGGCCTCCCAGCCGCAGCGATCCGTCAATCCGAATCGCTACGACCGAGAGGCCCCCATCGTTATTCCTTCGACGCTACTCGACTCAATCGAGTTGCACCGTTGTCGCCATCAACCGCTTCCTTCGTGCTCCCGCATTGGTCGCTCTCAGGGGCGCGGCTCTGACAAGGCTGATTGAGCCGGGCGTTACATCATGCCGCCCATGCCACCCATTCCGCCCATGCCTCCCATTCCACCCATGCCGCCGGGCATGCCGCCGCCGCCGCCGGGCATGCCTGCACCGGCCTTTTTCGGCTCTTTGATCTCGCTCACGATGGCTTCGGTGGTCAACAGCAGGCTGGCCACGGACGAAGCGTTCTGCAACGCGATGCGCTCGACCTTCGCCGGCACCAGCACGCCGCCCTTGACCATATCTTCGTAGGTGTCGGTCAGCGCGTTGAAGCCGAAGTTCTTGTCCTTGGCTTCGGTCACCTTCTGCCAAACGATCGACCCGTCGATGCCCGCGTTTTGGGCGATCTGCTTGATCGGAGCAGCCAGCGCCCGGCGAACGATATCCGCACCGGTCTTCTGGTCGCCTTTGACCTTCTTCATCACGCCCTCGATCACCGAGCACGCCCGAACCGGTGCGACGCCGCCGCCCGGAAGAATGCCTTCCTCGACCGCCGCTCGACACGCATGCAGGGCGTCCTCGACGCGGGCCTTCTTCTCTTTCATCTCGACCTCGGTCGCAGCCCCGACGTTTACCTGGGCCACGCCGCCGGACAGCTTGGCCAAACGCTCTTCGAGTTTTTCGCGGTCGTAGTCGCTAGTCGTGTTCGAGATTTCGGTTTTGATCTGCTCGATACGAGCCTTGATGTCCGCCGACGTGCCCGCACCCTCGATGAGCGTGCAGTTGTCCTTATCGACGTTGGCCTTACGCGCCTGCCCCAGGTCCTTGAGCGAGATGCCGTCCAGCTTGATGCCCATATCCTCGAAGATCGCCGTCGCGCCGGTGAGGATGGCCATGTCCTGCAGCATCGCCTTGCGACGATCGCCGAACCCGGGTGCCTTCACCGCACAGCAATTCAGCGTCCCGCGAAGCTTGTTGACCACCAGCGTCGCCAGAGCTTCGCCGTCGATGTCTTCGGCGATGATCAGCAGCGGGCGACCGGACTGAGCCACAAGCTCCAGCACGGGCACGAGGTCTTTGATGCTCGATATTTTCTTTTCGTGGATGAGGATGTACGGCTTGGCGAATTCGCAGGTCATCGTCTCCATCTTGTTGATGAAGTGCGGCGAAAGGTAGCCCTTGTCGAACTGCATACCCTCGACCAGCTCGACCGTGGTATCCAGGCTGTTGCCTTCTTCGACCGTGATAACGCCGTCCTTGCCGACCTTGTCCATCGCTTGAGCGATGATCTTTCCGATCTGCGCGTCGTGGTTGGCTGCGCTCGTGCCGACCTGTGCGATCTGCTGGCTGTTGGTGACCTTGGTGCTGAGACGGTCAAACTCAGCGACGACAGCCTCAACCGCCGCCTCGATGCCGCGCTTCAGTTCCATCGGGTTCGCACCGGCTGCGACGTTCTTCAGGCCTTCTTCGTAGATCGCTTCCGCGTAAACCGTCGCCGTCGTCGTGCCGTCACCGGCGATGTTGCTGGTCTTGGTGGCTACTTCCTTGACCATCTGGGCGCCCATGTTCTCGTTGGCGTCCTCAAGCTCGATTTCCTTGGCCACCGTCACGCCGTCTTTGGTGACGGTGGGGGAGCCGAAGGACTTTTCGATGACCACGTTCCGGCCACAGGGACCGAGCGTGACCTTGACCGCCTTGGCCAACTGGCTCACGCCGCGACGGATGGCCTCGCGACCTTCCATATCGTATGCAATTCGTTTTGCTGTCATTCAGTTCTACTCCGTTCGTTTGCTGACAAGGCGCTCGTGCAGGCCTCGCTTAATTGTGTACGTTGAGAAAGTTCGTTAGCCCGCGACGCCCAGAATGTCCGACTCGTCCAGGATGAGGAACTCGCTGCCGTCAACCTTGATTTCCGTTCCGGCGTAGCTGGTGAAAAACACTTCGTCGTTCTTTTTGACCTGAATTTCGCTGCGCGATCCGTCGTCCAGAAGACGTCCCGTACCTACCGCCTGCACCACGCCGCGCTTGGGCTTTTCGCGGGCAGCATCCGGAAGAAAAATGCCGCCAGCCGTCACTTCGGTTGCCTCGACCCGCTTGACGATGACTTTGTCGCCTAGAGGCTTGATGTTCAGTTTCGCCATCCCGCGATACTCCTTTGTTGAATGTCTCACGCCCGCGCACCGGTATTCCAAAAACACGGGCGCACCGTTGGCCTCAAAGCTTTAAGCAACTTCAATGCCAAGCCGTGCGGCATATCATGTTTTCTGTAAGGCTATTGGTAATAGGTAGTTACGTTGATGTCGCGTGTCGAGGCGGGTGGCGCGAGACGGGTGGAAACTGTCAAAACAACAACGCAACCGATTCCACCTGCCAGATTGGCAGAGGCGATACACCCCGAAAACCGCCCCCGAATCGCCGCCAGACCGGGCGTGGGATTGGCAACTCACAACGAGCCGCGGACTTCAGTCCGCGCGGACGTTCCGACGCTCAAGGTTGTTTCACAAGTGTTTCCCCACAGTGCGGACATGAAGTGGCACTGGAACCCACGTCAGCGTCCATTTGAATTCCCGCCCGCTGTCTCGGCGCGTTCGATCAGGAGGCGGAGGCGGTTGATACGCCTCGGCTCAGCGTCGAGGACGCGAATGGTCACTTCGTTGTGGCGAAACTGCTCTCCAGCCGACGGAATCCTGCCCATCGTGCTGAAAACGAATCCGCCCAGCGTTTCGTACTCGTCGTCCTCGGGAAGGTCGAGATCGAGCTCGTCGTTGATTTCATCGATGTGCATGCGCGCGTCGACATCGACCGTATTGGTGTCGATGCGTTCGATCGGCTCCGGCTCATGCTGCTCGTATTCGTCCGCGATTTCGCCGACCAGTTCTTCGAGGATATCTTCGATGGTCACCAGCCCGCCCGTGCCGCCGTATTCGTCGAGCACGATGGCGATATGGATTTTCGTGCTGCGCAGTTCCTGAAGAAGCTCGTTCACTGGTTTCGATTCCGGTATGTACGGCACGGAGCGCATGACCTTCGTCACGTCGAAAACGTCGCCCTCGTTCATCGGAAGCAAGTCCTTGGCGTACAACACGCCCAGGATGTTGTCGATGTTGTCGTCCAGAACCGGGATGCGTGAATGCCCCGTCTCCGCGACGATGCGTTTGGCCTCCGCCAGCGTCGCGGTTTTCTCGATCGCGACGATATCCGTGCGCGGCGTCATGATTGCGCTGACTTCCGTGTCGGAGAATTCCATCACGGATCGGATCATCTCGGTTTCGTGCTCATCGACTGCGCCCTGCAACTTGCCTTCGCCCACCACGTTCAGGATCGCCTGCTCAATATCGTCGGCTTCGGATTCCGGCGTGGGCAGCGGCACGCCCAGGCTGTGTCGCATCAACCGGTCCATCGTGCCCAGCATGCTGATGACCGGCAGGCAGGCGATGCGCAACGGCTTGTAAAACGGCATAGCCGCCGCAATCGCCGCACCGGCTGCGTGTTGAACCACGGTCGTGGGAACGACGACGCTGAACGTCAAAATCAGAAAAAACGAGCAGGCAATCGTAATCAGGTAGCGAGCACCGCCCTCAAACCCGTAGCCTTCACACAGCGCGATGATGTCCACAACCAGCATCAGCGAAACAAGCGTCCGCACGCTCGCCGTCGCCAAGGTCAAATCACCTCGATGCTCCGTCAGCCAGCGGAGTTCAGCCTCCCGGCCGGTCTGTTCGAGACGCTCCGCCACGACCAGAACCGACCGCGAGCGTAACGCGATGTTGGCCGTCGAAAAAAACAGGAGCAGAAAAACCAAAGCCGCCGCGAAAACCCAAAGCAAAGCTAACAACACACGAATCCGTACAGGCGTTCAACATACCAATTCCAACAGCCCAGCCTGTGCGGGCAATCAGGATTCCATCTCTGTCGGCGAAGCCACCTCGATCGCGAAGATCGTTCCCGTCTTGATCGGCTTGGTCGAGGTCAGTCGCGCCGCGTCCGAAACGGCTGCACTGGGATCGCCCTCGCCAAAGCCTGCGCGTAGCAGGCATGTAAACCCACTCTCGTGCTCTGCCAATTCCCTGCACGCCTGACCATCGTCAGGGCCGCACGTGGACGATGCCGGTCGCCCTAGGATGATCGTCGCCATCGCGCTGTCCGCCGGAGCGTTCGCACGCGAAGCGTCCCCACGCGAAGTGTCCGTACACCACCGATCCGCGTCGGTCTCGACCAGAACGCGCACAGCCCCGAAAACCGTCGTCATGGGCGAAGGCGGGGGGCTGCCTGACGCGATCGTCATCCGAAGATCGCCGTCCGCATCCAGCACAATGCCTTCGTCCGATGCTTCGTCGCCGGATACGTTTCGCCGGCCCACCACGATAATGATGCCCCAGTCGCGGGCCTTCCGCGAAAGGGCGGCGCGGTACATCTCCGACATCGCTTCCGTCTGGCGGTGTTCCTCTCGCCGAACCCGATCGCAGCCGGTCGGCAGGACGATCATCTCCGGTGCGGGGTCGCAATCCGCCGCCGCATCCACCGACTTCAGCGCGCACGCGATGTTGTGTGAACGGCTTCGTGCATCCAGTCGCAATCCGATCAGCGCGATTCTCATGCCCCGTTCACCGAATAAACAGGTCCGAAACCGGCATCCGTCAGAATCTCGTCCTCGAGTGCGTGCATGCGCGCCGCATCTTCATCATTCAAATCGTCGTAGCCCAGCAGATGCAGTACGCCGTGAATTGAATACAAACAGGTTTCCGCCGCCAGCGAATGGCCACGCCGCGTCGCTTCCCTGGCCGCCGTTTCGATGGACACTACCACGTCGCCCTCGACGCATGCGTTGTCGAAATCGGCATCTTCGGAAAGATCGAATGTGATGCAGTCTGTGGGGCCGTCCTTACCGAGGAATTCCCCGTGCAGCCGGGCGATTTCTTCATCGTCAACCAGCGCGATTCCGATGTGTGCGTCGTGACGCTTGAGACGCGCGAGCGCGCACCTGACTGCTTCACGAATCGTTTCGGTGGCGACTTCGGAGCGACCGGTGTGGTCGGAAACGTCGATTCTAGCTGGCCAGTCGTCTTCGTCCATCGATTCCAAAATGCACTGCCCCCATCATCCGGCTGCGGATGTTTGTGGCGTACGTTCCTCGGCCTTTTCCCGTTTCGGATAAGCCACACGTCCATGATAGTAACTGGTGAGATTCTTTACCAGCGAATCCTCGACACGATGCAATTCCCGAAGCGTAATGTCGCAATCATCGAATTGGCCGTCACTTAGGCGACCCGCCACGATCTGGTGAACCATCTGTTCGATCCGCCCCGGCGTCGGTTCCGCCAGCGAACGCACCGCCCCCTCCGCGCCGTCGCAGATCATCAGGACGGCTGTTTCCTTGCTCCGGGGCTTTGGACCCGGGTAGCGGAAGCGGGCTTCGGAGACCTCTCGGTCGTGCTTGCCGCTCGCGATCTGCGGCTGCTTTTCGCTGGCGAGATGGTGGAAATAACGCACCACGGTCGTGCCGTGATGCTCACCGATGAACGGTACGAGAACGCGCGGCAGCTTGTACTCGCGGGCCATTTCAATGCCGTCCTTCACGTGCCCGATGATGATCAGCAGGCTCATCGTCGGTGCCAGCTTGTCGTGACGGTTGATCTTGGCCGACTGATTCTCTGTGAAATACTCTGGCTTGTTCAGCTTGCCGATGTCGTGGTACAGCGCGCCCACCTGCGTGAGCAGCGTGTTGGCCCCGATCGCTTCGCAGGCCGCCGACGCCATTTCGCCGATGGCCAAACTATGTGCGTACGTGCCCGGTGCTTCCTGTGCGAGACGCTGCAACAGCGGTCGTGTCGGGTCGCGCCATTCCAAAAGCGTCAGCGACGTCGCAATGCGAAACGCGCGTTCCACCAGCGGAAGCGACGTTTGCAAGAGCATGGCCGACAACGCGCACGCAGCAGCAGCCCAAAGACCACGCTCAAGCGCGAACTGCAATTCCTGCCCGTCGATCAGGCTGAACGACACACCGGTCACAAAAATAAACGCGGACGAAGCAGCTCCCACCCACAGCAATCGCGTGCGCGTGCGAATCGTGCCGAGCATCATGCACGTGGCCGTCACGCCGACCATCATCGTGATCAACATCGGTGCGTCCGCCCGTAAGCTCAGCATCAGCACGACGCCCACAAACGCCATCGCCCCAATGGCGAACCGGCGCGAATACGCAATCGCCAGCACCGATCCCGCGAAAATGGGCGGCGTGTAGATGAATTCCTTGATATCCGTGCGCGCGTCGATCAGCCGTGCCGCGAGCAAAGTCAAAACGAACAACGCCGTCAGCGTCAAAAGGCGCGTGTGGTTCAAAAGAACCCTGCGTTGATACAGGCCGACATACCCGAAGAACGCAAGGGACGTGAGCACGCAAATCACGCCAATGCCGATCTGCCGCAAAAGGTCGCGGCGACGAAGCTGAACCGCCCGTTCGGAATCACTCTTGAGATATTCGGCGTAGGCCCGTGCATGCATATCCAGCAACGCAAGGTCAGACGCCGTCACGCCCGTGTCCGGCTTCACCGAAACAAAAGGCCTGCCGCTCGGGAACGCGATCGTTGCGGGTGCGACCTCCGCATCCGCCTGAGTCATCGCTTCGTTCGTCGTGCCGCGGTCGAACACCAGAATCGGCGCCTCGCTCATACGCCGCGTCAAAATATCCACAATGCACGGACGCAGAGATCGCGTAAACCCAGCCGCCGAACACAGCGAGTCCGCCGCCCGGCGAATGCTTGTCTCGTTCGATATCGGGACCAGCTCGAGCTTGCGCACCTGTTTCAATTCATCCTCCGGCTGATCGGGCGCACCGTTCTCATGGACCAGAACATACTCAGCCGTCGACGCCGGCGAACGATCGTCAACCGATCGCACCCGCCACGTCTTCTCCTTGCGCAGTTCCGATTGCAGACGCGTGACCTGACTTTCGAAGCGAGCCGCGCCCTGGGCCTCTGCGTACGCACGCAACTGGGCGTAGCCTTCCGCATCAACGTTCCAGGATTGTTTGCCCGCCGCCGCCTGAAACTCCTCAAACGTTTCCGCAGCCTGGGCAGCCTGGTAAAGGTCTTGAATCTCCCGCGTGACTTGTGCGAAAAGCTCGTGATTCAAACGGAAATGGCTCGGCACTGCCGCCCGGGCAGCCGATTGACGACGCAGCGTTTCCTGCTCGTCGGGGACCTCGAAATCCACCTCGGCGTAGATGGGCTGCTTGATCCGCTGCCCAACGCGGAAATCTCTCGCATGCGTTCCGTAAAGCGAGATGAACGTCGCGAGAACCGTGAACGCAGCACAGATGACCAGCGGCCAGACGCCGACGGCGTCGTACAATCTGCGCCACCAATATCCGTCGCGTTCGGTGCGTTTGTCGCGAACCTGTTGTCGGCGGTCAGCTTTCTTCGCCATACCTCACACGCCTCGCCTAGTGTCCGGGACACTTCCGGCCGGTCGTAACCATTCAATCAGAACCGCGACAGTGATGGAGCGGCCGGTCCAACGAGCCGCGACACGGAAGGCAACCAGCCGCCCCCGACAACCGCTCATCGCTTATCATCGCCACGGTCAGCATAGGCATCCACAATCGACTGGACCAGCGGGTGTCGAACAATATCCGCTTTCTCCAGCTGAATCACCGCAATGCCGTCAACGTGCTGAAGACGTCGAACCGCATCCAGAACACCGCTGGGCTGTCCCGGCGGCAGGTCCGTCTGACTCTGGTCAGCCGTCACGATCATCTTGCTGCCCATGCCCAGGCGCGTCAGCACCATCAACATTTGCGAGATTGTCGTATTTTGAGCTTCATCGAGAATGACCACCGCCTTGTTCAGCGTCCGCCCGCGCATAAATGCCAGCGGAATCACCTCGATCACATCATTTTCCATGTATCGCTTGAACTGGTCGAATCCCATCATGTCCTGCAACGCATCCAGCAGTGGTCGCAGGAACGGATTGACCTTGGCCTGTATGTCGCCGGGGAGGAAACCGATCTTCTCGCCCGCCTCCACCGCAGGCCTAGCCAGGACCAGGCGGTCGATCTGCTTTTGCTTCAGCAGCGACAACGCTACCGCGACGGCCAGATACGTTTTTCCCGAACCCGCAGGCCCCAGACAAAACGTCGCGTCGTGCGTCAAAATCGCGTCGATGTACGCAGCCTGTCCTGGCGTTTTCGGCACCACTTTCGAGCTGGCACCAAGAACGTTCATGCGCCGTTCCGCTGCGGGCATCGAATCGGTCATGCGCGCATCCGCGATGGCCTGATCCACGTCACGCTCTGTCAAAGAATGATTACCCCGTAAACGACGTTGAAGCAGGTTCAGCGCGTTGGAGGCCATCCGCACATTCTTCGGGTCGCCGGAAAGATGGATCGAGCCATCCCGCGCGGCGATACGCACATCGAACTCCGAACGGACAGCACGCAGGTTCGCGTCCGTGGCACCGAACAGCAGATTGCTCGTCGAGGTATCCTCGATCGGTAGTGTCAGATCCAAAGTGTCGCCTCACTCCTCGTTGTCAGAATCCATCGACCGAAAGCTACCCGGTACTCCGCCGCAATTCTACACCACTTGCCAGACGCGTGTCAGCAGCAGCCAGGCCACCGGAACCGCGAAAATGACCCCGTCCACAACGTCCAAGATACCACCCATTCCGGGCATAACCTTCGATGAATCCTTGACTTGCGCGACGCGCTTGAGCAACGACTCGAATAAGTCGCCAAGCTGTGTGGCGACCGATAAAGCCGTCCCGAAAAGTATCGTCTGCACCAGCGAAAGCTGCCCGACAGCCCCCGTAGCCATGTTTGCCAGTATCGCCAGGCGGGTTGACGTCGCTTCGATGTTCGCTGCCTCCGTCGGCTCAGGGATGAGCGATATCGCCCAGAACGCGCACGCGACCGCCACGCTGCTCGCCACGCCTCCGAGATATCCCTCGACCGTCTTGCCCGGGCTGATGGACGGCGCCAGTTTCCGCCGCCCGATGGCCGAGCCGACGTACAACGCACCGATATCCGCCGAAAACGCGATGGCCAGTACTATTAACAGCGTCCACGCTCCCGTGGCTGGGAAAACGTGGTTGACGTCCGAACGCAATTGCACCGCGAACGACGGCAGCAGGCCCAGGTAGACAATCACAAAAAGCGTGGCGGACATGTCAGCCACAGCCCCGTCATGCACACCGCGACGCACATGCCAGGCGAACGTGCCCAGCAGGCCGAACACGATCCAGACCAATTGCCACTGCACGCCCTCCACGTCCGTCGGAGACGTTCCAAGCCATTCGCCCGCCGCCAGCCACGGTGACAGCATCAGCACTGCACACACGACGGCGGCGAAACCGGCGGACGGGCGGCGCCCAAGACGCGCGAGAAGCGTCCGCAATTCAAAAACCGCCGCCACCATAACAACGGTAAACAGGACGGGAATGACGCTGCCGTGGCGAAAAAGTGAGGCAAACACCCCGCGAGTTTCCGAGGTGTCAGCCAAAAAAGCGTCCGCAGCGACAGCCGTCAGCAATCCCAGCACCGCAAGCGAACCGTAAACCAGTCGATCGACCAAGAATCCCTCCCGTATCCGTTTTTCAACCGCAAACCGCTACGTGTTAACTGAAACCGCTCCGCTCAACAACCGGTCCAGCCCTGCCAGGGTACGGGGGCATCCCAAAACGGGCGGGATCGGGCGGACGCCTTAATTGATCGGTATGACATGCGCGCCGGCGCTACTGCAACTCTGATTTGTTGGGATGGGCGGGGCGGGTAGCGTGTCGCGCTGCCAGTTTGCGCCGCGGATGATCGAGCAGTGGAATCGCTGCCAACTGCCCGCAGCACCATCGAACTCCGGCCATCTTCCGATATCGGGCTGATCATGTAGATGGCCGTTGACGTGCGTCTTGGCTGCGTGCGCGTCGGCGAACGACAGGTTGAAACTGAACGGTGTTCCGTGCCAGCCTCGAATGGACGATTCAATATCGTATGAGAGGGGGCCGCCGTTCAAGAGCTGGCAGCCATTTTTGCCGTAGTTTCGCCTCCATGCGTAGTGTGCGGGGTTTTCTTCAAAGAGGATCGTTCTTGCAGGACTGGTGAGCTGTGTGATCGGTCGCAGGAGCGGGCTGTTGCTGAGGACCGTACAGTTTCCACCCGGGCGACCGACCCAGAGACTGTTGGCCGCGTAGCTGTTACCGAAATGATCGTACGAAGTCAGGCCGCTGTTCTGCCATGAACTGAGGTGGTGGCCCGCGTAGCCGTAGTCGCCGGGGCAGCGCAGCACGTCGATTTCCACATTCGTGTCCGCCAGCCAGTTGGCTTCATTCGCACCGGGTTCGTTCGTGAAGTCGTAGATTCTGTCTTTGACCAGGATCGCGTTCATGGGTCGTGAACTGGGGCCGCGACCCTGCTGCGTGCCCCATTTGGAGGACATCGGATCGAAACTGTTCGAGGGGTCTCCGATGCCCGATTTGCCGCCCCATTCGAATTCGCCCAACGTACCGGGGCCGAAGCTGAATTGAGGATGTACGGGGATGCTTTGGTCGTTCGGGTCGCCCGAGGTGTAGACTGCTGCCGCCGCCGCGATGCGACCCATGTTCGCGAGGCAGCGGATTTCCTTGCCCTCGCGACGGAGACTCCCAAACGACGACGCCAGCAAGACAAGCAGGACCGCAACCGTCGCTGTCGATGCTGTCACTTCCAATAGCGAGATGCCGCGACGTATCGCCGATCCGCCAGTTCGATTCCGGAGAAGGAAGCCGTAGGGTAACGCGCGTTGGTATCCGTTCGTGTTTTGATTTTTGCGCTTCATGGAGACGGTACCATCGGTCCTTGCGCTTCGCTGGATTCGGGCGGCGCGCTGGTGATTGGCGATTGGCCGTAGTCTACGACCGAGATTGGGTCGCTCGGCAGCGTGTCTATCTGCCAATCCTTGCCTCTGATGATGACGCAGTGCCAAGAATCATAAGGATCGGAGCCGCTGTCTCGGGGATATCTACCGATATCCGGTTGGGGGTGCAGGTGGCCGTTGATGTACCGTCGCCCAACGTGTCCATCCGCGAACGCCGTACTGAAAGTGAACGCTGATCCGTGCCATCCGCGTACGAGCGGGTCGAGTTCCAGGGCAGGGGGAGAACCAGAACAGAAATCGATGCCATAGTCTTGCCTGTAAGAAAATTTCCCGCAGTTGTCCAGATAGGCAATCGTGCGCGAGGGCGACGGAACGTCTGCGACAGGCCTGAGAAACACGGAATTGCTCTGCAACGGTTGCGAAATTGAACTGACCCAAAAAGTCATGGCGGCATAACTGTTTCCGTAGTGATCATAGGATGTGAGTTTGCTGTCTTGCCATGCTGTAAAGTGCGAGCCGGTGTACCCGTAGTCCCCCGGGCAGCGAAACACGCTCAAGTCCAACGTCGTGTCGCGAATCCAATTCTCGTTGAGGGGGCCTGGGTCGAATGAAAATTCGTTGAACCCACCCTTGTAGAGCATCTTATTCAACGGTCGTTTCGCAGGCCCCCAAGCTCTTTGCGTGCCCCATCGCGAACTCACAATGAAGGAGCCGCTGATTGGTTCCCCGACGCCTGCCTTGCCGCCCCACCCAATTTGCCCGCGTGGAGCGAGGGGAGAGAAGAGCGCATACTGATGCACCGGGATAATCCGTCCCCAGGTATCCTCCGCTGCGTAGGCGGCGCTGGCGGCGGAAATGCGGCCCAGGTTGGCCAGGCAGCGCGTTTGTTTTGACTGCCTGCGCAGATCGCTCACAGCCGGCAGCAGCATGGCGAAGCACGCGACGATCGCGGTGGTCGTCGCGGCTGTCTCCATCAGCGTGACGGCGCGCTGTGTGGTGGTTCGACGCGAAATCATGGGTTGCCCGCCTCCCACAAAATGTAGATCGAGGCGTAGTCGTCCAGGTCCACGGTGTCGTCGAGATTGTTGTCAAACACCGAGCACGTTGACAACGGCGGGGCTGGTCCGTCGCTGCGCAGGCAGACCTGAAGGGCGGCCCAGTCGCGAAGATCGACTCGGCCATCATCGTTGGCATCGCCGTTGACGAAGGTTGAAAACGCAACGCCCGCGACGGCGGACACCGGGTTGTCGAGTATCAGGGTGTCAACATATTGGCCCTCGGGATCGAAGCGTTGCAGTTCGGGCGTCATCCAGTCGCCGGCGATGAGGTTGTTGGGGAATTGGCCTGTGAGGCTGGTCGCACGCATCGGCCTGATCGGCAGATCGGTCGGGCAGCAACCTTCGTGGGGTTCGTTGCCCGGCTCGTTATGTTGGCAGATGAGCAGGATAATGTCGTCGTCGTCCACGACGTCGTCACAGTTCATGTCCGCACGCACACAATCCAGAACGGGAAACCCCTCGATCTCCTTGCAAGTGAGGAGGAGGTCGAGGTCGGTGTCATCCACGTCGCCGTCGTCGTCCACATCTCCCCTGCATGGACAGTCGGCTCTCAGAGCGAAGGCGTCCATCGGTTGGCCGTTGATGGCGTCGAGCACGATCACGTTGGACATGCCGGGTGCTTCGGGAACGTAAAGTCGCCCGGGTGAACCGCCGGCTGCGATTCCGCCAGCCAGCGTGAACCCGCCAAGCCCGCCGAGGTCGAGCTTGGATACCGGGCCGTCGAGCGTTTTGGGCATCGCGTAGATCGCATCTCCCAGCACGTCCACCATGTAGATCACGTCACCCAGGACAGCCAGATCGCCGTATCGCCCGCTGCCGAACCAGGTGGTCATCGTCTGCAAGACTTCGCCCGATGCCGCGTCGAGTTTATACAGTTTTGGGAATCGTCCCGTCGTGCCGAGCATGAAAAGATCGCCGTTGTCGGAGGCCAACCCGGTTACGTTGGACAGCGGCACCTCCGGCGGGGTGAGCGACGCGCGTTCCGATGCGTCGGTTGGGTCGATTTCAACGATGCGGTCGGCGAAATCGTCGAGCGGGATGGTGAAGTAGGGTTGCGGCCCGACGAATTCGGTTTCGCCGACTGCGATCAAGTCTTCCAACGGTGGGTTGAATCGAGCGTCCAACGGCGGCTGCGGCTGCGGTGACGCGCTCGATATCATGAGCGTGATTTGGTAGTCGCCGGTCGATCCAGGCCCGCCGTCGTAGGCCTGGTCCGCGTGAATGAATGAGTCCGGATGGGAATTGGTGTCCGGCTCCGCTTTCGGGTGTATCGGGTCGATCGGGGGCCTGTCACCCGCGCCGGCGACGGAAAAGATGTACGTCACCGGCTCTGCGAGCGGCGGCGGTTTGTAGGCGACATGCACCGCACCGGAAATGTCGGGCACCCACGTTTTTTCCGCCCGTCCCAGGTAGCTGTACATGCGCACCTGAGCCGACAGTGGTGAGCCGCCGGTCGGTTCCACGTCGATAGTGAGCGTCTCGTTGTTGCGAATGGTCAGTTCGTAGTAGTCGGTGTCGCCGCGTGATCCGCCGTATCGCCCGTCGCCGATGAAGGCTGAAAACTTTGCGACACCCGGTCCCTCCAGCCCGACGATTGTGGCCTGCAATAGTGAATCGTCCGGTTCCAAAGGCCCGTCGATCGGCCCGCCGGCGATCGGGGTTACGTCGATGGTGATGTTGTAGAAGCCGAACGAGCGGGTTCCGAGATAGTTGGAGGCCCCAATTTTGCCCGCGACCACGATTTCGGTTGTCGGACCTTCATGAACAACATAACGCGCTTTGGCGATTCGAACGTCTGGTTGCGTGTTTTCATAAACGCCGTTGACCACCGGGTCGAGCAACGCCAGTTGGGTCGGGGTCACGACAGCCGTTACGATCGAGGGGCCGTCGATGGGAATCTGGTAGCGGTCGCGGTCTTCGGAGCCGTCGTCACCGTCGCCAATGAATTGATTGATGTATGTGGCTGGTAACGATTCCACGATGATCGGATCGTCATCGATCGGTTCCAGAGAATCCACCGGCATGTGGGCTTCGGTTACGGTGATGCTCAAGACGTAATCAGATGTTTCCGCTTCTCGCGCGTAGGGCGGATCGTGAAGAATAAAGTACCCTTGATTTTTTGCGTGCGACACGGCGACAATTTAATACCCTTGGTCGACGAGATATGCCTGCAAACGCGGCGTGGGTGACTCGCCATCGTCGTCAGCGTTCAGATGCTCGGGCGTTTCATTAATGGAAAGCGGAAATTTACCAAACAGCCGCAAGTAGCCGTCGTACCCTTCGGTCGTGCCGGCCATTGTGACGGTGAGCAGCAGCGGGGGGGAGTCGTCGGGGATATCTATCCTGTACAGATCGCGATCGGCGGCACCGTCCGGGCCGTTGCCGATCGAGGCGTTGACGATCAGCACCTCGCCCACGCCCTCCAGGACGGGCAGATCGTACGGATCACTCACATCTTCCCAGGTATCGTTCGGCTCGACCTCGTCGATGACGCCGCCCAATACAACGGCAGGAGCAAGGCTGAACAAGGCAAACGCGTAAAGCCACCGAACGACACGGCCGGACAGGCTCGCGAGAGATTTTGACTCGACGATCATGGTCGCACCCACGTGAGTTGATTTTGGTCAAGACGGCCCACGCGGCCATTATGGCGAAATGCGACACGTAAATCCATGCTTCAACTGTGGCGGTGGTCTCGAATCGCGATTTTTGGCGGTTTTTTGTGAACGGATAGGTTGGATGTTGCGTCGGGGTTCTGAGGTATGCGAACCCGCAATCATTCGGGGCAAAGAGGCATTCTTACGGTTGGGATGGGCGCACCAGGATTCGAACACCCAGCAAAAACACCGGGAAAAACTGAGGTTTTAGAGAGGGGCGGTGCAGAATCCGGTGCAGTTCCTAAGCATCCCAAGATATCCCATACTGACCTGGATTTTGTTATTCGGGCTTGGCCCGTGCTTTCGAGCGAAGTACGCCGATGCATTGCGGCAATTGTGGGATCCACGATAAACGACTCACGTGACGATGGTTGATTCATCGTGTAGCGCTTGTCCGTTCATTTCACCGGAGAATCCCATCCCGGCATGAGGGCTGAAATCGGATTCGATGTGCATTTTACAGAGCTTATTCGCAGTTCGTACACCCGATGTCGCCAGTGCTGTGTCGGAGGAAGCTTACCAAGCCACCAGCTGCGTCGTCGCTGATCGTGCGCGTCAGTCGATCAGCCCACTTATTGACGGGTTGTGCGACCATCCTCATGTCCAGATCGTTAGCTGCGTTGTCTTGGACCGGCTGAATTGGTTTTTTCGAAAGGGACGCTGGGGACATTTTCGTCGATTTCGCGCTCACGCGACGACGCAAGGGTTTTCACTATGAGCGTAATGATGAGAAAACGCGCAAGGCGAACGATTCGGGGTTCGAAACGGTCAGTCGGGTGGAGTCCTTCGATCTATTCGAGCTTGTCGCCCTGGACGTAGCCGGTTCCCCCCTCCCTGTCCCACTTCCAGCCCTAGGCTTTTCACGACTCTTCGAATTCACCTTCATCACCGGGAGAGTAGTCATCCGATCCCAACGCCAAATGCACCCAAAGAAGCGGTTCCTCTGGTCGTGGTCCGAAAATGTGCGATGATCAAGAACTTCGAGGATAGTACGATTGCGAACGAACGAGTGCATTCTGGAGGACGATCGGCTACGCAAACGTTGTACTGTCGAAAAAGGGGCCTGTAATGTCCGAGAACAAATCGACGCTCTCACTCTTTCCTGATTCCACTCCCAGGCACGAGCAGATCGGTCCGTATCGAATCCGCGAGGTTCTTGGCGAGGGTGGCATGGGTGTCGTCTATCTTGCTGAGCAGATCAAGCCTGTACGACGACGTGTCGCTCTTAAGCTCATCAAACTCGGAATGGATACGCGCGAGGTAATTGCCCGTTTTGAGTCAGAGCGGCAATCCTTGGCACTAATGAATCACCCGAATGTTGCGGCGGTCTATGACGCTGGCGCAACAGACCAGGGGCGGCCGTATTTCGTCATGGAGTATGTATCAGGTGTGCCGATCACGGCATACTGCAACAAGCTCAAGCTCTCGCTACCTGAGCGACTACGTCTGTTCATGAAGGTTTGCCACGCAATCCAACACGCCCACCAAAAGGGAATCATTCACCGCGACATCAAACCGTCGAATGTCCTCGTCATGAATCAAGACGGAAGGGCGATTCCCAAGGTCATCGACTTTGGCGTTGCCAAGGCGACCCATCAATGCCTGACCGAAAAAACCATCTTCACTGAGCAGGGCCGGCTAATTGGTACACCTGCATACATGAGCCCCGAGCAAGCCGAGGCGACCGCGCTCGACATCGACACACGGACCGACGTGTACTCGCTCGGCGTTCTCCTATACGAGTTGCTCACGGGCACACTGCCGTTCGATCCGGAGTCACTGCGCAGCGCCGGCTTCGCAGCCATGCAGCGGATCATTCGGGAGGTCGACCCGCCCAAACCCAGCACCAAGCTCAGCGCTACCGGTTCAGGATCCCGAACGCAGGCGACCGCCATGACCGCCCAAAGCGCGTCCGAGGCCGCCAGCAACCACGATGTCGACTTGCGTGCTCTTAATCGACAGCTGCGCGGCGACCTTGACTGGGTCACCATGAAGGCGCTGGAGAAGGACCGCGCGCGCCGCTACGACTCCGCCTCCGATCTTGCCGCCGACATCCGACGGCACTTGGGCAACGAGCCGGTGGCCGCTGGCCCGCCGACCGTCGGATATCGCGTGAGCAAGTTTGTACGACGCAATCGTCTTAGCGTGATCGCCGCGAGCGCGGTGCTGGCGGTTTTGCTGGCAGGGATCACGGGCACGACGTTTGGCTTGCTGGCGGCGGTCGACGCGCGTGACGCTGAACGCGAGGCCAAGGAGCAGACCCAGACGGCGCTCGGATTGGCTGAGGAGCGAGCGCAAGAGGCCAACCGGCAGGCAAATATTGCATCGGATGCGCGAGACGCGGAGGCGCTCGCCCGGAGAGACACCCAGCAGCGCGCCGAAGAGCTGGAGCGGGTTACGGAGTTTCAGGCATCGATGTTGAGTGGCATCAATGCCCCGCGGATGGGCCGGGGCATCTTCGCCGACCTGCGCGACGAAATTGAGAAGGCGTTGGAAGCCAGCAACCGCTCGGAGAAGGACGTAAACGAAGCCCTCGCTACCTTGGACGTCTTGCTCGCCGACGTCAACGCAACGGACCTAGCCTTGAAGCTCGTAGACAGGCATGTGTTATCGCGCGCCATCGAGACCATCGATCGAGATTTCGCAGATCAGCCGTTGGTCCGCGCGGAACTCCAACAATCTGTCGCCGACACTTATCGTGACATCGGACTCTATGAACCCGCCGTGCCAGTTCAGAGAGCATGTCTACGTACGCGGCGAGAGGAGTTGGGAGACGACGACCCAGACACACTCCGATCGATCGCTCGTATGGGCGTTCTCCTACAGTCACAGGGCAAACTCGACGAGGCCGAGCCGTATTATTACGAGGTGCTGGAGTCCAGGCGTCGAGTCTTTGGCAACGATCATGCCGAATCATTGGCCTCAATCAACAACATGGGTTACTTGAAAAAGGCTCAGGGCAAGTTGACTGAGGCCGAAACCCTCTACCGTGAAGCACTAGATACCAGACGTCGAGTATTCGGCGGTGATCATGCCGATACTCTTGTATCGATGAGCAACCTTGGGACAGTGCTCCAATCACAGGGCAAACTCGACGAGGCCGAGCCATATTACCATGAAGCCCTGGAAGCTAAGCGAAAAATCCACGGTGGCGACCATCCGAGCACTCTAGTGTCGACAAACAACATGGGTTTTCTGTTGCGATCCCAGGGCAAGTTCGACGAGGCCGAAGGCTACTTTCGCGAAGTACTCGAAATCAAACGTCGCGCTTTCGGGGATGAACATCCCGACACGCTTCTGTCAATCAACAATGTGGGATCGCTCCTGCAATCCCAGGGCAGACTCGACGAGGCCGAGTCGTACTTTCGTGAGTCGCTAGAGACTGGGCGCAGAGTGCTCGGTAACGATCATCCGACTACTCTGACATCGATTGTGGGCATGGGCATTGTGCTGCATTCCCAGGGAAGACTTGCCGAGGCCGAGAAGTACTATCGCGAAGCGCTGGAAACCAACCGCCGAACTCTTGGGGACGATCATCCTAGTACATTGCAGTCCACTAGCCGTATGGGAACTCTATTGCAATTTCAAAGTAAGTTCTCCCAGGCTGAACCATATTACCGAACGGCACTTGAATCCCGACGCCGGATACTTGGTAATGATCACCCTGCCACGTTGGAATCGATCAACGGATTGGGCTTCCTTTTGAAGTCTCAAGGCAGGCATTCCGAAGCTGAACCCTACTACTCCGAAGCGTTGGCGGGGCGTCGCAAAGTCCTCGGACCCACCCATCCCGATACACTGCAATCGTTCAATAACTTAGGCGCTCATCTGCAGTCACAGGGCAAATACGCCGAGGCCGAGCCATTGATTCGTCAGGCCCTCGCAGGGTTCCGCGTTACGCTCGGAGATGATCACTTCAGCACAATGGGAGCAGTCAACAACCTGGGATTTGTCATGCAGGCACAGAGACGATACGCCGAGGCTGAGCCCTTATTGCGCGAGGCCATGACGGGGTATCGCAGAGTCTTAGGCGACGATCATGCGAACACGCTTACGAGTCAGAGCAATCTTGCCCTTCTCCTAATTGAGCTTGGTGAGCTGATCGAAGCTGAGCAGCTCGCAAGGGATGCCGCAGATGCCGCACGAAAGACGCTCGCCGCAAATCACTGGTTGCGTGGCAACATCATTGGAAAACACGGACGAGCATTAGCTGTGCTTGAGCGATTTGACGAGGCGGAGACTGCACTCGAGGAGGCGCACAAGATTCTAGTCGCAGTTCTGGGTGGAACCCATGAGCAAACCGCGCGCGTCGTCGGGTATCTGGGCGATCTCCATGACGCAAGGGACAATCCGACCAAGGGTAACGAGGTGCAAGTGAAGGAGCCGAATGGCTCGCCCTAGTTGTACATCCGCCTTGCTGACGCTTCGTACTGCGATAGCCCATTAACGGCGGACTCCGAGTTGGTATCGTTTACGCCACTCTTGATGCTGGGGCGCTGACTGCCAAGAACGCTGCGGACGGAGTTGTTCATAGGGACAGGGGCTGCAACGCGGCTAATTGCCGCGATTGACAAAGAAGGAACGGAAGCTGCATCGCCGCTTGACGAGGAAACGCCCGTCACGGCATTCCGACACTTAGAAATGGAGCGGATTCAGGAGGTCAGATCAGTCGTGCGTGTCGGGTCTTGAGTCAGGCTCGGTCGACGCAGCGTCATCGGCCCAAGCCACGAAGCGATGAGCCGCGACTGCTGCGATGAATCATCGAGCTGGCATGTCAGTATGGTCGTTACGGCTGCTCTTCGGGATCAGCCCGTCACCGTCACCACTTCCGCACCGATCAGGACATGGTGTGCTGCTTCAGTCGGAATTGGACATTCCCTGATCCGGGATTAGCAGTACAGCGCAAAGTTCCTCTCCAAGCACGACCTGACTTGATCGACGTCGATTCCGGCTTTCGATAGAGTTTTTCGCTTGGTTCGCGTGTGGCTGAGCTTGGCTTCGGTGTTGTGGCGACGGTGATAAGCGATCCACGCGGCGGCGTCTTTGAGTATCATGCTCCGGGGCCGGCGGCCAAAGCGGAGGCTCAACAA
>JAJDDQ010000067.1 GCA_029260215.1 Phycisphaerae bacterium
AGATGGAACGTATGAAAAACTTCGCCCTGCTGATCGATTTTACCGCGCATCGTGAATCCTCCTTGAGTCAACACGATGCATTGTACGGATTGTTAAGTTTGGCGATATCCCAAAAGGGAGTTATTTAGCGACCTGCTAGGACGCGACGACACCCAGCTAGCGTATCGGCGAATTGATCTATGCGATCCAATTATCGGATATGCGATTGGTGCAGATACGCCATATTGTAGGCTTGTGGGTGAACCTGTCCGACACGAAAGGAGGCGGTGTGTGAAGCGTCCGAAAATACTTGTAGCAGATGACGATTGTCACATTCGATCGGCCCTGAAGACGAGATTGGATGCTTGGGGATACCGAATTGTCGAGGCTCACGACGGCCTTGGAGTAATCGCCCTTGCGTCGCGCGAGAATGTGGCTGCCATGATTCTCGACCACGAAATGCCGAACGGCAACGGGCGAACCGTCGTGAATATGATCCGAAAGGAATGCGACGCGCCCATAATCTTCCTGTCAGGCCACGACCGCGAATCGTTTGGCCGAATCACGTTCGCGCTTCCGGACATCTACTACATGCGCAAACCTCTCGATGCCGCTCATCTCCAAAATTTGCTATTTGACTTGCTCGGAACAATCGAAATCGAACGCGCCTGTGCCTGAGTCCCGGCGTGAGATTAGATGGGAAGACAGCGTCAATGCCCAGGATACTCGTAGTGGACGATGATCAGGACTTAACCAATGCTCTGTCGCTGCGCCTCCGAGCCGCCGGATTCGAGACGTTTACCGCCGACTGTTCTGACGAGGCGTCAAGAATCGCGCTCCGCGAACGTCCGAACGTGATCATCCTGGATGTGGACATGCCGGCCTGTCCCGGATTGGAATTCCAAGAGTGCCTGAAATTCGCCGAGCGAGGTCGCAACATTCCCATAGTTTTCCTCAGCGGCCAGGACAGCCAGGCCAACAGGCTGACAGCCTTTCAACAAGGCGCGTCGGCCTTCATCACCAAGCCCTTCGAATGGACATCGCTCCTCAGCACCCTCCGATCCGTCATCGCGGGCGGTTGCAAGACCGATGCGCGCCAGTGATCCGCGCTGCCCTTTCTTACGCCCAAGTCCACGCTCACTGACCTGTCGCCGTTTCAAATATCAGAGGCCATGAGAGTCGGTGTATGGGTCTCCGTTGGGCGTGTGATCACGAACGAAGAATCTGATCGAACAGAATCAACCGCAAGAACAAGTACTTGCGGGCCGAGAATTGAATCGGGGCGACAGGATTCGAACCTGCGACTTCCTGCTCCCAAAGCAGGCGCGCTACCAAGCTGCGCCACGCCCCGTGGCCTCGGACCATCGTATTGTAGGCAGCCGGAATTGCAACAAGCGCGGTTAAGAGTTGAAACTCAATAGCAAGCGAGCCGCGAACTTCAGTTCGCGCGGATTCTCAAGTAGCCACAACCGCAAACCGCCACGCGTGCGCTGAATTCGACGGGTGGCATGCCCGCATTGATGGCGGGCATGTTGCGTCAACAATGCATTCATAACTGCGCTGCGCCCAGCCATGCCGCCCGACTCATCAATTGAGGCGTGTCGGAACGCCAGACGATGAGACTGGCCCGTTAATTGAAACCATAGATGAGATACGATTCACCCGCATCGGTTCTGCCGTTGGGGTCTGCCAGAATCGCCCCCATGAGCAGATCAGCCCGACCGTCGCCGTCAACGTCCCCAGCCGAACCAACACCGAACGACCGCTTGTCGCGTTTGGTCTCGCGTCCGCCACCGAGCGCGTCGCGTTCCTGCCGGCCGACAAAGACAACCCCGCGAAAATCGCTCGTGCCCAGCTCGGAAATATCGACTGTGCGATCAGCCCGATCCGCGACAATGTCAGCCAGATTGTTGGAATCGGGTGTGGCACCGAAAATCAGATAAACCTCACCCGCATCCGTCAGAAGATCATCAGCAGCTCCCGCAATGTCGTCCGCGGCACCGTCGCCGAAAGGACTTTCGGGGTCGAGAATATTCACCACATCGATGCCCGCTGTATCAAGCACGCCGTCGTCGTCGGAATCGAACATGGGCGACGCACCGGGTGCCGCGACGAGAAAATCATTCACCGAATCGCCATTGAAATCGCCAACGACTGCCACATTGAATCCGAATTGATCGCCGGCTGCGCGACCTGCGATGCGCACCGCCCGCGGATTTCCGTCCGCATCGTTGGCCGTCAACAGATCGGTCAGCGAGATACCGCCGAACGGCGAAATAAACTCGTCAGTCGCGAAGATCACGATGACTTCACCGATACCGCCGTTCGCGTTCGGATTGCCGATGATAATGTCGTCGAAACCATCGCCGTTCAGGTCTACCGTGCGATTGCTCAACGAACCGTCCGTGTTGATGACGTTCAATGGACTTGCAAGAACCTCACCGAATCGCTCATCAGCGCCGGACCGACCATTAACGCGCAGGCCAGCCAACCGCTCAGGATCCAGGGGATCCAGTGACGTCTTGCCCAGAATGTAGTCGCCCTCAACGTTGAAATCGCGACGGTACGAGATATACACCACACCATCGTCCGTCGATTCCGTCGGCGCGCCAATGATGAAGTCTTCGCGATCGTCAAGGTTGAAATCCGGCGCTCCCTGAACGAATTCAATCTGTTGATTAAGCTCACCCATTACGCGGAACGCGGGGTCCAGCAATTGCGACCGCCCGCATTGGGTGGGCACGTCTATGCCCGTCGCGTTGACCTGCCCCATCTGGTACTGGTAAGGAGTCGGCGGATTACCGTCCAAGGTCGCCGGCCAAAGGTTGTTCAAATTGAACAGGTAGACCAGCCCGTTGCCGCCAAGGTCCGCTGCTTCCGCGCCACTGACCTCACCAAGAACGGGTGTGCGATTCGGTGCGCTGATCAGGAGGAATTGCCCGCTCACCGCGATCGCCGAACCATATTTGTCCGCCGTTGTGTCTTCCATGCCCACCGTTCCGATCGACCCGCCGATGATGCGTGCCCCGAACGGCTCCAAGGGCATGTTGTCCATCACCGCATAGAAATCGCTGCCCGTCAATGCGCTCGCGTCGTTCTCGATTGGTGCAATCCCATTCGTCGGAACCGTAATATCGGCAGAAGCGATGTCGCCACCAATACTCATCGCAGCGATACAATCTCGCAGCTCGAACGGAATCAGTGACGCGTGATCATTGTTGCCCGTCGCACTGTTGTTGGCCGGGTTGAACATCGGATCGTTCGTATCGAACTGCATATCCCGAGCGTCGAAACACGTGCAGTCAGCGCCCGTACCCGCGTTCTGCGGAGCAGTCGGCTCTGAAAACGGAAAACACTGCGATGCGACGCCCCCCGACAAATCGCGGTTGAATCCGATCCCCGGAGGACGATACGTCTCCGGACACCCGTCGCCCTCACCGGCCAGCTGAGCGCGAACACAACGCCGAGATTCAACATTACCGGCGCCGTCCTGCTCGATTTCAAGATCCCACAAATCGACCCAGTGGCCGGAGCAATCCGGGAACGTATTCGTGAAATTCTGCCCAACCAGGTCAAGGTAAATAACCGGCTGAAGCTCCAACGGTGCATCCGGGTCCGACGCAAACTCCGCTGGCGGACTCGAAAGCTTCGTATTCGTGCTGCCCACAAACACCACGCCGCCACGCTGGAACTGTCGCTCCTGCTCCAAAGTCGCAGACGAGAATGGGTCATCGTCCACAATCAACGTCTTCGAATGACCGCGCGAATCGATGAACGGAAATCCAAACGCCAACTCTGGAAGACTGTCGCCATCCTGATCCGGAACCAGTTGCACCGAACTCAAACCGTCGGTCGATGTCGCCGCACTCGCCCGAGTCCGCGGCCCGGGAAACGAAACACCGTTCAGCTCCGCAAGCGCCACCTTGTTCAGATTCTGCGTCTCGTTTTGCCGCGCCCCCCCGAAGATCAAATAGGCTTCGCCAATGCCCACGCCGCTCGGGTTCTGGAAGAACGGCTTCCCAAATCGAGATCCGAGGATGAAATCGTCGCGCCCGTCGCTATTGATGTCGCCGGCAGTACCGACGAATGTCCCATTATTGTCCTGAAAATTCACACCCTGATAAATTTCACCCGACCTCGGCGAATCAACCCCCTGCCCAATCTGCCCCAGCCAGAACTGCGGCGCAGTCAGTGAGACGCGAATGGTTCCTGGCGCGGATTCCAAAACAGTGTCCGTCTGCAATGGATCCGTAATGGCCAATTCAACAAGAATTACATAAAGGCCACGCTCATTGGTCGTGGTCCATGTCGCACTCGATACGTTCGTGTCGGCATTATTGAGAATCGCAACCTCGGTCCCCGGAACGCCCATAGGCTGGTCCACCGAAACGAACTGACGCGCGAACACATCGACATTGCCCCGACCAGGCGGCACGTCCGTCGTCCACTGAATGCTCACCGTGTCACCCTGCGCGATACGCATACTCTGCCCCGGTGCCGAGACCGTCAGAGACGTGTCCTCAACCTGTACCACATTGATCTGAACGCGCCCCGGAACGGGAACCTCAACCACGGGGTTCCGGCCATCGGAAATGTTCGCACCGATCGCATACAAGCCGCTGGTCAAGCCAGCCGTGCTGAACGGAACAGATGCAACCGTGCGATCCGTAATCGTCGCGATTGTCGTGCTCTGCCCCCCAAATACGCTGAATATCGTAACCACATAATCATCACCCTCGAACGTCTCACCATTGAAATCGATCGTGACCGTCTCCCCACCGAACGCGGTCTGCGACGGCGTCAGGAGATCGATCGTCGGAGGCAAAGCCGCTCCGGGCGGCCGCGCGACGGTGACCGTCGGGAGACTGTACGCGGAGCGAATGGTTTCGGCTCTGCCCGCCGCCACGGTGGCCGCAATCGTCAAACCAATATCGGTCGCGGACAGCCCGAGGCGATAGGTTCCGAACTCAACGTTACGCGTTTCCCACATCACGTTGACTTCATTGCCCTGGCCTTCCGTGATGCGCGTACCGAGCAGTTGCCCGCTGACATCGACGCCCTGTTCGAGCTGCGGCGCGTCGGGATCCTGGAAGAACAGTCGCCAGTCAGCCATGTTCTGCGGATCACCCACGTCAGCCAGAATCGCAACCCGCACACCTTGCTCCACCACAAGGTCGTCGGACGGCGACAGGAACAGAGGCGAGGGCGGTCCCTGGATTTCCATCGTTCCGCGACTGGTGAACGTGGCATCGTCGGCCCGAACACCAATCTGATAAAACCCCGGACGAAGCTCTGCCGTATCGATTACGAAAGACTGATCCCGGCCCGCCACCAGATTCGTGGCAATGATCTGCTCAGGGCCAATCGCCGTTCCACCGGCGTCAGCCGGACCGTTCAGCAACTGGAGATACCCCACCACGGTTTCCGCATCGGATGGCACTGAATAAAGCACGGTCAAAACGATCTCGTCCGAAAACGAGAGGTTGGCCATGAAATTCAGGACGCCGAACGTTGGCGTTCCGCCCGAATTGTCGTTGACGTTGTCATTGCGATTGTTGTTGCCCATGATCGGGTCGCCCGTGCCCGGGCAGCCCGCGAGGGTCACCAACATCAGCCCAAAAACTGCCGCAACAACGGCCAACGAATCCGCCGCACGTCGTTTGAATCGATTCATCAAGAAAACTCCTGCCCGCATTCGCACCCGAAACGGAACATGACCTCAGATTCCGCAGCCGACAACCCCGGCTCACGCGCCACGATCATGGCCAGCCGCCCAAGCATTTAGGCGTCCGCCAAGGTTCCTGTCAACGCGGAATTCACACAAACTACTTAGAACAATATGGTTACGAGAAAATCAGCACCCCGCAACCCGTCGTTCCCAATTCTCGCGGGAACGACCTCCAATGCACTGTCACAACTCAATTGACGGGTGGGTGCCCCACGGCTTTAGCCGTGGGGAAGTCGAATCCGGAGAACTATTCGCCTCCCCCACCTCTGAAGAGGTGGGGGACCCATCCGTTGTTTTGGGCCTGACAAAGCACCAGTCTATCTTACGTCTCCGTTTCCACCGATTTCTGACACGGAAAACGGAAAAAATAAAAATTTCGTGATTATTCTAACAAGAATCGGGCTTCACGCTCGATGCGCATCCCCGCAACCTGCTTTTGACTCAACGATCCGGCGTCCAGAGCGTAGCCTGGGCTGATTTCAATCTCGCAATCCGGCTCGCCGTCAGGCCGACGCGGAACGCCGACCCCGCACCGCTCCAACCAAGCCGCCGCCCGCCGGACCATGTCTCGCTTCGCGGTGGCGATACTGTCCACGCCCTCCGCATTTTTGACCGGGCTGAACCGCTCGCGACGCTCCGTGTACAGGAGCATGGGCTTTTGCGCCAGCGGCAAAGCATCGAACACGAACATCTCCGCCTTCAGCGCGTTCGGTTTCCTTGGCCGCAGCTTGCGACCTGTCTTGAGATCGACACACGCGACCGCTTTCTTAGCCCCGTGGAACGGCAGCGAAAACCCCGCCCCGCCGCGCAGAATCCGTTCGATGAACGAGCGATCGAACATGTGGATGGCGATGTTGGCCTGATCAAACTTTCGCGTTCCGTCGGAAGCACGCAAACGCGCGACCTCGGGAGAGATGGCTGTATATTCCACGACGCGAAGCGTGCCGTCCACCGTAACGAACAAGCCGACCTTTTCATCGTCCGACGCTTTGCCCACCGTCAGGCTGGACATCTCGGATCGCTCCAAAGCGTGCAGGCCGACAAAGAGCGGATCGACCGGCAAAACAAGAGGATTATCCACCTGGAAATAGCTGACATAGTCCACGCCGCGGTCGGCCAGGTCCTGCAACATGCCGGTTTCTGCGAGCGCGGTCAGACTGCCGCCGTGGCCGTTGGGCGACAATGCCACGCGGTGTTGCTCAGCCAGCAGAATCTTCCCCGCTTCGTCGGTCACGGGCATCATGCCCTGCTGGAAGAAACGAACACTCTCCGGCTTCAATCCGAAGTAGCTGTGCTCCTCGAAATAGGACCGGGTGTCGTTGTGATTGGCCGACGACGTCATGATGTACCAGGGGACCGTACCGCCAAAGCGATCGTTGACCGCGCGGATGCTTTCGGCGAACAGTTGGAACAGGCTTTTGCCCGAAATCGGGGCGATCGCAAAGACGCCTTTTGGCGCATCGATTCCCAATCGCGTAGCCTGCCCCCCCGCCACCGTCATCGCCGCCACACGATTGCCGCGCAACGACTGCTCGCCCAGCTCGCGCGCACGCGTGTAGGTGGCTTCAAAGTCAACTGAGGGGCTAGCCGGGAAGGCGTTGGGCGTCTCAAAGGTCTCCGGATCGAACGCATCTTCGGTTTTTCCAAACGCAGGCCAAACGCGGGCGAACAGCGCGAAGTCGATCCTGCCGATGTCCGCTGCCAGCTCAGCCCGTTGGCCTTCGTCCAGTTTGTCCCAGAATGTCAGCAGGTGCTCCTGCCCGTATTTCGAGAGCAGGTCGCTCAACCTGGATTTATCTGTCATGGGTTTCAGTTCCCGCTTTACACACGTTGAAAAGTCAACCCGTCTCCGCGTCGGGCCGATATATAGGACCACCGTCCTCATGGGTCAACTTGCATGCGCGACACACAACCTACCCGACGCGATTTTTTGCACGTAGCCGCAGGTTTGACCGCCGCCGGTGCGATCGCCCCGCTGGAGTCCGCAGGCCAGACCCGCCCGCCTCAAATGAACCGCTCGACCGTCGTGCGCGTAGCCTCCGAACACGTCGTACGCGGCCGATACGTCCATGACAATATATGCAGGGAAATGCTGGACGCCGCCATGCGCCGGGTCGCGAAAACCGACTCGATTTCAGATGCGTGGAAAAAACTGCTCAAACCCGACGATGTCGTGGCGTTGAAATTCAACAGCTCCGCCGCCGCTGCGTTGGCCACCAACGGTGAATTCGGGGCAGCCGTGGTCGAATCGCTTCAGGAAGCGGGGTTCAAGCTGGAGCAAATCGTGGCCATCGAAGCGCCACAGGGGCTTTACGACTCATTCGACGTGCGGCGGCCGACCGCTGGCTGGAGCGAACGGGAGCACGATTTCGGCAGCGGTTCCGATCGCTTGGCCGCCGTTTTGGACGAAGTTACCGCCATCGTGAACATTCCGTTCCTGAAAACCCACAACATTGCGGGCGTGACCTGCTGCCTGAAAAATCTGTCGCACGCCTTGGTCAAGCACCCCGCTCGCTACCACGACAACCATTGCTCGCCGTACATTGCGGATATCGTTAATCTGCCCCCGATCCGGGACAAGCTGCGTCTGAACCTGGTGAACGCCCTGCGCATCGTGTTCGACAAGGGGCCTGAGGCGTACCATGAAGCGATTTGGGACGCTGGCATCATCCTCGCCGGGACCGATCCCGTCGCGACAGATACAGTGGGACTGTCCATAATCAACATGCAACGCGAAATACTCGGTTTGGCCTCGATCAGCGAGGAAAGCGACGCGATCTACCTGGCAGCGGGCGAGCGAATCGGGCTTGGCGTGCGCGAGATGCGCCGCATCGATCAAATCAAAATGCGCCTGTAGGCTGCGGCTGGCGACACCCCCTGTTAAGCTGGGCAATCTGCGTCGTCGATCGGAGGTTTGGATTGAGGTAAACATGCGTGTTTCGCCTCAATTGAGCGTCAAATTGAGAATGATTTTATTGACACCTTCTTACACAGCCGATACGATTTGATACGGATGGACTGGCGAGCGTTTGCCGCGCGCGCGGGCTTATTTTTGAACGCTATCATCCAATAAACGTTTTTTTTCCGCGCGATTCGGTTTTTCGATTACGCATACCTATTTCGTCATTCCCGCTTTGTCCGTCCGTGGAGCGCATGCGCGCTCGTAGTTTCGTTGTCGCGCCATGACCGGCGGCGTTGGCCGGTTTGAGTTGCGTTGGAGGGGTCTCGTTTTCGTAGACTCCTGCGGCGGTTCCCGGTGCGGTGGAATGGACAGGTTTTTCTTCCATCAAGCTTGCGACAATCAGTCGGTTCATTAGTATGTCCAGCTTCCAGGGGACGGTCCTCTGGGGCTTGTCTGACGATTTTCGTCAGGAGTTTTTTGTTATCGGAGTGAGCAACGCCCGCGTTCGGCCTGCTGGTCGTGCAAGTGCGGGTGGCTGGCGTCTCGAAGAGCAATGGGTCGGATCCGGCGGCAAACAACCCACGTTCCAATTTGATATGGGCGTGTGGTGAACGGATTCATAACTATTTGGTCGTCTCGTTTTCGCGTTCGCCGCGATGCGTTCCGTTTTTCGAGTCGATGGTCGCACTGCTCCGGTACGGAATTTGGTGTCCGCAGGACACAGGAGGTGTTCGCATGATGCGAGCTAAATGGCGTGGGTTCACGCTCATCGAATTGCTGGTCGTGGTCGCGATTATCGCATTGCTGATCTCGATCCTTCTCCCGAGTCTCTCTCGCGCCCGCGAGTTGAGCAAACGTGTGGTGTGTGCATCCAACGCCCGCGCCATCGGAAACGCGTGCAAGATCTACGCGGCTGAGCCTTGGCACAATGACAATTGGCCGACGCCCCCGTTCGACCGGACCGCGCTGTCCCAAAACACGCAGATCATTTATTCGAGTATCAACCAATTGACCGCGGACACCGACACACCGATGCGGTGGCAGGAGTCGACCATCACGCCGGACTTCGGTTTGAATGTCTCCACGACGCGCGCATTCTGGATGCTGATTCGCGCTGGCGAGACGATTCCGAAGGGCTACATCTGCCCGAGCAGTGGCGACCAGGTCGACGACACCGAGGAAATCAATCGCTACTATGACTTCACGGGGTTGGGCAATGTTTCGTACGGTTATCAGGTTCCGTTCGGACCGTTCGACACCCGTCCCAGCGAGAACGTGGATACACGCATGGGCATGATCGCCGACAAGGGGCCGGCCGCCGCCGGGCCACCAACCAACGCCCCGTTAGACACCACGATGACCTTGGCTTCGCCGATTCGAGAATGGCGACAATTCAACTCGTCCAATCACGGTGGTCGCGGTGCCGGTGAAGGTCAGAACGTCTATTTTGGTGACGGCCACGTCGACTTCGAACAGACGCCTGTCGTCGGTGTGGACCACGACAACATCTACTCGTTGATGACGGACTTTGCGACCACGAACGGTCGGCTTAGCGGTCAGTGGCCGCAGACCGGCACGGTCATTGCTGATCCTTACCCCGGCCAAGGTACGTTCGGTGGCAGCCCCAATGATCAGCAGCAGCGTGCAACGACCGACTCGCTGATCTGGCCGTAGACTGTTTATTGAGCGAATACAAAGGCCGGCGATACATCGCGTATCGTCGGCCTTTTTCATTGGATTCCAGCCATTGTGCTCGTGTCGCGTGCGTCGCAGCTCGCGGATGGTGGTATGTTGCGATTTTGCAGGAGCGAGTGGTGTGTCGCAAATGAATTGACGCGTAATCCGCATCGTCACGGAAAAGGAAGGCGAGAGCGTAATCTACGACGATCGCGGTCCACCGCTTCCTCACGGGCGCGGCTCTGTTCACCCGCTTGCGCCGAACGGCGGGGAAAAATCGCCAGGGTTATGCGCTAGCTTGAACAAGGGGCTACGCGGTCACCTGTTCTATTCGGATTTCTCAGACAGAGAATCCTGGATCGTCTCCGTTGGCGCTTGGTTGAAAGCCGTTCGGTGTGCCCATACGATCCGGCTATGATTCGTGACGTTGATGAGCAAATCCGCGTGCTCTCGCGAGGGTGCGAGCACATTTATTCCGAGGACGAACTGCGCAAACGCATCGAGCGGGCCATTGAAACCGGGCAACCCATGCGGGCCAAACTGGGCATGGACCCGACGGCTCCCGATCTCACGCTGGGCCATACCGTGGTGCTGGGCAAGTTGCGAGATTTCCAGGACATGGGGCACAAGGCTGTCCTGATTATCGGGGACTACACCGCCCGGATCGGCGACCCGACGGGTAAGTCCAAGACTAGGCCTGTGCTGTCGGAGGCTGACGTCGACGCGAACGCGAAGACTTATCTCGATCAGGCTGGGAAGGTCATCGACCTGTCTCCGGAGAAGCTGGAGATTCGGCGCAACAGCGAATGGCTGGCACCGATGACTTTCGCGGATGTAATTCGCCTCGCGGGACAAACAACGGTCGCGCGCATGATGGAGCGCGACACGTTCGCGAATCGCCAGGCGGCGGGCGTGGAAATTCACCTGCACGAGCTGTTCTACCCAATGATGCAGGCCCACGATTCGGTGTGCATCAATGCGGATGTCGAGCTTGGCGGGAACGATCAAACGTTCAACAACCTGCTGGGCAGGGAGTTTCAGCGCAACGCATCCCAGCGGCCGCAGATCGTGGTCATCATGCCCTTGCTTGTCGGTATAGACGGCCACGAGAAGATGAGTAAATCGCTGGGGAACTACATCGCCGTTACGGACGCGCCAAGCGACATGTTCGGCAAGACGATGAGCATCCCGGATACGCTGATGCGCAACTACTTCGAGCTTCTGACGCGCATGCCTGACGGGGAGATCGGATCGCTCGTCGACGGCGGCAGTACGCATCCGCGCGACGCCAAGGTCGCGTTGGCCAAGGCGGTTGTCGCACGTTTTTACGACGCGGCCACCGCTGATTCAGCCGCGGAGGAATTCGCCCGGATTCATCGTGCAGGCCAGGGTGGTCTGCCCGACGACATTCCCGAACTGCCTGTTTCATCGAAAGTCGGCGCGATCGAATTGACGCGGCAGGCAGGCTTCGCTGCGTCCAACGGCGAAGCGCGGCGGCTGATCGCGGAAAAAGGCGTGCGTCTCAACGGCGAGCCGCTGCTGGACGCGAACGCCGAAATCGTGGTGCATTCCGGCGACATTCTCCAACGCGGCAAGCGGCGGTTCGTAAAGCTGATCACGCCCGAATGAAGCGGCTGCGGACCGCGTGACGGGCCTCGATAACACGCCCGCGCGCGTGTACAATCACCCCCGATGATTATTCCCACGCTATCTTCGCCGCACGATTACGTCGGCTTGTATGTATTTGATTTCGGCGGCCACGTTGCGGTCGGGTACACGGCTGAGGAAATCGGTGTGTTGCAACGAGCGCCGGCCTACGGCGAGTGCAACGCTTATCAGATTCACTCAGTGGATGAACAGGGTCGCATCGCGTTGAAAGGTGTGGGCGATCTCGATCTCAGTTCCGACCACGCAATCATCTTCGCCCACCGAACACCGCAAGACGCCGACAGCACGTACGACGGATTAACGGATTCGGCAGACGCGGAACCGGTTGGCGCGGTCGTGCGCATGGAGCGTGCCTACCATGAGCGTTGCTCGCCTGAGCACGTCGTCGTCTTGAGTTACAAAGCCCACACCATGTTCGCGGTGAGCGACTGGTTGCGACGCATCGACTTCAACGGCGGCAGCCATGTGCTGGCTGGTACGGAAGAGCTTGAGCTGTACCGGGAGACCGTGGCGAAACCCGAAAAATCAACCTATCTGCGCACCTGTGTCGATGTCACCTCGCGCACAGCCGACGCGGTCCTGGCGTCCGTGGATCAGCGGGTCCAGCGCTGAACGTTCGTATTGGAAGAAGTTCATTTTCCAGAACGGTTTCAATCCAAACGCAGCGAGCCGCGAACTTCAGTTCGCGCGGATTCGAGTTCGCGCGGATTTCCAAAGTGTCTCAATCGCCGATCGCTGCGCGCATGGTGAATCCGCTCGCATGCGCACCGCCGACGCGTTTTGGACGCTCGACGTCCGCGCCGGCTGAAGCCGGCGGCTCGCAGGAGGCGCTTACCGACGAATCAACCATTGAGTGCGTACTCGATATCCGCAATTAAGTCGTCCGCGTCCTCGATGCCGACGCTGAGGCGTACGAGGCTGTCGGTTATGCCGCGGGCTTCGCGTACTTCTGCGGGAATGGAGGCGTGCGTCATGCGCGCGGGGTGACACAACAGCGATTCGACACCGCCGAGCGATTCCGCCAGCGAGAAGAGCTTGGTCCGCTTGCAGAACTTGAAGCAATCGTCGGCGTTGCCCTTGATGACCATCGTCACCATGCCGCCCGGGCCTACCATTTGCCGCTCGGCGAGGGCGTGGTCCGGATGACTCTTGAGGCCGGGGTAATACAGGGAGGCCACCTTCGCGTGCTTTTCGAAATGCTGTGCGATGCGCTGTGCGTTTTGAACGTGACGCTCCATGCGAATGTGCAGCGTCTTAACACCGCGATGAGCCAGGTAGGAGTCGAAAGGCCCCGGCACGCCGCCAGCTGCGTTTTGATGATATCGGACCGCCTCCATGTCGGCTTCGTCGGCGACGATGAGCGCTCCGCCGATGACGTCGGAATGCCCACCGATGTACTTGGTCGTACTGTGAACGACGTAGTCCGCACCCAGGGCGATCGGCTGCTGAAGGGCGGGCGTGGCGAAGGTGTTGTCCACCGCGAGCTTCGCGCCGCGGGCGTGCGCGACATCGGCGATGGCTTTGATATCGAGACAGCGGAGGAGCGGATTGGTGGGCGTTTCGAGCCAGACGATTTTGGTTTTTTCGGTCATGATGCGGTCGAATGCGTCGGGCGATGTATCTTCCGTAAAGGATGCATCCAGGCCCCACGGCTTCATGACCTGATCGAGGAGCCTGAACGTCCCGCCGTAAACGTCGGCGTATGCCACGACGTGATCGCCGGGGCGTAGTGTGTTGAACAGCGTGTTGGTGGCTGCCAATCCCGACGCGAACGCGGCGCAGGCCGGCCCACCTTCGAGGGCTGCGAGGACAGCCTCAAAATTGTCGCGTGTCGGATTGCCGGACCGGGAGTATTCGTATCCCTTGTGCTCAGCCGGGGCGGATTGCGTGTACGTTGTCGTTACGTGGATCGGTGGTACGGTGGCACCGGTGGCTGGGTCGGGATCCTGTCCAACGTGGAGCGCTTTGGTGGCAAACTTCATGGGTCGCAGATTTCCTTGGCAATAGGCCTGTGATGTCAATATCGTAGGCGGGGATTGTGAGGCTGATCGAGCGATCCGTAAAGGCCTCCGAACGGTAGCATGAATCGGATCGAGGGTTGCGTGGAAACATCGGCTGGACAGGCCGATAACAAGAGGAGGTTTGTGACATGGAAAACAGCACGAGAAGAGCGTTTGTCGGTGCGGCTGCCGCCGGTGTGGTGGGCGGAGCGACTTTATCGAGCGTTGCGGGCGAACCTCGGGCCAAGCGGTCCGGGCGGCGGGTTGTCGCGGGTAGCCCGTATCCGACGTTTTCGCGGGCCGTCGCGTTGAATCGGTTTGTGTTTGTAGCGGGTGTGGTCGGACAGAAACCGGGTTCTCGTGCAGTCGTCTCGCCCGAATTCGCGCCACAGTGTCGCCAGGCGATGGAAAACCTGAATGCGTCCGTCGAGGCGTCCGGCTCCAGCATGGACCAGGTGCTCAAATGCGGTGTGTTCCTGACGGACGCAGCCGACTTCGCGGCATTCAACAAAATCTACGTCGAGTATTTTCCGCAGGAACCGCCCGCACGCTCGACGGTTATCGTCAAAGAACTCGTCGTGCCGGGTGCCAAGCTCGAAATCGACTGCGTCACGAGCATCAGTTAGCACGGGTTCAGTCTTGCGCCCACGAGCCGCGGACTTCTGTCCGCGCGGACGCGACTGACATCAGGCATCAGTAGTACCAGGATTCGCCCACGGAAGAAGGCAGAGCGCCATCGGAGTCAGCCGGCCAGTCGAGGAAGACGCGATAAGTCGACGCCCGCCCCGGCTTTTCCCACGCGATGTAGAGTTGGACAATACGTTCGAGCGATTCGCGCATGCGACCATCTCGCTTGTCGGGGGCGTAGGCGAGGTAAGGATGGCTTTCAATCAGCAGAGGTTCAGCCTCTTCGAAGCGACCGAGCGAAGTCATACAGCTCCCGAGGATGCTCTCCACATCGGCGATAAACCAATGCGTCGGATTGAGGTACTTGCGCGCGTTGCGCAGGCAGTAGGCCAACAGGTCCGCACCGGCTGCCGGATTCGTGTGTTGCAAGACATCGCCGAGATCATGCATGCCCCGAAAGTTTTCGGACTCACCCCAACTGCTGAGATCGTCAAAGGCCTGAAACGCTTTTCGGTACGTAGTCCCTCTCTCGGAATCATCTTCAACCAGCAGCAGTTTTTCAATGCGCTGGAGCTTGTCGCGCTTGTCAGGGAATTCTCGCGCAAGCCAACGGCAGCGGACAGCCAATGATTCTCGATAGCATTTTTCAGCCTGGTGCCACTCCGCATGGTGATGATGCAGCGCTCCAAGATGCCAACTCGCATCACAGACGTGTACTTCGGCGATGCCCTCAGGGGTCAGATCGATGGATTCGCGAAGCATATCGGCTGCTTCATTCAGCCGGCCCATGCGTTGAAGAAGCGTGGAGAAGTCGTTCATGGCGCGAACCATATCAACGTTCTTGATGCCGCTGGCTTCGTGCTCCGCGCGGTAGATGCGCAGCGCTTCGCTGTAGCTGGCCTCCGCCTCTTCGAGCCGGTCTTGTTCGGCGTACATCGCCCCCAAACCGCTCGTGAATCTCGCGACCAGCGCCTGCTGTTGCGGCGCGTGTTTTTCCAGAATTTTCAGCGCTTTGACGTAGTTGAGTTCCGCAAGATTCCACTGTTTGACGCTCGAAGACGCCCACTGAGCGAAGGCGAGATTTCCGAGGCTTTCCGCTACAAGTGGGTCATTCGCCCCGTAAAGTTCACGCCGAATGCCCAATGCTCGTTTTTGATCGAATATCGCGTTGTTGTCCCGTTGATACGTGCGTGCCAAACCGAGTAATGAGAGACAATCCGCAACCGTCGCGTGCCGTTCGCCGTGAATTCCGCGATAGAGCTTCAAGGCTTGCTTGAGATTGGGAACCGCGTCATTCCAAAGCCACATTCCCGCGTGGGTCTGTGCGATGGTGAATCGGACACCCGCCTCCGCCTCCGGCTGCCCCCCCAGCTCCGCGTGGACACGCTCCGTCGCATCGTCGAGCATCTCCAGAACGCTGACGTTGCGACCCGTCCGGTATGGGCTGGCCGACGCGATCATGTCCTGAAGGAATGCGGTAACGCGCTCGGCTCCGTCGCGTGCCTTGGCTTCGCCGCCAGCGGCTCGAATCGCTCGCAAACCGAAAGTCGTGCTGACCCCGGTCGCAACGACCAAAGCCATCACCGCGAACGCGCCTCCGATCACAGCGGCTCGATTACGGCGCGCGAACAGCCGGAGTGCATGCATCATTCCGGGCGGCTTGGCTTGCACCGGCTGGTTGTACAAATATCGCCGGATGTCAGCCGCGAGGTCCGCAGCCGACTGATAGCGTCGGTCGCGATCCTTCTCCAACGCTGTAAGAATGATCGTCTCGACATCGCCGCGAAACGCTTGCTCGACACACGTCGGTCGCCTGGGCGGAGATTCCTGAATCGTGCGGGCAGCGTCGGCGATAGCCTTGTTGCGCACGTCGTAAGGCAGTCGCCCGCAGAGCATTTCATACATCACCACGCCTAGCGAGTAGACGTCGGACCGCGTGTCAATGCCGTACGGATCAGCCGCACATTGCTCCGGACTCATGTAGACCAGCGTGCCGATCAGTTGCCCCACGTTGGTCTGAATCGTCGTGACGGCCATGTCCGAATCGGTGGCGCGCGCGACGCCGAAATCAATTACCTTGGGTTGGCCTGAGGCGTCGACAAGCACGTTGGCCGGCTTCAGATCGCGATGAATAATGCCGTGCTGATGCCCGTGATGGACGGCGTCGCAGACCTTGGCCATCAGTTCGAGCCGCTGCCGAACGTTGAGCTTCAGGTCGGTCGCGTATTCGACGACCGTGCGCGCGTTTTGAATGTACTCCATCGCGAAGTACGGGAGCAGTTTGGACCCGTCGCGATACGTGCCCGCGTCGTAAATCTGGGCGATGCCCGGATGTCGAAGTCGCCCGAGAACGTGCGACTCATGATTGAACCGCCGCAGCGCCGCGTTGCTCGCATGCCCGAAGCGCATGACCTTCAACGCCACCGTTCTTCGGGGATGTTGCTGGACAGCTTCGTAGACCTGCCCCATCCCGCCGGACGCGATAACGCGAATAATTTCGAACGAACCAATCGTTTCGGGAATGTCTTCAACACCCGGCGACCTGGGGAGGTTCGCTGCGAGCGCAGCATCGGGCGGGTTGATAAAAGGATCGGAGTCGTCGTGGTGGACGAGCAGGTGGCTGACTTCGTCGATCAATTCGGAATCGACGCCGCATTTTTGGAAAAGGAACCCGGCGCGCTCCGCAGGCGCGATTTGCAATGCCTCGTGAAAAACGTTTTCAACGAGTCGCCACCGTTCAGGACTTGTCCGCGGCTTATAGACCAAGAAACGAGCCTCCAGACCATACCGCGAAAAATGAAACTAACTCTTGCCAATCTCCGCCCGAAGCCAGGCCTTGGCCAATGTCCAATCTCGCTCGATCGTACGCAGGGAAACCTTCAAAATGTCGGCGGTTTCTTCGAGGCTGAGGCCGCCGAAAAACCGCAGCTCCACCACCCGCGACTTGCGTTCGTCCATCTGGGACAGCCTTTTGAGGGCGTCGTCAAGGGCTACGAGGTCGATGGCCCGCTCCTCAAAACTGACCAGCGCCTCGTCCAGAGAAGACGCCGGCTTGCCACCGCCGCGCTTCGCCGCACGCCGCCCTCGGGCATGGTCCACAAGAATGCGCCGCATGACCTTGGCTGCCACGGCGAAAAACTGCGACTGATTCTTCCAGCCTGCGGTTCTCTGCTTGATGAGCCGAACGTAGGCTTCGTGGACCAGCGCGGTCGCATCGAGCGTGTGGTCGCGTCGCTCCGCCAGCAAAAAGTCACCTGCCAATCGACGCAGCTCGGAATACACCGCAGGCCAAAGCTCATGCACGGACTCCTTACTGTCCACGCCGAGCGTACGCACCAGTTCGCCGACCTCGGTATCGGACGGGAATTGAGTCTCCGTCACTTCCTGAATTTCTTCGTTAGTCTTGTGGCCGTTCACGTGGTCCATTCTCGCGACTTTCCCAAAGCGAAACAAGAATCATCTTGGGTTAGCAGTCGATGCGCGAAGCCATCCACACCGCACACCGCGCCCAACAGACCGGTAATGATTGAATTTCTCGGCCAATACGACTCTTCGTAAGCCCGAATGTAATTCGTTGTCGATGTTTATCCGCAATTGCGGACGCTCAATTGATAGATTCCGCGCGCCCCGATCGGACGGAACCCCACCGCCGGTTGCATGGGCAGGGCGGAGCAGGAGCGTTATACTCCCCGCCGCAGACGCAACGGCTTCAGAGAAAGGACGGTTGATGTCGCGCGAATTGGCTGCGGTGATCTTTGATGTTGACGGAGTTTTGACCGATTCCGCCAACGAACATTTCGAAAGCTGGCGACGCCTCGCCGCGGACCTCGGCCAGGAGCTTACCGTCGAGCGGTTTCGTGCAACGTTCGGTCGGCAAAACCGGGCAGCCATTCCCGAGCTTTTCGATATCCACGACCCCGATCGCGTGGAAGAACTGAGCGAAGCCAAAGAACGATACTACGGCCAAATCATCTTTGAGCACGTCACGGAAGTCCCTGGTGCTGCGACGCTCGTTCGCCAATGCGCAGCCGCAGGCTGGAAGTGCGCCGTTGGCTCGTCAGGCCATCCCGACAACCTCCGCATCGTGCTCAAGCACCTCGGAATCTCCGATTTCTTTGACGGAATCGTCAGCGGCCACGACGTCCCGGTGGGCAAGCCCGACCCAGCAGTATTCCTCCGTGCGGCTGAAATAATCGACATTCGACCTGAGCAGTGCGCGGTAATCGAGGACGCACCTGCCGGAATCGACGCTGCGTTGGCTGCCGGCATGACCGCCATCGGCATCACCACGGAGCATCCGCGCGAAAAGCTGTCCCACGCACACCTCGTGGTCGATGCACTCTCCGAGCTAACGCCAGCCCGCCTTCGCGAAACAACCTCCCAACGCCCATAAAAACGCCGCCGCCGCGCCAACACATCACCCCCGATTCAACAAAACCTCGCGTTCCGCCAACCATTGTTTTGTGTGAACAAACAAACAGAGTCGCGCCCGTAAGGAAGCGGTGGACTACAGCAGTCGTAGATTACGCCCACCCCTTTCCTCCCGCCACAGCCCCAATTACGCACAGTTCCAAACGTGAAGCATCATTAGCGAAACGCCCCCCTTCCCCAAAACCCCGCCCGCCACCAACCGAAGCCGGCCCAATGTCGAAAACTTTCTAACCACGCGTTCGCATCGTTGTCTCACCCGGCAGCGGACACTCTTTGGGTACACGACAGAATTCCAAAACGAAGGAGTAGTCACAATGAAGTGGATCAATATCGCCCTGTTCCCGGCGATCGCTCTCACCATCGGCAGCGGCTGCATCGCAGCCACCAGCGTCAAGAGCACGCGCATGTACAGCCAGGACTCGGTCGTAGCCGTCGATGGCCGCGTCTACGTAATCGACAACCGATCCGGCAAGGCCTGGGAAGTAGACGTCTCGGTCGCCCAACCGATCGAACAACGCCCCACAAGCCTCAAACGAAGCGGGGACTGAAATCGAAAACCGCATTCGCAGGAAATCGCCGGAACGTCCTTCAAAGCGAGCGGCCGGGAGCCCAAGCAGCCCACCCGGCCGCCGGTTACATCGAGCCTGAAATCACGGTTACCAACGAATAATGCCTATGAGCAGGGATCGCTGCACGTAGCCGTCGTCAGCGCCGTTGGGTCGCTCCAATTTGTGTTGTATTGATCGCGATCGTCGTCGTCGATGCGGCCGTCGCAATTCCAGTCGACCAGGATGTCGTAGTCGGTGTCGCCGATTCAGGTACAGAACGCGTCGTTGAAACGGCGTGTATCGCTGCCAGCTTGATCGGGTTCGTCGCCGTCACCGTCGCTGTTGAAATCGCCGTATTGAACGTGGGCGTGAAGGGGCGACCAAGCCACGAGCATGCCACACGCCTTTTCGCCCATTCTGGCACGAGGTTTCCAGCTGCGCCAATGCTGTCGCGTACTTGGGAATGGGTTGCGCCGTTTGCCCAAGAAACTCGCTTTTCATAAGATGCGCTCACCGGTGGCAATCAGGAAATACAACACACGCTAGGAATGGATTTTGACCTGCTCTGCTACGGAGTCATGGTGAATGAATCGCGCGGTCCGACAGATTCGATTGCTCAGGTGGGTGTTGCCAGCGGGATGCATGCTGGTCTTGGTCACATGGGCCGTTTCACTGCGCTGGGGTGTTGGTTACTTTGGGCCAAACGGTTTTTGGGGCTTCAATGACGGCTATGCGGGTTTTGGTTGGTACGGTGGGCATACTGGGATTCCGGAATTCTGGCATGCTCAGGAGGCTGGCGGACACTTTGGTTTCATTCTGCCAAGCATCGATCGCTTCGCCGGTGGCGGACCTGCCGTCATAATTCCTTTCTGGTTACTGTTTCTTGCATTCGCACTCCCCACAGCTTGCCTTCGCAGAACGAATCCTCGTTCTGAAGCCGAAATTCATAGCACCAACAAAGGCTTGTTGATCGTTTCACTTCTCGCAGTGATTTTCATCAAGGTTTCCCTTGGTCGCGGGAATCAAACCACCGACTGGACGTTGTGGGATTTGGCTGCAATGTTGTGGCTCCCCCTCACATCATTCCTTGCTGCGAGAGGCCAGCCCTTCAAGCCGTTGCATTTCGCATTCGGCAGTCTTGGCGCATTGATTATCGTGGTCAGATACAAAGCCTTGGTACAAGTCGGAGTCGCTTCCGCCGGGGCTGGTGTGTGCGTTGTTGCCGCCGCTTGGCTCATCTCCAGCATCGTCATGGGTTGTGTCTGCCGATTTACAGCGTCAATTGGTACGCGACCCAAACGTCATCCCCAATTCTCTTGTACGTGCGGCTACAGCTTGATGGGAAATGTTTCGGGTGTCTGTCCCGAGTGTGGAAGGTCGGTAGGCGACGAGAACCCCGCATCGTGACGTGTCTCGCGCCACCGCTTTCTTGTTACCGCCTATGGTCGCCGACCCGATGAGCTCCGCGCGGGCTGAAGCCCGCGGCTCGTTGAGTTGGGCTTGAATCCGTCAGTTGCCGCCGGTGAAGAAGCGCTGAAACGCGCCCAGGTCGTGGAAGTTCACGTCGCTGTCCGGTTCCGTGTCGAAAGTTTGGCACTCCGGTTCGACGCGCCTGCACTGCCAACGCAAATGACACAGTGTCCGCAGTGGAATGTTACATGACTGCGAAGTAATTTCCGCAAGCAGCATCGAATGACTCGGGATCGGCGATCGGGGTTTTGCCTGCGTACGCGGAGAAGTTGCGGATTTGCAGCAGCAGGTCGCCGCTCGATCCGTCTTGCAGCAGCAACTTGAACTGAGTCGAAGCCGACCCCTTGAGAATCCCGCCGACGTCGAGTGTATTCCCGGCATCGATGCGCATGAATCGGTCCGTCGGGCTGCCGCCGTCACCCTCGAACGACAGGCACGAGCCGGTCGCCACGTTCATCTGAATGTCGCTCAGCGAACTGGTGTGCTTGGCGTCGCTGAAGAACGTCGGGATACTCGGATCCCAATTATCCAATGTACTCCATTTGGCGTCGCCACCCCCATCTGTCCAAGTCGTGGTCACGGCGGCGTTTGCCATCGCCACGGCCATGAAAATGACGAAGGCGATTGTTGCAGTATTTTTTCTAAGCATGAACCTTACTCCTGAACTTTCGCCGGTACTCTCGGCGGATATATCCCGGCCGCGCAATTGGGTGTGCAACCCAAGCAGGGCCTCTTGCCTGAATCAATTCCGATAATGTTTGCTCGGCCTTGAGGCCTGCTCCTGTTGGTTCCTTTCGTGGTTCAATTAAGTGAAAACAGGGCCTATTGACAATTGGGCGTGATGGTCCCCGGTCCAGCTATAGTGGCGAGAAAGGCTTCAAAGTCATCCAAATCGACATCCTGGTCGCCGTCGCCATCCCCTCGCGTGCAATCGCCCAGGAGTTGCCCCTCGGGGTCTCGATTGACGCAAATCTGCATCGCGCGCATGTCGCGCATGTCCACGCGACAATCACCATCGAAATCGAATCGATTGCCGACACGCCGCAAGAGCATAATGTCAGAGGAGGAACCGTCCTGAGCAAACACTTGCCACGCTACCTCGCCAAAACTGTTGATATTTGAACGACTGCTTCGGAGATTCTCGTCCGCCATTGCGAATATGGTTCCATCCTTGAGAATGAACGGATCGGGCGTCCGATCAGTACTGTTGAATTCTACGAAGAAGAGGTGCCCGTCGTTGTTAATCCGCGGTGCCCGCCCGCTCTGGATGACGACTTCGGTACGACCCTTGCTCCAGCGCGCAATCGACTCGCCCTCTTGCCAAACGACTACGCCCTCATCGTTCAGGTGGGGGCCCTGCCGTTGTCCAACCCCCTGCGTCAGATTCGTCAACACGCCATGATCATCCATGAGGATTCGTGATTGCCACGGATTCTTGCTGAAATCGAGCGTGGTCCAGACGATCACGCCCGCATTGTTGATTTTAGGTTCTTGGCTTGACAGTCCTTCGGAACTCACCTGCCGCCACGCGCCTGTCGTTCGCGTGAATTCAAATATTTCGCAAACGTTGGAATTGTCCTTGAGGGTCGTGTCCCAAACCAATTGGCCCACATCGTTGTCCTTAGGCCAACTCAACGGCGAAGCGCCGGTGAACACGACAGCATCCCAATCGGCGATGTAAAGGTCGTTGGCCGTCGGGCGCGTCGGGCCTCGTCGCCAAGCCATCCGTCCTTCGTTATCCAGCGTGGAGCCGTCCTCGTAGAGCGTGCCGTCGGTAACGCGCGTCACCACGCCGTCCCGATAGACGTACACGCTGGATTCAAACGGCGGAGTGAAGTGCGCCCAGGTCACCTCGCCGCGATCGTTGATGTCCGGGATCGACGAGAAAACCTGAAACCCGCCGTTAGTCAGCCGAACCACCTCAAACCCCGGCGGCGGGCCTTCGACGACCGGAAACTCACCACCTCGCGCGGTCGCAACGAACGCGACAATCAAGATGGTTGAAAGTCGTAGATTGTCACCGTTCGATCTTGGCATAACTGTTTTCTCCTTCGCAGTCAGAAATCGCAACCGAGGGTCCATTCATGGCTGCACGGAAGATTTCCACATCGAACAGGTCTACGTCGCCGTCATCGTCACCGTCACCGCGTGCGCAATCGGCGAGTAACATCCCGGCAGGGTCGCGATTCACGCAAATTTGCATGGCACGCAGATCGCGCAGATCGATCCGGCAATCGCCGTCAAAATCGAAAAGCGAGCCTGCGCGCCGAAGAAGTATCACATCCGAAAAGGATCCGTCGTTCGCAAAGATCAGCCAGGCGATCTCCCCGAGATTGTTGATCGTGCAACGGCTGCTCCTAAGTCCCTCGTCCGGCAATTTGTAGAAGACACCATTCATAAACACATGGGCATCGGGAGATATTGTTACGGCATCCTCGAAGCTGAAGTAGACGTGCCCCTGGTTGTTGATGCGTGGGAGCCTGCCTTCGGAAAAAAGAAGCCTAGTCTCACCACTTTCCATGATATGTACCCCCTCCGAGTCCATCCAAACGACCACACCATCATCGTTGATATCCGGGGATTGCCGCTGGCCGATACCAGGAGTAAGACTCGTCGTTACACCGTGATCGTCCATCAGAATGCGGGATTGCCACGGACTCACGTTGAAATCGAAGGCCGCCCAAACGATCACGCCCGCGTTGTTGATCTGCGCTCCTTGGCTTGACAACCCCTCGAAGCTCACCTGCCGCCACGCGCCCGTCGCCCGTGTGAACTCGAAGATTTCGCACACGTTGGAGTTGTCCTTGAGCGTTGTGTCCCAAACCAATTGGCCCACATCGTTGTCCCTGGGCCAACTCAACGGCGTCGGACCGGTGAACACCACCGCGTCCCAATCGGCGATGTACAGGTCGTTGGCCGTCGGGCGTGTGGGGCCTCGTCGCCAGGCCATGCGCCCCTCGTTATCCAGCGTGGATCCGTCCTCGTAGAGCGTGCCGTCTGTGACGCGTGTCACCACGCCATCACGATAGACGTACACACTGGATTCAAACGGCGGTGTGAAGTGTGCCCAAGTCACCTCGCCACAATCGTTGATGTCCGGGATCGACGAACCGACACCGGAACCGACGTTGGTCAGTCTCACCACCTCAAACCCCGGCGGCGGGCCTTCGACGACCGGAAACTCCCCCGCACCGGCCGATCCACCCACAACGCCGATCAATAATGCGAACACAAGCCGAACAAATCGCCGGTTCGCACAGGTCTGCCGCCTCCCATCACCCCGCGATACACGACCTAACGCAGCATTTCCGACCATGACTGGCCCTCCGGTATGTTTCATCGCATCCGCTGAATGATGAATGATGAATGATGAATGATGAATGATGAATGATGAATGCCCCCCGGCTCTACCAAGGACATTATACGCCAACGATCCAATCGTATCAAACGATTTATTCGCTACAATCGCGTTTCTTTCTTAAGTACGCTGGACGCCGGAAGTTACGAACCGGTTATTTTTTCATCACAATGGGGATGTGTACAGGCTGGAAGGGATCGAATCAATGCAACGCTTCGGCTTACAAAAGGAACAACTCCCCGGCCCCCTCTTTCATAAGGTGGGAGACGTCTATCTCAGATACATTGCAAATACCACAGCGTCTATTCGCAAGTCCGTCGCATTGTCACTATGAATGATACAGTTCCCGCAAGAAATCCTTACATGACTGCGAAGTAATTCCCACAAGCAGCGTCGAATGACTCGGGGTCGGCGATTGGGGTTTTGCCTGCGTACGCGGAGAAGTTGCGGATTTGCAGCAGCAGGTCGCGCGGCTGACAGCAGCGGAACGGGCGATCGACGGCTTTGTAGTGTTTTTCGATGACGTGATCGACGCCGACCTGCGTGACCTGCACGTCCACAACCGACCCCATAATGTCGAACAGCTTGCGGAACTCCTCTTCAGTGGGGTCAATGACATTGATCTTGTAGGGAATACGTCGCAGGAAGGCTTCGTCCACGAGGTCTTTGGGCTCGAGGTTGGTTGAGAAGATAATAAGCTGGTCGAATGGCACTTTGATTTTCTTGCCGCTGGCCAGGTTCAGAAAATCGTAGCGTTTTTCCAATGGAACGATCCAGCGATTGAGCAGTTCGATCGGTCGCATACGCTGTCGGCCAAAGTCGTCTATGACCAGTGTGCCGGTATTGCTCTTCAGTTGAAGCGACGGCTCGGTGATTTTGGTCTGGTGGTTGTAGCACAGATCGAGCGCTTCCATTGTCAGTTCGCCACCCGCCACGATCGTCGGCCTCTTGATCTTCACCCAGCGTGCATCGATCGATTGATCCTTGACCAGATTCGGCACATCGTCGTCAGCCGGGTCGTGGCACTGCGCATCGAAGAATGTGACGATCTCACCGCCAGCGTGGATGGCGTAGGGAATCCAGATGTCATCTCCGAAGCAGGAGGTGATGCGCTCGGCGATACTTGTCTTCCCGTTGCCCGGATAGCCGTACAGGAACAAACCACGCCCGGAGTTAATAGCTGGCCCGAGTCGTGCAAACATGTCTTCGTTGATGAGCAGGTCGGAAAACGCGCGTTTCAGATCCTCTGCCTGCGGCTGCACCTTGGTAATGCTCTGAGCTTCGACAGACTTGATGTACGCCTCAAGCGTCACCGGTGCAGGCCCGACGTAGGAGGATTCCTCGATATAGCTCAGAGCGCGCTGCCGCCCGGCGTCGGTGAGGGCGTATTCAAAATCCCCCATAGCCGTGCTGTCTTTGTAGTGAACAAACTGACGCGACTTGAGTTGAGCGAGCATGTCGATAATCGGCTTGGCGGGCATGCCCACGGTGGTGGCCAGCGCCCGCCCGGTCATCGCACCCTCGGCGTGGAGGGACTTGAACACCAGCGATTCGATCAGGCTTTCCGCCAGACCAGTGGACTTGATATTCTTGACCGGCGGCGGTGTGAAACGCGCAGGCGAAGACTCCTCCTCAAAGGCAGGGACATCGACGATGGACTCCGCAGCCGGCGGAGGCGTGTCCGCTTCGGCACGTCGTTTGAGCGTGGCCAGCGTTGGTTTCTTCGCGATCATCGGGCGTTCAACTCCTGTTTTCGGACGACCGTGCGCCCGTGGGTTCGGCGATGTGACTCGTATCGGCAGGATCGGGCGGCGGATTCGCCCGCACGGTGCGGATCGAGGCCCGATTCCCATACTCGCGGGTTATGGGGCTGAGTCGCTTGTCTCACGCGGGCATCCATGCTAGAAACCAAGCCCGTTTCGGGAACAATGGCCCGACGGAAGACGACGCAGCTTGAGACGAAACGGCGATGGTCAAGGAAAAAACAGATACCGCGAAAAAAGAAGAACCGGCCACCGCTCCGGTGAAAAGCGAAGCGGCGGGGGCTGAAAAACCCAAAACCGACGGCCGGCGATCCGCGATCAAGGAAATCATTCCGATGGCGTGGAAGCTCGTCGGCAACAGTGCGGGCACGCCGGTCACGCTCCTGAAAAGCATCGAGCGGGAAGAAGCTGAATCTCAGCTCGCAAGGCTGAAACAGGAAGGGTACTACTCGAACCTCCAGATTTACGCGATCGGCAAGGAAACTCCCCTGTCGTCCACCCATGAAAAGACGCGCAAGCGCGTCATCGCCGAGGCGTTGAGCAACACCGAACGCTCCAAGAGCGAAGTTCGCGCTGCCGCAGCAGCCAAGAAGTCGGCCGACAACGGCGCTGCCGACGAGAAAAAGGCGAAATCGACGCGGACTAAAACCGTCAAGAAAACGGAAGTGGCGGTGAAGAAAGCCGCGCCCCCAAAGGCCAAAACGGTCGCCAAAAAGACGGTGACAGCCAAAAAAACGGCGACACCCAAGAAAAAAACGACGGCCCCAAAAACCGCCAAGGCAGCGAAGAAAAGCACTCCTGCATCCAAAAAGAAAGCAGCCAAACCGGCAGCTAAGCGCAAGACGGCACAAAAGAAGAAATAGCAATCCAGCAATTCAGCCACCGCTGAACGTTGATTCGATTTCCCCATGGCGCGCAAAAAATCAAACATTCCGGACTGGATCGCGGAGCGTCTGCGGACCATCCGTTGCGAAATGAGCGACCGCTCGATATCCGCGTACCTTCTGACGCAGCGTGCGGACCATTACCACGCGACAGGATTCACCGGTGAGGACTCAGCCGTACTTATCACCGCGCGAAACGTACACGTCATCAGTGATGGCCGATTCAGCGAATCGATCGACGAAGAAACGCCTTGGGCAAAAAAACACCTGCGTAAGGGGCAACTCGTCGCCGAAATCCGCAAAGTCTGCACCAAGCTAGGCCTCGAAAAACTGGCTGTGCAACACGACGGCATGACCGTCGCGACGTTTTCCGCCCTTCGCAAAGCGGTCAAGCCGACGCGCCTGGTCAAAGCGCCGGACATCGTCAACCGCATCCGCGCGACAAAAGACGCCGTCGAATTACGCATCATGGGCAAAGCCATCGACGTCGCCCAAGAGGCGTTTCGCGCACTCCGCCGTACGGTGCGCGTCGGCCAAACCGAACGCGAGCTGGCTGCCCGGCTCGAATATGAAATGAGCAAGCGAGGCTCGACCGAGCCGGCTTTCGGAACGATCGTCGCCTGCGATGCGAACGCCTCCCGCCCGCACGCCCACGCGGGATCGCGCAAGGTCAAAAAAGGCGGTTTGATCCTGATAGACTGGGGTGCGACGATCGACTTCTACCGCAGCGACTTGACCCGCTGCTTATTCGTCGATAAGATTCCGGCCAAACTGGGTGAGGTCTACAGAATCGTTTTGGACGCCCAGTTAGCGGCCATCGAGGCTGTTCGACCGGGTGCTAGAATGTGCGATGTTGACGCGGTCGCGCGGAAAATCATCGCCAAAGCCGGTTACCAAAAACAGTTTTCGCACGGGCTTGGTCATGGGCTTGGGATTGACGTGCATGAGCCGCCCTCGTTGAGTTGGCGGTCTGAAGCGGAGTTGGAACCCGGCATGGTCGTAACCGTCGAACCCGGCGTTTATCTGCCGGGCGTTGGCGGAATTCGTATCGAAGACGACGTTCTGGTCACACAGACCGGTCACAACATGTTGAGTCATCTTGAAAAGGATTTGCAGAGCGCGTTGATTTAGACACCGTTGGCGCGGGGACTTGAATCGTCGGCCTCTGCTTGCAATAGATCGTGGAAATCGAACAAGTCAAAGAACTCGTGCAGCTCATGGTGGACAACAAGTTGTCCAGCATCTCCCTGCGAAACGGCACCGAGACAATCGTCCTGCGCAGACCCAGCGAGAACGGCGTCGCCCACGCACCGGCGGAGGCAGCCCCTCAGGAAATCGCTGCCCCCCTGCCGCAGCCCGTTCACGCCATCCAGCAGGCCGACGACGCTGCCGCAATCGCTGTCGACGAAAAGCTCATCACCATCACCTCGCCGATGGTCGGCACGTTCTACTCGTCGTCGACTCCGGAAGCACCGCCGTTCATGGAAGTCGGGTCGCAGGTGGCGGCCAACAGCGTCGTGTGCATCATCGAAGCCATGAAGGTCTTCAACGAGATTCGAGCTGAAATCACGGGGACCATCGAAAAAATTCTCGTGCCCAACGAATCCGCGGTAGAATATGGCCAACCCTTGTTCCTGGTAAATGCCGGCTGACCCCAGCCGCGGTGGACCCCCCCAAATGTTTAAGCGTGTTTTGGTTGCCAACCGCGGGGAGGTCGCTCTCCGCATTCTTCGCGCATGCCACGAGATGGACATCGCGACAATATGCGTGTTCTCTGAGGAGGACCGAGGATCGACCTATCTCGACCTCGCCGATCACGCGGTGTGCGTCGGCCCCGGCCCGGCCCGCGAGAGCTACCTCAAAAGTGATCGCATCATCGCCGCTGCCGAGATCGGCAATGCCGACGCGATCCACCCCGGCTACGGATTCTTGGCTGAGGACGCGACGTTCGCGGAAAAATGTCGCGAATCCGGTATCGAATTCATAGGCCCAACCGCCGAAGCGATGCGCACACTCGGCAACAAAGCCGCAGCAAGAGCGCTCGCCAAAAAAGCCAAAGTGCCCACCATCCCCGGCACGGAATCCGTCATCGAGAACATGGAGGAAGCACTGTCCGTCGCCAAAGAGATCGAGATGCCGGTCATGATCAAAGCCGTCGCAGGCGGCGGTGGTCGCGGCATGCGCATCGCCCACACGTTCGATGAACTCGAAGAGGCCATCACCCAGGCACAGGTTGAAGCCAAGGCTGCGTTCAACGACGGCGGCGTGTACATCGAAAAATACGTCGAAAAACCCCGACACATCGAAGTGCAACTTCTGGCCGACCACCACGGACACGTGGTACATCTGTTCGAGCGAGACTGCTCGGTCCAGCGGCGATTCCAAAAACTGATCGAAGAATCACCTTCGCCCGGAATCGACCAGCGCATGCGCGACGCTCTATGCAAAGCGGCCATCCGCCTCTGCAAGGCAGCCAAGTACACCAACGCGGGCACGTTCGAATTTCTCGTCGAGGGGAAAAAATTCTACTTCATCGAAGCCAACACACGCATTCAGGTCGAACACCCGGTGTCCGAAATGATTACCGGCATTGACCTTATCAAAGCGCAGATTCGCGTCGCCGCCGGCGAGCCGCTCGGGTTCAAGCAAAGCGATATCAAACGCAACGGCTCTGCCATCGAGTGTCGCATCAACGCCGAAGACCCGGACCACAACTTCCGACCCTGTGCAGGCCTGATCCGTCATCTGCATCTGCCGGGTGGGTTCGGTGTCCGCGTGGACACCCACGTCCACGATGGCTACCGCATCTCGCCGAGATACGATTCGATGATCGGAAAAATCATCGTCCACCAGCCGACGCGCGAAGAAGCCATCCGATGCATGCTTCGCTGCCTGGCTGAGTTCCAGATCGACCCGATCAAGACCACCGTACCGCTGTTTCAGAGAATCCTGAAACTCGATGCGTTCGCAAACGGCGATGTCGACACCGGCTACATCGACCGTACGTTCAACACCGTTCCAGCAGCCGCAGAAGCCGTCGCGTCTTGATCCTCGTTCTCGATAACTTCGACTCTTTTACTTACAACCTAGTCCAGTGCATCGGAACGATCGCTCCGCACTCCACCATCGAAGTCGTGCGCAACGACGCCCTCACCCTGGAACAGTTGCTCGCGCTGCCCATCGCCCATCTGATCGTATCCGCTGGACCCGGCACGCCCGCAAACGCGGGCCTGAGCGTGCCCGGAATTCGCGCACTGGCCAACAAGATACCAATTCTCGGTGTGTGCCTCGGACACCAATGTATCGCAGCCGCCTACGGCGCCCGAATCGTCTCAGCCCAACAACTGATGCACGGCAAGACGAGTCGCATCCGTCACGACGGACGCACCATCTTCGCGTCCCTGCCCAACCCAATCGTCGCGACGCGCTACCATTCACTAATTGTCGAAGAAACCACCCTGCATCCCGACTTCGAAGTCTCCGCAAGAACCGAAGACGGCGAAGTCATGGGCATCCGCCATCGCAATCGGCCCATAGAGGGCGTGCAGTTTCATCCCGAGAGCTTCCTCAGCGAGACAGGCCCTGCCATCCTGGCGAATTTTTTCCGATTGCGACCCGCCGGACAGCCAGCATCCGCAAAAACCTGACCGGCAACGCTTCCGATGCCCGACGCTACACAGCCCCCGCCAGTTCCGGCGTCTGGCGGCGACGACGACGCTTGCGCACGCCGCCGCTGTGTCGCGTATCCGGCGACCTCGGCTCAGCCAGATTGGCGATATCAATCGCTTTCTTCGCATCCGGAGCGAACAGGTCAGCGTTGATCTCCTCCCAAAGCCCGTCGGCCCGGTTGTACACACCCCCCGACACCATGATGTTCATCGTAGGATTGCTGTTCACTTCGCGGATCAAATCGACCAGCGCACGAATACCCGGCACGCCCTGCGGCTTCGTTCCGAATACCAGCAGCATGTTCAGACGCAACTGCCCGCAAAGCCCCAGAATCTCGTCGTTGGGAGCGCCGCCGCCCAGGAAGTAAACTTCCCAGCCGTCAGCCTCGAACAGGTCCGCGCACATTTGGGCACCGAGTTCTTCGGACTCACCCTCCGCACACATAATGAGAATGCGCTTACCCTTCGACGCGACGGTCTTCAACGCTAACTGGGCTTGATCCGCCATCGAGCGGTTGATACGCGTCGCCATCTGCTCGGTCACAATGTTGATACGGTCAGCCCGGAACAGTTTTTCGACCTGCTGCATCGCCGGCCAGAGAATCTGCTCGAAGATGGCTTTTCCGGGTGCCTTGGCTTTGATTTCCTTTTGAATGATTTCACGGCAGGCGGCTCGGTTACCACTCAACAGGGTATCCATATATTGGTCAATCAGGCGAGAACGCATTGGGCGGCTCCTCACGGCGAGGGAGAGTGCCGTCAACGTCGGGCTTCCAGCCTGACGCGAACGTGCTCCTTCGCGGATAGCTTGCGATTCGTGCCTGGACTCCGCCGGGCGGTGGGTTTCAGAACTGGCTGATCGTCGTTCGCCGCCGGCTGATCCGAACCGTAAATCACGTGCCAAATCGATCGGCGACAGGCCTTGTATCGGTCGCGCTCCCGCAAAACCTTGAGACCGGAACCAACTGAAGGAAAGACCCGATTCCAAAGGCACATCCGACCGTGGCTTACAGTACTGGGCGGCGATGAAGCCGTGATTATCGGTACTTGATTCACCTCGCAACGCGCGCGCCACGGGTGGCATGCCCGCCTCGAAGGCGGGCATGTTGCGACGGCAGCGTTATCATGGCCCACGCCCTAATCGCGCTGATCCATTTCAAGACGAATAAGCTGACCAAGATGCCTCCGAAAAACGACGTGCGGCGGGAGATGAACATCCCGGTAAATCCCCGGCGGAGCGTCCATCGTCATCACATATGCCTCTTCCCCACCGATGCGCGCTCGACACACCACAAACGTCTCATCCGCCACACGAAACGCAGCCGCCGGCTGAACGTTCGTCACAGCAGCCTGCGGCGCCACCGATCGAACAAACGCCCGCACGCAATCAACAAGTTCCGGCGCCAATTGCTCCATCGGCACGCTGCTCACCTCCATCACCAGCATGAACCGCGTACCCAGATGAAGATCGTAAACCTGCTCCGGCGTCAGACCCCACGACGGATAGTGATTCGCCGCCGTTTCACCGGCCACAACATAATACTCCGCCTCCGGCTCACCGCCGCGCGACGCGGAAAACGCAAAGACAGACATCTCCCCCTCGCCCTCAAGCGGCTCACCCGCAAACGACGCCACGTGACGCAGCGACGCCGGCGCATCCTCGCGAAAGTGCTCCAATAGATGCACCATCGCCAACCGCTCATGCCCCTCTTTCCCACGCTCGTCCATCACCAACCATCCCAACGCACGTCTCACGTCACCAAGACCCGCTTAGCCATGTGGCGTGCGACACGAATCGTCATCATCACGTCCCTCAAGCCCGCTTAGCCGTGTCGCGTGCGACACGAACCGTCATCATCACGTGTCGCGCGTGCAACACGCCCCGTCATCCTAACGGATCGCGCACAAATCAGCTCTCCCAAACACAACATTGACACCCGCGCGCGCCGCGCCTACCGTACCACCCGAATCGATTTTTCGTCCATCAAGAGCATCCAAGCCGTGCATAAATCTCCGCTTCACGACATACACATCGAGCAGGGCGCGAAGCTCATCGACTTCGCCGGCTGGCACATGCCCGTCCACTATCGCGGAATCAACGAGGAGCACGTCCACACACGAACCAAGTGCTCAATCTTCGACGTCTCCCACATGGGCCGAATCCGCATCCAGGGCACAGGCGCTCAGCCATTCCTGCAACACATCTGCACCCGCGACCTCGACGACACACAGGTAGGACAAAACAAATATTCACACATTTGCAATGAGCAAGGCGGCGTCATCGACGACGTGATCGTCGGGCGATACAAGAAGCACTGGTACGTCGTCTGCAACGCCTCCAACCGCGAGTCCGTACTCGAATGGATGAATCGCCACTGCGAAAGCCACGCAGTCAAAATCGTCGATGAAACCTTCGAGACAGCCATGCTCGCAATCCAAGGCCCAAAGGCGATCGGCTTCGTCGAGGACGCTTTCGGCCTGGATATCAAGAGCCTGAAACGCTACTGGGCGTTGACCGGCAGTTACTTCGGCATGCAATACACCATCGCACGCAGCGGGTACACCGGCGAAGACGGCGTGGAGGCCATCGTACCAGCCTCTGCCGTCGGTCTTCTCGTACCCCTGCTGCTCGGCGGTGCGGATCGCGAAGACAACGTGTGCATGCTCGCCGGGCTAGCCGCCCGCGACACGCTGCGTCTCGAAGCGGGCATGCCACTGTACGGGCACGAACTATCGCTCGAATGGGATTCTCTAACCGCCGGGCAAGGCTGGTGCGTTGACCTGTCCAAGGATTTCATCGGGGCAGCCGCCCTGCGCGAAATCAAAGCAGGTCAGCCAACACAAAAACTCGTCGGCCTGGAACTCGACGGCAAACGCATCGCACGCGAGGGCTACCCGATCCTCAAGGACAGCCGACCCGCAGGCAAAATCACCAGCGGTACGATGAGCCCGACGCTGGGCAAGAGTATCGCAATGGGATTCGTCGAAACCGAATTTTCAGAGCCAGGAACAGAGCTTGAAATCGACCTGGGCCGCAAGACCAATCCCGCCCGCGTCGTCCCGCTGCCGTTCTACAAGAGGCCGAAGTCGAATTGACCACCTTTACCGGAACCGAAAAATGAGCGTACCCAACGATCGCAAATACGCAGATTCGCACGAATGGTTCAAACTCGAAGGCGACGTCGTCACCATCGGCATCACGCAATTCGCCGCCGACGAGCTGACCGACATCACCTACGTCGATCTGCCCACCGTCGGAGGCAAAGTCGACGCCGGCAAAGAGTTGGGCGAAATCGAATCGGTCAAAGCCACCTCCGAACTCTACACAGTCGTCGCGGGCGAAGTGGTCGAAATCAACGAAGAACTCGGCGACGCCCCGGAACTCGTCAACGACGATCCGTTCAGCCGAGGTTGGATGGTCAAGCTGAAAACATCCGACGTCAGCCCCTTCGATAAACTCATGGACGCCGCCACATACGAAAAACACTGCGCAACTCAGACGTAGAAACACCGCCCCACCGCCCAAACACAACGAGCCGCGAACTTCAGTTCGCGCGGATGTAAATTCGCACGACGGCTGGGTGCCCCACCTTTTCAGAAGTGGGAAAGTCAATCCGTTAATCGAGTCATGACGATACAATTGAGGTATTGCCCACAAGGGAATGCGCTCCCTCAGAGGCTTGCAAAATCTCCGCCCGCTAACAATCCGCCCGGAGCACATTGCCCGCCCGGACGCTGCAAACGCTCAACAGCCGAGCGAAACTCAAGGCATGCGTCACCAGCAGCACCGGCACCCAAAACGTCGGGATGTACCAGGCAGCCCCCAGGTGCTGAATCGCATGCGCCTGGCGCAACGCGTTGAAAAGATCGATCGTACCGACTATGTTGAAAACCCAAACCAGCATCAAAGCCCCAGACCAGCGACTCCGAAGTGCGACGAGCGCAAGCATCGCCAGCACCCCGGCAGCCAAATCACCGTACGCGGCCGAAAATGCGAACGAACCCGGTATCGATGGCGAAACAATTCCCGGGACAAGGAAAACCATACCAACGTGGCGCGTTGCATGCGGCAATGTCAGCCAGAAAAGAGCCTCAGACTGCTTTTTCTCCTTCAACCAGGGCGTCAGGAACCACATCGCAAGCAAACCGCAAAAAACGAGACTCAAGAAAAACTGAAGTCCGAAAACCGCAACCATATTCATCGTAAACCCTCTCCCGTATCCTGGTTGTATATACAACCTTTTGTACCAAAAAAAAGACGCTATTCCCGCCCAAGCCGGGCCCAAACGGTGCCCGCCATGCGGTGAATGGATTGTGTACCGCGCTGCTCCAGCATGGACTCGGTTCGCGCTTGGGCTTTCTCCCAAAAAGGCATCGCCTTCTCAATCAACCGGCGCCCTGCCGGGGCGATTTCCAAAATCTGCTTCCGACCCGATTCGCCTTCCAACACCCTAAGCCAATCGCGAACCCGCATGCGCTCGACGTTTCGACTCAACGTCGATTTCTCCATATTCAACCGACGGGCTACATCGCCGGGCGAAACGGGACCAAGCTTGGCCACCACCACCAACACATTGAGCTGGCTCACCCTCACCTCAAGCGGGCGCAAGGCCTCATCGAAGATGTTGGTCACCGTCCGGTTCAAGAGGCGAATCCGCACAGCCAGGCACTCGCTTGCGATCGTCTCCACCGTGCTCGTCAATGTGTCACGCTTCATCAGAATCACTCATATGTTGTATATACAACATACTGGCCCCCTGTCAAGCACGTGTTCGGATTATTCTTCTTCGCGAGACCCGATCGGACAGCCGCAGCCTCACGCGAAATAGAAATATTCGGTCAAAGTCCGCCGGATGTTGGACTTAGGATCGCTTCGATTGGACAAGATAATCACGAAGCGCAACCGCGTTATTCCGTTCCTCATCCTTGGCGGCGAAGAGCATCGTTATCTTCGATCGAGATGCTGCCTCCAAAATGGATCGGGCTGCGACACTCTCGCCAAGCTCTGAAAAGTAGCGACGCCTGAACTCGTCCCATTTCGCAGGCTCATGATTGAACCAGCGGCGCAGCTCACTGGAAGGAGCCACATCCCGCACCCAAAGATCGACCTTGGCATGGTCCTTAGACAAACCCCGAGGCCAAAGCCTGTCAACGAGGATCCGCACACCATCGTCCTCTGATGCGGCTTCGTAGATTCGTTTCAGGTTGATCCGCATCAACGGAATTGCTCCCAACGAGGCGTGTGAAACGTGCCTCGCTAAGGCCCACAGCTACGAACCGCCGCCTCCAACTGTGCGATCCGATCTCGAAGCGCTTGGATAGACTCTCCTACTTCCTCTTCGGTGAAGCGCGGCTTAATGTGCTGCGGGCAGTTTACATCCCACGCGTCGACGTGGAACAGAAACATCCGCTCTGGCTCGCTTCCGTAATCAGAGTCGTGCAGCTTCCTTCGAAGCTCATCGTTGTTCTCAACAACCTCCGCTCGACCCCATATTTTGATACGCCGCCGGTTCGCGAAATCCATCAAAAAAATAAAGGCCTTGGGGTTGTCATCGAGATTGCCTACCGAAATATACTGCCGGTTTCCGCTGAAGTCTGCGAACCCAAGCGTGTGCTCGTCCAACACCTTCAGGAAGCCCGGCGGCCCGCCGCGATGCTGGATGTAAGGATGGCCGTCGGAATTAACGGTCGCGATGAACATCGTGTCCCGCTCCCCAAGGAACGCTGCCAGCTCCGGCGTAACGACATCCTTCCACCCTCCGCGTTGCTCCATAGAAGCGTAGCCAATGCGTGAACCAAGTCGCTCCTGCACGGCTTTGACGGACGGGGTAAACGCGATGTCACTGACAGGTGTTTTCATCTTGGGGTCTCCGCTGTCGCCAGCCGCGTGTCCTGCTGCGGAAAACGACAGATTTTCCGTCCACGCAAAATTGCATGATCGCCGACGCCGAGTCATTCGCCGCAGACTGAACCACCACACTCTTCATCCCCGCTTTGTTGGGGACAAAGGACTGTTCCCCACCGCACGGGGGGCGCCAGTTAACAGCCTTACAATTCACAAGGCCGATGTATTACGATTCACGCCGAGGGTTTCGCAAGCGCGCAACGATTACGAGTGTCGTGCTCGGGAATTACCCCGCCAAACGCACCACATCCTGAAACGTCACAAACAGAAACGCAGCCCCGATCAGCACAATGCCGATCATCTGCGTCGCCACCTGCACTTTCATGCTCACCGGCGAACCTTTGATCTTCTCAATGATCAGGAACACCATAAGCCCCCCGTCAACAATCGGCAGCGGCAGAAAGTTAATCACCGCCAGGTTGGCTGATATGATCGCCAGGAAAAACAGCAGCTTCATAAATCCCACACGCGCCACGTCGCTGCCCATCTTCACAATGCCCACAGGCCCGGCCAGATGCTCCACGCCCACGCTGCGCGACACAATCATCCGCTGCATCATCGTGTAAACCTGCAACACAAAGTACGACGTCTTGCGCACGCCGAGCATCAACGCATCCACCGGACCATCCGCCTTGAGCGTCTGCATTTCCGCCTGCATAAACACCGCTGGCAAATACCGAATACGCGCCAGCCACGGATCGACCATGTCGCTCGTCAACGCGACGCTGCGCTCCAGCACCTCGCCATTGGGAATCTCGGTATACGCCACCGTAACCTTGAGCGGCTCACCCCCGCTCCGATCCATCAACTGATTCAGGATCGTTCGCAGACCGAACGAGTGACTCACCGCGACGTCTGCCCATCGGCTTGGCAATTCGATCTTGACGGTTTTCTTCCCGTCGATCGCAATAACATCCGCCAGCGTGGTCAAACCCATCTTTGTCAACAGGGAATGCGGCACGCGAAAATCGCACGTCACACGCTGACCATCCGCCGACACGTACTCCACCAGTACCGTCGTGCCAGCCGACAAACGAAACGCCTCCACCATCTCAGGCCAATTCTTAACCGCACGACCGTTCACCGTTTCGATCAACGCGCCCGCAGGTATACCCGCCTCCGAAGCCGGCGACGGCTTGCCGTTCAGAAGATCACGCACCCCCGCCACGCGCAGCGTGTCCTGAGCAATACCGTTAATATCGAAACCAACCCGAGGCTTCTCATCCCGATCCTTGGCCTTCGGCGTCAAAACGAGACTGATTTCCTTACCATCGCGCCACACACGCACCGGAATGTCCGTCTCCGGGCAATAAGCGAAATAGTCATACAAACGCTCTCGCCAGGACCGCGATTCATCGTCCGGATAACGAGCACTTTCGCCCACCACCTCAATAATCTGCCGCCGCGACGGATTCTCAAAAGACCCGAATTGCAAAATAACATCGCCCGGCTTGACACCCGCCAGCTCCGCCCGACCGCCCGCAGCCACGTTCGTAATCGCCACCAGAGGGATCAGCCCCAGAACATCCTGAACCAGCACATCGTTGAGAGGATCGCTCGGCTCGATCAGCATTTGATTGAATACGGTGACGTCGTGAATCGTCGTCGGACTATTGGGATCCGTGACATCCGCAAGCCTCTCAACCGTCGCCGTAATCGACGAACCGTCAGCCGTCCGCCAAAGCTGCTCCATACCGCCCGGAGGAGCCTCTTCAAGTGGTTCGCCTTCAATCGCAATAACTTTGTCACGCGGTTGCAAGTGTTCGGGGTTGTTCTCGTCAAACCGGGCGTCCAGCGGAAAAACGACCACGTTCGTCGTGCCGGACAATATGCCGATCTGCAACAAATTCTTCTGCTGCTCAGGCCGAGGCGTTACAAATACATGCTGCGTCTCTCCGCCCCGCTCGACATCGAATTTCAACGGCTTGTGAGGGTCAGCCAGCATGACCGCAAAGCGAATCTCCTGGTATTCGCGGATGGGGCGATCGTCGATCTTGAGAATCTTGTCGCCCGTCCGCAGACCAGCCAGCGCAGCTGGCGACTCCGGAAGCACCTGCCCGATCGTCGTGCTGTTCGTTTCGATCCCGTCCAGAAACACAAACATAAACACCAGCGCGGCGAACAGAATGTTCATAATCACGCCGGCAGAAACAATGATCGCACGCTGCCCCACCGTCTTGTTGATGAACGACCGCGGGTCATCCGTCTGCTTGTATTCCAGCGTCTTGTCGTCAAAATCCTCCTGCCCCAGCATCTTCACATAACCGCCCAGCGGCAGAATATTGAACGAGTAACGCGTCTCACCGCGCGTGAAACCGACCAGCTCCTTCGCAAAGCCGATCGCGAAACGATCCACGCGAACATCCATCCACTTGGCCGCCATAAAGTGACCAAGCTCATGCACAAAGATGACAGTGCTGAACCCGGCGAAAATCAAAAAGAATGGCCAAATCGTATCCCACAACCGTATAAACACCGACTGAGCGATCAAATCACTGGAAACACTTAGAAGCAACTGTTGCATCGAAGAACCTCGTTACGCGCCCACGCATCGGCGCTCATCAGCTCTGAAAAATCAGGGTTCTGCCGGGTGTCGTGGCGGTTCAACACCTCTTCCACCGTTGTCGAAATCTCGCGAAAACCCAACCCGCCATTCTGAAACAACGCGACAGCCGACTCGTTCGCCGCGTTCATCACCGCGCCCGACGTCCCGCCAACACGCGCCACCTCACGACCGATACGCAACGCACCAAAACGCTCCGCGTCCGGCCGGTAAAACGTCATCCTGCCCAAGTCAGCTAACTCCAGACGCGGCGACGGGCACGCAAGCCGCGCAGGATAAGTCAACGCATACTGAATCGGAGTCCGCATATCCGGCGAACCCAACTGAGCCACCATCGATCCGTCGGCGAATTCCACCAGCGAATGAACGATCGATTCAGGGTGAATAATCACGTCGATCTGATCGTAGCCAAGACCGAAAAGCCAACGAGCCTCAACGATCTCAAGCGCCTTATTCATCATGGTGGCCGAGTCAATCGTTATCTTAGGCCCCATATCCCATGTCGGATGTTGTAAGGCATCTTCAAGCGTCGCTTGAGCGATACGATCCGCCGACCACGTGCGAAAAGGCCCGCCCGAAGCCGTCAAAACCACACGCCGGACATCCTCAGCCCGCCCCGCGTGCATCGCCTGAAAAACCGCACTGTGCTCGCTGTCCACCGGAACAATCTGCGCGCCGGACGCCTTCGCCTTCTCAGACAACAACGCCCCCGCCACAACCAGCGATTCCTTGTTCGCAATCGCCACACGCTTGCCCAGCTCAACCGCACGCAGCGTCGCCGGCAATGCAGCCGCCCCCACCACACCCACAATCACGCAGTCGAAATCGACACCCTCGATCATCTCTACCAGGGCACCCGATCCCCGAAAAACACGCACGGAATCGCCCATTTCACGAGAAAGATGCCCGCCGCCAGCCTCACAGTCAATCGCCACCGCCGACGGCTTCCACGTCACCGCCTGAGACGCCAGTTCCCGCCAGCGAGACCCGCCAGCCAAGCCCACCACCTCAAAATCATCGCGCAGACCCGCCAGCACCTCGAGGCTGCTGCACCCGATCGAACCCGTGGAACCCAGAATCAATACGCGTTGCTTACCCATCTACCGGCATTCCAGGACGATTTCGTTCATGGTGCAGCCAGCCACATAAGTGTGGCACCAGCTTGCAACCGATGCAAAAAACGTGTGGCACCAGTATGTAACCGGTGCAAGCAAAACACGTGTGGCACCGGTTTGTAACCGGTGTGAGCAAAACACGTGTGGCACCGGTTTGCAACCGGTGCAAGAACGCCACTCCCGGCGACATCACCCTCCTGACCAGTGAAAACGGGTTGAAACCCCTGCCACCCTCTATCAATAGGCTAACAGGCGTGTGTCCGATTCATGGAAGCCCGGCATGTTAGCCATCCCAGGCGGATCGGACAACCGTTTCTGCCGATCAACACGATAGGCGATTTGCTGGGCCACCACACCGATCCTATAATCGACCGGTGAGCTAGATTGAACCCATGAAACAGCCAACAAAAACCACCACCGTGGCAGAAACCATGCCCGCAACCGGAATCGGCAGCCCGCAACCGCGACCCGTCGCCGCGCAGGCCCAAAAACCCCTGAAAGGGGAAATATAGATCATGGGATGGCAGGATCGCGATTACGCCAACACCAGCAACGCCCACAGCCGAGTCGTGCCGGCCTTTGGCGGATTCCGAAAGACAAAATCCGTCGTCACCATTCTCATCTGGGTCAACATCGCCATCTACGTGATCTGCACCCTGGGCGCGAATCGCCAATTCGGAATTCTCAACAGCGGCCTGTTTCAAGCATTCGTCATGAACACCGAACTCGTCCTGAAAGGACAGTTCTGGCGCATCGTCACCAGCGATTACCTACACTGGAACGTGATGCACATCTTCATGAACATGCTCGGGCTGTACTTCCTGGGCAGGCCGCTCGAACAACTCTGGGGCGGCAAAAAGTTCTTCGTCGTCTACTCCGTCGCCGGCATTCTCGGCAGCCTCTTCTACATGCTGCTGACCATCGCCGGCGTATTGGAGTCAGGCCTCGCCGCAGGCGCTTCCGGATGCGTCCTCGGGCTGCTCGGAGCCGCCGCCGTCCTCTTCCCCCACGCAGAAGTCTACGTCTACTTCCTCTTCCCCGTAAAAATCCGCGTCGTCGCCGGAGTCTTGGCCGCATACTACATTTTCAACGTCTTTCGCAGCGGCAGCAACGCCGGCGGAGACGCCTGCCACCTCGCAGGCTTAGCCTTCGGAACCTGGTGGGCCATGCGCGGCGAACAATGGTGGTCAGGCCGGCGACGACAATCCCGAGCCGTCCCCGCAGCACACGGACGCGCCGCCCCGTTCCGCCGCCACATCAACGACCGAAAACGAGACGCCGTCCTCGTCGACGCCATCCTCGCAAAGGTCCACCAGCGCGGAATCACAGCTTTATCCGAAACCGAAAAACGAGCGCTGGCAGAAGCCACCGCACGACAACAGGCCGACGAGCGGGAATTCGATAGAGTCGATCGACTTTGACCCGCCCATTCGGTAGTCTAATGGGGGGCAGTGTTTAGCGCAGATTACCTCTTAACAGAGCCGCGCCCGTAAGGAAGCGGGGGGAACAGAAGCAACGCCAACAGACATCAGGAAGCCCACTCCGATAAATACCGATCGCCATAACCGTATCCCGGCTGACCAAACATGAGCCGTTCACTCGACAACCCAATCAACTGGTCCGTTCACGCAGGCACAATGTTCGCCATCCGCATCCGCATCCACCTGTTCTTCATCCTCGGTGCCATCTACATCATCTTCCGCGACCTGAGCCAAACCGGAAGCTGGTCCCAGGTCGGCTACGGAATGGGCACCCTCGGACTGCTATTCGCCATCGTGCTCATGCACGAGTTTGGCCACTGCTTCGGCGCACGCTACGTCGGCGGCACCGCAGAAGAAATCCTCCTCTGGCCGCTCGGCGGATTAGCCCAGACAAGCCCCCCCCACAAACCACGCGCCCACCTCATCACCGTCCTCGCAGGCCCCGCAGTCAACGTCGCATTCCTGCTCATCTTCGGAACAGCCCTCGCCGTCTGGAAAGGCTCGCTACTCGCCCTCCCCCTGAACCCGTTCAAGCCGTTCCTGCCTCTCAGCACGCAATACCTCTACGACTACGGCAGTTTGCATTACTGGCTCAACGACTTCATCACGATCAACTGGATGCTCCTGCTGTTCAACCTTCTACCCGTCTTCCCCTTCGACGGCGGACGCGTGCTGCAATGCATCCTCTGGTTCCGCAAGGGCTACGGACCCGCCACCATGACCGCCTCAGGCGTCGGCATGGTCGGTGCCATCGCCATCGGCACCATCGGACTCCTGACCGCCGCGTCCATCCTCATGTTCATCGCCATATTCGGATACGTCACCTGCTGGCAGCAGAGACAAATGCTCAAAGCCGGCGCATTCGAAGCCCAAAACGAATTCGGCTACGACTTCTCCCAAGGCTACACCTCGCTCAACAAGGATTGGGAAAATCCCCAACAAGCCCCACGCCCGTCCTTCTTCCAGCGCTGGCGTAACAAACGCGCCATCGCCCGCGCCGAGCGGGAGCGTAATCGCATCGAGGAACGGCGTGTGGAGGTCGACCGAATCCTCGAAAAGGTCCACAAGGACGGCCTGCAATCCCTAACCACCAAAGAGCGTCGCCTCCTCCAGGAGGAATCAAAATTCCACGAGTCCAAAGGCTAACGCTCGTAGATAGAACGAATGCGGGGTGCCCCATCGCTTTAGCGGTGGGGTAGTCGAATCGCTATACTAACCCAATGCCCTCCCGTCTAAAACGTTACGATGAACCAGGCCACATCCACTTCTGGACCATCTCTTGTCATCGCCAACTCGACTTCTTTCATCACGACGACATAAAGCAAATAGTCATCGACGCACTGGCCCAACTCAAGACCAAATTCGGAATCTGCCTGATCGGCTACGTGATCATGCCCGATCACGTCCACGTCCTCATGTACCCGCACGCCAAAGGCTCCGACACGCCAATCGACATTTCGATCCTCTTGCGCGCATTCAAGCAACACGTCGGCTACCACGGCAAATCCTGCCTGCGCGAATACTGGCGAACCCACAACCAACTATGGTCACCGTCATTAACAAACTGGGCGACCAACAATGAGCACGGAAAACCCGTCTGGAAAACGCGAGGTTTCGATTTCAACATCCACAAGTTTTCCATGTTGATTGAAAAGCTGAACTATTGCCACAAGAACCCAATCACCCGAGGCTTGGTAAAGCGTGCAGAAAATTGGCCGTGGAGCAGCTTTCGCTATTACGAATTCGGCGACCGCTCGATACTGCCAATGGACTGGGATCGAGCTTGGCCAATCATGTGGTAATCTGGCGGATGCACGGGTGCCCCATCGCTTCAGCGGTGGGAAAGTCAAAACCCTACCCCTCACCAACCCCCGCCGCCCCCACATTCTCACCACCCAGAAAAATACGGTTCTTCCCATCACGCTTAGCCTTCAACAACGCCTCATCCGCCCGCGTAATAAGATCAGACACACACCCCGCATCATCCGGATAAGACGCCAACCCCCCGCTGATCGTCAGCTGGGATTCCTCATGAACGCGAAACCCCGAAAACTCATAATCGCGAAGCGACTCCCGAAACCGCTCAATGATCGGCAGCACATCAGACGGATGCCGCGAACCCACCTTCCGCGTGCCGTCCTTATCCCAGAACACCACCGCAAACTCATCACCGCCGTACCGCGTCACCACATCATGATCGCGACAGTTCCGCCGAAACAACTCACCGCAACCCCGAAGAATCTCGTCCCCCGCATCGTGACCATACGCGTCGTTGTAGCGCTTGAAAAAGTCCACATCGAACATCAACAGCGTCACCGCCGATCCATCACGCTTCGCCTCTTCAATCTTGCGCCCCAGAAACTCAAGGAGAAAACGACGGTTCGGCAGACCGCTCAATTCATCAACATAAGCAAAATCGTGATAACGACGATGATCGCCCGCAGCCGTAACCAAACTGGAAATCAACTTCGCATACTGAACCAACCGGGACCGATGACGCTCCAAATCCACCGCCGCATCAAGCGGAGCACCCAACGCCACATGCCCGATTTCACCTTCAGCATCTTCCAGCGGCACCGTCATCACAGGGCTAGCCATACCCGAAGGGTCAGTCGAAGGGACCGAACCGCTCGTCGCCGCCTGACCACGCACCACAACACCCGCACTGCGCACACCGAACGCAGCCCGCACCAGGTCAGCCAGCTTCCCCAGAAACTCCTCCAGCGGCACAGCGAGACAACGCACCAAATCACCCAAAGCGTCCAGCTCCACCACCGACGCCCCCAGCGGTTCACGCGTCGCACGCGACACCGCCAGCGCATCACGAACCTCATCCGGACGCAGCGGGCGAATCAGATAATCGTCCGCACCAGCCGCCAACAGCCGCCGCGCCAACGGCTCACCATCCGCATGACAACACAGCAAAATCGACACACCGTCCCCGACAGCCTCACGCAACCCCGAGATCGCCTTATCCAATTCAGTCACAGACGGATCGATATCAGCAAACACCACATCCACAGGACACGCCGAGATTTCACCGATCGCAGACAGGAACGAATCCGCACGCACCGTCTCCGCATCCGGAGCACAAAGGCGAAGCTCATCGCACAAGCCAGCCTCATCGCCGATCGCAAGATAGGTCGAAACACCGGCGGCCGGCGCGGCATCAACATCGTTGTGCATTCTCATCCAGCCGTTCCTTTCCGCTCCGCAGCAGACTCAGCCTCACGCTCGCCGCCCAGGAGCATCTCGATCTCCGCCTCCGTCAGCAAAGGCGCATCCACCCCAGCCGCATCAGCCTCAACCGTGTCCGCCACCTTAAACATATCATTCAACCCGCCCAAACGTCGACTTTCATAAACAAGCGCAGCCGCCGCTTCCACCTCAACCACTTCCGCAGCGCCACCGTCTGACACTCTTGGCCCGTTCGTAAACGAATCTGCCAGCCGCGCAATCCAACCCAAATCACCCCCGGATTCCGCCTCATCAGCCCCAAACGCCCGCGCCTGCAACAAGCGATCCGAGCGTCCCAGCGGCGAATACGCCCAAATCTTCCAACCCCGACCAGAAAATGATGCACGTGCGAAAAATTCAAATTCATGCAGCGAAAGACCATCAACATCCACAACGACAACCCCAAAGTCCCCCGCGCGCAGCAAACGGGTCAACCCGCGATAGACATCCGCGCAAGCGCACGATTCAATCCCGCCATCGCAAAGCAAAGCGCGCAAAGCCGACCCAACAGCCCCGTCAGCGTCTTCAGTGATGTGCAACACACGCAAAGTTCGCACCCCAAATCCCCTCAATCCGTCCCCCCAACCCAACGAGCCGCGGACTTCAGTCCGCGCGGACGCAATTCACTCTCTCAAACCCGCGCCCGTAAAGGAAGCGGTATTCTCCTTGAGTACGACATCGCCAAGTCACGCACCGATCGCCCCCTGAAGCCCACGGATTGCAATCCGTGGGACCGAACCACCGTGCTTCGCACCGGAAGTAGCGTTGTCGTATTAACGATGAACCGCTGTCCCGTCCCGGTTCAAAAAACCGTCTTCCAACCCACGCCGCAAACCCACCAGAACCAACCCACTTTAGAACTGCCACCCCCCCCACGTCAACAAAAACCCCCCTCAGACCCTCAGCCAGGGGCGCGCGCTTTTTTTTCCGCCAAACGAATCAGCAACGACGTTCTATTCATAGACAGCGACGAGGGCCATCCCGTCACCGACAAGGAGAAAATTCGTCATGAAGACCGTTCCGAACAGAACATTCCGCAACGTCCTATTATGCTCCACCAGCGTCGCCGCACTCGCTTCCGGCTGCGCGATACAGGCCAGGGTCCAGCTCTCCGCCGCCGAGACCCTCGAAGCCCTCGCCACGCAGACCAGCCTCGCCGTCAACGAGTACCACCTCGAAATCCGCGAATCAGATCGCCAAAGACGCCTCGCCGCCGTCGACGCATTCGTCGCCCGCCTCACCGCCGACCGCGACGACGACATCGCGACCGCCCAACACACGGAAAAACTCAACCAGGCCCTCGACGCCCTCCGTACTGACGCCGATGTCGAATACGCCCGCCACCGTGCAGCCGAGCAAAACCTGCGCATCATCAGAGAGACCGCCACCGGCCTGCGCAACCTCGGCCTGCAATCCATGAAAGTCAGCGACACCATGCGTACGTTTTTGACCGACCGCCTCGACCGCGCCGCCCAGGGCGCCGTCCCAACGGGAGAATAACCCATGCCCAAAATGAACGACGAACTCAGCAAACTGCTCGAAACCGTTCAGAAACTTTCCGGAGATGCGCAAGCACCACCGGACGCCATCGACCGCATCCTCACATCCCCACGCCGGGAAACACAGGTGCGTTCGCTTTACGACGACCCCGTCGTGCAGCGTTTCCGCGACGACCTGACCAACGGTTTCATCCGCGTCGACACCGCCAACGCCCTGTTCCAGCTACTGGGCAACACCCTGAACCGCGTGGTGAGCATATGAACACCCAACACCCCAACGAGCCGCGGACTTCAGTCCGCGCGGACGCAACCCACTCTTCCAAACCCACAACTGCAAGGGAGCGGTCTTCCCCCGTCCGCGCAAACATCAACAAAGCAACTCATCAGGACCACCAAACATGAGCAGCGTCATCCAAACCGCCGGCCTCATGGACGCCAACACGCTCGTCGCGATCTTGGCCTCCATCGTCGCGATCCCGCTCGGCGTCATCACCTTCTACCTGCGCGCCCTGCGCGACCACCTGCTGGCCGCCAGCCGCGATTCAACCCAGCGCATCGAGCAGGTCGACAAGTCGGTACGCCGCGTGGAATCGCGTATCAACGATATCGAGAGGGATTACACGGTGAAGGAAGACTGGCTACGCGAAAGCATGCTGGCCCGACGCAACATCCAGCAACTCATCGAAGCCTGTGCCCGGCTCGACGCCCAAGGCCAACCGGTGAGCAGAACAATCACGAACACAAAACATGATGCCCTTTACGGCGAGGGGAGTGACTAATGGCCGGTGGACCACAGGGTGAAAACGTCAAACGGGTGCGCAACGAAATTCTCGTGGCATTGCTCATGATCTATCCAGCCGCGTTGCAGGCCGACCAGCTTCTGCGCAGCCTGCTCGCGTTGTTCCCGACGCTCGAATGGCAGCAGATCAAACGCGACATCTTCTATCTCGCCGAAAAGGGCTATGTCCAGCGCGTCGTCGCCGACACCGAAGAGGACGAGCGACTGACACCCTGGCGGAGACGATGGTTCCGCATCACCCCCACAGGCATGGAAGTGGCGGACCGACTCATCAACGACCCGGCGATCCAACCATGAACAGTCGCCAACGAAAAAAACACAACAAACGCCCGACGACCCAATGCGATGCCCCCGCCCCCACCCCCCAGCGGGAAGACCCACGCACCACCGAGTTTCGCGAACGCATGCGCAGCGCAGGCCGCATCGTCCGCGAAGCCTTCGGACTGAGCGTAGACGGCAGCCCCGCATGCACCACCGACGACGCCTACCGCGCCGTCATCGGGCTGATCATCGAAGCCCTCGTCACCGGCGAGCAACACGTCGCCACCAGCGACCTGGTAGCCATGTCCAAAGCCGTCGCCGAACAGCGCCGCCTCGACGTCGCCGACGCAGAGTCCCAACGCAAAAACAACCGGGAAACATTGGACGACGAAACATCACAGGCCGAAGGCTCCAAAGCCGAAGGCCCCCGAGGCAAAGCAGGCAACCGGAACGGATCACCCAGGACGCCGCCGCCGATCGTCAAGCGCGTCGTGCATCATATTTACGGCACGAATCTCGCACCCGGCGCGCCCGGAGCAACGCGACCTCCACTTGACGGAAAGGACCGCATCGCGGACAAACGCGCGTGATGGAAATTTCAACTCTCGACATGGTAGCTCGATTAGCCGTCTCGATTGTGCTGGGTAGTTTCGTCGGCATGGAACGCGCCCTGCGCGACAAGCCAGCCGGCTTCCGCACCAACATACTCATCTGCCTCGGCGCCTGCGTGTTCACCATCGCCTCGCAAGCCCTTTCAGGCCCCGTCGTGGACGACACGCGCATCGCCGCACAAATCGTGAGCGGCGTCGGTTTTCTCGGTGCCGGCGCCATCCTGCGCGACGACAAGGGCATCATCGGCCTCACCACCGCCGCAACCATCTGGGCCGTCTCCGCCATCGGAATGGCCGCAGGTTTCGGACAATACATTCTGGCCGTCGTCGCCACAGTCGGCGTCGTGGTGGTGCTGGTCGGGCTGCCGCTGTTCAGCACGGTGATCGAGCAACGTCGCGACGCGGTTGAATATCGTTTGTGGACCGCCAAGAGCGCCGAGCAATTCGATCGCGTCAGCGGTTTGTTCACCGAACACAAATTGCGCATCGTGTTGTCGGACTCGTTCGAGGACGACGGCGGAATCGTCTTCACCATCAAGGCCCTCGGCCCCCGCAACATGCACGAAACCCTCCACCGCAAGCTGATTCTCGACGAAAACGTCAAACTGTGTGAAGCCACCTAAAAACGCCGACCGCCGCCCCAACGAAAAAAACGGGCGCCGGGTGTGGTAAGCCGGCGCCCTCGTGGAGACGGCGTCACGTTCTCACGCAAACGCCTGGGAGATAGATTTCCGGTGCGATATCCCGAAATCAGGCCATCGCACACCTACACGTCTCACTTCGCGCGATTTTCTGACACGAAAAATATAAAAAATGCCCCAACGCCCCTGGCAGACAGTTAAGGAACGCAGATTTTCGGTTCGGTATCGGTCGATGTGGCACCGATTTGTGTGGCACCGGTTTTCAACCGGTGCAAACGACAGTGCCCCAAGCAACACCGAGTTCCCGGCCGATGAAGGCACGGGTTGCAAACCCGTGCCACACCTTACTCGGCAGCCGGCCACGGAGGGCGGACGGCTATTTTGTGATGCGCGTGCCGGCGGTGCCAGCCATCGAATCGGCAGCGCGATCCAGGTGGCTGATGATCGCGACGGCGTCGGGCTTGTTGGAGGCGGCCAGGAAGTTGATCGCGCCCTGGACCTTCGGCCCCATAGAGCCTGGCGGGAACTGGCCTTGGTCGAGCCATTCCTGAGCCTGCGCAACGGTCATGGTGTCGATTTCGCGTTGCGTCGGCTTGCCGAAATCGACAGCCACGCGCTCCACGGCGGTCAGGAACATGATGCAGTCCACGTCGAGTTCAACAGCCAGCAACGCGGAAGCGAGGTCTTTGTCGATCACCGCCGCCAGTCCACTGAGGATATTCTCAGAATCGCGGACGACGGGGATGCCGCCGCCACCGCAGGCCACGATGAGGTCGCCGCCTTCGACGGCGCGGCGGATGGCATCAATTTCCATAATGCGCACTGGCGCGGGCGAGGGCACGACGCGCCGATACTGGCCGGGACCGACTTCCTTGGCGAACCAGCCGCGCTCGTGATGCTTGACCAGCTCGTCGGCGGTCAGCACTCGGCCTACCGGTTTGGCGGGGTCTTCAAAGGCCGGGTCGTCAGCGGAGACAAGTACGGTGGTGATGAAGGTGTTGACCACGCGCTCGCGGCCTCTGCGGTTGAGTTCGTTGGTCAATGTCAGTGCGATCATGAAGCCCATTCCGCCCTGCACGTGCGCGACGGCTACTTCCATATCGAGCGGATAGATCACACCGGCTGCGACTTCATTGCGCAGGAGGAAGTTTCCGATTTGCGGCCCGTTGCCATGCGTGATGACAAGGTTGTGTCCCTGCTCGGTGAGGTCGGCCAACTGTTTGGCGGTGGTGCGTGAGTTTTCAAACTGTTCGGCCACATTCCCTTCCTGATCGGACCTGGAAATGGCATTCCCGCCCAGTGCAACGACGATGAGTTGGTTGTTGGTCATGATGTTGAAATCGCAGCAGTCTTTGGCGACAGTATTCTCCTCCGCGTCTTTTCAAGACGAGGTTGCACGGGGACGTCGGTGTGCGCACCGTGCGCAGCCACGCAACCGCCCCATCCGCCGGCCTCTCGCAAGGCGTGACGGGTATCGACACGATCTTAGCGAAGATGGGGTTAGATTAGCAAAATGCGGGGTGCGTGGCTATGCGCAAAATTGCGGGGCGTGGGAGCTCGCGGTTAATCGAAACCGGGGGGGCGATGGTAATCTGTCTGCTCCCTTCACGCTTCCGCCTTGGGCGCGTTCGGTGTCGCGGTTCAGATGAAGCCTCGGTCGTATTTGGCGCTGTTCATTATCCGGCCGCTCCATTACTGTCGCGGTTCTGATGGGTTGGTTTTGCTGATCGGCTTTGCGGGGTGCACGAAGCGTTGATGATACGGGATGGTTTGAAAGCGAAGAAGTAGATATATGAGTGAGTCGGAAACGAAGAAGTCTTTGAACTTCATTGAAGAAATTATTGAGGACGATCTGCGTACGGGGAAGTGGGACGGGCGTGTGGTGACGCGGTTTCCGCCGGAGCCTAACGGCTACCTGCATATCGGGCATGCCAAGAGCATCTGCCTGAACTTTGGGTTGGCGAATAAATACGGCGGGGTGTGCAATCTGCGTTTCGACGACACGAACCCGGCTAAGGAAGAAGATGAGTACGTGCGTTCGATCACGGAGGACATCGGCTGGCTGGGTTTCGGCGATGATCGCGATGTGCTGTTCGCGTCGGACTATTTTGAGCAGTTGTACGCATGGGCTGTCCAACTCATCAAGACCGGTCACGCGTATGTTTGCGATCTGTCGCCGGAGGAAACGCGCAAGCATCGCGGTACGCTGACCACGCCGGGTGTGAACAGTCCGTTCCGGGACAGGCCTGCGGGTGAGAACCTCGATCTGTTCGAGCGGATGCGCCGGGGTGAGTTTGCGGACGGTTCGCGCACGCTGCGGGCCAAGATCGATATGGCTTCGCCGAATACGAACCTTCGCGACCCGGTTATGTATCGCATTCTGCACGCCGAACATCACCGCACGGGCGATGCGTGGTCGGTCTATCCTATGTACGACTGGGCACACGGGCTGGAGGATTCGATCGAGGGTGTGACGCATTCCATCTGCACGCTGGAGTTTGAGAATCATCGGCCTTTGTATGACTGGTTCATTGAGGCAATCAATTCGGGGCGTGGTTCCGACGGTTCGTTCGGGGAGAAGATTCACCACCCGCAGCAGATCGAGTTCGCGCGGTTGGGTTTGAACTACACACTGATGAGCAAGCGCAAGCTGCTGGAGCTGGTGCGCGATGGGCACGTGACGGGCTGGGACGATCCGCGGATGCCGACGCTCTCGGGCATGCGGCGGCGCGGGTATACGCCGGAGTCGATTCGGACTTTTTGCGAGCGCGTGGGTGTGGCGAAAACGAACAGCACGATCGACATGGCTAAGCAGGAGCACTGCGTGCGTGAGGACTTGAACGCTCGGGCTTCGCGGGTGATGTGTGTGCTGCGGCCTCTGAAGGTTGTGATTGAGAATTGGAGTGATGGCGGCGATGAGAATCGTGTGGAGATGATGGAGGCGATCAACAACCCGGAGGATGCGTCGGCTGGTGTGCGTGAGGTGCCGTTTGGCAAGGAACTTTACATTGAGCGCAGCGATTTTATGGAAGAGCCGCCGAGGAAGTTTTTCCGACTGGGGCCTGATCGGGAGGTGCGTCTGCGCTATGGGTATTGGATCAGATGTGTTGGGTTTGAGAAGAATGAGGCTGGCGCGGTGACGCTTTTGCGCTGCACGTACGACCCGGCGACGCGCGGGGGTGACAGTCCGCCGGACGGTCGCAAGGTGAAGGGGACATTGCACTGGGTGGCGGCTGACAGTGCGGTGGAGGCTGAGGTGCGTTTGTTTGATCGGTTGTTTGTGGCGGAGAATCCGGACAAGGCGGCTGATGGCGGCGACTACCACGACAATCTGAATCCCGAGTCACTGGAGAGGCTGAGCGGATGCAAACTGGAGGCCAACTGGATGGACAGTGGCGGGCCTGCGTGGTCGGACGGTATTCGCCGGGTGCAGTTTGAGCGGCAGGGTTATTTCTGTCTTGACCGGCGCGACGCGGCGGCGGATCGGCCGGTATTCAACCGGACGGTGGGACTTCGCGATTCGTGGGCGAAGTTGGCGGCGAGGGGTGGGAAGTAGGGGCTTGGATTTGCGGCACTTTCGCACGAATTGTTGTTCGGGAATCGTGCGCGTGCTTGCGCGCTGGATGCGGCACTTCGCGCGGCCAATGCACAGTAAGGCTCATCGGAAGCGAGCCGTGGCGAAAACAACCCGCCACGCGCCTGGAACTGACCGCATAGCGTCGCACGGATTAATCGCCTGAGAGAAGCCGGACCTGTTCATGCGAGGCAAGCATACTAGCGGCGTACCCGTTTCAATCCCCACTTAGCTTGCAAGCCGTCCCACGCGAACGACTGCTTCCTTGAAGGATTTCATGATGGTATTCTCGTCGATCTCCGCGTTCGTGTAGAGTTGTATCACATGTTTATCTTTGCCGGCCCATAGAAGAGTTTGCTTTCCGATCAGTGTACCGCCTTGCCACAAGCTCCAAACTCGTCGCGAAATAGGGGTGCTTCCGCTGACTCCACTCAAAGAGTCCTGTTCAATGCGGACGTCGACCAATCCGCCCATAGACATTATCTGACGATTGGCAGCGGCAGCCTTTCGGACGAAGCCATTGAATTTCGGTTCATGCTGTGGTGTCGGCAATACGTATGTCACAACGACAAAGAACTCCGGGTTTTTGCCCGGGAATCGCGATAGACATGCGAACGAGTGAACGTACTCCAGCATCGACTCGACTTCAGCTCGAGATCGCTCGTCTAGCATTTTGAAGAACTGCAGGCCCTCGCTCGGCGGAGCACCGGCGTTCTTGATTTCAGTCCAGGCTCTCTGCAGCATGGAATCGAGACCGGCGAACACCTGGACGTACTTAGGCCGGCTCCTCGACTGGGCGACTCCGGCTCTGCTGTTCACCACCCTCAGGGCCTCGGGCGGTGAGCGCAAAGCTTCCCAAAGCCCCTGTTTCCCTTTCGCCTCGAATGCCAATTCCATTACCGTTCGGCCGTGTTCGTACGAGCCGGTCATGACGCGCGCCACATCTCCCAAGTAACCCTTTGGCATTGAATTGGGCTTACCTCTAATGTGCCCCCCGGGGAGCAACCGCTCAAGCCGCTCTGCGGCATCGGTCATCTTCATTCGGTCAGCAACCATGTCTTGGACAACTAATGCAAAACCCTCCATCGCTGCCGAGAACGCGCGTAGTCTCGGAACGTCCTTCGTCTCGGAGAGGCACCTAGCGAGATTAATCTCCTGATCCTGTAGTGCATGGGCCAGTTCATGTGCTATCACTACGCGCATGACATCGTCAATAGACACTATGTCAATCCCAGCAGCCTTGAACAAATGCGCGGCATTGCCGGCCGGTAGCAGAATCTCCTCCTCAGACAGCGAGTACTTACCGAGCATTACAGCGCTAACTTCCTTTGAGGCGAACACAAGTTCTATTGTACGATCCAAGTTTGAGACATCTTGGAAGAACTCATCGCCGGCTATCAACTCCGCATCGCTTATAATTGCATCTCTGAGTTCGCTCCTGGTCACAACCTTCAAGATCGGGCGCTTGCCGAAGCGACGACCTGTTACTTTTTCGACGTGAGGAATCACGTCGCTCATCCATACTTGGGCCTGTTCAATTGAAAAGCTCGGCGGCGGTTCGTTAAAGGAGTCAACCGCGCGAAGTTCTTCTTCCTGCGCCACGGCTGTAGGAACCGCCAGAGTAGCAGACCAGAGCAAAACGCGTACTGCTAGCAGGAGACGCTGAGTTTCTTCAAGCCGCGGTCCAATTGTAAGGCACGCTATTGAATACATGTTTTAGATTCTCACAACATTCGCCCGGAACTAGAATGCACCGTCCGGCGGGGGCCTTTTATTCTCTCAGGCTTGTCAACGTGCACGTAACCAGCCACGCCTTCATGTCCACTGTCTTCCCATCCCTCAGCCATCAGTTCGCGCGTGTGGTCTTCCGCGATCTCCTTCGACCCCTCCGAGAAGGCATAAAATGACCCGGACATCACGGTCAGAAATGGCTCGGAACTATCGGGGTTCCATCCATTCCAGGGCCACACGCATACCCCTATACCCGACACTTCCCAGATACCAGACTCCAGTGGCCATCCTATCCCAAGGGCTCATTCGACTCAACAGAACTCAGCCCCTGACGCCGTGAATCACGCCGGGCTTTTCGGCCCAACGCGCCGATCCTGCCCCCGACGCCCCCGGAACAACGATTCCGTCCTTCTTCGGCGCAACGTCATTTTTTGACACACTGTCTGGACCGGTGGGACGCGACGGCGGATCGGCATGTGTTCAACCGGACTGTGGGACTTCGCGATTCGTGGGTGAAGGTGGCGGCGGCGGGTGGGAAGTAGGGATTGGGTTCGCGGTGTGGCAGGCCGGGCGGACACTGATTGGCTAGCCGTTCAATTGCGGTGACGCGGGTTTCCATCCCGTGCCTTGAGGGGTCGAGGACGCTGTGCCACATATTACACCGTCGTTTGCACCGGTTGAAAACCAGTGCCACACAGACATCCGGTGTTCGCAGGTTCCAGAACGAGCTGTCAAGGCATTTTCAATCCAAACGGAGCGGATTGCGGTGGTTGGGGAAGAACATCCGCGGTTTTCAACAACGATCGTTGGAACGTCCGCGCGGACTGAAGTCCGCGGCTCGTTTATTGGTGACTGGAACAGCGCGGAGTCGGCGGCGGATCATTCGAACAGTACGTACCGCTTGTGCGGCGTGGCGAAGCCGGCGAATTCGTCTGGTACGAATGAGAATTCGGGGTCGGTCCAGGAGTCGCCGTAGTGGTATAGGACGGTCTTCTTCTTTACCTCGGGCGGGAGTGTGCGCAGATCGCTCAACGGGGTGTGTACCGGAGCGGAGTCGTCGTGGAGCTGGGTGTCGTGGAAGTTCAGATTGGCTTTGGTCATCATCGGCTCGTACACCTCGTAATCGAAGCGCGTGTCGCCGGAATAGAACGCGGTCTCGCCCGATTCGGTGTCGGTGATGTACAGGCCATAGGAAGGCCAATCGTATTTGCGCTCGATGCGTATGTGGTCGGTGGGGAAGATTTTGAAATCGTAGCGCTTGAGCATCTGGAACGGCTCGTAGCCCTGGGCGGTGGAACGCAGTGCGAGGATGAAGAAGTAATCCTGCAGGAGGGCGTATCGGCCTGGGAGGGGACTCATGCCGCCCTTGAGCGAGGTGTCCCAGAGGTTCACCAGAATGTTCATGGAGCTGATGATCTGCGGCTTGAATGCTTTGTCCGATCCTGATCCGTGGACGAAGACGTTGTTGAAGGCCATCTCTTCGAGGCCGCCGATGTGGTCGGCGTGCTGGTGGGTGACGAAGACGCGTTTGATCTTGTTGTAGTTGACGATGTTGCCGATGGCGAGGTATTCGAAGCCGGGCTTGTCCTTGAGGCCATTGATGCCGAGGGGGCCTGTGCCGCCGAAGTCGATGAGGAGGGTGTCGTCGGGTTCGGGCTGTTTTTCGGGTGAGGTTTGCCAGGCTTCAATGAGGGCGTTGGAATGAAAGTTACGCTTTGCAAAAGCGCTGCCAACCCCGAGAAAGGTCAGTGTGAGCATGCGGTCAGCCTCCGGAAGCCATAATAGGCAAAAGTGGTGAGCCTGAGCGCCGCCTCGCGCCGTCCGCCCACAGCCAGCGATTTTGTGCCAGTTTAGCGGATCGGCATAACCCCGCCAACCATAAAGTCTGGGGTTCGCGGCTGGGTAGGAATGGATTGCTGTCCGGGCCGGATTTTGGAGTCTAAGTCCGTTCTGGGCAACAGGTTACAAATTTAGTGTCAGGTGCGTTCGGCGATTCGTTTTTTGGCTTTGGCGCGGGAGACTGCGGCGTCTTTTTCGGCTCGGGCGTCGGCATCGGCGGCTGTTTGGGCCTGTGCTTCGCGCAGCTCGGCGTCTGCGGCGGCGAGGTCGATGTCGGATGATTCGACGGCCTGCTCGGTCAGAATGGTGAGCGTGTTGTCGAACATCTGGGCGAATCCGCCGTCTACGTAGTACCGCCGGCGGGTGGAGCCGGTGTCGATTTCCAGCGTGCCCACGCCGAGTTTGCACAGGAGCGGTGCGCGACTTTTGAGGAACCCAATGCTGCCGTCGTGTGCGGGGAGCGAGACGCTGACCGCGTCGCATTCCAGCACGCGATTTTCGGGCGTGATCAGGTCACAGCGAAGCGTGTTTGTGTTGGCCATTGTTCGATGCTCCTCGTCAATCGCAACCTAGGCCGCCGCGATTTTCTCGGCTTTCTCCGCCGCTTCCTGAATCGTGCCGACGTACATGAATGCCTGCTCCGGCAGATCGTCCCACTTGCCGTCGCACAGTTCCTCGAAGGACTGAATGGTGTCGGACAGCGGCGTGTACTTGCCGGGGAAGCCGGTGAACTGCTCAGCCAGGTAGAACGGTTGGGAGAAGAATCGTTCGATCTTGCGGGCGCGGCCTACCAGGAGCTTGTCCTCTTCGCTCAGTTCGTCGACGCCGAGAATGGCAATGATGTCCTGCAATTCCTTGAAGCGTTGAAGGATTCCCTGCACGCGACGGGCGACGGCGTAATGTCTTTCGCCGACGTACAGCGGATCGACGATGCGCGAGGAGGACTCCAGCGGGTCGATGGCTGGATAGATGCCCTTTTCGCTGATGCTTCGGTTCAGGACGATGAACGCATCCAAGTGGGTGAATGTTGTGGCTGGCGCGGGGTCGGTGAGGTCGTCCGCGGGCACGTAGATGGCCTGCACGGATGTCACCGCGCCCTTCTTGGTTGATGTAATGCGTTCCTGCAACTCGCCCATTTCCGTGCCGAGCGTCGGCTGATAACCCACGGCGGAGGGCATGCGTCCGAGCAGCGCGGAGACTTCCGATCCGGCTTGGGAGAAGCGGAAAATATTGTCGACAAAGAGCAGCGTGTCCGTTCCGGACTCGTCGCGGAAGTACTCAGCCATCGTCAATGCGGTGAGCGCGACGCGGAGGCGCGCTCCGGGCGGCTCGTTCATTTGGCCGAAGACCATCGCGGTGTGCTCGATGACGTTTTTGGTATTGCCCTGGGAATCCTTGAACTCGGCTTCCTGCATTTCGAGCCAGAGGTCGTTGCCCTCTCGGGTGCGCTCGCCAACTCCGGCGAACACGGAGTAACCGCTGTGCTCGCGGGCGATGCGGGCGATCATTTCCTGAATAATAACGGTCTTGCCCAGGCCCGCCCCACCGAACAGGCCGATCTTTCCGCCGCGCACGAAGGGTGCGAGGAGATCGACGACCTTGATGCCGGTTTCGAGGATTTCTGTTTTGGGCGTCAGCTCGGACAGCTTCGGTGCGGGCTGATGAATGGACCGCAGGTTGTCGCGCGAGACAGGCCCGCGACCGTCGATGGTCTCGCCGATCAGGTTGAACACGCGTCCGAGGGTGGTGTCCCCGACGGGAACGGTGACGGGTGCGCCGGTGTCGGTGACGTCCTGTCCGCGTCTGAGTCCGTCGGTCGAGCCGAGGGAGACAGCCCGGATGCGTCCACCGCCCAGGTGTTGGGCGACCTCGCACCAGAGTGTTTCCTTGACGCTCTTACCGCCGATGACGCGGTCGATTTCGACCGTCAGCGCGTTGTAGATCGCCGGCATTGAATCTTCTCGGAACTCCGCATCGAGCGTGGAACCGATAACCTGGGTGACTTTTCCAATGTTGCTTGCCGTGGCGCTCATGCCAAACTCCGAGTCCTACTTCAGGGCTTCCACACCGCCCATGATATCCAACAATTCCAATGTAATTTGTGACTGCCTTGCCCGGTTGAACTGGCGACCCAGCGAACTGGACATATCACCGGCTGCGTCGCTGGCCGACTTCATCGCCACCATTCGGGCGACGTTTTCGCTCACCACCATGTCGTTGAAGAACTGAAACAGCCGCACCTTCACGGTGACGGGCAGCAACTCGCCGAGCAATTCCGAAGGCTCGGGCGAAAAATCAAACTGCGCCTCGCTGCCTGCGGGTGCTTTTTTCGAATCGTCCGCCTTGGGCGTGTCGGCCTGAATCGGGAGCAGACGGGCGACCGTCGGTTCCTGCCGGGCGGGAGTGAGAAATTTCATGTACACGATGCGTACGGAGGCGTAGTCGCCCGCTTCGTAGCAGCGCATGAACTCCGACGCGATCGGCTCGATCTCGCTGAACGCCGGTGCGTCGGGCAAGTCAGGATACGTTTTGTGCATCGGCTTGCCGACGAATTTGAAGAAATTCATGCCCTTTTTGCCGACGACGTATAAATCCACCTGCGCGCCGGATGAGGCGAGCGTGTTCGCCTCGGCAGACACAGCGCGAAGCAGGCCTGCGTTGTAACCGCCGCACAAGCCACGGTTTGACGTCAGCAGCAACAGCGCATGCCGCGAGGTGTCCGGATTGTCCTTGAGCAGCGGATGATCGATTTCGCCACCTGCGGCGGACACCTGCTCGACCAACTCGGTGATCTTTTCGGTGTACGGCTTGGTTCCGACGGCGCGGTTGAGCGACTTCTGGAACCGCGCGGTGGCGATGAGTTGCATCGTCCGCGTGATCTTCTTGATGTTGTTGACGGCTTTGCGCCTGACGGCGATTGCCCGTGCCTTGGCCATTGTCGCTTTATCCCTTGGCCGAATACGTTTGTTTGAAGTTCGTAATCAACGTCTTGATTTTCTCGGCCAACTCGTCGCTCAGTTTTCCGGTCTTGTCCAGTTCTTCGACGATTTCGGGATGCTCGTTGTTCATGTGTTTGAGCATCGCCTTTTCGAAATCGAGCACCTTGTCGCGCGGGATGCTGTCGAGCAAGCCCTGCGTTCCAGCGAAGATGCTAAGAATCTGGTCGTTAATGTTGTAGGGCTGGAACTGCGGCTGCTTGAGCAGTTCCACCATGCGGTAGCCGCGATCAAGCTGCTTTTGCGTGGCGGTGTCGAGGTCCGTCCCCAACTGTGCGAAGGCTTCCAACTCGCGGAAAGCTGCCAAGTCCAAACGCAGCGAGCCGGCGATTTTCTTCATGGCTTTTCGCTGTGCGTTTCCACCCACGCGCGACACGCTGATGCCGACGTTGACGGCTGGACGCACGCCGGCGAAGAACAGGTTCGGTTCGAGGTAGATCTGGCCGTCGGTGATCGAAATCACATTCGTCGGAATGTACGCGGAGACTTCACCCTCCAGCGTTTCGATAATCGGCAGCGCGGTCAGCGAGCCGCCGCTGGCCTGGTCCACGCGCACTTCGTGGGCGTCGGCTCCGATCTTCTTGGCTGCGGCTTCGGATTCGTGGACGCCGGGCACGCCGAGGTAGGACTTGCCATCGACGCCCTCGTTGGTCGATTCCGGCGCACCTTTTTTGACGATGAATCGGCGTTCAGCCAGCTTACAGGAACGTTCGAGCAATCGGCTGTGCAGGTAGAAAACGTCGCCCGGATACGCTTCGCGACCCGGCGGACGACGCAACAGCAGCGACATCTGACGGTAGGCGGCGGCCTGTTTGGACAAGTCGTCGTAGACGCACAACGTCGGCAGGCCGTGCTCGTACATGAAGTATTCCGCCATCGCACAGCCGGCGTAGGGGGCAATGTATTGCAACGGTGCGGGGGTCGAACTGCTGGCGGTCACGACGATGGTGTAGTCCATCGCGCCGTGCGCGCGCAGTGTCTCGACGACTGTTGCGACGGTCGATTCCTTCTGACCGATGGCGACATAGACGCAGATCACGTCGCCGCCCTTTTGGTTGATGATGGTGTCGAGGGCGATGGCTGTCTTGCCTGTCTTGCGGTCGCCGATGATGAGTTCGCGCTGCCCGCGACCGATGGGAATCATGCTGTCTACAGCCTTGATTCCGGTCTGGAGCGGTTCAGTGACCGGCTGGCGACCGGCGATGCCGGGTGCGATGATTTCCAGCGGGCGCAGATGCGGCGTTTCGATCACGCCCTGGCCGTCGAGCGGGCGACCCATCGGATCGACCACGCGTCCGATCATGGCTTCGCCGACTGGCACACTGATCTGCCGTCCGGTGCGCTTGACCTCGTCGCCTTCGCGAATGCCGAGGTAGTCGCCGAGGATGGCTACACCCACCGAGTTTTCCTCGAGGTTGAGCACCTGGCCGAGTTCGCCGTTGGAGAACTCGACGAGTTCGGCGGCTGCACAATTGCTCAAGCCGTACACGCGGGCGATGCCGTCTCCGACCGCGATGACGCGGCCGACCTCCGCAACGTCCACACCACTTTGATATTGCTGGATCTCTTCCTGAATAACGCTGGAGATCTCGTCGACTCTGAACTTCATGTGTCTACCTTAACAGGCCGCTGAATTCACCGGTTGCAAACCAGTGCCACACAGACTCTATCGAAATCACCGGTTAAGAACCGGTGCCACACTAACACTATCCGAATTCACCGGTTAAGAACCGGTGCCACACTAACACTATCCGCATTCACCGGTTGGAAACCGGTGCCACACAGGAACCTTATGTCCTTCGACAGGCTGCTCAAACTATGATTCTCAGGCCTATTGGACATACTGTTTCTTGCCGTGAATTTCCTGCGACGCACGCCGCAGAAAACTCTCGCGATATCCGCCAAGCGCCCGCGAAACGCTGAAATCAATTTTTTGATCGTCGATGTACACGACCAGCCCGCCGATCAACGAATCGTCCACCCGCTCGGTCAGGATCGGTTCCTGCCCGGTGTACTTGCGCAGCGCTTCCAGGAGCGGCCCGCGCTGATCGGCTGACAGGGGCACCGCCGTTGCGACCGTGATTTCCGCCTGGTTTTGGGCGACTTCGTTGGCGAGGCGGTATTGCACGTAAACCTGTTCGAGCAAGCAGAGTCGGCTTTTGGCGTTGAGTGTTTGGACCAGATTCACGAGCAAATCGGACGCTTTGCCGCGCATCGCTTTTTCAATGGTGGCGCGGCGGCGGTCGCTGTCCACGGTGACGCTGACCAGGAACGATTCAAACTCGGGCGTGCTGTTGACGTAGGCGATCAGCCCGGACAATTCCTCCAGAGTCGGAGCAGTCGTGCCCGCATCGCTCGCCAGCTTGTAAACAGCTTTGGCGTACACGTCTGCGATGGCGATTCCAATGTCGTCAACCGGATGCATAACCCGTCTACGCTCCCTGCGTTTCCATGACGCCGAGTGACTTGATCGCCTCGGCGACAAGCTGCTCGTGACCCGCCGCGTCCAGTTCCTTCTTGATGATTCGCCCGGCTACGTCCGTCGCGAGCGTTGCGCTGAGTGAATACAACTCCTTGACGGCTGTATCCTTGGCCAACGCGATATCGCGGAGGGCGCGTTCGCGGCTTGCGTCCGCATCGGCCCGGGCCTGCTCATCGATTTTCTGCCGCAGCACTTCCGCATCGCGCCGGCCTTCTTCGACGATGGCGGTCGCTTCATCGCGCGCTGCTTGCAGCTTTGTATCGTATTCCTTCAGTCGGGCTTCTGCTGCTTCGCGATCCGCCTTGGCTTTTGAAAGCGATTCGAAGATGAACTCTTCACGCTTCTTGAGTGCCAAGAGAATCTGAGGCCAAACAAATCGGCCGAGGACAAACAAAACCAGCCCGAAGATGACGAGCGTCCAAAGCGCCGTGCCGAAATCGCCGGCGAACGGTGACGAACCACCGCCGCCGTGCTCTTCGTCCGCCGCCCGGGCCAACCCGGTCATAACCAACACGGGCAACCACCAATGCGGTATGCGTCTCACCATCGTTGAGAAAGCCTTTCGAATCATCGAGCCGGTCGGGGCGTATCAATCGCCCCGATCGACCGGGAATACCCTATCGCTTTGTCACAACTCAATTGACCGGTTTGGAGAAGTCGAATCCGAAAGACTATTCGACTCCCCCACCTCTGAAGAGGTGGGGCACCCACAAACCCGTGCCACATTTTTTCAGCGGCCTGCCAAGCCGATACGACTAAAGAACCGCGAGCAGACCGACGACGACCGCGAACAACGTCGCGCCTTCGATCATCGCGGCTGTGATAATCATGGCTGTGCTGATATTGCCCGCGACCTCAGGCTGGCGGGCCATGGATTCCACCGCACTGCCACCGATACGGGCGATGCCGGCAGCGCCGCCCATGACAACCAGACCCGCACCGATCGCACCGCCGAGCTTGCGCGCACCGTCGGTGGTCAGGAACGTGGCGTGCTCGCCGCCCGCGTCGCCATGATCGCCGTCACCCTGGGCCATCGCAACGTCCGCACCGGCCAACAGGTAGCCGACCGCGAGGAGGGCCAACATCCACTTGCTTGTTCTCTTGCTGTTCATTTCTGCACAAACTCCAACGCGGCAAACCCGTAGGGGTGGCTCGCCAAATCCTTTCGCCATCGCAGTCACGCCTTACGACCCAGATGCCCTACAACTTCCCGGGCATGGCGAATCTCTAAAAATTTCGGTTTGTTGAAGAAGGTGTGGCACGGGTTTTCAACCCGTGTCTTGCCGAGTTAAGACCCGGTGCCACATTCAGTCCCTGGCTTCTTCAACAGCTTCCTAACGTATTATCGCTCCTGAATCTGATCGCTTACTCCGTCCGCTCCCTTACGGTCGCGGCTCTGAAAGAGCGAAACCTTGCGACCCTGCGCTAGTGCGTACCCTCCGCGTGCCCGTGGTCGTCGTCGTGATGGAACACGGTCGACATGCCAATGAACAACGTCGTCAGGAACGTAAAGATGAACGCCTGCAAAAAGGCGACAAATATCTCAAGCATGAAAATGGCAGTGCTGCCCAAAATCACGGGGACCGCGATCGCAAGCCCCCCGCCCGTGCCCATCGAGGTGCCCGCTGCCAGAATGAAACTCAACAGCACCGCCAGCAAAATGTGGCCGGCCATCATGTTGGCAAACAAACGCACCGCCAGCGCAAAAATCTTGGCCACAAGCCCGATGAGCTCCACCGGAACAAGCAGCGGAGCCAGCGCGATCGGCCCAGGGCAAAAATGGGCGATGTAATGCATCCCGCCCAGCCTCAAACCGTTGACGACCATCATCAGCATAGTGCAAACCGCAAGCGTGCCGGTAACCCAAATGTTGGCGGTGGCTGTGCCTCCCACGCCCAGCCCGCCAAGCCACTTGGTGACCGGATCGAGCGGAAGCAGGCCCAGAACGTTGATCGTCAGAATGAAAAAGAAGACGGACCAAATGTAACCGATGAAGCGATCGGTGTGCTCACCGAGATTCGGTTCCGCAACTTCCTTACGCAGGTACGCGCAGATGGACTCGATGAAATTCCCGAAACCCTTCGGGGTCATACTCTCGACATCGCCTGTTCCGCGACGCTTCCGAACCGCGCCGGGAAGAATCAGAATCAGAATCAGCGCAGCCGCGATCATCATCACGATGTGATTGCTGAGCAGCGTGAACTCGAAACCGCCGACGGTGATCGTGCGGTAGGCATGCTGAACAACGTGGTGCAGAGGATCGGACGATGCAAGCAAGTGAGTCATCTTTCGACTTGACTCCGCGATGAAGACATATTCAAAATCCGAACCGCATAGGCGGTATCCACGCCAAGGCCGACGACGTACGCAATCCCAACCCAGACGAGCAGCGGCCCCTTCTCGAACCACCCGCTCAACGCCATCGACAAGGACAGAATTAGTACCACGAACATGCGCAACGCCGTTGACATCAGCACGGCGTTCAGTTGCGACGCGGGTTCACGTCGGACAGCCGCACAGATTGGGGCGGCACCGATCAAGGTCGCGATCCACGAAATCCCGCAGCCGACGAACATCGCGTTCACACCGCGCTGCTCGGCCAGCCGTCTGGTCGGCACGTATCCGAGGGCGACCAAGGCTGCGACCGTGGAAATCCCAATCGCCGCGAAGCGAAGGTAGAGATTCAGGAAACTGGTGGGAGAATTGGCTGTCATCACTCTTGATGCTTGTCGCGGTCGGTCGGTTCTTTTTTTTCGTATTGCTTAAAGGCCGACAATGATGCTTTCACAAGATTGTACATTCCACCGACAAGACCGAGAACCATGCCGATCAGGATGCCCCAGGGGGCTGTCTCCCATCGCGAATCCACCCACCAGCCGATCAGAACAAATCCGCCGACCGCGCCGGCGAACTCGACACCCACTCCGAGGTGTCGTGTCCAGGGTGGCGTTTTTTGGGGGCCTGTCTCGCCCATCGATGCAGCGTCCGGTTCCGTTAATGGCGTCCAAACTCTTCGCGGCCAGTCGCCCGCCTGCATCCTCCGACGAATCCTGACACGGGGCGGTAGTCTAGCAACCTTCACGAAGGGCAGTCAACCCTTGGTAAATTATAGTTTTTTGAGGCGTTTTGGCCGATTCACACTAAGCAAATTGACAATGGATCGGACGCTAACTACTTTGTATTCTGCGGCAGAAGTCGTGTGTTTTTCGGGACCACCTTATGATCGATCATTTGGCCATCATCGGAGCGACCGGCGTTGTCGGGCGCGAAGTCATCGATCTGGTGCGGGAACGGTCGTTCCCAGCCGGGCGTATTGCGCTTTTCGCGTCGCCGCGTTCCGCCGGTGAGAAAATGAACGTCAACGGTCGCGAACTCATCGTGGAAGCCATCCACGAAGACAAACTCTCCGACGTCGATATCGCGATTTTCAGTGCGGGCACGCCGGTCAGTGAGGAATTCGCACCGGTCATCACGCGAAACGGCGGCGTGGTGGTGGACAACTCGTCCGCGTTTCGCATGACGCCCGACGTGCCGCTGGTCATCCCCGAAATCAACGCAGACGACATCGCAACGCACAAAGGCATCGTGGCCAACCCCAACTGCACCACGATCATGATGCTGATGGCCGTCGCTCCGATTCACCGAAAATTCCCGATCAAGAGGATCGTGGTCAGCACCTATCAAGCCGCGAGCGGAGCAGGCCTGGCCGCCATGAACGAACTGCGTACGCAAACACGCGACGTGCTGGACGGCCGAGAAGCGGTTCCGAAACAGTTCCCGCACCCCATCGCGTTCAATCTTTTCGCGCACGACTCCGCCACAGCGGAAAACGGGTACAACGGCGAGGAAAACAAAGTTGTGGCTGAGACGCGGAAAATCCTGCATGAGCCGGAGATGGCCGTCGCGGTGACCTGCGTACGCGTGCCCGTCCTGCGTGCCCACAGCGAATCGATCAACCTGGAATTCCACGAGCCGGTCTCGTGCGAAGATGTGCGGGCGATCTTCACCGACTGCCCCGGAACGCGACTGGTCGATGATCGCGCGGAATCACATTTCCCCATGCCCGTCGAAGCCAGCGGAAAAGATGACGTTTTCGTTGGGCGCATTCGCCAGGACATCAGTCTGCCTGACGGTCGCGGCGTTGAGCTGTTCGTCTGCGGGGATCAGATTCGCAAGGGTGCAGCCCTCAACGCGCTCCAAATCGCCGAGCGGCTGGTCGAAATCGCCGCCGCGACATAAGCGTGGCAGCCCATCATTCTGTCGAAAAACACAGGCTTTCCATGTGGCACCGGTTTTCAACCGGTGCAAACAACGAGGCCTACACGGGTTGGAAACCCGTGCCACACTTGTTGAGCAGGCTGACCCGGCGACGTGCCGCTCAACTCCGCTGCATCTGTGCCTGATCCAGGTCTTCGTCGGAACGGATGACCTGCTGGATGGACCGCCGAATAAACGTCATCCGCGTATTCGTGTTCTCATCCACCTTGAGCGTGATCTGGTTGTCCTTGACCGCCACAATCGTGCCGATCACCCCGCCGATGGTCATGACGCGGTCGTTCTTGGCCAGGTTGTTGAGCAAGTCCTCTTTTTTCTGGCGTTCTCGCTTCTGTGTGCGGTGCGTCATAAAAAAGAACACGCCAACGAAGAGAAGCATTCCGATAATCAGTTTTCCGCCGCCGGGGGGTGGCGCAGCCGGAGTGCCCTGTGCGAGTAAAAGTATTTGCGCGATCATGTCGGCTCCCGAGTTCAGCCCTTGCCCGCTCCAAGTCGGACGATGGGGAATTCGTGTGGGATTCTCTCCAGTTCTCCGCTTGGAATCAACTCGCGCATCCGTTTCATCAGACGCTGGAAAAAATACAGGTTGTGAATCGTTGTCAGGATCGGCCCCAGCATCTCGCCCGCGATGAACAAATGACGCACGTAACCCCTTGAAAACCCGGCACAAGTCGGGCAGATGCACCCTTCCTCGATCGGCTGATCCGACAGGCGGTGGGCTTCGTTTCTCATTTTCAAAGGCCCAGCCGCCGTGAAAGCGTAGGCGTTTCGCCCGTTTCGCGTGGGCAGCACGCAGTCGAACATGTCGATACCCTTGCGGACGGACGCGTACAAATCGCGCGGCATGCCCACGCCCATGAGGTAGCGAGGCCTCTCCACGGGCAGGTGACCGGTCAGCCCGTCGAGCACGTCGATCATCTCCTCGTGCGATTCGCCCACGGACAGCCCCCCCACCGCGTAGCCGTCGAAGCCGATCTCCACAAGCCGCTCGGCGCAACGGATTCGCTGCTCAAGGTCCGTCCCGCCCTGCACAATACCGAACAGCCACTGGTCCTCGCGCTGGTGGGCATCCTTGCTCTGCCGCGCCCAGCGCATGGTGCGCTCGACGGCGACTACGAGCGTCTCATGATCGCACGGCAGGGGCGGGCACTGATCGAAGGCCATGATGATGTCCGCGCCCAGCTTGTTCTGAATGCCGATCGAGGTGGCAGCGTCCAACCGCATGCGCGCGCCGTCGATGTGCGATTGAAAATCGACACCGTCGTCGTCGATGCGATTGATCTTGGCCAGCGAGAACACCTGAAAGCCGCCGCTGTCGGTCAGCATAGGCCTCAGCCAGCCAGAGAATTTTTGCAGCCCGCCAAGTTGCTCGACGACATCGGCTGACGGGCGCAGTTGCAGGTGATAGGTATTGCCCAGAACGATCTGCGCACCGGAATCCGCCACCTGATCGGGCGTGACGCCCTTGACCGTGCCGGCGGTCCCGACGGGCATGAACGCGGGCGTGTCGATGAGGCCTCTGGGCGTGACGATCTGCCCGCGGCGCGCTTTCGACTGGGAATCCTGATGTAAAACTGTGAATGAAAACAAGTCGCAATCAACCCGGCTGTCGTGAATTTCCACGCCCGCACGCCACGCGCAGGCCGACGAAACATCATCGATCGGAAATGAATTTCGGGCAAGGGAGGTGGGGGCGGTTCAGGATTCCTGTTGGGAGGCACGACATCGCAAACCGCTCCCTTCGTGCTCCCGCATTGGTCGCTCTCAGGGTCGCGGCCTGAAAGAGCGGACGAAACCTACGAGACAACCTGTGACCACGCACCAGTGCTCTGTCACGCCTGAAACGACGGTTGGGTGCCCCACCTCTTCAGAGATGGGGAAGTCTCGAATAGTCCTTGGATTCGACTCCCCCACGGCTAAAGCCGTGGGGCACCCAACCCGTCAATTGATTCGTGACCATGCACTAGGATTCTTCGATGGCACTAACGCCGATCCTGAATCCGCCGACGGTCGGCGTGCCGCGACGTACGACGAAATCTTCGTAGTCATCCGCGTCGAAGGCAAAACGAATGCCGACACGCTCGTCTACGCCGAATTCCCGACGCGCGAGAAAGCCGATCCCCGATTGCGACACGTCGAAAGCTGAAACAAGAATCGACTGCCCGTCGGCGCGGAGGACGTCGAGCTGGGCCTTGGCCCGCAAATTCGTGCGGTACTCTTTCCGCTTGGAGAGATACGGATCCTGACTGCCGGGCAGTTGTTGCAGCCTGGGAATAACGTTGTGCGATGGTTCAACCATTGGAATCCGTTTCTTACTCTTCCATCCCACTTGCGAAGGGGACAATTCTTTCCCCCCTTGCAAAGGGGGGAAACAGGGGGGTCTGGACCAAAGTAACGGTTCACCCCGCAAGAAGAAGCTCCCCCAGCCCCTCCTTCGCAAGAAAGGGAGGAAGAAGGCGGCCGTGCGAAACCGTCTCACCCCAATGACGTTTCCCGCCGTCCGCAGTTCAACCGCAGAACACCGTATCAATCCCCCGCACACCGCCACGCGGTATAGCCAGCATGCGATTGTAACAACCGCGATGTCCGAGGGCACGCCTTTTTCGACGTTACCGGTCGCTATACCGCCGGCAGACCGTTGAAAAAGTGTGGCACGGTCTCCTGGCAAAGCCGGGAGGCCGTGGTCGCTACAGATTCAACGGCCTGGCCACGCCAGACCGTGCCACCCAACTCATCGAATGAGTTATGCCAGAGCCCTAAAACAGCGGATACAGAAACGGAGCCAGCGGTGAACTCGACGCGAAGACGATCAACAGGCCGACGATCAGGAGCACGGCGATCAGCGGAATCATCCACCACTTCTTCTCCTGCCGCACGAAGAGGAAGAACTCTTTGACAATGGATTGCTTGGCCATTTGATGATCGATCCGTTCGATATCGCCCCGAGGAAAACCCGGGCGTGTCAGGTGTTCATGAGTGAAGTCGATTCCAACTCGACGCTACGCTTCATGCCGGCGGCGAAGTCCACCGCGCCCGGCTTTTCGGTCACGATGCAGTTCCCGATCACGGTCGCATCGATGCCCGTGTTGACGAACGTATTGTAGGCGTCCTCCGGCGTGCAAACAATCGGCTCGCCGCGAACGTTGAACGACGTGTTGATCACCACCGGCACGCCCGTGCGTTTGTAAAACGCTTTGATCAGCCGGTAATATCGGCCGTTGTCTTCATCCGTCACCGTCTGAACGCGACCGGTGCCGTCGGCGTGCGTGATGGCCGGCAGTATCGCGTGCTTCTCTTCGCGAACCTTGGGCACGAGCAGCATGAACGGGGCGTCGAAGTTTTCGCGCATCTCAAAGTACTCGTGGGCGTGCTCTTTCAACACGCTTGGGGCGAACGGTCTGAACGCCTCGCGAAACTTGACCTTGGCGTTGATGATGTCCTTCATCTTCGGGTTGCGCGCGTCCGCAACCAGCGAGCGGTTGCCCAGCGCCCGAGGCCCGAACTCCAATCGACCCTGGAACCACCCGATGACCTGCCCGTTCTCGATCATCTCAGCCGTGCGATCCAGAAGAGCCTCTTCGGTATCGAATCGCTCGAATTTGGCGTTGAGATTCTTGAGCGTGGCCATCACTTCCTCGTCGGTGAACGACGGGCCCCAATAGCCATGCCTCATGACGAACTCGCGCGGATTCTTGAGCACGGTGTTGTACACGTAAAAGGCTGCCCCCAACGCTCCGCCCGAATCGCCCGCCGCCGGCTGAATGTAAATGTCCTCGAATGCGGTTTCCTGAAACATCCGCCAGTTCGCGACGCAGTTAAGACCCACACCGCCCGCAATGCATAGATTTTTCTGGCCTGTCGTCTTTTGAACATGGTCGGCCATCTTGACCATGATCTCCTCGACGATCTTCTGGCCTGAATGGGCGATATCCCGGTGGAAATCGTCGAGTTCGGTTTCGGCTGGTCTTTGCGGTCGGCCCAGCAGTGTTTCCCACTCCCGGCTGCACGTGCGCGAAGTCGAATGGGTGAAGTCGAAATATTTCATGTTGAGTCGGAAGCTGCCGTCGTCGCGAATGTCAACGACCTCGTGAAACTTCTCGACATAGGTCGGCTTGCCGTAAGGGGCAAGCCCCATCACCTTCCACTCCGCATCGTTCACGCGAAATCCGAGGTAGGCGGTAATCGCACTGAACAACAATCCCACCGAGTGCGGGAAGCGAATTTCGTGCGTGAAGTCCAGCTCTGTTCCGCGCCCCGTGCCCCACGCTGTCGTGGTCCATTCACCCACGCCGTCGGCGGTGATGATGGCTGCCTCCTCGAACGGACTGACCAGAAACGCACTGGCGGCGTGCGACAGATGGTGGTCGCAAAACAGAATATCCTTGTCGGTATTGAGCTCCTCCTGAATCGTCTTGCTCAGATTCAGCTTCTGCGTCAGCCAAACGGGAATGGAGGCCATCCACGTCGAATAACTCTTAGGCCAACACGCGAGAATGGTTTCCAGGATGCGATTGAACTTGACCAGCGGCTTCTCGTAGAAGCAGATGTGATCAACATCCGCGAGCGTAATGCCCGCCTCTTTGAGACAGTATTCGACGGCCAGCTTGGGAAAACCGCTGAAGTGCTTCTTGCGATTGAAGCGCTCTTCTTCCGCCGCGGCGACGAGTTGGCCGTCGCGTACCAGCGCAGCCCCTCCGTCGTGATAATAACAGGACAATCCGAGAACGATCACGTGGTATTTCCTTAGAACGGTCGCTGCATGCGCTCGAGGGTGGCCTCGACAGGCTTGTGCGGTTCCCAGTAACTCTTGTCACGATGCAGCTTGAAACGTAGCGGATCCTTGAGGCGGATCAGCGAAAACGGTGCGAGAACGATCACGAATATAACTGTCAAGCCAAACGGTACGGTGACCCTGCCGATGTAGTACGCCATCGTCATCCAAACGACGTAGACCACCTTCCCCGCTGCCTGCGACGCGAACGACGTGATGCAAACCACCGCGCCCAGTATCCACATAGCTGCTGCAGCCTTCTGACCGGCGGCGGCCCGCCAGGCGAAGGAATCCGCGTGGCGGGAGGTCAGCCACCAGATCACCCCGCCGATGACCGCCAGCCCGATGAGAATGGTCACACCGAACTTGCGCACGTCAGCCGGCGAGGGATTTCGATTCACGGGTTTCAGCATTACTCGTTTTCCAATCCTCGATCACGATGTCGTATCAGATTCGTCACCCGAAAACGTAGTGCGTTGACGCAAGTCATTCGATGGGTGGCACGGTCTGCCGGCGTAGCCGGGAGGCCGTGGTTGCGACAAGTTCCCACGGCCTGGCTATGCCAGACCGTGCCACCCGGCTCATCACAATGAGCGGTGTCGGAGCAGTAGACTATGCCCTCGATCGGGCGGACACAACTCCCGTCACTGGCCGGCGGCTTTATTCCTCGTGACGGCCTGAAACGCTCCGAAGTCAGGCCAATCCACGTCGCCGTCCGCGTCGAAGTCAAACGCCACCAGACAGACTGGCGTACAGGCCTGCAACGCCGGCGATGGCTCAACGTTCAGCCCCCCTTCGCAATCCACAAACGCGGCAAAATCGTCCAGATCAACACGCCCGTCGCCGTTGAAATCGCCCGGCGACACGCACGCATCGCCCGAACCGTTTCCGTCGCAATCAGCTTGATCGGGATTCATTTGCGACGGGCAGTTGTCGCAGGCATCCGCGACGCTGTCCCCATCCGAATCCGGATCGCTCAACGCAAAAACATACGCCGAACCCGAACTCGGTCCGGCGTCGTCATCAAGCCACGTGCCGATCAAGGCCCGATCGCCCGCCACCGAAACCGCTCGACCGAATTCGTCCACAGCATCGCCATCGGAGGCGGTCATTTTTCCGGCTTCAACGAACGATTCACCGTCAAACTCGAACCAATAGACCGCCCCGGCGTTGTCGGCTTCGTCGTCGTCAAGCCACGCGGACGCGATCAGCGATGGCCCGTCGATCGACACGGAAAACCCGAACTGGTCCTCATCGTCGAGGCCCGGCGGTAACAGCTTCTGCGCTTGAACCCAGCTCGGCCCGACCCGCTCGAAAACGTAGGCAGCCCCGGCGTTGGGGCCGGCGGCATCGTGGCGATGCGCGCCGAAGACGATTCTGCCTTCCGTTGCATCCACCGAAACCGACCGGCCTGCTTCGTCAAACGCGGCTCCGTCGTCGGCCAGCAGTTTTTGCCGGAAAAGCCAAACACCCTCGACCCGTCCAAAAACGAAGGCCGCCCCCGCGTTCGTCCCGTTTTCATTGTCGCGTTCGTCTCCAACCACGATTGTATCGCCGTCAACAGCCACAGAAAAACCGAACTGACTGTCCGCGGCGGCGGCTGGGGGAACGAGCACCGCTTCGCCGGACCAGGTTTGCCCGTCGCGGCGGAAAACATGGACCGAGGCTGACCCCAGCGATCCGACCACAATGGTGTCGCCATCGACGCCCACGGAAATCCCGAACAGATCGAGCGCAACCGGCGGATTCGCGGTCAGCTTCTGCACAAACGCCCATTCCGCCCCCATGCGACGGTAAACATAGGCTGCGCCTGCATTTGCCGCACCATTGTCACGCAGAAACGCACCGACCACCACGGTCTGACCATCCGTCGCGACGGCCTGCCCGAACCGATCATCCGCGACGGCGTCCGGGGCGACGAGTTTTCGCTCGTCACTGAAAACCCCGCCAACGTTCCGATACACATACGCAGCCCCGGAAGCGTCGCCCGCGTCGTCGTGGAGGTAGGCTCCGACGACAGCCAGATCAACGGCGTTGGCGACGGCGAACCCATATTGGTCGCCGGATGAGGCGTCGAAGGCGGTAAGCTTCTGAGCCTCGCACGGCAGCGTAACCTCTTGTCCGAAAATAGATAAGGGCAACGCGAGCATTGAGATGGCAGCGGTGAGCGCTATCATTGTGTTGTGTCGCAACATCGTAGCGCATTCACTTTGGCCAAGGCAACACAACAAAAGGCGAAAGCCCCATATTGAACGCACAACGGGCGCACCTATTCGGACCGAACGCCCAATGCGGTTTCGGGCGACGGCTACGGTTCGTGGAAGAGGATCAGGCTGCTGGTTAGTCCGTGGACGAAGGTTTTGCCCCCCACCGGTCCGATTTCCCCGGCTGCGAAGAACCCACCGATCGGGCAATTTTCCACGGCGCTGTTGATTACTGAAATGTCGTGGTCGCGTTCGTCGAACATTCCGACCCCCCGGCCATTGCAGTTGAAGAGCATGCCGCCGAGCGGTTTGCTTGGCATGAGTTCGAGTTTCCGCGCCAGGAGCGCTCGCATTTCCGCGTCTGCGGACTTGGCATCGCGGATGTGAAACTGAACGGTTTGACCGGTCCGAAAATAATCGGTGATGGCCAACCCTTTGTTTTCAACGACGCCGGCTACGTTGCGGATCAGGAAATCACCGACCTCGAAGTTGTCGGCCAACTCGTCCATGACGCGTCCGACGTGGACGCCGTTGCGCATAAGCTCCTTGTCTGCCTCGTCGGCGGCGCTGTGTACTTCCTGGAGCACCGAGTAGGCCGACTGGCCGCCAAGCTCGAGAATGACGTTCGACTCGGACTTTGTGATGACGTAGCGCTCGCCGATGGGCCTGCACCCTTGAGAGACGACGCTGCTGACGCCGACGCCGCCGGACAGGGAGACCCCGACCATGCCCTGCCGCAGAATCTGATCGTTCAGAAAAAGTCGGTTTTCGCCCGGCGCGCGACCGGCGCTGGCCAATCCGCCGACAATGGTCGAGCCGGGAAAGGCTTCGTCCATTACTTTCAGGCAGCCGTCGAATTGGAACGAGAACGGATCCGGCAGGACGATGAAGGTCGGCTCCTGGTCCGGGGTCACGCCGAGTCGATCGTGCAGGTCGGCCATCGTTTCGAGGGATTGCAGGTCGTTTTCATCGAGAATGAAGGGCAGGATGCGCACGTTGGGCATTTGTGCGGTCCACAGCGCGGCGCCGGGTTGGTTTTCGACTTCGCGATCCGGGCCAATGACGCTCTGGCAACTGCATCCGATGAGATTGCGCGGGTTCAACCGCTCGCGGACGGCCTCCACGACCTCGTCGTACTCCGGACCGTGGTGGGCGGAGACCCACACTGCGGCGAAATCCGGCTGGCCGTCGGCGATCGAGTCGCACAATTCGTTCGCAGCCTCACGTGGATCGGCGGAGGTGCTCAGCGCGCTTTGAATATTCATGCAATCCTTCCCCGTTTGCGACACCGTTGCGTCAAACCCCGTCAACCGAGCAGTGCAAGATTCTGTTCGATGCCTTGCCTGCGCTCCGCAAGACTCTGTAGTCGCTCGCGTTCCGCTTCGACAACTTCCGGCTTCGCGTTGCGCACGAATCCTTCGTTGGCGAGCCGCTTCTCCTTGATTCCGATCTGCTTTTCCGCATCGGCTAGCTCCTCTTTCAGCTTGGCACGCTCCGCATCGTCGTCGCTGACGTCGTGAACGTAAATCTGCATCGCACCCGTTACGACCGTACCGGAATTTTGGGGCCTGGTCGCGTTCGAGCCGATGTTGATGGTGCCCACGTTGGCCAATCGCTGCACGATTCCGGCGTGATCGGTCAAAGCGGCCACGCGATCGGCGGGCACGTTGATGGTCACGGTGACGACTTCTTTCGGCACGATGTTGTTACGCTGACGCAGGTCGCGCACCGCCCGGGTCATCTCCTGCATGGCCTCAAATGTGGACAGGACAGCCTCATCGTCCAGCGCGGGCCAACCATTTTCCGGTGGATAGGCTGCGGTCATGAGCAGGTCGTCGGCTTCGACTTCCGCGACACCGGGCAGGCCTCGCTCGGGCGCGACGGCGTTCAGTTCGGACCACAGGCGTTCGGTGATGAACGGCATGAACGGGTGTAACAGTCGCAGAATCTGGTCCACACAGAATGCGATGATCTGCTTGGCCTCCGCGCCTTTGTCGCCGTCCTTCATGCGGGCTTTTGTCAGTTCGATGTACCAGTCGCAGAGCGAATCCCAGAAGAAGTCGCGGAGCAGTTTGATCGATGCGGAATAACGGTACAGGCTCAAATTCTCGTGCAATGCACGCACCGTGCGCGACAGTTGGGCCAATATCCAGCGGTCTTCGGTCGGCAGTGACGCGATATCCAACTTCGCCCGTTGCACGCCTTCCACGTTCATGAACGCGAAACGGGCGGCATTCCACAGCTTGGTGGCGAAGTTGCGACCGATGTCGAATTTATCCGACGTCTCCCGCCCGACGGGTAGTACCTCTTTAGTTTCCGCACTCGCCCACTGTGTCGCGAAGTCCTTTTTGCAACCCTTACACGAAACGCGCTGCACATCGGACGGCTGAAGTTTGCGCTCCAGCTTCTCCCCGCGCGACTTGCGTGCCTGTCGCTCGATCTTGATGGCTTCGACCTGATCGGTGAGGTGTCCGCAATGCGGGCAGATGTACTCGACCGGCATGCGGATGTCCTGCGTTTCGGTACACATGCTGGCCATCGTGAAGCGCAGCGCATCGGCTCCGTGGGTGTGGATGATGTCCAGCGGGTCGACGCCGTTGCCCTTGGACTTGCTCATCGTCTCGCCGCGACCGTCGAGAATCTTCGGGTGAATGTAGACATCCCGAAACGGCAGTTCGCCCATGCTGTATAGGCCGCTCAGCACCATGCGCGCCACCCACAGCGTGATGATATCGCGAGATGTAATCAACACCGTGCCGGGGTAATAAAAGTCGAGATCGGCAGTCTCTTCCGGCCAGCCGATCGTCGCGAATGGAAAAAGCTGGGAACTGAACCAGGTGTCGAGCACGTCGGGGTCGCGCACGAAACCTTTTTCCTTCAGAATCGCTTCTTCTCGATCGTCTGGTTCACGTCGGAAGCAAATGTATTCCACTCGATCTTCCAACGAATCATTCGCATCGGCGTGGTTGCCTTCACCACTTTCACCCTGCCCGTATTGCGGGATGAAATGCTCGGTCTTCAAGCTTGCGGAAAGCTCGGCCATATCAACCTGCTCAGAGTGCGTCTCTGTCAGGTGATGCCACACCGGAATCCGATGCCCCCACCACAGTTGCCGACTAATACACCAATCGCGTTTTTCCTTGAGCCAGTCGAGGTAGGTCTTGGCATAGCGTTCAGGAAGAATGCGGACTTTGTGCTCGGTCACAGCGTCCATGGCAGACTGTGCGAGTCCGGGGACAGTCGAACCATCGGCGATATCGATTCCATTGTCAACATCTCCCATGCGGACGAACCACTGCTTCGACATAAACGGCTCGATCGGCGATTTGCTGCGGTCGCTGTGCGGGATATCAACGTTGATGTCCTCGATACGGTCGAGGAGTCCCATCGCGTCCATGTCGGCGATGATGGCTTTGCGCGCTTCGGTGCGAAACACCATGCCCGCGTACTTGCCGCCCAACTCGCCGACGCGCCCGTCCGTTGTCAAAACGTTGATCGGTACGAGTTCCGCATGTCTGCGCCCTACTTCGCTATCGTTGAAATCGTGCGCCGGCGTGATCTTGACGCACCCGGTGCCTTTTTCAGGATCGGCCCACTCGTCGGTGATGATCGGAATCTCGCACGGCGGGTCGAACAGCGGAACCAACACCGTCTTTCCGACGAGACTCTTGTAGCGTGCATCGTCCGGATTCACCGCGATCGCCACATCGCCCAGCATCGTTTCCGGGCGCGTCGTCGCGAAGCAGAGATAGTCGGGCGATTCGGCGTCCGCGCGGACTGAAGTCCGCGGCTCTTTCTTGTTGATCGGGTACTTAAAGTGCCAAAAGTGGCCTTTGACCGTTTCGTGGTAGACCTCGTCGTCCGCCACCGCGGTCATGAGTTCCGTGTCCCAATTAACAAGCCGCTCACCGCGATAGATGAGACCGTCCTTGAACCACTGGAAGAAGGTCTCGTGGACGGACTCGCTGTACCTGTCGTCGAGGGTGAAACGCACGCGATCCCAGTCGCAGGAGCAGCCCATCATCTTGAGCTGGTTGAGGATGCGAGCTTCGTAGTCGGCTTTCCATTCCCAGATGCGGCGGACCAATTCGTCGCGGCCAAGGTCGTGTCGCGACTTGCCCTCCTCCTCCCGGATGCGCCGCTCGACGACCGCCTGTGTCGCGATGCCCGCGTGGTCGGTGCCCGGCTGATACAGGCAGTTGAACCCGCGCATGCGATGCCAGCGGGTCATGATATCCTGGAGCGTGTTGTTGATGGCGTGCCCGAGATGCAGCTTGCCGGTGACGTTGGGCAGGGGCATCATTACGACGAAGCGTTTGTCGCGCCCGCACTCGTCGGGGGTAGCGCGTGACGCGCCTTTCTTGTCCCAGAGTTCGAGAATTTCCGGCTCGACGCTCTGCGGTTCGAAGACCTTGTCCAATTGCTCGCTCATGTGCCTTGTCGTCGCTCCATATCGATTCGATTCTGTCAGCCCTATCGCAAAATACCGATTCAGGCGCACTTTGCAAAGCGCGCGACACGGGCCCTCGCTTTCCAACTCGCTTCAGCCTGTCTACAATAACAGGCACATGAACGCGACGCGCATCGCGACGAACACGTTGTTTCCCGATTTTGACCGATCATGGCCGACCAAGATTACTACGCAATTCTCGGTATAACCCGATCCGCCAATGCGGACGAAATCAAGAAGGCCTATCGGCGGATGGCCAAAAAGTACCATCCCGATCAGAACCGCGACGACAAAACGGCGGAAAGCAAGTTCAAGGATGTCCAAAAGGCCTACGAAGTGCTCAGCGATGCCAAAAAACGCACCCAATACGACCAGTACGGCCAAGCCGGCGTGGGTGAGTTCGTCGATACGGGCGACAAGAAATACTACCAGTGGGGCACGGACTCGACGATCGAATACGACGATTTGCAGGATTTGCTCAACGCCTTCGGCGGCCAGCGATCGAACAGCCGGGCGTCGGTTTTCGAGCAGATTTTCGGCAATCGCGGGCAGCGAAGCCAGGCTCGACCCAGGACGCCTTCGCCTCCGGCGCGGGGACAGGATGTCGAGCGTCGCGTGCGGCTGACCTTCGAGCAATCCATCCGCGGCGCGACCGTGGATATCGGACGTACCGCAGCCAACGGAAAAAGAGAGACGATTTCGGTGACCATTCCGCCGAACGTCAAGGACGGGCAGCGTATCCGTCTTCGTGGCAAGGGCGGCGGCGGACAGTCGCCGGGCGACCTCTTCATCGTTTGCGACGTGCAGCCGCACCCGTACTTCAATCGCGAAGGGGCCGACATTCTGCTCGACGTTCCCGTGTCCCTGACTGAGGCTGCTCTGGGGGCGAAGGTGGAAGTGCCGACGCTCGACGGGCGTATTACGGTCACGGTTCCACCGGGTACGCCCGGCGGTACAAAGCTTCGTCTTCGCGGTCGAGGACTGAAGGACAACGGCTCGACGGGCGATCAATACGTCGTCGTGCGCATCGTGCCGCCGAAGAAATTAAGTGCGTCTCAGGAGGCCCGGCTTCGTGAGTTGGCTGAGGAACTCGACGAGAATCCCCGGGGCGACGCGCCCTGGCAAAAAGCGGAGACGAAAACGTGACACTCGAATCAGGCGCCACCGATTCTCAACGGCTTCGTGCGGGGTACGCGGTGCTCAGCATCGGCGTGATGATTCTGCTGTTCGCGTGGGGGATGGCTGCCCTGCGCATGCCCGAGTCCGAGAGCGACGTAGCCGTCCGCCATCAAAAGCTCGAACCGCCGTCGCCCGACAGCATCCTGCCAGCCATCGGCGCGGGCATGGTCCTGTGCGGCATATGTCTCATCGTGGTGCTGGCCATCAGCATCATCGCATTTCTGCGCATCAGCCATCGTTACCGCGACCACATATTGGCTCCGCCGAGCAAACCCACGGCGAGCGCCGACGTCTGGAGCATGCACAAGCCGCCCGAGCAATAAGGGGTCGGGAGTCGTTTCTCGATCGCAAGCCCGAATCGACCGAATCAGGAGCCATTTTCCCCCACTTACTCCCCGCCGCCGCCTGAACGTCGCTCACGTCCATATCGTGTCGCCAGGTACGAAGAACGACCTGCACATCAAGAGCCTCCGAACCGTCGCGGGTCTCCAGTAACTGACGTGTTCTATTCGTACAAAAACTAGCTGCGCCCTCGTTTCATTCCCAGTCTCGCGCATCGCCATTCGTGCTGAGTCAACGAAAACGACTCCCGACCCCTTTGATTCTTTGATTCCCTGGTTCAATTCTGCTCACGGATGCATCGGAAACCATCTCCAAATTCGACAATCTGTTTTACGCCGTAATCTTCGAGCTCAGATCTTATGTGTTTGGTCAATCTCGCCCCATAAATCTCAATGGCGATCCACCTTGAATCCTGTCCGTAGGCATCGTGGTGGTCATCGACGGATTCAAGAATACTGACCACTGAGTGTTCCGCAGCCTGGCCGGGCATTTGCGCAAAAGTAGTGACCCCTGAATCCAGCGATATTTCCGGCGTGGCACCATCTTTCCATACACATTCGGCCGCTTCGCGGTTGCGCGGCGATTCAATCAGCCAAACATGCATCCGCTCGGACAGTTCGACAGCCTGCATTCCGAAATTTGGATCAACAACGATCGCAACAGTGTGATTGTTAATTTTCACTGCATATCCTCTATCTCGGTATTTCGCCAGGAGCAAATAAGGGGTCGGGAGTCGTTTCTCGATTGCAAGCCCGGGAGCAAATAAGGGGTCGGGAGTCGTTTCTCGATTGCAAGCCCGAATCGTCCGAACAGCAGGCCATTTCCGCCCCTTTCTCACTCCCCGCCCCCACCCAACAACGCCAGCAAATCGCAATACTGATCCGTCCAAACCGGCATCCCCGGGTCCGCCGTCGGCTTGACCCATCCGAACCGATCCTCCAGAACAGCCAACGTCTCCGCCCGCCGGGCCATCACCATCCAGAACGACTGATTCTTACCCGCCGCCGCCTGCTCATCGCTCACGTCCATATCGTGTCGCCCGAGACAAGCCAACCCCGCATCGTGCGCCAGGTTCGCCACCATCGGCTCAAAGTTCAAATGACGATTCGAAACGTGAAACGCCAGCACGCCGTCAGCCGACAGTTTGTCCACGTAAAGCGCCACCGCCTCCTTCGAAAGCAAGTGCGTCGGCACAGCGTCCGAACTGAACGCATCCAGCACAATAAGATCAAACGCCCCCGCACCCTCCGCCGCAATCAACAACCGCCCGTCGCCGATACGCACGTCGCACGCATCACCGCAATCGTCCAGATAGTTAAAAAACTTCGCATCAGACGCAATGTCCACCACGCCCGGATCGATCTCATAAAAAACCATCCGCCGATCAGCCCCCGCATACGCCGCCAGCGAACCCGTGCCCAGCCCGATCACCCCGATGCGATGCGTTTTCTCTCTACGTGAAAACGCAGTCAACACATCACCGATAGGCCCCGTGCGATGATAATACGCCAACGGCTCGCCCCGCTCAGGCCCACCGATGTTCTGCAATCCGTGATTCGTACTACCGTGAAACAGACGGCGAAGCCGACCGTCGTCATCCTCCACCACCGACTTCACACCGAAGAAATTCCGACACCGATACACCACATTCCCATCCAGCGAACGCGCGAACAACCCCACCGACACCATCACAACCGCATACCCAAGACCGAAGCGAATAGGCCTGTCTTTGAAAACAAAGCAAACCATCGCCGGCAGGCCGAACACCACAAGCACGCCGACCGACGCCGACAAATCAAGCCACGTCCGCAACAACACCGCCAGCGAAACCACCGGCACCAGCATCAAAGGCGCCAGCCAATCATTCCGCCGTTGCGTCGCAGTTGAATCACGCACCCCCGGACGCAGCAAACACGCCAGCACCAGCATCAACGGATACTCCGCGATTCGCTCGAACACCATCGGCGCTATGATCGCATTGAACACCCCGCCCAAAACCCCGCCCAACGACATCAACAGAAAGAACTCCGTCAAATACCGCGTCGCAGGCCTCGAAGCGGCCAGCGCACCGTGACAAATCATCGCCGCACAGAAAAACCCAAGCAGATGAATCGGAATGTCAAGCCAGCCCGTGAACCGAACATTCGAGAACACCAGCAACGCCACCGGCAAAAACACAAACGGGCAATACCGCGACAGCCACGACACGGAGATCGGCGATCGCCGCGCGAACACGAACACAAACGTCAACAGGTAGATCGCCAGCGGCACGACCCAAAACAGGGGCACAGCCGCAATGTCCGTGGTAATGTGCGACGTCACACCCAGCATCAGACTCGAAGGCACGAAGGCCAGCACCACCCACTTCAACCGCAACTTCGCCGACAGACGAACAGAGCCGCGACCCTGAGAGCGACCAATGCGGGAGCACGAAGGGAGCGGTAAGGGCAAATCCGATGTTCGATCCTCATCGCACTCAACCGAAGGTTCAACGTCACGCTCCGCCCCCGACGACCGCAGCATCATCACCGCGCACACGACCGCCAGCACAATGAGCAATCCGTAACCCTTGGCCCACATCGCAGTCTGTTCGGACAGAGCGAACGAAGGCTCCAGAAGAAACGGATAACTCAAAAGTGCCAGCAAGCTGCCCAGATTGCTGGCCGCGTAGAGGAAGTACGGATCGCCGCTCGATTTATGGCCCGTGTTCGCGAACCACATCTGAAACAACGGTGCGCTGGTTGAAACCACAAAAAACGGCAACCCCACATGCACCAGCAACCGCATCAACAGCCAAACGATAGGCTGATCGGAGGAGGGAGTGTCACCCGATGACACCAAGTCGATAGGCAAGACCAACAGCGGCAACAACAGCACAACCATGTGCAACATCGCTTGCCGCCGCACCCCGAGCAATCGCACCGAGCCGTGAACGTAGGCATACCCCAAAAGCAACACCGCCTGAAAGAACACCATGCACGTGTTCCACACCGCCGGCGCCCCGCCCAACAGCGGCAAAGTCATCTTGCCCACCATAGGCTGCACGGAGAACAAAAGCGTCGCGCTGATAAAAATGGTGGCTGCGAATAGTAGTGTCATGCTCGGACTCTCTGCCAACAGTAGATTCGATAAGCCAACCAGCCCCACATACCCGCCAACGCGAAACACGAAAGCGGAAGAATCCGCCACAAACCGTAGCGCTGCTCAATCGGGTCGGCTGCGTAGCAGAACAGAAGAAACACCCCGGCCGCAATCCGCTGCCGGCGCGACCACGTCGGCCACTCCGCCAGAACCGCCACAACACCGATCGTCATAAGCATCAAATCGTAATTGTTCAGGTGCGGATTAACCCAAAGAGCGGTCATCAGCGAAAGTGAAACCATCAAAATCCAACCAGCCTCGCCCCGCCGCCACAGTTTCCGCGTCAGAACCACCGTCGCCAAGCCGGTGACCACCGCCGTCGACCAGCCCAGTACGTCCGATAGCCTCCCCACCTCAGACATTTTTCGGAACATCCCCAACGCGCTGCTCTTGAGCTTCAGCGTGTAACCCGGCAACTCATGCATGTGCGCGACGTGCGGAAACAACCCCCAATAGTCACGAAACGGCTCAACCCCTACAATCAGCAAAGTCAACCCCAAGACACCGCCGCCCCCCACCGCCATGCCGGCCAGCATCCGCCATCGAAAATGAATCAGCGGAATCCAACCAACCGCCAGCAACCAATTCGGTTTGGCCACAAAAACCCCCAGCAAAACGCCGGCTGCGAAATCCCGATCTCGAAACGCCAGCCAAAACGACGTGACCACAACAGCCATCGTCAACATGGCGTTTTGCCCCAGCGCGTAATTCGCGAAAAAGGGCGGGAACGCCAAAATCGCGATCAGGGCGACGCTGCCCGAAACCCGTCGCCCGAACAACTCCGACAAACACCGAGCGCACCAGATTGCCAACACCACACACAAAACCGCGTTGGCTGCGCACCCCACCCTCCGGGGCAACCAAGCCAGCGCTGCGTAGTAAAGTGACGCTGGAGGCGGATAGAAAAAGACCCCATACCGCTGATTTCGCACCGGCCAAACGTGCTCGGGGATTTCCCCAGCGTAGGTTTTCTCAAGAATCGCGTGATGGACAGCGGGGTCGAAAAGTTGGGCGGCTTTGCCTTCAACAATCGTTCGGCCGGCGGTCCACAGATGCACCCAGTCCTTGTCGAACTGCCCCGGCATCATGCACAGGTAGAGGAAGGCTGTTGTGAGGGCGACAGCGAGTGCTTTCGCGATCAACTCAAACTTGAAACGCCCGTCGGGATTGGAATCCAACATGCTGATGTGCCCTGCACTCCGTTGCCAGCCCCGACGTTATCAACCCCCATTGCCGCCGTAAACCGCTGGATACGCCCGATTATCGAGCACTTCTCCCCAAGCATTGGGTACAATTACCCATCCGAGGCTGCATGCGCCCGATTGAAATAGACCGTAAACATTTTATAAATATGTACTTATATACAATCCAAGGCGTTTCACCTGTCGTGGCACGCGTCATGCTTTGGGTTATCGGTTGACTGAGCCGGATCGGGAACGTTCAAGTCTCCCAATCGTCAAAATCGTGTGTTTTGTTGCGGTTCGTATTGTACGTTTTGAGGATATCCGGACGGTCCGGAACGATCCCGCGATGCGGGGTTGCGATGTTTCGACCAGATACAATGGTGGTGTCGTTTGTCCAACGACACTGGAATCCGCGAGCCGCGAATTCAGGGCTGAAAATGCGGTTTCCTGGTCATGGGAATCGTCGTTATCGCCGTTGTCCGAAGGGTTTATAATCCAAGGACTGTATTGCATGCGTGAATCGCGACTGATAGAATTGCCCAAACGGGGAAACTTTAGCGTTTCCACGTCCCACGGTTGACGTCCAGCCTCGCACGGCGTGTGCCGCTTGCACGGCTCGACTTCGCGATAATCGGCTGGGCCGACAAAGCCCGGCCAATCTGAAAGGGTTCTCAAAATGAAAAATTTCGTTGCAAGGGTAAGGGAGTTCATCAAAAGTGAAGATGGCCCCACGACTGTTGAGTACGCCGTCATGCTTGCGTTGATTGTGGCTGTTGCGATTGGCACGATTGCCGCGCTCGGCCCGAAGGTCAAGGACGCGTTCCAGTCGGTCAGCGACTCGATGTAGGCAACATCAATTGCCGTGCGGCGGCTTCGTCCACGCGGCGAAGCCGCTGCCTCTCTTGATCCAGCTCGCTTCGTCCGACGCCCCAATTGTTGTTGATGCCGATTTTCGCTTACGTTACTGGTGGAAGGTTTGCGCACAGAACGGGAGACACATCCATCATGACCGCCCTGCTGCCTGACAACTACTGGACCACCGTTGTGGCCGTCGTGCCCGTGGCCACTCTTTACGCCTGTATCGTCGATTACCGAGAGCGTCGCGTTCCGAATTGGCTTAACGCGGCAATCCTGGCTGCGGGACTGGGGGTTCAGGCGGTTTATTTCGGTTGGTCGGGCGTTGGCACGGCGATGTTCGGCGCACTGGTCGGCTTTGGTATGTTGATTCTGCCCTGGACTTTCCACGGTATGGGGGCAGGGGACGTTAAGCTGATGGCTGCGATCGGAGCGTGGTTCGGCCCGTGGCTGACGCTTTGGGGCGGACTGGTCGGCATGCTGATCGGAGGCGTGATCGCGGTGGCCATGATCCTGCTGCGCGGCAGCGTTGCGCAGTCCAAGGCGAATCTGGGCGTTCTGGCGGTGAAATTTTCCAGTAACGGAACTGCGTTCAGCGAATTCGGTTCGACAAAGAGCTTCGGTACGTCCACGATGTTGTTGCCTTACGGTATTCCTCTCACGATCGGGTCGCTTCTGGTTTTGTTCGCGAAGTACGCGGGATGGACGGTGTTGCTATGAGAACTCGGGCATTCCAACGATCGACCTTGCGTCGCAGCCACCGCCGGGGCACCGCACTGGTTGAGATGGCCATCGTGTTGCCGCTTCTGATTCTGCTCTTGCTTGGAATTATCGAGTTTGGGAATATCATGTTTGTGCGTCACAATCTGGTCAACGCCGCGACGCAGGGCGCACGCTTGGGCCTGTTGGACGGAATCGACGAGGATGAAGTGATATCGCAGGTGAAGGAAGTCCTTGCTGACGCGGGTTTCGCGAATCTGGGCGTCGACATTTCGGCTGACTTCGAGGTGATCGATCCGAATCCACCGGACGAACCGGGCCGGACAACGGTGAAAGTGGTCGCGGACTCGACTTACGCTGAAGCCAGTATTTTCGGCGGATTCCTACCAGATTCGCTGGTTCTGCACGCGTCCTGCACCATGGTCAAATGAATCGTCAGATCGTTTTGCTTTCTGTGATGAAAGGTTGGTTGTCATGAGATCCTCTCTCCTTCTTCCGCTACTGGCCGGTTTGGGTGCCGGAGTGTTTGCACTCTACTCGCTGGTCAGCGCTTTTGAGGAATCCAAGAAGCAGGCATCGATTGCGACGGAGACGGTGGAGGTCGTGGTGGCCAAGATCGATATCCCGTTCGCATCCAAGATTGATGCGGGCATGCTGAGGACGATCAAACTTCCGAAGCCCAGTCCGATCAAGCACGCGATCGAATCCGTGGACACAATCGCCGGTCGCGTGGCTGCGATGCGCATCGTCGAGGGTGCTCCGGTGCTGTCGACGATGCTGGCTGCGAAAAACACGCCACCGGGCGCGCAGTACCAGATTCCCGGGGGGTTTCGTTCAGTTTCGGTGATGGCGGCGGCGCACACTGTCGAGTTGCTCAATCCGGGCGACTTCGTTGACGTGCTTTATGCAGGTCGCAAGCGGAAGACGGGTTTGCGTCAGTCGCGTCCCATTCTGACCAATGTCGAGGTCTATGCGGTGGCAGACAAAGTCAAGGGGATGAGCCTTGAGGTTCCGAAGCCGGAGAAGAAATCGAAGGGCAAGAAAAAGTCGCGACGCACAAACGTAGGTCAATCGTCGCGTCCGAAGACGGGCAACGTGTCGGTGAAGCTGCTCCTACCGTTCAAAGACGCCGAGATGATCACGTCGGCGATGCACAACGGTGACATCAGTCTGATGCAGCGCGCGTTCGGCGACGACACGCCGGTCAATGTTGTCTCGCTCACGTTTGGTGAAGTTGAGACGAACGATGAAGATCCCAAACCGGCTGCGGTGCCTGTGCAACAAGCGTCGCGCACGATCAGCAAGCCGGTCTACAGTACGGTCAAGGTGCTTCAGGGCGGAGAAGCAAGGGAAACGAAGTTTCAGGTCGGCGAGGTCGAGGTTCCGGACGACGGGGCGAATCGAACGGCCGCACCGAACACGCCGCGCGCGTCGAACGGTCGAGGGTATGTCCCCGATCTGGTCGAGCGTGCGGCTAAAGCGAGTCGCGAGCGCAAAGAGCGCGGCGGCATAGGAGACTGATCTGATGACCATGATCCACTCTCGCACCAACCGAGGTATCCGTATGCACACGCGGCGCGGCGTTGTCGCCGTCAAAGTCGCGATTCTCTCTGTCCTCTTGATTGGTTTTGCCGCACTCGGTGTCGATGTGGGCGTCATTTACAACGCCCGTCTCGAACTTCAACGGTCGGTGAACGCGGCTGCCCTCGCGGGTGCGGCTGCATTGGCGAATACTTCGGCATCGATGCTGGGGCAGGACGACCCGCGCGACTATACCGCCTCGCTCGACGCGGCTGTCGCGTGCGCGCTGCAGAACCCAGTGACGAATCAACCTCTGCATCTTGCCGAGGAAGACGTCGAATTCGGATGGGCTGAACGCGACACCGGGACAAGCTTTTACTCGTTCGATGCCGGTGCCGACGAAGTGAACGCCGTGCGCGTCACGGGTCGGCGTACCGGTGAAAATGCACAGGACGGACCGATCAAACTGATCTTCGCGCGTATTTTCGGTCTCAGTGAGTCCGACGCGGTGAAGACCGGATTGGCGCTGATGCGGCCTCGCGACATTGCGGTCGTTGCGGACCTGTCCGCTTCGCACAACGACGATTCCGAGCTGCGCAATGTGCACAACATCGAAATCAATCTGGGTGAAGTCTGGGCTGCTCTTCCCGGCGGGGTCGATGACAGTCCCGCCGATTGGCCTGGATGGGACGCGGACGATCCGGCAGCGTCGGGTTGGGCGTGGGGGGTTTTCCAGCGTGATCCGGCCGGTCAGCAGTACGGACTCGGATTCGGCTACGACACCGGCAGCGAAGCGGGACCGACGCTGCACATCGATAAGGATTCTTACAATCCGAACACGGACAACGGCCTCATCGATTTCTCACTGCCGGACACGCAGCAGGACTGGGTTCCCGCGCCGGGTACTGCGTATGGTGAGCTGGCTGACTATCTGACCAACGCTTCGGGCTACAAACTCGGCGATCTCACTGTTCAAGACGGAGCGCTCGTGGACGGAGCCGACGCTTCGGAGATTTACGCCATTTTCGGCGACCACACGAGCACGGGATCGGGACGCCTTTATAACTGGGTGTTTCGTACGGCTGTCGCGACGGGTTACGCGGAGTGGTACAGCGGCATTCCCGGCGGCAAGTGGGAAAACGGCGACATGGCTGCCCCGCCGTTTCCTGCGAACGGAGACGATACGGTTGACGGTTGGGAGGTTGTGTGGGGCAATGCGCAGTTCGGCGATCGCCAGCCGATTCAGATGGCATTCATGTGGTTCGAGTACGCGCTCGATCACGTTTCGCTGGATGACTCGGCGATGGTGCTCGAAGGCAACTCCGACTTCCGCTGGAAGATCGGGCCCAAGACATTCACGAATTATCTGATGGAAGTCAGACCTCAGAGTAACAATACACCCGAACTTGCGAGCACGCCGCATCAGCCTGTCTTTGCACAGAAGCAAGCTGTGGCTGCTTTGGCTGACGCTTTGCTGGAAGACTATCACGATCTGCTTTCATTGGCGGTTTACGCTACGACGGTTTCGGAAGAGGTTGAGTTGACGAGCGATTATGATCTAGTGCCGTCGCGTCTGACCGAGATGCAGGCGGCCCATTACAACGGCTATACGAATATCGGTGGAGGTATCCGCATAGGCCGACAGTTGCTGTATGGACCTGCTTCGCGACCGAACGCGACCAAGGTGCTCGTGCTGCTCAGTGACGGCAAAGCCACTGCGTGGGAGACGCTCACCAGTGACGGTCCTGAGGGTGAACCATCGGGGCCACCGACGGTCGCGAATACATCGGGGGCGCTGGCGACAGCCCGAGCGTACGCGCTCGCACAGGCAGACTGGGCGGGGCAGGCGGGTGTTCAAATTTACGCGGTCAGCCTCGGCGCGGACGCGGACCTTCCTCTGATGGATCGCATCGCAGAGGAAACAAATGGTCGACATTTTCATGTCGAAGGTGATAGTATTGCGGAGTACACTGCGGGGCTGATTCAGGTTTTTGAGGAGATTGCGCTCATCCAGCCGGTGACGCTTATTCAATGACGAAAGACAACGACAAGACAGGCAGAGCGGGTGACGGTGGTGGTGTGGTGCGCGTCGTGTTGTTCGACGCGGACTCCCAAGCCTCCAGCAAACTTCGCGAGTCCGTGGAGAGTATTGCGGGCGTGCGGCTGCTCGAAACAACGGCGGACCCGAACGCGATTGATGTCCTGCTTGGCAAGACGTCGGCGGACGTGTTGATCGCGAATCTGGACCCGGAAGCGGACGCGATTATCGCGGCGGTGCGCAGCGCGACGAAATCGCACGACTCGGTCGAGTTTTTCGCGACGTCCAAAAGCGAGGATGCGTCTTTGATCAAGGCGGCGATGCGCGGCGGGTTCAGCGAGTTCGTTCACCTGCCTAACGAGCTGGACCGCCTGTCTGAGGCGATCGGCACGTTGCGCAAGCGGTCCGAGGGCGAAGGCTCACTCGGTAGAATCATCACGATTTTGGGCAGTTCCGGCGGTGTGGGGTGCACAACGATCGCGGTGAACCTGGCTGTCGAGCTTGCGGAAAAATCCGGGCGCGAAGTTGCTTTGGTCGATCTGAATTTTCTCTATGGCCACGTGGCGATGATGCTGGACCTTGAGATTCAACACTCCATCGCCGACCTTTGCGGCGAAGGGAAGAACATCGACGAGAAGCTGCTTCAGAAAGCGATCACCAAGCACAGTACGTCCGTGCATGTTGTGCCGCGTCCGCGCGAATTCGACGAGGCGGTGGGCCTGAGTGCGGAAGCATGCGTTCCGATGCTCACGCTCTTGCGACAGATGTATGCCTACGTGATTCTCGACGGGCCTAGCCGATCGGACGTGACGGCCGGTGCGGTGCTGGACTTGGCGGATCGCAACATTCTTATCGTTCAGCCGCTGGTAACGGCGGCGCGCAATGCGAAGCGCATCTTGTCTGCATTGGAGCGAGCCGGTTTTGAAGGACAGGGTGTGGAAGTCGTCTGCAACCGTGCGGGCGGCGGGATGAGTCATCTTAATGCGCAGCGGCTCGAAAAGAGTCTGGGCACGAAGATCGTTGCGGCTATTCCCGACGATTGGACGAGCGTGAGCGCGTCGATCAACCTTGGGGAGCCGCTGGCGGCCAACGCGCCGCGTTCCAAGGCGCGCGACGCGATTCGTGAGTTGGCCGACCTGATTCGCGGTCCTTCGACTGAGCCAGCCGGCAAGGAATCGGGACTCTTTTCACGGTTGTTCAAATAACGCAGGCGTTGGTGCCGCGACGGTGTCGCGCCTCAACCATTCGCGAGAGATACGATGTTTCGGGGATCTTCAAAACCGCCGTCGGGATTCGGCTCCAAATCCCCAAAGCCAGACGAGCCTAAGGATTCCGCGCCTCCTCCACCGCCAAAACCCAGCGATACTAAGCGTACCGATCTGGATTCCATCAAGACACGCATCCACCGCAAATTGCTCGATCGGCTGGACCTTTCTCAGGTCATCGAACAGGACAGCGATGTCACTCGGGAGGAGGTCAAAGCGCTCGTCACAGCGCTGTGTGATGAGGAAGACGTCCTGCTCGATCAGATGGATCGATCGCGCATTATCAGCGAAGTGCTCGATCAGACGTTTGGTCTCGGCCCACTTGAGGAGGTGCTCAGCGATCCGGCGGTCAGCGATATTCTGGTCAACGGCCCCAAGTCGGTTTACGTGGAAAAAGAGGGGCGGCTGCAACTCACCAACGTGCAATTCAAGGACAATGCCCACGTGCTGCACGTGCTGGACAAGATCGTCTCGGCTGTGGGCCGGCGCGTCGACGAGGTCAACCCGATGGTTGATGCTCGCTTGGCCGACGGCAGCCGCGTTAATGCGATTATTCCGCCGCTCGCGCTCGATGGGCCGTCGATTTCCATCCGCCGATTCGGCAAGGATCCGGTTACGTGGGATAACTACATTGGCTGGTCCAGCACGACGCCGGAAATGCGCGACTTCGTTGAGGCGGCTGTCGTCGGGCGACTGAACGTGCTCATCATCGGCGGGACGGGCTCCGGTAAGACAACGCTGCTCAACAACTGCTCGTCGTTCATTCCGAATACCGAACGTATCGTCACTATCGAAGACGCAGCCGAATTGCAGTTGCGCCAGCCGCACGTGGTTCGTCTCGAAACGCGCCCGCCGAATATCGAAGGCAAAGGGGCGATCGCTATTCGCGACCTGCTGATTAACAGTCTGCGCATGCGACCGGACCGGATCGTCGTCGGCGAATGCAGAGGCGGCGAAACGCTGGACATGCTTCAGGCTATGAATACCGGGCACGATGGTTCGCTTACCACAGTCCACGCTAACAGCCCGCGCGACGCGGTTCAGCGCGTGGAGACGATGGTGATGATGTCCGGGTTTGATCTTCCCATTCGCGCGATTCGTACGCAGTTCGCCTCGGCGCTCGATCTCATCGTCCACGCATCGCGGCTCACTGGTGGGCCTCGGAAGATTCTGTCCGTCACGGAAGTGCTGGGCATGGAAGGCGACGTCGTCACCATGCAGGAGATCTACAAATTCGAGCAGCAGGGCATCGATGACGAAGGGAAGGCGTTCGGCCAATTCATTTGCACCGGCGTCAGGCCCAGCTTTCTCGATCGGCTCAAGTCGCACGGTGCGGATATTTCCATGCTGAATTTCGAACGACGCATTCTCGAATCCGGGCCTGAAGTGCTCGCTCGCGATCAGGCCAACCGATCATGACCATGACGCTTTCATCCATCATCGCCGCCATTATTCTCAACAACCCCATCGTGATGTTGTTTGTGCTCATTGTGGCTATTCCCGTGGTCATTATGAGCCTGTTCACACTCTTTCGCGATTTGCGGAAACAGGAGGCCAAGCGCGTCGACGATCGTCTCATGGGAAAGACCACCCGTCGAGCGGATCAGCGAAGCCAGGAGGAGATTCAGAAATCTCTCATTCGCAAGAGCGCCCTCGCGTCACAGGGTTCCAAGGGGTTGCTTAATTCCATCGCGAGCTTTCAACCCGTCGACAATCTTCAGAAGATGTGCTACCAGGCCGACCTCGACTGGAACGCAGCTCGTTTGGTTTATCGCCTTGGCTTCGCGTCGATCGGTGTGATCGTTGTACTATTCCTGCTTCAGGTCGGCATTGGTCGGGCGTTGATCGTCGGTCTGCCCATCTTCTTCGGGCCTATCGCGTACATCTCTTATCGCAAGAAACGCCGGCTTTACGCGCTTGTTGAGCAGTTGCCCGAGGTGTTCGATGCCATTGTCGGTGCTCTGCGGGCGGGGCAGTCTCTGCCCGCCGCAATCGGTGTGGTGGCGGAGCAGCTTCCCGAGCCCAGTCGCACGGAGTTCGGCATGGTGTATTACGAGCAGAATCTCGGCATTCGCATTGAAGACGCCCTTGGCAACATGCGCGATCGGCTGGACCAAATGGACGTCAGCTTTTTTGTGACCGCGGTGCAGGTTCAAAAAACTGCCGGTGGCGACTTGGCTGAGGTGCTTGAAAAAATCAGTACGATCATTCGGGACCGGATTAAACTCTTCGGACAGGTCCGCGTGTTGACAGCTGAGGGGCGCATGAGCGGCATCATACTTTTGGGCCTGCCGCCGTTGATGCTGTTGGTCATGATGGTGCTCAACCCCGAATACGCGAGCAAGCTGCTGGAGGACGAAATGGGCAACAAGATGTTGATCGGTGCCGGTGTCGCGGAAGTGCTCGGCTGGGCCATGATTCGCAAAATCATCACCATCGAGGTGTAAGAACGATGGAATTTTTGATCGCTGGATGTATCGCAGCCGCTGTCGGCATTGCACTGGTTGTCTATGCGCTCATGCCCAGAGGGGCTAATGAAGGCGATGCCATCGACCGCCGGCTCGCGTCGGACGACAGCGGTGCCGTCAAGAAAGGTCCGCCCACCAAGGTAGCCACGCCGCACCTGATGGCCGCCATGAAGAGAGCGGCTCCGCGCATCGCAGCGCCCATGAGCGATGAGGAACAGTCCCGCCTGCGCAAAAAACTGGCGGCGGCCGGAATCCGCAGCGAATCGGGCCCGGCGATCTTCCTGGCGAGCAAGACGGTCATGGGCATTGTGGCGGCTGGCCTGACGCTTCTAATGACGTGGTCACTCAATCAAGCCACTTTGCAAATGACTATCTACACGGTTTTCGGTGGGGCTATGTTCTTCATGCTGCCCGACATGTATCTTTCGCAGGTGTCAGCCACAAGGTCATTAAAAATCAAGAAAGGTCTGGCAGACTGTCTGGACATGATGGTCATTATGGTTGAATCCGGTTTGGGCATGGATGCATCCATCGCGCGTGTGGGCACGGAAATGGACACCGCCTACCCCGACCTCGCGGGCGAGTTCAGACTCGCCAACGCTGAGATGAACATGGGCCTGCCGCGCAACGAAGCCCTTCAGAATCTGGCGGATCGAACCGGCGTACGCGAAATTCAGTCGCTGGTCGCGACCGTTATTCAGGCTGAGCGCTTCGGCAGCAGCATCGGCAAGACGCTCCGCGTGCAGTCCGACATGCTGCGCAGCAAGAGACAACAGGCGGCGGAGGAGGCTGCGGGCAAGACAGCGGTCAAGTTACTCATCCCGCTGATTCTCTTTATTTTTCCCGCGTTAATGGTTGTGGTAGGCGGCCCGGCGATGATTACACTCATCCAGGAAACCGAGGGTCTCGAATAGCATGTTGAGGTCGCGCCCAGGACTGTGACCGCCCACGAAAACGCCCGACGCACAATCAACGAGCCGCGAACTTCAGTTCTCGCGGACGCTGGCAGATAGAATCCGTCGAATCGAAACAAAGCGAATCTCACCGGAGAAGATCGTGACCGAAGAACACATCGACCCGCAGACCATTTACCCGGTCGCGCCCGCGACGCTCAAAGAGACTGGACTCAACGAGTCATTCGTCGAAGCACTCGTCTGCAAGTATCTCTTCAGCGTCGGCGAAGTCATGGGCAGAAAAATCGAGCGCGACCTCTGCCTACCCAGTGAGCCGGTCCAGAAAGTGCTCGCCTTTCTCAAGAAGGAACAGCACATATTCTACAAGGACCAGTCTATGGGCGACTTCAAATACGCCCTTTCGGAGAGCGGTCGCGACCGCACAAGACGCTTTCTCGACGAATGCAGTTATGTAGGCCCCGCGCCCGTCACGCTCGAACAATACATCGAATCCGTACACCAACAGTCCATCACCATTGAACATCCCAGCCGCGACGCGGTTATGAAGGCCTTCTCCGATATCCTCCTCTCCGAAGAAGTCATTGACACGCTCGGGCCTGCCATCAACTCCGGCAGAGGGCTATTCCTTTACGGCTACCCCGGAAACGGCAAGACCACCATCGCCGAGCGTATCACGCGATGCTTCGGACTCGACATCTGGGTGCCGCACGCCATCTGGATCGAAGGCGAGATTATCAAGTTCTACGACTCAGAGAATCACGAAGCCGTCGACCTCGGCCCCACGATTATCGAGGAGGAGTATGACACGCGCTGGATCAAGATCAGACGCCCCACCATCGTCGTTGGCGGCGAACTGACCATGCCCCAGCTCGAATTGCAATACAATCGCTTCACAAAAATCACGGAACCGTCAGTCCAACTGAAAAGCAACTGCGGCACACTGGTCATTGACGACTTCGGGCGGCAGCGGATGGCGCCCATCGAACTGCTCAATCGCTGGATCGTCCCATTGGAAAAGCGTTACGACTATCTCATCTTGGCCAACGGCAAGAAAATCCAAGTGCCATTCGACCAGTTGATCATCTTCAGCACCAACCTGGAGCCGAAGGATCTCGTTGACGACGCTTTTCTGCGTCGCATTCCGTACAAAATCAACGTCAAAGACCCCACCGAAACAGAGTACCGCGCCCTGATGGACCTCTTCGCCAGGAACATGAAGATGGAACAGGACGAGGACGCAATTAACTATCTCATCGAGACGCACTACAAAGCCAACAATCGCCCCTTCCGCGCATGCCACCCGCGCGACCTGATTCTCCAAATCGAGAATCGAGCCAAATACTTCGACGAACCCCCGAAAATGACCCGCGAAGGCTTCGACAAAGCCTGCGAAGGCTACTTTGCCGTGATGTAAGAGCCATCGCGAGAAGCCCACAACCACAGGCGAGCGCGCTATAGGGGGAATTTTGCGCACGTCTCCGACGTTGTTACAATAGCGCGAAGGGTTGAAGCACACGGAGGAAGTTGAAGGATCGGCTCGACACCGGGGCGGGGTGACGCCTGACACGTTCATGGCGTCCGTCGAGTCGGAAACAAACCAAGGAGTGGATAGGATGACTGGGGTGAAAATCGGGGTACGCGCAGCCTGCGCGGTCGCATGGTTTCTCGTGACCACGCACGCAGCCGTCGGTCAAACCGTTTATTGGATCAATGCAGGTTCCGGGGACTTTAGCCAAGTGGACCTCGAAGCGGGGGACTCGTGTGAATCGCTGTTGGGCTCGTTGGCCAGCCCGCACGACCTGGCAGTCGATCTGGCTGGCGGGAAGGTGTACTGGACGCAGGGTCTGCCCTTTGTTCAGCCGCGCATCCGCCGGGCGAATCTTGACGGGACCGACGTCGAAGACCTCGTCACGGACGGTTTGGGCGCACCGTCGGGCATCGCCCTGCACCACTCTGACAAAAAGATTTACTGGACCGACGGCGCGCTCGCCAAAGTCATGCGCGCGGACTTCGACGGCGGAAACGTCGAGATGGTCGTCGAAAACCTGAGCACGCCGTGGGGCATCGCCATCGATCGACTCGGCGAACACGTCTACTGGACGGATATCGGATGGAACACGGTCATGCGCGCGCCGCTCAGCGGTGCGTACATGCAGGTGCTCGCCCTCGATCAAGAGCAGCCCTTCGACATCGCGATCGATCACGGCGACGACCGCGTGTACTGGACCAGCGCCGGTTCGGGCGACATTCGCCGCGCCCGCCTCGACGGTGAAGAAATCGAAACGGTCATGGACACCGCCGGCGATCCTCTCGGATTAGCTTTCGATCGGGCGGCTGGGAAACTCTACTGGACCGACGGCGATGCGAATCTCGTCCGCCGCGTCAACATTGACGGCACGGAAATCGAAGACGTGTGCGACTCGGGTGTAGCCTCACCTCAGGGAATAGCCGTAGTTCGCCGGCAGTTGTTTGTCGATCGCGACGCGACGGGGGCGGATCGCGATGGCTCGTCGTGGTGTCGCGCACTGCCATCGCTGTCGCGCGCGCTCAACGCGGTGAACCCGGGCACGATCATCCGCGTGGCTGACGGCCTGTATGTCCCCGACGTGGGGAATCTGACCGAACCGCGAAAAGCGACCTTCGACCTTGCCCCCGACGTTGTTTTGGAAGGCGGATACGCCGGTTGCGGTGCGAATGACCCGGACGAACGAGACATCGAATTGTACGAGACGATTCTCAGCGGCGATCTCAACAGCGACGATACGCCGGACTTCGGCGACCGCACAGACAACTGCTACCACGTCGTCACTAACGGCGATCCGAACGTTACCGAAACGACTGTGATGGACGGCTTCACCGTTCAAAGCGGCTACGCGAACGGCACGCTGGCGGAAAAAACCGATCAGGGCAGCGGCCTGCACAATCACAACGGCTTCCCCGACTTCACGGGCAAGCCGACGCTGCGCAACTGCCTCTTCCGCGACAACTTCGCCACCAACCACGGCACGGTCAACGACCACGGCGGCATGACCATCATCAACTGCGAATTGCGCGACAACCAGGCTGACATGTGGGCCGGCGGCCTGTTCATCCAGCGCGATCTGGACACGACCGTCATCGACACGCGCTTCATCAACAACAGCACGGGCGGTACGTTGGGCGGCGGGGGCGGCTCAGCCAACGCAGGCCGTGCGACGTTTACGAACTGTCTCTGGTCGGGCAACGTCTCCATCACCAGCGGCGGCGGCGCGTACAACCACAGCGGGGCGACGCCTACGTTCACGAACTGCCGGTTCGAGAACAACCAGTCCAAACAGGGCGGCGGCATGTACAACACCGACGCCAGCAAGCCCGAACTCATCGACTGCACATTCACCAACAACACGGCTGACGATGTCGCAGCCGGGGCGTACTTCATCGAAGGCAGCGACGGCGAACTGACGCGCTGCACGTTTGAAGGAAACACTTCCGGATCGAACGGAGGGGGCGTGGTGTGTGTCAACAGCAGTCCCACGTTCCGTCACTGCCGGTTCATCGCCAACACAGCGGGCGGCAACGGCGGCGGGATGGAGAATATTTTCGATTCAGCGCCTCTGGTGCTCGATACCGTGTTCATCAACAATTCAGCCAAGGACGGCGGCGGTCTGCACTGCGCGTTCGACAGCGATCCGATGCTGATTAGCTGCAAATTCCACGGCAATGACGCGACCATCGGCGGCGGTGCAGCCTCATTGCTCGACAGTGATCCCACGTTCTTCAATGCCGTGTTCAGCGGCAACAGTGCCATTGTAAAAGGCGGCGCGATTCACAATGTCGACAGCGACACCGAATTCATCAATTGCACAATGTGGGCCAACCACGCGCCCACCGCGGGCGGCATCAACGTGGCATTCAGCCTGCCGACGATTCGCAACTGCGCGATTTTGGGCAATACGAATGAGTCAGGCACGGGTGAAGCCGCTCAGATCGAATACACCGGCCCGGTCGCTCCGGAAATCTCGTACAGCAACATTCAGGGTTTGAATCGGTTCAAAGGCGACAACAACATCGGCGACGAACCGGATTGGCCCCAGGCGGCGGGCGAAGACGGCGAAGTCGGCACGGAAGACGATGCGCCCCGCCCCGGCATCGGCTCGCCCTGCATCGATGCCGGCGACAATGAGGCTGTCCCCGAGTGGCTGGAGACGGATGTCGCGATGGGTAGGCGAATCGCGCGAGGCCGATTCCCGTTCGATCCGTCCGACACGGTCAGCCCCAATGTGGACATCGGCGCGTTCGAACTGATCCTCGGCGATTTGAACGGCGACGGCACTTCGGACCTATCGGACTACACGCTCTGGTTTGCCTGCGAGGGCGAAAGCTCCGACGATTGCGACTCAGCCGACCTCGATGGCGACGGCGACCTAGACGTCCTGGACTGGGCTGGCATGCAATGGGCGATTTCGACCGCTCCTTGAGCGGCAATGACTCTTCGGCTTGTGCAATGTGAGGCTATTTGCTGTATCTTCCTTGTGATAGGAACCGATCTTTTCCCCCCTTGCGAAGGGGGGACACAGGGGGGTTTCGACCATAGTGACGGTTCACCTTGCAAGAAGAACCTCCCCCAGCCCCTCCTTCGTAAGGAGGGGAGCAGGAAGGCAAATCATCGCATCCACAAGACCCAACGGCGTGTGCCACCGTCTGACGTTGCACGCAACCGAAGAGTTACAGACGACGCAGGCCCGCGAACGGTTTTTTCGGTAATCGCGTCATCCAAATCCCGAGGTCGCGTGTCAATCTGTTGGGAACCGGCGACGGGCCGGTCTCGATGGAACGCAACAATCGCACTTGGAGACGTGAAACATGACGAATACGAAAACCGGCCAATGGGTCACAACACTGCTGGTTCCGGCGATCATCGCGCTGGCCGCCTTCGGATGCGTGAAGCGGAAGGAGACGATCACGGTCAAACCGGACGGCTCGATGCACTGGTGGATCGAGGTCGAAGGCGATCGCGAGGACATGGAGAACGGTGCCCCCGCACTGGCCAAGGCGGACGGCTGGGTCTTCAAGGAGCGTGTCGAGAAGGGGGACGACGACAAGCAAAAGGTCTACCGCGAAGCTGTCGTGACCATCCCCGCTGGCCAACCGATCCCGTCGACCTACCCGACCGCCGATGCGGAAGGCGAAGCACTGGCGATGCGTCACGCCACGACGGTCACGGTCGAACGCACAGCCGACGGCACGCTGTATCATTTCAAACGCGTGTGTGAGCCGAGACCGTCGGCGTTTGTGGATGTCTGGTGGAACTCGGTGTACGAGGATTACCGCGATGTCGACCCGGATGATATGAGTGAGTCTGAAGCGCGCAAGTTCGTGGATGCACTGGTCGAAGTCGAACGACACAAACAGCAGGGCTTGATTCGCCGGGCGTTGCGGAATTCCAAACAGTCGTGGCCTCAATTGTTGCTGCTCGATGTGCTGGGTCGCGCCGACTCGATCCTGCGAGACGTTGATACGGATGAGATCCTGCACTTGCTGGTGACGGCCGAGGATGATTCCACCGACGACTCCGATCCGCTGGCGGAGATCGCGCAGCGTGTCGATGAACAGATCGACGCAGCCGTCGACGACGCACTTCGCAACGCGAACCTCAGCAAGGCCGACGTGCGTGCGTTCAACCGACAGTTGAAGTCGGAACGACGACGCTACGCCATCACGGAAGACTACCACGACGACGGCTGGGAAATCAGCGTTGAGATGCCGGGCGAGATTCTCGGCCACAACGGCGACAAGATCGAAAACGGGCGCGTCGTCTGGGAGAGAAACGGCGAACATTTCTACGACCGGGTCGTGGAGATGCTGGTAACGTCACGCGTGTCCGACTGACAAGAAGCCGAAGATGCGACACAGCGATCGTTCAAAGCGAGCTGGAGCAGGTGCCCGGATGGCTACAGCGCAGGTTGACCCACATTTTGAAGCGCACCGCGGCGCGGTCTTTGGCTGGGCCTACCGGGTTGTGCGTAATCATCACGACGCGATGGACGTGACGCAGGAAGTATTCGTCAAATGGTGGCGGGCGCGCAATTCCGCAGCCATGCCGGAGAATCCGACGGCATGGCTGCGGCGTGTCACGATCAACGACAGTCTGAATTTGTGCCGGCGACGCAAGCGGACACGGACATCCGGCGACGCGACAGTGCCGGAACGCATCGCCGAGAAGCAAAGCGTCGGCGCAGAAGAAGCGGAAACGCTGACGCGGGCGCTGGATGCGATGACCGAGCTTCAGCGCGGCGTACTGATTGCGAAGGTGTACGACGATCACACGTTCAGCGAAATCGCACGGCAGATGCAGTTGGCGATTCCGACCGTCAAAACGCACTATCTTCGAGCGCTGAAGGCAGCGCGGGGCGTGTTCAGAGTGGCTGGCTTGTTGTCCGGAGAACGATCATGAATTGCGAGCGCGTTGGTGAAATGATGGCGGATTATCTCGGCGATGAATTGTCGGCGGATGATCGCGTTCTTTTTGACGAACATCTCAGCGCATGCGATGCCTGTTCGCGGGAAATCGACGAACTGATGGAAACGCTCGACGTGTTGCGACATGGCGCAGACGTACCCACCCTGTCCGTTGCGCGGCGGAGGCACGCCGTTGGATGGCTTCAACCGTTCGCGTACGCAGCCGTTCTGCTTGTGGGGCTTGGCATCGGATGGACGATCAAACCCGCACCGCCCAGCGCCCCCGCCGAAAGCGCGCCGGCAGAGCGCGTGGATTCACCGCGTCTGCATCCGGGTTGGATCGAGGGCGCATTGGCTGCTTCGGACCACAGCGCTCCGCGACGGGTGTTCGCGCGCAACGCGGTCCGACTGATGCGTGCCTTCGGCCGGGAATAACCGTCTCGTGTGAAGTGTCTTGCGACGGGCTACTTGACGATAACGCTCGGATGCATATCGCGCCACTGCCTGACCTTCGAGTACAACGTGCCGCGGTGAACGGGCTTGGTCATGTAATCATCGCAACCGGCGTCGAGGCATTTTTGCCGATCACCATCCATCGCGTGGGCAGTGACAGCCACAATCGCCCGTTCGTAACCGCTTTCACGCAGCGTTCTGGCTGCCTCATAACCGTCCATGACCGGCATCTGCATGTCCATCAAAATGACGTCATACGGTCGCCCGTCCCGCAGGGCGCTCATGGCCTTGTCCACGCCAATGCTGCCGTTCTCAGCCAGCGTCACCTTCGCACCTGCGTGGGAGAGGATGAAGGAAACCAGTCGCTGATTATCGGGACCATCTTCCACGAGAAGTATGTTCGTGGATGTCAGATCACTGTTGTCCGCCGCTAACTCGCTCGGCCTTCCCCCGATCCGATTGCCCTCATCCCGCTCGGAGTCCGGCGCGGCGAAGGCGGGGATTTCCAGGCGAAATCGAGTCCCCGCTCCGATTTTCGTCTCAACGATCGTCACATCTCCGTTCATGACCCGCGCGAGGCTGCGGCAGATGGTCAGCCCCAATCCGGTACCTCCATGCATGCGCGTAGCGGACGTGTCCGCTTGCCGGAACGGTTCGAAAACATCGATCGCCTGTTGCGCAGTCATCCCGACGCCGGTGTCGACGATGTCCACACGCAGCCGTTGGCCTTGCTGTGCATCGTCTACCCACTCGGCTTCGACGCGCACATCGCCCTTGTCGGTGAATTTTATCGCGTTGCCGATGAGGTTGATCAGAATTTGCTTGATCCGCAGCGCATCACCCAAAACACGTTTCGGGGGTGGCGATTTCCACGCGACGGTCAACGACAGCTCTTTGACGTCAGCGCGCTGTTTCAAGAGCGATACAGATTCGCTGACAAGGGCAGCAGAATCGAGCGGTTCGGACGAGGGCATCAACTGGCCTGCGTCGATTCTGGACAGATCAAGAATCTCGTTGATAAGTTGTAGGAGATGTTGGCCGTTGCGGTGGATGGTGTCGATGGCGTCGTTGTGTTGGGCCTGGGCGAGTTGGGTACCGTTTCGCCCGCGGATCATGTCCGTAAATCCGAGAATCGCGGTCATGGGCGTGCGGATTTCGTGACTCATGTTGGCGAGGAATTCGCTCTTGGACCGCGTCGCCATTTCCGTGCGCGCGTTGGATTCTTCCAATTCATCGTTGGCGTCTGAAATCGCCTTGTACGCACCTTCAAGCGCAAGCGCGTAGTCATACAGTTGTTGCTCGACGGCCTTTTCACGAGACAGGTCGCGGATGATTGCGGTGAAAAAAACCCGATCCCCCACGCGCAGGCTGTTGAGGAACAACCGGATGGGGAACGCTTCTCCGCCCTTGCGTTGAGCGGTCACTTCAAGAACGCTGCCGATCAACGTTTCCCTGTCGTGTTTCAGATGTGTCGCGATGCTGTCGTTGTGTTCCTCGTCGAACGGCGTGGGTAGGAGTGTTGAAACGTCCTGGCCGACAGCTTCGGCGGCGGACATTTCAAAGATGTATTCCGCCGCAGGGCTGAACGCTTCGATCAAGCCCTGCGCGTTAATGACGACTATCGCGTCGCCTGCGGAATCAAAGATCGCGCGAAAGCGAGAGTCGCCCGACTGATTCCTGGCTTGTTCCACATTCATTCCATCGCCGCCATTTCCAGGTAAGCGTACACAGTCGCCACGCGAATCGTGACGTGCCTGACCCTTGATTAGCTATAGTGTGAATATCGGTTCGCCCGAACACCCTCCCCACACGGATACGCCGCAATAGGCGATATCACCCTATGCGACGCTGAAAACAGGGGATTCGCACCAGGGTTCCTACTGGGTAAGGCACGGCGGTTACCGCGTTTCGCGGATGGATATCCCAAGCATCGCACGTGCCGATATGCGGACCAACGGATAGACGATTACCGGGCAACGACTGGATTCCGGCGGATTTGCCCTCGCTGAACCGCGATCTCATTGGCTGAACATGCCATCTGTCGCGGCGACCAACTGCTCAATCGACCCGGCGGTAGATCGCTGCTGCGTCGTGGCCGGTAAAGCCGGTCGAAATCTTCAGGAGCGTTCGCACATCGGCGGTGGCCGTCTGCGTGGCGAGCGGGACGGGCAGTCGCGTGCATTGGGCGCGGGAGTGCAGCGTGCCGGGGATCGCACCGTTTTTCATCGCGAGCAGAGCGCCGGCCAACTCGATGATCGCGCTGGCTGCCAGCGTATGGCCTATGTGCGGTTTGAGGGCGGTTGCGATCGCTTCAGTCCTGTGCCCTTTGAACGCGTCGGCGATGCAGACAGCCTCATATCCGTCGGAGATGGTAGTTGAGGCTGCGTGGGGCACGATGAGGTCGATCCCCTCGGGCGAGACACCGCTGTCGTGCATGACGCGCTCGATGGTCTTGCGCAGGTATTGGCTGCGGACATCGGGGATGGAGTGCTTCCAGCCTTGATGCGCGAAGTGCCCGCCAAGATACTCGGCGTAGGGCGTCACGCCGCGTCGCTCGGCTGACGACGCAGATTCGAGCACGAGGGCGGCTGCTCCTTCTCCGACGTAGAAACCCTTCGACTCAGGGTCGAACGGTTTCATCAGCCCCTTGCCAGCGTGGATTTCGAGCTTGCGGAACCACTCGATACGCACGCCGGTATCGAAGGCTTCTCCGCCGACAACGACCATTGTCTCCGCCCGGCCTGAGCGTATGCGATCGGCTGCGATTTCGATGGCGAAGGCACCGGACGCACACGCGTTGTGTGCGCTGGTGGAAAACCCGTGAAAACCGAAGGCTTTGCCGATGGCGTGTACGTAGACAAAGTTCTGAACGTTGTAGAAACTGGGGGCAAGCACCTCGTAGAGCTTCGGCGGACCGTCGGGGCCGCCCTCGAGAGTCGCGCACCGCTCGAACATGGTCGCGACCGCCCTCTCCACGCCGGGCGCTTCAAAAGCCTGCACCGCGCCGATGTTGTTGTCCTCACGATCGTAAGTCAGTTGCGCGTCTTCGATGGCCAAATCGATGGCGGCCAAAGCGTAGGCCAGGTCGCGATAACCGGCGTAATCGTTGCGTTCAAGAAATTCATGATGCGGGCGAATAGTCGGTAGAGCAGGGGGCATCGATGCGACGTGGAATTCGGTTTCAGCGCCAAGGTCGATGCACAACTGGCGCGGGGCGACGGCGCATCGCCCTTCGCTCAACCCCCGCCAATAAGCGTCCCGCCCGATGCCGATTGACGTCACAGGCCCCAAGCCCGTAATCATCACACGTTCACCGTTGGGAGGATTCATCCGCTTTGCCCGCCTACGCCTTCGCCAAAACGACGGCGCTGTTGTATCCGCCGAATCCGGCGGAGTTGTTGAGTGCTGCCCGAACGCCCGTCTTTCGCGGCACGTCGATTAACGCTTCCATTTCGCAAGGTTCCAAAGGCTCGTTGAGGTGCCACGTGGGAATCAACGTCTGGTTTTCCAGACTCAAAACGCAAGCGGCAGCCTCCATCGCACCCGCCGCCCCCATCGTATGGCCCGTAACCGCTTTGGTCGAACTGAACGGTGTGCCGGGTGCGAGGCAGTTGTTCATCACCTTGACTTCGATCATGTCGTTTTGCGGCGTGCCCGTGCCGTGGGCGTTGACGTAATCGATATCCGTAGCGTCCATATCGGCGGTGCGCAGTGCTCCGAGGATCGCCCGCGTCAGGCCGTCACCGTTCGGCTCGGGACGCGTGGGGTGGTAATCCTCGCTGGTCATGGCTGCACCAGCCAGCCGGGCACGAATCTTCACACCGCGCGCACGGGCGTCTTCCTCGCGTTCAAGCACAAAGACGGTAGCCCCTTCGCCGACGTGCAGACCGTCGCGATTTGCGTCAAACGGGCGACACGACTCGGCGGCCATCAGTCGCAATCGCATAAAGCCGATGAATGCGAGCCGGCTGAAGCCGTCCGCCCCACCGGCCAACACGATGTCGCATTTCCTGGATTGCAGCGCGTCCAGCGCAAAAGCCAACGCGATGTTGCCGGCGGCACACGCGCCGTAGATATCGACGGCTTCGCCCATTGCGCCACAATCCCGCTGAACCGCGCGGGCGATGCAACCCGGCTGCCCCTGAATGATGCGTTGTGCGTGCTCTTGATTCAGCCAATGGTCTGCATCGGCGGTGAGCGCGTCTTCGATAAATTCGGTTTCGCCCATCGTCGTTCCGATGGTAACGGACACGCGTGTAGATGCATCGATGGCCGATCCGAACCCCGCGTCGGCCAGTGCTTCGCGCGCAGCCATCACAGCCAACTGCGACGCACGCCCTCCGGGAATGTCGTCGTCAACGGGTTCGGAAACGGTACACGCTTCGTGGCGGATAAGCTCAGTGGTGTCCATCGAGGTGACGGGCTTGCGACCCTCGCGGCCGGTTCGCAAACCGTCCCAGAAGGAATCGACACCGCAGCCGACGGGCGACATAACCCCGAGTCCGGTAATGACGACGTTGTGCGACAAAATCGCCTCCTTCGGACATTAGGGCGTCTTTGGCCGGGCGCCGAAAGCGATCAGGCGGCGGCGAGACGGTCAGCCATCAACTCGAAGATTGCGTCAAGCGACCCAACGCGCTGAATGACATCCTCGGGCAACTCCTGCCGGATGGTGGATTCGATCGTCGCGATCAGATGAACCGCGTCAAGCGAATCGATGCCCAATTCCGAAAGCGGCTTGGTCGTATCGACCTCCTCGGGCGATTTTTGAATCGCCTCCGCCACCCACTCAAGAATTTCCTGCCTGGCCTGTCGGTAATTAACCATGAATAACCCCGCAGTCTATAAGATCGACACCATTTCCCGCTCGGACGCCGTGCGTCCGGCTTCTCTCAAGGCGAGAAACGGATATTCCACATTTTGACGCAACCAACCGGTCAACGTTTCCCGCCAACGCTGATAACCGTCGATCGCTCCATCGTGACGTATTTCGTGCTCGATTCTGTCGCATTCATAAATCGCAGCCAGCACGGCGGCTGCGCGACGATCGTCCATTCCGTTCAACAACGACTCGAAGTAAATCGGATCGTTGATCGATCTGGCTTTGAACGCGAACGTCATCCCCAAAAGCACATCGCCCCGCCATGCGTCCGGCATGAGCGCGAGCGCTTCGGCGGCGCGCTCGAGACGATCAATCTGCGTGAAAACGATGGCCAACCCGGTCCCGGCGGCGATGTCGCGATCGTGTTGACCGACGGCGCGGATTTCGCGAACAAGCGATTCCGGCTCACCCATGAATCGGAACCACAGACTCCTGCCAAGCCCCTGATAGGCGACGTTTCGTGCATAGCCGGGCAAGCCGGCGAACCTCCGCCGCCATCGTGCCTGCTTGTCGTAGTTGAAAAACCCGAATTTGAATCCGTAACCGTCCCAGCAGAGCGGGCCGTGCATCGGATCGATTTGATCGACGACGCGACAGATTCTCCCAACCGACGCCCGGCGCATAGCCAACCAGAACCCCAGCCCGACGTATTGAAGATGGCAATATTGATCGTTGGCCTTAACCAGCTCAGTTTCAAAACACTTCGGCGAGACGGCGAGCGTTCTTCCCAGCGAAAAGCCCATAGCCGCCCCTTCGGCTGCGAACGGTTTGTAGTGTCGGGGCAAAGAATCGACGTACTGCAACCAGCCGTCGTCGCGGCGGTCGCTGATCATCGCGTTGTACCCGCCCGCGAAGGTTTCGCAGATGCGCGTAGCCCGGTCCAAGTCCTGGGGATCGGTGATTTGGAAACCCAGTTTCCGGGGCGTCATCGAGGCGGGATTGATGCGGAAAACCGTCATAATCGACCGCCACAGGATCGCGAACGTCGAGTTGGAAACGGCGGCCTGCATAAAGGGCACGACTCTGCTCCGGGTTATTTCGCACGAACCAGCCATTTTACCGTGGTTGAACCTTTAGTTCAAAAACTCTTCCGTAAATCGACATCCAACGCACCCGGTATACGTGCCCCCCCGCCCAATCTGTCACCTCTTGTGTCCAATCCGTGCGTAGAACGCCGTGAAGGGCGAAAATGCGGCGTACGAGGGTCCGAAAATGTTACGTTCGCGTGGGCGAGACGACTTGTTCATTGTCGGCGGAGGAGGTGGTTCAACTCGGATTGGCGGAGGAGGCGCGAGGCGAGGGCGTAAACCAGAGCACCGCCGGGAACGGCCAAGACGACCTGAATCGCCGGCGAGGTGAAGGCTGACGACAGCGTGATCCAAGCAACGGGGGCAGCCATGATGACGGCGGCCAGGGTCGATCTGAACATGCTCCCAAAAAGCCCGCGAAGGTCCATCGGCGGCAGGCGGCGACGCAGCATCAGTGCCAGCATCGTGACCTGAACGACCGCACTGATGACGGTGGCCAGCGCGATCCCCGCCTCAGCCAGCGGACCGACCAGGGCGAAGTTCAAGGCGATGTTGACCACCACCGCCCCGGCTGCGACGCGGGCAGCGATGTTGTGGGCTTTGAGCGCGTAAAACGCCCGCACGAGCAGGTGCTGAGTCGCGTAAAAACAAAGGCCAAGGCTGTAGCAAACAAGGGCGCGGGAAACCCGTTGCGTACCGGCTTCCCCAAAGGCCCCCCGCTCGAACAGCGTGGTGACCAGAGGATTGGCCAGCAGTATCAAGCCAACGCACGACGGCATGCTGATGAAAAAGCTGAGCCGCAAGCCCTTGGCGATTGCGGACGAAAGATCCTCCCAGCGTTTCGCGGCTGCGTGCGAAGCCAGCAGCGGGAAAATCGCGGTGGCGATGGCGATGCCGAAAACGCCGAGTGGAAGCTGGTACATGAAATGGGCGTAACCGAGGACAGCCGGCCCCTTACCGTCGGGGATGAAGTAATCGGCGATGAGTATGTCGGCCAGCGTGTTCAACTGCACAGCCGACAGTCCGAGTACCATAGGCCCCATGAGCGTGACGATTTCGCGGACGTCACGATGTTTCCAATTGAGATTGAATCGCAATTGGAAACGGACGGCATGCAGGGACCATAATTGCAACGCGACCTGCGCGATGCCTGCGCACAGGACGGCTGCACAAGCGGCGTAGACAAGCGCCGTCGATTCCAGCCCGAAAGAGTAAGCGCCGACGACGATTGCGACGATGACAAGGACGTTTAAGAGCATCGGTGAAGCGGCTGGGGCGCCGAATCGGCCCAGGGTATTGAGCAAGCCGCCGAGATAAGCGGCGACGCACACAAAAGCCATAAACGGCAGCATGATGGCTGTGAATTTCAGCGTCGAGCTCTCGGGATGGAAGCGGAGGGCGATAAGCAGAGCAGCCTCGCCGAGCAGGACAATCGCGATTAAAAATACTGAAAGCAGGGTAAAAACGCTTCCCGCGAGACGCGGCGCGTGGTCGATATCGTCATCGTGCTTGGCCCGTGCGAACACGGGGATGAACGCAGCCGAGAGTGCGCCTTCTCCGAAAAGTCTTCGGGCGAGGTTGGGAATCATGAAGGCGATGCGGAAGGCTGAAAGGACCGCGCTGGTACCGAAGTATTGCGCGTAGACGCCTTCCCGGATCAAACCGAGAATGCGCGAACACAGGGTCAGCCCTGCGATTAGCCTGGCTGAGGAAACTACGCGCTGTTCATCGGACACGCGCGCGAATATAGTAGCGGCGCGTTGGACGGGCAAGAGTCGACTTGTTTTCACCGGCTCGACTTTTTTGTTTGTCATAAGGCCGTTGACAACGCGGGCCGCGGATTGGATTGTATATCCGCATCGACAAGAACGATTCAAACGAGAGGAACCGCCATGACTCATGTTGTGGGTGAGCCGTGTATCAACTGTAAGTTTACCGATTGCGTGGCTGTCTGCCCGGTGGATTGCTTCCACGAGGGTGCGAATTTTCTGGTCATCGACCCGGAAGTGTGCATCGATTGCGGATTGTGCATTCCGGAATGTCCGGTGTCAGCCATCGTGACCGAGGACGACGTGCCGGAGGAGTGGGCGGGCTACCTGGAGCTGAACGAGAAGTACGCCGCAGTCTGGCCCGTGATTGACGCGCAGAAGGATCCGATGCCCACAGCCGAGGAATTCCGCGACACGAAGGGCAAGACGGACCTGCTAGACCCGAACCCGTTTGCCGGGTAGCAACCTGTCAAACATCGAACGATGCCTGACCGAACGCGGGGATCGATTCACTTATTGTGGTCGTGACTTCGCGGGGACCATTTCCGAGTCCGGTTGATCGGCTAGCGTCTCGCCGACATCGGGCTGCGCGGTATCGCCCGGATCGGCTGGGGCGACGGGTGCGGGACCGGTGGATTCGCCGGTCCCGGCGACTCGGATGATGGAGCCGGTCGGTTCGTTCGGAGTCAGCCCCAGGAGTGCGACGTAGAGCGTTCCGTCGGCGGCGAAGGCCAAGCCCGACGGGGCGGAAAGTCCATCGAGAAACGTCTCCGGCTCGACGGATGCGTCGTCCGCGACGACCAAACGCATTACCCTACCCGTACCGAGACGGTTCGACGTGTAGATAGACTCGGCAAAGTAGATTTCTCCGCTGCCGGGATGGATGGCCACAGCAGCGATCACATCATCAGTAGCATACAACTCATCAAAGGCAGCCGTCGGATCATCAGCCGCTGCGTCGAAACGCACGATTGCGGATTGGGAAAAATCCGCGAACGCGACGACCACCGAACCATCGGAAGCAACCGCGACCGAGGCCGGTGCGCGACGACCGATCGGCGGGCTGCCGGTGTCGGATATCCACTCGGTTAAGGCACTAAACGACCCGTCGCCGTTGCTCTTGGCGCGAAAAACGCGGTCTGATTCGGCTGAGGCTGCATACAGGTCGCCGGTCACCGGGTGAATCGCCAACCCGCTGAAATTGCTGCCGGTGGGTGCAGCCAACGCACCAGCGGTCGACTCAACGCCCGAAGCGTCGAAAAACCGGATGCGGTCGTCGCCAGTGGCTGACCCTCCCTCACCGACAATTATCGTGCCATCCGCGGCGGCGAAAACGGACAGCGGACCTATGTCGTAGGGAAAAAACGTGCCAAGTGGGAAATCGATCACGAGCGGCGTGCGAACGCCCTCAGCGTCGATGGCGAGAATTTGCCCGGCAGAGCTTTCGGCAACAAGCAGGGTTCCTTCGACGGTGACCGCAAGCCCCACGGGGTTGGCCAAATCGCTCGCGAAAGTCTCCGTGTCGGGCGTCGAAGAATTGACATGGCATCCGGAGGCAAGCAGCAAGGCACACAGGAATACCGTAATCATTGCGGAGGACACGGCTTGGGTTTTTGGGGATTTGACCGGGGTGGAATCAATGGCGACCGGAGAGTCCGCGCGGACTAAAGTCCACGGCTCGTTGCGACCTGACTGAAACCGCCTCAAAGGTTTGTGGGGATGCATTCGTTCAGGCATTTCGATAGGTCGGACAGCACCGAGAGCGGCGGCTGATCCGCATTGATCCGGGCGATGTCGGAGGGATCGTAGGCGTCGAGGACCGGCGCGGTGGATTCATCGTAGACGCGCATTCGCTCGCGAATAACGTCTTCGTTGGCATCGTCGGGGCGGTTGCCTTTGAGTGCCCGGCCCTTAAGCCGTTCGATCAGCACGTTTTGATTGCGTATGACAAAGTGCATAATCCGAACAATGTTCACATGCTCGGCCATCAATTCGACCTGGTCCATCGTGCGCGGGATGCCGTCAAGAATCAGCGTATGCCTTTCGAGATCGAGCGCGCCGCGCACAACAAGGCCGTCCACATGCGCCCGCCAGACACGCACGGTCAGCTCGTCCGGGACGAGCAACCCCTTCGTGGAATAGGAGAGAAACTCCTGCCCAATGTCGCTGCGCTTGTCGAGCGAACGGAAGATGTCGCCCATCGCCAAATGGCAAATGTGCTCGAAACCACCGACGACAGCCCCCTGGGTGCCCTTCCCCGAACCCGGGCCTCCAAGAAACAAGACTGCTCGGAAACGATCCTGCCTGCTCATATCCACTCCTCGGTATCGCCTGTCACGTCGCCGGCGGCTGCCCGCTTGGCTTGGGCGTTAACGCTCCTCCGGTTTCTGATCGGGATGGCGATTGTAGTACAACTCTGCCATCGTCGCATCGTGGACATTCACCTTAAGCCTTCTGATGATGTCGGCGTATGCTTCGCGCATCTTCTCCTGAATCACCTTTTCGCGTAAGACGGACTCCACGTCAGCCCGAACATTCTCAAACTCGACATTTTCACCCGGAATCCGCCGCTCAACGCGGATCAAATGGAACCACCCATCGACGAAAATCGGGTTGGAATCGATCCCCGGCGGCGAAAGGAAGGCCTCACGGCGGATCGCCTCCGGAATATCCGGGTCTTCGCGCGGGAACGGCGGCAGCAAGCCCAGGTTGTCGGCACTGGCTCGATTGGCACTGAAGCGGACAGCCAGGTCGCCGAATTCCACGCCGACGGTGCGTTCAGCCAGCACCTTGTCGAAATCCTCACGCGACGAAGTCTGGATGTGGCGAATCTGCACACGTTCACCGTACATACGCTCAAATTGCAGGCGAACCGCAGCCTTATCCAGTTGAACCTCGTCCTGCACCAACTTGCGCAACAGGGCGTTACGCTCGATGACAATCATGTACTCACCACGCACCGAATTGCGCGAAGCCAGCATTTCGTCAAGCAAAGACTCAGCCGCCCTGGTACGCAGCGCTCTGGAATCGCCGGCGGCTTCCTGCCCCAGCAACGCGTCCAGCGAACGGATGTACTCGACCTCAATTTCGGCCCCCGACACTTTCATGCCCTTGTCGCGTGCAGCCTCTCGGACCGCGTGCAGCGCGACAAGCTGCTCCAGAAGATTGACGCCATGCTCCCCGTACAAAAGGTCGTCAACATCGGATCGCATAACGGGTTGACCCGCGACGGTGGCAAGGACGACGGCACTGTCATGTTTGGACGGAGCAAACGTCGCACGCACCGCCGGTTTCGCGCGGTTGACTCTGATAGACTGCGCGACCGTAGCCGGTGCGGGCGCACGGTCCACAGGCGCACCGCAACCGTCCACACACAGCAACGCTGCGAGCAGCATCCAGAATGGCTGCCCGCACGCGACGCGACGACGACCCTCTCGGACCAGACCCCGGATTCGCCCCGCCCGCAAAGCCGCCGCACCGTCAAGAATTGGCGAAACTGCCCGTTGCTCGTTCCACCTTCGTATTGTTCCGCCCCGCTGCATGGCGGGCAGTTTCCCGTTCGGAGGCCGCGTCGTCAATGTCAAATGACGTGGTAGTTGTGGTTTGGGTTGATGATCTGATCGAGTGGGCGAGAAACTGGTGGGTTCGGGATGCATCCCATGCTGGGTGCCACGGTCTGGCGTAGCCAGGCCGTGGCGTTCCGCAACCCCCACGGCCTGCACTGCGAATTGCCACCCGTTTGGGGGCGCTCTCATGGATTCGGAGCGAATCCCGGCTTGCGTGGCGGTTTTCCGCGTACGGGGATACCATGCCGTTCTTAACGGTCTTGCGGCGGACGGATCATGCCAAACGCGGACGAAATCACGGTAACGCTTCTGGGCACGGGGACATCGCATGGCATTCCCATGATCGCCTGCGATTGTGCGGTATGCCTGTCCGACGACCCACGGGACAAGCGGACTCGGCCTGGAATTCACATCGCGTATCGGAATTGCTCGATTCTCGTCGATACCCCGCCGGAACTGCGTCTGCAATGCATCGCGAATGACATCCGCCGCGTGGACGCCGTGCTGTTCACCCACCATCACGCCGATCACGTCGTCGGAATCGACGATTTACGGCGATTCAATTGGATCACAAAGGGCACGATCCCGTGCTTCGCCTCGCCCGAGACAGCCGTGGAATTGCGACGAATGTTCCGCTACGGATTTGAAACCGACGAGTCGTACCCGTCGTCCGCACCGAGGCTGGACCTGCACGAGCTGGATGCGTCCCCCGTGGAAATCTGCGGGCAACGCGTAATACCGATCCCGCTTTTTCATGGGCGGATGCCCGTGCTGGGGTTTCGGTTCGGCACATTCGCCTACTGCACGGATTGCAGCCTCATCCCGGAAAATTCCTTCGCGCTGCTGGAGGGATTGGACGTGCTTGTGCTCGACGCACTCCGCCGAACGCCGCATCCGACGCATTTCAACCTGGAACAGGCCATCGCCGCAGCCAAGCGTATTGGGGCGAAGCAGACGTTTTTTACCCACATCGCGCACGAGCTTAAACACGCTGAAACGAATGAGGAACTGCCCGACAGCATGGCCCTGGGCTACGACGGCCAGGTCATTTCGGCGCGGGCGTAATCGACGTGCGTGCGTAATCTTGTTGGCGAAATCCAAAAATCACTCGCTGGGGCGTTTGCCCCGCCGGCGGGCAAATCATCCCAAAAATCGTCGATTCTGAGCTCAGCCGGGGGCGCGCGCTTTTTTTACCCAAAAAGCGCGCGCCTCCGACGTTATATTAGTAGGAACCGGCGCCTCAATCATGCGGTACGGTCCCCGGACAATTGAACGTCAGGAGCAACACGATGACACGTATTCGCGTTGAGGGATATCCCATTCTGGGTGACACGGTCTGGCGCAGCCAGGCCGTGGGATTCTCCAACTCCCACGGCCTACCAACTGTGCCGGTAGACCGTGCCACCCCCCACTACGAATTGCCACCCATTTTGGGATGCATCCGCTCGCGTCGCGTCGTTCGTGCTCTGCTACCCACGGCCACCCCTTGCCGCTACCATTGAGTTTTTGGACTGAAATCGCTTAACCGGAACAGGATCCGAGCAACCATGAGCCTGCGAGTTTACAATACGCTGACGCAAAAGAAGGAGCCGTTCGAGCCGCTCAACCCGCCAAAAGTGGGCATCTACCTCTGCGGGCCGACGGTGTACAAGCCAAGCCACATAGGTCATGCGGTGGGACCGGTGATCTTCGATGTCATCAAACGCTACCTCGTCCACAAGGGCTACGAGGTGACCTTCGTCGTCAATATCACCGACGTGGACGACAAACTGATCGTCGAGGCTGAGGCCCAGGGCACGACCGTGCCGGAGCTGGCGGAGCGGGTGACCGCCAACTACCTCAACGGAATCAACCGGCTGGGTGTTGATTCGATCGATATCATGCCCAAAGCGTCGGAGCATATCGGCGATATCGTCAAAACGATCGAGAAGCTGATCGCCAACGGCTACGCCTACGCGGTCGACGGCGATGTCTACTTCGACGTGAGCAAGGACGAAGACTACGGCAAGCTGTCCAACCGGAAGCTGGACGATCAAAACACACATCGCGAGGTCGTTGGCGAAGAGCAAAAACGCAATCCGGGCGACTTCGCCCTTTGGAAATCCTCGAAACCGGATGAGCCGGCGGACGTGCGGTACGACTCGCCCTGGGGCTCGGGAAGACCGGGCTGGCACATCGAATGCTCAGCCATGAGCAGCCGCTATCTCGGCGACTCGTTCGACATTCACGGTGGCGGGATCGATCTGATTTTTCCGCATCACGAAAACGAAATCGCCCAATCGGAAAGCGCCTCCGGCAAGCCGTTCGCGAAATACTGGTTCCACAACGGCCTGACGCGCTTCAACACGAAAAAGGTCAGCAAATCCGACACCTCGATGCAGGAAGCGCTGAAGAAGATGACACTCAGCACATTGCTCGACGAGCACGGCGGGGAGTTGCTGCGTTACTTCCTTATCAGCACGCAATACCGCCGGCCCATCGAGTTTTCAGACACCGAACTGGAGGCAAAGAAAAAGGGCCTATCCAATTTCTATCGCCTGTTCGAGCGGACCGAGCGCGTCTGCGGCAAGTCGGCCTACACGGACCCAGCCGTGCGCGGGGAAGAATGGTCCAAGGCACCCAAGAGCGAATTCGCGGATTTTGCGAAAGATGTGGATCACCATACCGAACGCTTTTTCGCAGCCATGGACGACGATTTCAACACAGCCGGTGCAGCCGCAGCGTGCTATGAAATGACGACGCGCATCAACCGGTTTATCGAAGAGCAGAATCTCGAAGCCGGCGGGAGCGAGGCTGCAAAAACAACAGCCTACGCAGCCACACGGGCGATGATGGACCTCGGACGGATGCACGGGTTGTTCATGAAACCGCCGGAAAAAGCCGGCGGCGGCGGCGAAGCCGTCGGAAAGCTGATGACGGTCTTGATCGACGCGCGGGCGATGGCCAAAAAGGCGAAACAGTTTGAAATCGCGGATCACATTCGCGATGAACTGAAGGCGGCGGGCGTGACGCTCGAAGACCGCCCCGACGGAACACTGTGGCGGATGGAGTGAGTTCGTGGTAATTCGCGATTTTGAATTCCATTTTTGTGCGGGTCGGCGATGATCGCGACCATGCAGGTTTGTGGAATCGATCCGGGATTGGAGACGACCGGGTACGCCGTGCTGGATCTGTGCGGTGAGAAAATCCGTATTCTCGATGCCGGCGTATGTCGGACCGATGTGCATGCACCGCTGCCGGAACGTTTGTATCAACTTTCGACGGACATCTGGGAAGTTTTGACGCAATGGAAACCGTCTGCCATCGGGGTCGAGCAGTTGTACGCACATTACAAACATCCGCGGACGGCCATCCTGATGGGTCACGCGCGGGGTGTGATCCTGGCTGCGGCGGCGCGACGCGAAGCCACGATACACAGCTTCAACCCGACACAGGTCAAACAATACCTTACGGGCAACGGGCAGGCGTCGAAGGCGCAAATGCAACGAGCCGTCGCCATCGCGTGCGGGCTGTCCAAACCGCCCGAACCGAACGACGTAGCCGACGCGCTGGCTGTGGCATTGTGCTGTGCGCACCATAACCGGACGGTTGACCTGACGGCGCGCGCATGGTGAAAACGGAAAGTGACAGGTCAGCCATGTGCAATGCGTGCGTATATTGTGCCCTTTTCTTGCGGCATGGAACAATCCTTTCCCCCCTTGCAAAGGGGGGATACAGGGGGGTTTGGGCCAGAGCAACACTCGGTCTCGCAAGAAGAACCTCCCCCAGCCCCTCCTTCGCAAGGAGGGGAGGAAGAAGGCGACCGTTGCGTCTGTACGAAAAAGTCTCGTCCTCGCCGTGTTTCTTGTCATCCGACACTGCGCACTGCTGACCTGTTACAACAGAATTATGATAACACATATTACCGGGCAACTTGTTGAGGTTTGCGAAGACCACGTGGTGGTCGATCGTGAAGGCGTGGGGATGACCATCCTGACGCCGGGCTACGCCCTTGCGGAGCTGGCTGCCCACAATGGCCAAACTGTGACGCTGCACACGATTTTCTTCATCGACGGCGGGCAGAATTCCGGCTTGATGGAACCGCACCTGCTCGGTTTCCCGCGTGCGGAAGACAAGCTGTTCTTTCGGCGGTTCATTTCGGTCAAGGGCATCGGCCCGAAGAAGGCGTTGAAGGCGCTGTCGGAGCCGGTGGGTCGCATCGCGAATTGGATCGAACAAGGCGACGCAAAGGCCTTAAAGGGTTTGCCGGGCATTGGGGCGCGGGCGGCGGAGCTGATTGTGGCGGAGCTGCGCGGGAAACTTGGCGACCTTGCGGTCAGTGCGTCGGCCCATCTCGCGGTGGACACGTCTCGTCTGACAACAGCGCAACGCGATGCCATCGACGCAATGATCTCTCTCGGCGACGGTCGGGCCGACGTGGAATCCTGGATTGAGCAGGCGGTGGCATCCGATGCGGCGGCGGATACCGTCGATGAGTGGATTCGGGCGGCGTACCGCGTGAAGACGGGTTCAGTCGTCGCTCGATGAATCCTCCGTGTCCTGGCTTGCATCCTTCGCGTTTTCGTCGTCGCCGGGCGTTTTGAACGGGTACATGTTTTGCTTTTGCGGGTCGCACAGGCCGACGTTGTTGTAGGCAGAGAGGGCGCGGGTGACGCGGTTGGCGAAGGATTCGGGCGTGCTTACGCGATCGGACGAAACGGCGTTGCAGATTTTACCAACGATTTTGGCGTAACTCTCGTCGTGGGCCAGAAGGAACTCGTCGGACTCCCCGGCTTGTCCGGAGCGCATGCGCTCTTCGGAAAAAGTGGCAGCGACAAAGTAGAGCATCGTCGTTTGAACCATGATGTCGAAGCGATCCGCCCCTTGCATGCATGCGGCGATGATGCGGTCGTAGCGCTTCATCTCTCGGTAGACGGATCGGGAGTATTCGTCGAGCGATTCCACCCGATCCGGCGCGTCCCATTTGTCCTTGAATATGCGGGCCAACCGCTCGACACCGAACAGGGTGTGGGCGATGCCGGGGCTGAGGAACGGATCGACGAAGCATACGGCGTGCGGCAGGGCGGCCCAATCTTCGCCGGCGGCGTTGCGTAACCGTCTTTGCATGCGCAGCGTGGCTGACAACGGCTGAACGGGCTTGGCACGTCTGAATTGCCGACGGATCGACGGGTACTGGAACATCAGCCGCCGCCACTCCTGGTCAGCGGTTACGGTTCGATCGGCTGGGTATTTCTTGGGATCGAGTGAGAAGCCGGCGCTGACGATGCCGTTGTCGAAGCGCAGCACCCACATCCAGCCGCCGTCGATAATGTGGTGCAAAGCGGATGCGTCGCAATCGAATGGATGATCGTCGAGCGGATGGCCTCTGCCGGAGAGGATTTCGCGCCAAGGGGCTACGTTCTCAAAATGCCCGAAGACGGCTCGCGAGGATGTGTAAAACCCTTCGTCCGTGGATTGGTTGCCGACGGCTTCGGTGAGCGCTTGGCCGTCGCCGGTGGCATCGACGGCGAAGGACGCGGTGATCTCGATTTCCTCATCGCCCCGCCGCCCTCTGACGACCCAGGGCTTGTCGCGTTTGATCGAAGTTGTGTCGAAACCGTCGAGGTAGGTGATGCCGGCTTCGGTGACCTTTTTGACGAGGAATGCGTCGAAGTCGGCGCGGAACCACTGGGTGTCTCCGCGTTCGTCGTCGGGATTGGCGGTGACGAGCAGTTCGTTTGTGTGGTCGGGGACGGGGCGGAACGGCTTGCCGGGTCTGTGCCTGAAGAAGCTGAAACCGCGTTTCAGCCCGCAGGCGATGTCCGGGTAGGTGCGTTTCCAGGAGCCGTAGTTGCAGAAGGGTTTCAGCCAGCCCAGATCGTAGGTGTCGGCGAGCGATTCCAGTTTGAGGTTGCCGAGCGGTGTCGAGGATTCACCCACGCGAAAACGCGGATGTCGCCCTTTTTCCAGGAGGACGACGCGCAGGCCTATCTTGTGGGCGATTAGCGCGAGCAGGCTTCCTGCGAAGCCGGAACCAAGTATGACGATGTCCGCTTTTTCGTTTCGCATGCGGGCATGATACTCGAACATTCGCGGTTGTCTCGCCCGGCAAAAATGATGATCGCCTTACACTAAGGGGATTTGCGTGCGGTTCATCTGGTTCAGGCGGTTGATGGCTTCTCTGTCTTTGTCTCGGGCGATTTCGGCGATGTCCCAGAGGTCGGCGAAAACGCGGCCGGCGTGCAGGGACAATCCCCGGGCGACTACTTCTTCGAGTGAGGCGATCGCGGGCGGGGTGAAATCGCCGGAGCGGGCCAGTGTTTCCATTGCGCCGTTGCCGGCACGCGTGGGGATGATTGTGCAGCACTCGACGCCCTGCTCAAAAGCCCATTCGATGGATCGCTTGGCCCAATCGATGCCCTCGGATTCGGTCATAAACGGCGGGCGGAGGAGAATGAACGCGCGGACGCCTACACCCATCTTGCGAAGCAATCGAACGGCGGTGGAGAAATCGTCGAGCGTCATGCGTTTGTTGAGGCGGCGGAGGACTTCCGGGTGAATCGTTTCGAGGCCCATCGCGACGTGCATGTCGGCGTCGAGCATTTCGCGGAAGGCGAAACATCGTCGGCCTATCATTTTGGGGTGACTTTCGACGATTACGGTGTCAAAGCATGACACTGACTCGGCGATGGCTTCGTGGTCGCATTCGGGAATCGCGTTGGGGTCGAAAAAATTGCCGCTGTTGTAAAGCTTGATGTGCGGAGCCGGTGGCAGGCGATCTAGGGCAAAGCGGATTTGCTCGACGATCTGCCCCGGCTGGACGGATTCGCTCGTCGTGTTCTTCCAAAGGTCGCACATCAGACAGCGGAACGGGCATTCGCTATTTGTCAGGAAAACGGTGGACACGTCCTCAAGCCGGCTGCGATGGGAGAACTCCCGCTCATTGAGAAATGCGTACGGGCGAGACGGATCGACTGCGTTTCTGGGACCGCGTTGCGCCAGAATCCACTCGTCCGTTGATTCGACGTCAGGCTTATTCATAGAGGGCGAGAAACGCCTTGCGGTACTCGTTGGCTGACTGAGCGAACGCTTGGCTGAACCCGTCGGCAGACAATGCGCCGTGCTGAAAACGCCGTTTTTCAAAGATGGGCATGTCCCGATCGGTGATTGACTTAACGGCGGTCGCGACGATCTCGCCCTTGAGCGCGTAGAGACGATTATGATCCCAGTCGGTCAGTGTGATGAAGGGAATATCCTCGGCGACGGCGATGACCTCGGGGCAGGTGTAGGGGCTGAAGCTGCGGAAACCGTTCAGGCTGGCCGGTGCGTAGGTGCGTACGCAGCCGCGACTCTGCCCGCCGGAGTAGGTCAGCGAATGCTTGATGGAATCGACGCCCCAGCCCTCCTGATAGAGCATGCTGTTGTTGAGCACGCTGCGGATGGTGAGTTCGGGGTTTTCCTCGATAGGGTAATCTTTCAGGTTTTCGTCGCCGCCGTCGCCGTCGAGCAGGTATTTCCAATCCGCATAGCGCGCACGAATGCCGCGACAGAGGGCCATCGCCATCGCGCCAGCTTCTATGTCGAGCGGCTTGTAATCCTCGAGTGTGCGAATGGCATCATGCGGGTCGATGTCATCGCGTGACACTTCGATCGTTTCGAGGAATACGTCCATGCCGAGCGCGCTCATGAACTCGCGGGCCTGTTTCAGATCCTGACCGCCGCCGTCGACGCTGAGTGTGAGGGCCTTTAGTCGCGATGGGGACATCCCCAATTCGAGCAAAGCATGATGCGCGAGGAGGAAGATCGAGCCGCTGTCTATGCCGCCGGAAAAGCAGACGCCGATCGGTTCGCCAGCCGGCACGATTCGAAGCCACTTGCGAATCGCCTCGTAGGTCGCTTGGCCGTAGCGTTGGCCGATGACGTTCACATCCGGGAGCATCGTGCCGCGCGGCGGGTTGAAAAATCGGTTGTAGACGGGGTTGGGATCGGGGCAGCCGAGCAGTCGGATTTCGACGATGTGGTGGGCGGGCACCATTCTTGTGTAGGACGGACGAAACTGGTCGGCCAACCCTTCTGTTTCGAGCCATGTGCGAATCGTGTCGATGCGGTCTGCGATGACCAGGGCAGGCCCTTCCTGGCGCTTGGCGATGAAGTAGCGCATGGGGCGATCGAGCGAACGGGCCATGCGCACGGTTTTGCCGCGTTGACCGACGAGTGCGAATTGGCCGTCGATTGCGGCGACCTGTTGTGTTTGGCCTTCGGCGACAGCTTCGCGGGCGTCGTTGATGCTCATGTTGAAGATGGTATTGCGTTCGGGGTCTAGCAGATCGACCACGCGCGAAATTGGTTGTGTTGTGTGCATTGGGCATTCTCCTCAAGATTGACTCCGGATGATCCACCAGTCGGGTGGGATTGTCCAGATGGATACTGTCGAAGCATTGCGGAGCCTGAATCCCTACTTCGCTCCGGTTGTTAACTCCTTGAATGTCAATGGTTTGGCTTCGACGGCAACAGTCACCAGCCGGTCGAAGAACCTCGCCTTCTTGCCCTTGTAGTGTCCCCGAAACATGTATGCCGCAAGATACTTATCCATGTGCTTGGGCGAGACAGCGTGGCACTTCCCCAGAATCGCTCGCTTGGCTTCGGTCTCTGCGGTCTTTGTGAGTCCTTTATGTTCAGGGAGTTCGTTTCGCTGACGCATCGCTTCACGGAGCTTTTGCAACAAGGTCCACGCCGTCTGGTAGGTGGTATCAGCTTGCTCGGCCAAGTCCACAGCAGAGACACCTTCCCGACAACCGGCAAGGAGATGCATCGTCCAAAACCACTTCCATAACGGCACGTGAGACCGGTGAAACAGGGTGCCAGCAGTCGGAGAAGTCTGTCGGTGGCAACCGCGGCATTCCACCAGTCCACGCTTGCGGAGCCACCAGCCGTGTTTGTGACTGCAGTCAGGACAGACGAACTCCTCAAGACCGTCGCCCCATCGCCTTCTCTTGATGTAATCGAGGCAGTCTGTGTTGTCACCGAATCGGCGGAAAAACACTGCAGTCCCGGGGATCTTTGAAAGGGGGTGGTTTCGGCGAGACTCGGCAAGCATGGTCGGTCCTTTGCTCTGGTCTAGGAACTCGAAAGCCCGGAAGATACGGTCCTCTCAAACCGGAGTCAAGGCGATATTCAGGTTGCGGAGTTACAAGATTGTCCTTGACAAAGACGCTTCTACGTGTCACCATATAGTGACATGAAAAGTTCACTGGATGAAGATGATCGAATCTGGCGGGCGTTGGGCGACCCGGTTCGGCGAAAAATGCTGGATGTGCTGGCCGATGGCCCTCAAACGACGGGTGCGATGGTTGGGCGTTTCGAGCCACTTTGTCGAACAGCCGTCATGAAGCATTTGGACGTGCTGGTGAGGGCGCGGCTGGTCATGGTCAAGCGGGAAGGTCGGGTGCGTTGGAATCATTTCAACCCCGTGCCGATCGACCGTATTTGCGGACGGTGGCTGGACGCGCACCGTCGGCGGCGGAGTGCCGCACTAAACCGGCTGAAGCGTGTCGTTGAAGCGCCTGTCGTGGGCGAAACTGAGATTGCAAAGGAGAAGGTGAAACAATGATAACGCACAAAGTAGATGAGGTTCGGGCGGTTCAATATGAATTCGAAGTCGATATCGCCGCGTCGCCGCAGCGCGTTTGGCGATCGCTGACGGATCAACTGGGTGCGTGGTGGCTGCCTGATTTTCATATGCTCGGTCCCGATTCGATCGTGACGCTCGAACCCGTGCCCGGCGGGCGGCTGTTCGAGCAGTGCGGCGACAAGGGTCTGCTGTGGTATACGGTGTTGGCGATCGCGCCGAACGAGTCGTTGAGCCTGGCTGGTTATTGCACGCAGGACTGGAGCGGTCCGCACAGTACGCTGCTGACCGTCAAGCTGGCTGCGATGGGGAAGAGCACGCGCGTCACGATCTCCGACGCGCTCTATGGCCGGGTGACGGATGAGCAGGTGGCGTCGTCGAGTTCTGGTTGGAAAATGCTGTTCACGGACGGTTTGAAACGTTTCGCGGAATCTGAATGAAACACAATAACTCTCGAAGGGATATGCCATGAAGCTCGGACTTGGTTTTTTTGCGATACTGTCTCTCACGACCATGTGGACCTCGCCTGCCGCCGAACGCTCGAAACAAAAGGACGACGAAGCGAGCACGGTTTCACGGTTTCTGGCTGCGTTCAACGCTCACGACGTGGCTGGCTTGACAAGACTGGTCACCGACGATATCGAATGGCTCAGCGTACGTGGCGACGAGATATCGACGGAGACGAAAGGTCGCACCGCACTGAAGAACGCGATGACCGCTTATTTCGATTCGACGCCCGGTGTGCGCTCGACGCACGAAGCATCATTCGAGTCCGGCGATTTCGTTTCTGTTCGCGAACGTGTCTATTGGGGCGCGAAGGGACGTGAATCGTCGCAGGCGGCCATTGCGGTTTACGAGTTGTCCGATGGGAAAATTCGTCGGGTCTGGTACTACCGGGCGTCGAAGTAGATCGAGCCGGTTTCGGATCGGCGACGGGTGGTCTGGATTTCGCGGTGCCGTTACGACGCCTGGGAAAACACGGAACCCTCGGGGCCGCGAATGGCGGCGAGCGCGTCGGACTGGACCAGTTCCTTTCGCATCCGGGGCGTTATCGCCTTGTCCACGTCGATCAATCCGTCGGTCATGTGGATCAATCGCAATGTTTGGGCGGCGACAGCCATCTCGTGCGTTACCAGAATGATGGTTGTTCCGGACTGGTGGAGGCGATGAAAGATTTCGAGGATTTGGGCACCGGTTCGCGTGTCGAGATTGCCGGTGGGTTCGTCTGCGAGCACGACGGCGGGGTTGTTGACAATAGCCCGTGCGATGGCGACGCGCTGACGTTCCCCGCCGGACATTTCGCTGGGCGTGTGTTTTCCGCGATGGGCCAACCCGACACGCTCCAGCGCTGCCATTGCTTTGTCGTGCGTTTTTCGTTCGCGTCCGTAGATCAACGGGACAGCCACATTGTCCACAGCGGTCGTGCGGTTGATCAGATTGAACGTTTGAAACACGAAGCCGATCTGTGAATTGCGAATCTTGGCTAACTGGCGATCGGTGCAGGAAGAAACCAACTGTCCGCCCAGGTGGTACGTGCCGTCCGAGGGCCTATCCAGGCAGCCCAGCAGGTGCATGAACGTGCTCTTGCCGCTGCCGGATGCCCCGGTGATGCTGACGCATTCGCCGGCGTCGATATCGACGCTCACGCCGGCCAGCGCACGCACGATCTCATCGCCCATGCGGTAGGTGCGTTTGAGGTTTTTGACTTGGATGAGTGCCATGGACTAGGAATCGCCGTCTCCGGTGCTGCGTCGCGGCACTTTGGTGTAGACGGTGTCGCCTTCCTGCACGCCGCTCAGCACCTGCGCGTACATGCCGTTGTCGAGTCCGAATTTGCACGGGATGAACTTTTTGTCCTGCTCGTCTGAACCCGGCGTGTCCACCGGAATGTATACGCCGAGTTCGTCGCTGATCTCGTTGCGGTGAATGGCTTCGTGCGGCACGAGGACAGAATCGTAGGCCGACTGCGCGGTGAACTCCACGTCCGCCTGCATGCCAGCGAGCAGCTTGTCGCGGTTGTCACTGGTTAGGACGATGTCCACCTGATAGGTCACGATGGTACTGTTCAGGCTGCTCGGTTCGGGGTAGATCCGTTCGATCGTTCCGGTGAATTCCTCCTCGTGGAAGGACTCCACGCGCACCTTGACCGGTGTGGCTGCTTCGATGGGAACCTGCACGTCAGGCCGCTCGAAGCCGGGCTTGGCCCAGTCGTCGACCAGATTGCAGACCGCGCCGATGTCGGCTTCGTCCACCTCGGCCCGTACGTAGATTTTGTCCATGTTGGCCACGATGGCGAGCACCGTTCCGCCGGTAAGCGTGGTTCTGCCGCCCTGAATCACCTCGCCGATTTGGGTCAGCACATCGACAATTACACCATCCACCGGCGAGATGATATCGGTTTCAGCCAATCGCTCTTCCGCATCGCGCAGCGCTGTCTCAGCTTGGTCGTTGGCAGCCCGCGCCAGCACGACGTCCTGATGCGCCAGTTCGATCGCGATTTCGGCATCGGCGAGATCGGCTTCAGCCAACCTGAGTCGCGCGACCAGTTCCTTGAGTTGAGACTCGAAGCGTACGTATTCATCGTTCGATGACTGGTCGTCGTCGAACAACCGCTTGATTTTGTTGAAGTTAAATTCGGCTAGATCGAGCTGCGCCTGCGTCTGATCGATCCGCAGTTTGGCTTGTTGTAGGCCGACGCTCTTGAGCCGTCGCCCCTTGATTTTCGCCGATTCGAGGGCAGCCCTGGTTCGCGTCACGTCGGCTTCCGCGCGATCGTACGACCGTCGCTCGTTGTCCTTTTTGAGGCGCATGAGCAGCTCGCCCTCTTTGACCGGGTCGCCGGGGAATTTGAGGATTTCGATCACCTCGCCGCTTGCTTGCGACTTGATCTGATGTCGTGAGAGCGGGCTGATGGGGCCTGTGGCGTTGATGGGGATGGTCAGGTCGCCGCGCCCGATTTTGACGGTCTCGCCTTTTTCCCAGGCGAATTCAAGCTCCATCGATCGCAGCTTGAAATACCCGCCGACCAGGCTGGCTGTTACGATAATGATTACGATCGATTTCTTCATGAATACTCGTCGCCCGTTGCCTCGTACAGAATCGCCGCTTCACGACTTGGACCAACAAAGCCACCTTCACACGAACCAGCCAGCCGGTCAAGCCGAATCCGCCCATTGCGGGGCGCATTTTACAGTCGCGCACAATTCTACATGATTCGCGTCAACGTGAGCGAAGCTGGTCTATGTGTTCAGACGACGGGGGGAACCGTCAAACGAACGTGAGCGGCTCGCAGGGAACCTCGAAACAATCTGCCACGGGCTTGTACGTGAGGCGGCCGCTCTCGATGTTGATGCCGTTGGCCAACCCGCTGTTCGCCTTGGCAGCCTCGACGTAGCCCTTGTCAGCCAACTGCAACAGGTAGGGCAGCGTCGCATGGGTCAGCGCGAAGGTGGAGGTCCGCCCGACCGCGCCGGGCATGTTGGACACGCCATAGTGAACGACGCTGTCCACAACGTAGGTCGGGTTTTCGTGCGTCGTCGGCCGGATCGTCTCGCAGCATCCGCCCTGATCCACACCGACATCGACGATGACCGCGTTTGGCGGCATGGTTTTCAGATCCTCGCGCGAAATCAATACCGGGCAGCGGGCACCGGGGATTAAGACGGCTCCGACGACCAAATCGGACATGCTCAGGTATTTTTGAATTGCGTGTCGGTCGCTGTAAATCGTATCGACGTTGGCTGGCATGACATCGTCGAGGTAACGCATGCGTTCGAGGTTGATGTCCATGATGACCACACGCGCGCCAAGCCCAGCCGCGACCTTGGCTGCGTTGGTTCCGACGATCCCCCCGCCGAGAATCGTCACCAGCGCTGGCTCCACGCCGGGCACGCCGCCGAGCAGAATCCCGCGCCCGCTCATCGGACGTTCGAGATACTTAGCCCCTTCCTGGATGCTCATCTTGCCGGCGATTTCGCTCATCGGTGTCAGCAGCGGCAGTCTCCCCGCGTCGTCGGTGATCGTCTCGTAGGCTACCGCGATGCTGCCGGTCTTGATCACGCCCTCGGTCAGTTCGCGATCCGCCGCGAAGTGAAAGTAGGTGAACATGATCTGCCCGTCGCGCATCATGGGCCATTCGTCTGCGAGCGGTTCTTTGACCTTGATGATCAGGTCTGCTTCGGCGAAGACCTCTTCGCGTTTGGCGACGATCTTCGCCCCGCAGGCAGCGTATGCGTCGTCCTCGATGCCCGATCCTTCGCCGGCACCGGCCTGCACGAGCACGGCGTGCCCGCGCCGGGTCAACTCCTCCGCGCCGACCGGCAGCAAACTCACCCGATATTCGTGATTCTTAATCTCTTTCGGAACGCCGATAATCATGGATGTTCTCAACTCGTAACAAGTCCGCCATGTGCAATGCGTGCGTATCTTCTATCCCCCTCTTTACGAAGAGGGGGTACAGGGGGGGGCGTGCCAGAGCAACGCTTCGTCTCGCAAGAAGAACCTCCCCCGGCCCCTCCTCATCAAGGAGGGGAGGAAGAAGCTGACCGTCCGCCCCGCTGGAGTGCGAACTATAGCTTTGCCTTTCGACGCGGGCAATCAGCCGCGAGCCGGGACTTCGCGATAAACGGGCAATTCTCGGGTTTGGGCTATAGAATCCGCAGCCACAGCGCTTTGAGGTAGTACGATTCGTCACAACGCGGCGAGACCGGATGATCCGCGCCGGCTGATGTCACATCGAGGATTTGGCATCTCCGCCCGAGACGTGCGATCGTCCCGGTCACCAGCCGTATGAATTCGTCCCGCGACATCGCCCCGCTGCATGAGCATGTCAGCAGGACGCCTCCGGGGCTTACCACCGAGGCTGCGAGCGCGTTCAGGTCCGCGTATTTCTTCCGGCCTTCGCCTTCGTCGCGTTTGCCGAACACGAATTTCGGCGGATCGAGGACCACGACGCCGAATGAACGTTCGTTGGCCTGCATCTGCCGCATGTACCCGAACGCGTCCGCGTGCGTGACGTCCATCCGCACCTGATTCAGATTGGCATTGCCTTTGGCAGCTTCGACAGCGTCCTCGTCGAGGTCCACGCAGGTCACGGATTTCGCATCGCCGAGCACTTTCGCATAAATCCCAAACGCGCCGCTGTAGCAGCAAGCATCCAGTACGTCCGCCCCGCCGCAAAAGCGTGCCAGCTTCAACCGATTCTCGCGTTGATCGCAGAAGAAACCTGTCTTGTGTCCGGTCAAAAAATTCACGCGAAAGCGCACGCCGTTCTCAACAATTTTGACGAAGCGTGGCAATGCCTCCGAACGGAGGGCGTCGGCTTTGAAGCCCTCATGATGCTGCACACGCTCGTCCACCGAGACGAGATCGTGTCGCGTGCCGGCAGCTTCGTGCAGGATCGGCAGCAGCGTTTGAACGCGTCGCCACATTCCCAGGCTAAACACTTCGACCGAGAGCGTGTCGTCGTAGCGGTCCACGATTAACCCGCTCAAGTCGTCGCCTTCTGAATGTACCAGACGATAAGCGTTGGTCGCGTCGTCCAGCCGCAGTGTCTTTCGGCGAAGGTCCGTCGCCCGTTGAATCGCCTCCCGCCAATAGGCATCGTCGACCGCACCGGCACCGAAGCGCAGCATGCGCACCACGATCCGCGAATTTGGGTTGTACAGCGCTTGGCCGAACAAGTCGCCGTGACGATCGTAGACCGCCACCACGTCCCCCGCGCGAGCGTCTGCGGAGGCCTGCCTGACCATCTTGTCGTAGATGAAGGTTTGATAGCCCACCGAGCGCAGCTCAACCCACGGCTCCTGACGACCGATCGTATCCTCTTGCCGGTTGCGTAAGGTTGATTCAGTTTTCTCAATCATGGTGCAATTCAGACTTCAGATTCGAAAAAGCAAGACCATTCACACAGGCATTGAAGAGGCTGGCTTCCAGACATGCCCGCGCCCCACTGCCGACCTACTGCTTTGTCAAGTGTAAAATGACGGTTGGGTGCCCCACCTCTTCAGAAGTGGGGAAGTCGAAAGACTCTTGGATTCGACTTCCCCACGGCTAAAGCCGTGGGGCACCCAACCTGTCGTATTGATACGTAACAACGCACTACGATTCCTGCATGACACAGCCGGGCCGTGCAGCTCGCAAGACGAACTGCGGCCCGGCTGTGCCCTGCGATTTCAGACCGCGCCCAGCCAAAGGCGTACGCGGTACCGCAGGATTTCATACTGTCCCCCGCCACGAGGCTGGGGTCAATTAATTAACACTCAGCGAGCGAGGCCCAGCCTCGTCCCGCCTGTAACATTCACTTCCACCGACGACGATGAAAACACGATTCGGCCATTCTGCGACGCGACCAGGTACGTTTGGCTCGTCAGCGGTATCGAAACCTCGAACCGGCCTCGTGCGGTTTCCGATGCGCGGTAGCGGAAAGTAGCCAGGTAGCCGTTCGCCCGCGTGCCGACACCTTCAATCGCCGTCAGGCCGCGCAACATTCGCCCCTGCACAACGTTTGTGGCATCCAGCACCGGCGCGTCGCCGAATACCTTTTTGGCTTCGTCGGACACCAGGATATCGACCAGCTCCAGTGATCCCGCTGCGCCGCCCTTCGACGACAGCTCGAGCTGGTAGCTGCGCAGGTCTTTCAACGCACCCGTCACGATCACGCGCACGTCCACCGTCTCGCCGGCGAGGATTTCCTTGCGGTCCGCAACCAACTTGAGCGTAGCAGAGCCAGCTGACCGCATTGCGGCGAATGACGGCGACGGACCGCCACCATCCAACGGACAGGAGCAAGCCGAAACTTGCGCGAATGCCTCAAGGATGTGATTCACATCGAAGACATTGCAGAACCCGTCAGGATTGCAATCACCGAAGGGACCGCCGATATCGATGTTGATCGTGTCACAGGGATTCACCACCGCGAAACATGCCAGAACGTGGTTCGTGTCCATCAGGTTGGCGAAACCGTCGATCGCACAGTCACCAAACGGCCCGCCAACATCTCCAAAGACACGATCCGTTTCCGCACACTCATTCGCATCGCACGCGTACCAAATGCAGCCATCGTCAACGATACCGTCCATAGGTGCGATGTCGGCACACTCGTTTACGTCGAGGCAGCCAAGACAAATGTCGGCCGCTTCGTCGCAATGGGCGAGGTCCACACAGGGGTCCATGTTGTCCACACAGTTTCCGCCCAGGCAGGTCTCGTCGCCGTCGCAGAACATACCGTTCGGACAAGCTGTCCCATCCGACTCGTTGTTGACATTGCACGCACCGGTGCCGTCGCAAATATCCGGATTGTCACAATCCGTATTGCCTGCATCGCCGCACATCACACCGAACACCTCGAAATTGTCACGGCACAAGCCAGTGCCGTCGCAACTGTCCGGGTTGTCGCATTCCGTGTCGGCTGGGCTGCCGCAGAGGAATCCAATGCCCTCGAAGTTCGTGCGACACAAGCCTGTCCCGTTGCACGAATCAGGATTGTCGCAATCGGTGTCGAGCGGATCGCCGCACGGAAAACCGGTCGACTCGAAATTCGACAGGCACGCGCCCGAACCGTCACAGGAGTCCGAATTGTCACATTCCGTGTCGGCTGGGCTGCCGCAGGCAAAGCCCGCGGACTCCAGATTGGTCAGGCAGGTTCCGCCGCCGTCGCAACTGTCCGGGTTGTCGCAGTCGGTGTCAGCCGGGCTGCCGCATGCGAAACCGCTCGACTCGAAGTTGGGCAGGCACGTTCCACCACCGTCACAAGAGTCCGGATCGTCACATTGCGTATCGGCTGGATTTCCGCAGGGGAAGCCCGTCGATTCAAGATTACCCAGGCATGCACCGGCACCGTCACAGGAGTCCGGATTGTCGCAATCCGTATCCGCCTGACTGCCGCACAACACACCGATCGACTCCAGATTCGGCAGGCAGAATCCCGTACCGCTACACGAATCGGGATTGTCGCAATCCGTGTCGGCAGGGTCACCACATACAAAACCCGGCGATTCGAAATTGTTCAAACATCCGCCGGAACCGTCGCAGGTATCGGGGTTGTCGCATTCGGTATCACTGGGATTGCCGCACGTCGTTCCGCTCGCTTCAAGATTCGACAAACAGATTCCGCCACTGTCACAGGTATCGGGATTGTCGCAATCCGTGTCAGCCTGACTGCCGCAGGCGGTATTCACGGGTTCGAGGTTGTCCAGACAAGTCCCGACGCCGTCACACGTGTCGGGGTTGTCGCAGTCTGTGTCGGACGGATCGCCGCACGCAAACGCCACCGGCTCGAAATTATCCAGACACGTGCCCAAACCGTTGCACGAGTCGGGGTTGTCGCAACCGGTGTCCGCCTGACTGCCGCACAACGTTCCGTTCGATTCCAAATTGGCCAAACACGACCCGAATCCGTTGCACGTATCGGGGTTGTCGCACTCGGTATCCGTTGGATCGCCGCACGCGAAGGCTGGCGGCTCAAAGTTGCTCAGACATATACCGGTTCCGTCGCACGTGTCCGGGTTGTCGCACTCGGTATCCGTCGCGAGACCGCACGCGAATCCGGGCGACTCGAGATTGTCCAGGCATGCACCGATACCGTCGCACGTGTCGGGGTTGTCACACTCCGTGTCTGTCGGATCGCCGCACGCGAAGGCCACCGGCTCGAAATTGTCCAGGCACATGCCGGCCCCGTCACACGCGTCGGGGTTGTCGCAATCGTTGTCGGTCGGATCGCCGCATGCAAAGGCCGGCGGCTCGAAATTGTCCTGACAGAAGCCCATACCGGTGCAGGTGTCCGGGTTATCGCACTCCGTATCGGTCTGATCGCCGCAGGGCTGGCCGTCGGGCTTGTTGTTGACCTCGCAGATACCCGCACCGTTGCACGAGTCGGGACTGTCGCACTGCGGATCGTCCGGAATCTGACTGCCGCAGGCTGTACCCTTGGTCGCGTTCGACCAATCCAGCGAATCGAATCCGGGCATGCACACTTCGCACTCGTTCATCGGATTCACCGTGCCGGCGTCAAAGCAAGTTCCGCCAATCAGGCACGTGTCGAGCCTTGAAATGTTTAGCAGTACGTCACCCGTTGCACCACCGAAGCCTGCGATGCGGATGAAGTAATCCTCACCCGCGACCACGCTGATGGTCAACGCACTGAGCAGGCCTGGGCCGCCGTCGTCGTCACACCCGAGTTCCACGCCGCCGCACATGTCGAACACGGTCAGCACCGTGTCAAACGCGCTTCCGGTTGTCGTGAACAGCGCCTGGCCTGTGCAGTCGGCGGTAAAGCTGAACCAGGTGTCCTGCGTCGAGAGGAACGCACAGGAAACCTGCAATTCGGTCCCGAAGCCGGTGTTGTTCGCGATGTTCGTACCTTCCACCGCGATGGCTGCGTCCACGCACAGGTTGGCACACGACGGATCGAGACTGCCTGAACAGTTTCCCGCTCCGTCACAAGTGTCGATGCCCACGCCCGGCTCTCCGGTTCCTGTGCAGGGCAATCCGTCGTCGCAGGTCGTCCCGGCGGACAGTGAAGGATGGCCGCAGACGCCTGCGCCGTCGCATTCGTCACCGGTGCAATCGTTGCCGTCATCCGCACACACAACACCGGCTGACACCGGCGGATGATCACACAGGCCAAACCCGTCGCATTCATCCAACGTACATTCGATGCCGTCATCCGGGCAAAGCGTTCCCGAGGGCGCAGGCGGATGGGCACATAATCCACCACCGTCGCATTGATCCAAAGTGCAATCGTCGCCGTCGTCGGTGCATGCCTGGCCCGCAAGTGCCGGCGGATGCCCGCACAGGCCAAACCCGTCGCATTCGTCCAGCGTACACTCAGCCCCGTCATCCGGGCATGCGATACCCTGTGCCGCAGGCGGATGGGCGCAGGCGCCTGCCCCGTCGCACTCATCCAGCGTACACACGTCGCCGTCGGAGGTGCAGGGTGTGCCGGCTGCGTTGTTGCAGGTATCGCCGGCTTCATCGCAAGAGTCCGAACACTCCAAGCCGCCGAAGCACGGGTTTCCGGAATGCACCGAGCAGCTTCCACTTGAGCAGGTATCGGAACCGTTGCAGAAAACTCCATCGTCACACGAACCGTTGTTGTTGACACTGATGCAGGTTCCCGCAACGCACAACTCATCGGTGCAGACGCTGCCGTCGTCCGGACAGTCCGCTGAAATGATGCACTCGACGCACTCGTCTCCAACTTCGTCGCACGTCTGCCCCATCATCGCGCAGGGATCACCGTCACTCAGTGAGCACGAACCGCCGCTGCATGTATCGTTACCGTTGCAGAACAGGTTGTCATCGCAGGCATTGGCGTTTGGAATCGCCGCGCACGCGCCCAAGCCGTCACACTCGTTGTCAGTACAAATGTTCCCGTCCGAGGAACACGATGTGCCAGCCGGCCGATCACAGGTACTATTGACCTCGTCGCATAAATTCGCACATTCAGGGCCGCCGAAACACGGATCGCCGTTGTGGATCGAACAATTCCCGCCGGAACAGGTGTCGATTCCATTGCAGAAAATGCCATCGTCACAGGTGGCGGAATTGTTGAAGCCGACGCAACCGCCCACGCCGTTGCATACGTCGTCCGTACAGGGGTTGCCATCCTCCTCGCATGGCGTGCCGGCGGGTGCGGCTGGATGCGTGCAAGTTCCGACACTGTTGCAAACGTCGTTGGTGCAAAGATCGCCGTCGTCAAGACATACCGTGCCCGCCGGTGCGTTGCAGGACAGGGAAACCTCGTTGCACACGTTCTGACAATCAAGTCCGGAGGCGCAGGGATCGCCGACATGCACGGAGCATGTACCTCCGCCGCAGGTATCCGCACCGTTACAGAAAACGCCGTCGCTGCATGGCGCACTGTTGGGCACGCCCGCACACACGCCGGAACCATTGCACACATCATCCGTGCATACATTTCCATCCGAACTGCACGGTGTGCCGGCGGGGGCAGGACTGCTGCACACACCCGCACCGTCGCACTCGTTCACAAAACACTCCGGCGCATTGCCGGCGCACAGCGTGCCCTGCGGTGCGGGCGGATGATCGCAAACGCCCGCTCCATCGCAAACATCGCTGGTACAGTCATCACCGTCGTCCGCGCACGCGATACCGGCAGAGCGTGCCGACCAAGCGTCCGGGGCGAGCGCAGGATTGCATTCTTCGCACTCGTTGGCGGGATTGACCACGCCAGCCGCCCGACACACACCGTCGATGAAGCAGCTTGTGGCTGATCCAATCGTGATTGTCCCGTTGCCCAGATCGAGCGCAGCGGCGCCGCCAACTCTCAGGGTGTAGCAGGAGCCTTGGGTGGCGTTAAAGGTCAGGGAACTTGTGCCCGAAACGCAGCCCGCACCGTCGTCGTTGCAGGCCAACAGGCTCGTCGGCGGGCAGGTGCCGCAGCCGTCGTACACTTC
>JAJDDQ010000068.1 GCA_029260215.1 Phycisphaerae bacterium
AAAACTTCCCTGTCCATGACTATCTCCCGATTGAATAAAAGATCGTAACACGCCCGGAATTCTGACAGCCCCCCGCGCCCTGCGCAAGTAAAGTGAGGCGCGAATTATTCCACAGCGCCGAAGGAAATAGCCACACCCCACTGGGCTTGATCGTCGAGAAATCGGTCGCACGCTGCATACTCTTTAGGTAGAATTGCGAGGGCAGCGCCGCGTGACAGGTTGGCGTCCAGCGGGCGTATATTGATCTGACGGCGAAGGATTTGTGTTGTTTGTGAGGGCTTGATGAACGGGACACGAGGCAGGTACGCTTGGGTTTCATGTTTGGCGGTGACGGTGGCGACGCTGGCTGGCGGGTGTTCGCGGTCGGAATCGGCTGGCAAGGTGGCTGCGCAGACTACGGATGGGACGGCTGGAGTCGCTGCATATCGGGAAGTGACCGAGGCGGCTGGTATTGGACATGTGCATTTCAAGCCACAGCTCGACCCCCGTTTGGCCAACATCAACAACTGGGTTGCGAGCGTCGGTGCGGCTGCGGCTGCCGGTGATTTCGACAACGACGGCTGGATCGATCTGTACGTCACCAACTCGCGCAAGGGCGAACCCAATTACCTCTACCGCAACAACGGCGATGGCACGTTTACGGATGTGGCTGCTGCGGCTGGCGTGCGCGATGTGAACGGCGACGACGGCGTGTGTATGGATTGCGTTTGGGGCGATGTGGACAACGACGGGCACGTCGATCTGTACCTTGTCCGCTGGGGCCGCGACGTTCTGTTCCACAACAACGGCGACGGCACGTTTGAGGACGTGACCGAGAAAATGTTCCGACGCGACGATGGCTCGCCCGGAATGGAGTGGGCCAACGGCAACGCTGCCATCTTCTTCGACTACAACCTCGACGGCTTGCTCGATGTGTACGTCGGCAACTATTTCGACCATTTCGATCTTTGGCACCTGCCGCACACGCGGATCATGCACGACGACTTTGAAAAAGCCCGTAACGGTGGACGCAATGCGCTCTTCCGTCAGCAGGCAGACGGCACGTTCGTCGATGTGGCTGCCGAACTGAAGGTAGACGATCAGGGTTGGACGCTTGCGGTGGGATCAGCCGACGTCAACAACGACGGTTGGCCTGATTTGTACAGTGCGGACGACTTCGGGCCTGACCAATTGTTCTACAACCGCGGCGACGGCACGTTTGAGAATGTCTCCGAATCCGCCATCGGATTCGACACCAAGAAAGGCATGAACGCGGAATTCGGCGATTTCAACGGCGACGGATGGCTGGACATTTACGTGGCCAACATCACCACAGCCGAGTACCTGCAAGAGGGGAACATGCTGTGGCACAACAATGGGCCTGACGCGGACGGGCATGTGACGTTTACGGATATCGCTTCGGAGACCGGCACGTTTGACGGCGGTTGGGGCTGGGGTGCGAAGTTTTTCGATTACGACAACGACGGCGATCTCGACCTGCTCGCTGTCAATGGTTTCATCAGCGCGGGCGAGGGGAACTTCTGGTTTGACCTGGCTTCCTGGACGGTGCTTGGCGAAGACGCTGCCGAGGCGATGAATTGGCCGCCGATCGGTGATCGGTCGTTTTCCGGTTACGAGCCGTTCCGCTTCTGGCGCAACGAGGGCATGGACGTGTTCACGTCGCGTGCGAAAGAGGTCGGGCTGGACAGTGACAAGGACGGCCGGGGACTGGTCTGTTTTGATTACGACAATGACGGCGACATCGACCTGTTCGTGGCGAATCAAGGTCAGAAGCCGCAGTTGTTTCGAAATGATCTGGTGCAGTCGAGCCATTGGCTTGGCATTTCTCTGGACATTGACTCATCCACGGAGGTCAATCTCGACGGTATTGGCACGCGGGTGACTGTGGTGACGGAGCACGGAACGCAGATTCGCGAGCGGGAAGGCGGGAACGGTTACTCCGGGCAGAGCGATCCGCGTATGCACTTCGGCCTCGCGAAGGCGGATTCCGTTCAGTTGATCGAAATCCGTTGGCCTGACGGTGGGTTGCAGTATCTCGAAAACGTTCCGGCGAATCAGTTTGTGAGCATCCGGCAGGATCCGTCGCAATACGTAGGCCGATCGCTCGTCGCGGTGGCCAAACCCAAGTCGAAAACGCGCTCAACACACGCGCAAACGATCGAGGTGGACTCGGCGGAGATGGATCGGTTTCTTTCGCGTCTTGAGTATGAAATACGGTCCAACCCGGATCGTTATGGGCTTACGGATTCCTATCGCGCCCAATGCGTCAAATGGAACAAGCATGATCGATCGATTGATTTCTTCGACGCGTTGACGAGAGAGCACCCTTCACTCGTTCAACCGGGCGTTGCCTTTGCGGCGGCCTACATCGACAAGATTCCCACGTGCGGCGGGCTGGCAGCCGTGGTCAGCAAGGGGACGTTGGCCAACAAGGCGCTCGACGTGATGAACACCGTGTTGAAGCGGCACGGCTCGTCCTGGGTTGTGCATTATGCCCGCGGTATGAATCATCTGCATTGGCCTCGGATGCTACGACACTCCGACGACGCAGCCGCTGATTTCGAGAAATGTCTTGCGTCACCGGAATGCGACGGCTCTGGTGAGATCGCTCCGTACTGTGCTCGTGCCTATCTAGCGTTGGGAGACGCCTGGGCGAAGAACAAGGAATACTCAAAGGCCCGCTCGACATGGCGAAAAGGTATCGCACAATTCCCCAAGGCCGCTGATCTTCAGACGCGAATCGCGATTACCGACGATGCCAAGCTCGACGCATTCGTGATGGATGCCCGGAGCCTGGAAAAACCCATCGACACGGGTTTCGGATTCATCGAGCGTTGGGACCGTCAAACAAATCCTGTTGATTGAGCGCCGCTCAGTTTTTGACGATTCGGGACGCAAGACGCAATGAATTGTGCGGCCCCTAACATAGGAGGCCCCGATGCTCGAAGCGTGGCTACTCTACCTCTCCCGACCGAACGATCAACTTGAGCAGATGTCGCGATACCCCGCCCGTCTCGATGCGCCGATGAAAAGGCCACCCTATATCGAGCAGGAGGATTGGCCTCTTTTTTCGAGATAGCGTTGATGGTATTCCTCGGCGCGGTGAAACTCCACAGCCGGTTCAATTGTGGTCACGATCGGGCCTGGGAATCTCGCTGCCACCGAAAGACGCTGAATGGCAGCGCAGGCGACGGCGTCCTGTTCGGGCGTATGGAAAAAAATCGCGGACCGATACTGCGTGCCGCTGTCCGGGCCTTGGCGGTTGAGCGTTGTGGGGTCGTGGTGGCTGAAGAATACGTCGAGCAATTGGTCGTAACCGACGCGGTCGGGGTCAAATTCAAGGTCAACGACTTCCGCGTGGCCTGAGCGTCCTGAGCAGACCTGCTCATACGAAGTCGCTCCGTCATCGCCGCCCATAAACCCGACGGACGTCGCGACGACACCGTCGATCCTGCGAAATGTCTCCTCGACTCCCCAGAAGCAGCCCGCTCCGAATGTGGCTTTTTGCGTCATTGCTTTTGATCCTCGATTTCCATCGTTAGCCCGATTCGACGGAATTGTAGGCGATCGGGCGGAAAACGAACATGTTTCCGGCGATCGAGCGACCTCGGATCGGACGTTTTTGAGTTTTTTGGGGAATTATGCGTATTGTTGGTAACCGCGGGCAGGTTCGACGCTCAAAAAGGTAGAGGCGAACGCAGGCATGGATGACTGGGAACCGGCACTGGTTGCATACTACGCCGGAACACCATCGTACGCTAAAAGAAACGGAACGCGACACACAGGTCGCGCCCCGTTTGGATTTCGGAACGAGATAAAATCCTGATCGACTAACGCAAGCCCATCGAAGCCCCCGCGCTGATCACGACGGCTACGGGTGAGGCGTTTGTGAACACGATTTCGTTTTGGCCGGTGGCGACGAAGTAGGTTTGCCCGCCGGCGGGTACGTCGATTACGAATGTGCCCAGCGCGTCGGCTGACGCGCGGAGTCGGAACGTGGCGAGGTACGCGCCCCCGGCCACCGCGACCGCCGGGCCGTTCAATCCGCGGAGCATTTGCCCCTGGGACAGATTGAATGATTCGTACGTCTCGCCTGCATTAGTAAACGCGGCATCGCGTCTGTTCTCAATGGAAACGTCGACCACGTTCAGCTCGCCTCTGAGGCCGCCGGAGATCGCGAGGTCAAGCTGGTATCCGTGCAGGTCAGCCACGTCACGATCGACGAACACGCGGACGACAATCTCGTCCCCGGCTCGGGCGACGCGCGAATCGGCTGCTACACGCAGACCGACCGCTCCGACAACGCTGTGCAAGACATCCGGAGCAGGGCCTTGGCCGTCCAGCGGGCAGGAACAAGACGAAACTTGCGCGAATGCCTCTAGAATGTGGTTCACATCGAAAATGTTGCAGAATCCGTCGGGATTGCAGTCACCGAACGCCCCGCCGATATCGATATTGATCACGTCACACGAATTCACCACGGCGAAGCAAGACAGAACGTGATTCGAGTCCATCAGGTTGGCGAATCCGTCGAGCATGCATTCGCCGAAAGGCCCGCCGACATCGCCGAAGACGCGCGGAATCTCATCGCAGAAATTGGCATTGCAAGCGTACCAGATGCAACCGTCATCAACGATGCCGTCCATCGGAGCGATGTCGGCACATTCACCCACGTCGAGACAGTCCAGACATACGTCGGCAGCTTCATCACAGTGCGCAAGGTCCACACAAGGATCGTTGTTGTCGACACACGCGCCGGCCAAACACGTTTCCACTCCGTCGCAGAACTGTGCGTTCGGGCAGGCGATACCGTCTGGCTCAAAATTGACTTGGCATGCGCCGGATCCGTCGCACGTGTCAGGATTGTCGCAAAGTGCGTTGGACGGATCACCACATGCGAACCCAGCCGATTCGAGATTGTCAACACAACCCCCGCCGCCATCGCATGTGTCGGGGTTGTCGCAATCCGTGTCTGCCGGGTCGCCGCAGGAGGCACCGGCGGACTCGAAGTTGTCTGAACAGTCGCCGAGACCGTCGCAGATATCGGGGTTGTCGCACTCTGTGTCGGTCGAATTGCCGCAGGACAATCCGAGAGGTTTGAAGTTCGGTTCACATGCTCCCATACCGTCGCAGGCATCGGCTGCGTCGCACTGCGGATGCGTCGGATTCGGGTTTCCACAGGTGATGCCCTTGGGCCTGGGTGTCCAATCCTCGGTGTCGAGCAGCGGCAAGCACATTTCGCATTCGTTGCCGGGGTTCACGTCGTTGAGCGCAAAGCACAACCCGCCGATGAGGCAGGCGTCCTGCCTCGTGATGTTGAGCACAATGTCGCCGGTCGCGCCACCGAAGCCAGCTACCCGGATGAAGTAGTCTTCGCCTGCTGTTACAGGAATCGTGATCGTTGCGTCCGCGCCGGGAGCGCCGTCATCGTCGCATCCGATTTCGGTTCCGCCGCACTCATCGAAAACGGCGATCACGGTATCAAACCCGCTGCCGATGGTGTTGAACTTGACCTCGCCGTCGCACAAAGCGGTGTGGACGAACCAAACGTCGAACTCGGACGGGGCACACGACACCTGCACTTCCGTGCTGAAGCCGGTGTTGTTGGTCAGGTTCGGGCCTTCGAACGCCTCGGCTGCATCGACACAATTGTCAGAGCAGTCGGGATCAAACGCACCAACGCAGTTGCCCGCACCGTCGCACTCGTCCAAGCCGATTCCGGGCGAGCCTGTCCCTGTGCAGGGCAACCCGTCATCGCACACAACGCCGGCCGGCCCCGGAGGATGGGCACACGCCCCGGCACCGTCGCACTCATCGAGGGTGCAGACGTCGCCATCATCGAGACAAGGACCGCCCGCTGGTGCCGGCGGATGGGCGCAGCTGCCTGCACCATCACACTGATCGAGCGTGCAATCTTCGCCGTCGTCCGGACACGCGATGCCAGCCGAAGCAGGCGGATGGCCGCACGCGCCCGCGCCGTCGCACTCGTCCAACGTGCATACGTCGCCATCGTCGGTACATGCTGTTCCGGAAGCCTCGGGCGGATGGCTGCATGCGCCTGCGCCGTCACAAACATCAGTCGTGCACTCCAGATTGTCGTCCGCACAGAGCGTGCCCATCGGTTGCCCGGACCAAGCCGATGTAGACTGACCCGGATCGCAGACCTCGCACTCATTCAGTGGATTTGCTGTTCCCGTCGAAACGCAACTGTTGTTGATAAAGCAACCGTCCGCCGAAATCGTGAGCGTGCCGAAGCCAAGATCGCCGGTTGTATTGCCGCCAACTCTCAGGGTGTAGCAGGAGCCTTGGGTGGCGTTAAAGGTCAGGGAACTTGTGCCCGAAACGCAGCCCGCACCGTCGTCGTTGCAGGCCAACAGGCTCGTCGGCGGGCAGGTGCCGCAGCCGTCGTACACTTC
>JAJDDQ010000069.1 GCA_029260215.1 Phycisphaerae bacterium
CTTCATCACGTCTCCCGCTTTATCAACATGCTCTTGTCCCCTCCACGTTTCCGCTTCAGGTAAGCTGATTCATTTCGGAGCATCATCCTGAACTCCGGCTGACTATGTCAGCAATTCCTACAACGCATTTCACGGCGCACCGTCTCCGGGCACGCAGCTCTACGGATCAGCAGACATGACGGCTGGTGAGGCTCGTCCCCTTGGCGGTTGGTGGCCGCTTTTCGGAAGCTGCTGCCCATCTCAATAACGCCGGATACGCGTTAGCGTAAACGACAGCCGCGAAACGGTGTTTCGCTGAACGGAGACTAGCGCATTTCTAAAACGATGTCATCACATTCCATACGTCCCTGAGCAGCGCGCCCCAGTGGTACCAGGCGCCGGCGGAAACCGCCGCGTGACTGCGATGGGACGCTGTTTTACTTGCCGAAAAAATCGTGCTAGGTTCGAAGGTACATGGAGGCGAGCAGTGCCAAACTTGAGACACTTCACCGAGTCGGAATGTCAGCACGCATGAGTGCCGTTCAGGCCTATACGTTAGTTGGCCATAAGTGACCGTCGGTAGCACAGCTCTCTTGCGCGGTGCTGTCTCGCCCCGATTTCGATGAACTAGGCCTGCAGGATTACCGGTCTGCACAAGCCAAAGATTATGTAGCTTCCGACTGGGCCACCCTGTCAGACTTATCGCGAAACGCTGGTGACACGCGCATCGCCGCGAGGATCGCGCTCGCCAGTATTCCCTCGAACCGCTCCCTGGCTCCAGTGTTTCCTTTCGCGTTCGACGGGAGCTTGAGCTTTCCGGTCTCTACTAACTCCCGCTCCATCGCTGGTTTGCAATGAGCGGCCGCAGCGAACAGCGCTCGTGCGATATGGCTATGGGTTATCCGCGCTCCGGTGCATCTCCGAACGAGTCCGGTCAACTCCGTCACGGCAGTGTCAAGTTCCTCCGTGAGAACGAATTCGCGTTTCACGTATCTCGCCGATAGTGGTGGCTCTGGGCCTCGCTCCACCGAGCGCACGTTCCCATCAAGCGATTCTCGCTTCGAGACCGCCCGCGTGACAGCCGATTCGTCGAGCAACCTTGCGAGCGAACTGGAAGGCACGGGCTTGTTCAAACTTTTGGCCATGGATAGTCCTATTGGACAACGACCAACTCGTCAGCAGTCACGATCGGCGGGTAGGCGGAGTCGAATTCAAACGGCTGGAGCTGCCCCTCAAGAAACTTGTCTCGGTTCAGCACCCGGTACTCGACCTCTGTCGCGAGACGGCGGTATTGTTGCGCGACCGGCACCTGGTCGTGTTTGGCGCACTGAAACAGCGTTCTTCCCTTTCCCGACAACGTGGGGATGATGATGGCCTGCGAGATAGACGTTCGGAATCTACGTCCGGGAAGGACCCGGTTCACCAGCTCATCGAGTTCGTACCTCAGCCGTCTTGCCCGGCCATCGACATTCGTGAACACGACACCAAGAATTTCCAATTCCGGGTTCCGATGATTTCGAACATCAGCGATGTCGTTGAATGCCTCGGTGAGACCGCCGAGGGACAACGGATGAGGAAACGCGGATAGAAGGAACCACTCAGACGCGGCATACGCTGCGACTGTTGTCGTGGCCGCCGCCGTTGGAGGCGTATCAAGGAAGATGAAATCGTACTGACTCCGACCCATGGCGAGGGCTCGATCAAGAATGCGAGTCTTATCCACAAACTTCGATAGCAGCGAATCGAGTTCCGAGAGTTGCGGTCGGGATGGGATGAGATGCACTCCTGCCGGCATTCCCTCCTCGATAACCAATCCGCCGAGCATTTCGTCGGTCGTGAGCAGCTCAAGCGCCCCGGCAAAGCTGTTCTCGGGGACGCCAAGATGGCGCGTTGCACCCGCGGCTGGGTCGAGATCGATGATGAGACACTGGTAACCGCGAAGGCCCAACGCCGCTGCGATGTGCACAGTGTTGGTCGTCTTGCCAACGCCTCCTTTCTGATTACCCACGGCTATCACGATCCCAAGTGTCATCTTCACCATTTCGCCTCCAATCTTACTCTTACCGCATGCCGGCGTGCAGAAACGCTCACCGCCATTTTTGATCAGCGTCGATGACGCCGGTGGTCGTCATGATTTTTCTTGTAACCCACAACCGTTTGGAAGCGCAATAGATAATCCAACAACGCTTGACAGTCGCGTGAGGTGACGATGCGGTGTACCCGAGTTCGCGATCGCACGAACGCATGCATGCCCGCATGCCGTCGCCAAGAACTCCGCTTGTGCGAAGGCGGCTGGCTGATCTACGTTTGGTCTGCTGCTGCGACGTTTGGCTCGATTCCACCGTCGCAACTCCGTGCGTGTTTGAAGATGTTTGTGACGGCGTTGGAGCGACCGGATGCCCTGGCCGCTCCGCCTGGAGAATTGGATCGGCAATCGTGAGGCCGATACGGAAGATCTATGCAAGTCTTTTCGTAGCGCATCTCGACGGCTTCGTCAATTCTTTGTTGATGGGCTTCATCTCGACGCCAATCAAGAACGCCTCCCAAACACCATTTGAAAATGGGAGGGAAGATGAGAGAAAATTTGCGGAAGCGGTTCCCGGATGCAGAGATCGCGAGAAAACCTGACGGGGGATTCTGTTTTGTGAAAGCCAAGATGCTCTTGGCGGCCTGGGTGGCCTTTAGAGCATCGAATATTGAGCTGCGAGACCTCCGGGTATGGTTCGGATGTTTTGAGCTCGTGTCGCGCCGCTGTCGCCTCAGAAAGGGCAGAACAGCTCGCTTCACAGCCTACGAATTGACCGAAATCACCGGAATGGCCCGTGAGCGTGATGTTCGGTCGTCGATTCGGCGTTTGGAACGGGTCGGCTTGATTAACTGGTCCGAATCGAATCTTAAATTCGATGAACGTCTCGCAATCCAACTCTCACCCGATGCTTCGATCTTGGAGGACCTTCTCAACACGGTGTGCAATTCAGCTAGGCGCGTACCTGTTCCACGAAGAACACTCGGCTTCCTCGCCCGTACGAAGCGGCGGTCCGTCGTGGCCGTGAGCATGGCGTTGATGTTACGGTGCCTCTACTACCGAGAGAGATCCTGTGTCTCATGGGGCACCTGCAAGGCATCATGGATTGCAGACGTATTCAAGATAAACCTTCGAACCGTTAAGTCAGCCCGACGTGAACTGATCGACTTCGGATGGGTCGTACCGCAAACGGCGTCTCAGTTTCGGCTAAATCGTCACGGCATGATCCTCACGCTCAATCTCAACTGGGATAGGCCGCGCGCGAAATCACCACCACGTCGCGGCCTCCATGCGCACGGATCGCCACCCCCAATAAGGAACACTAAACTTCTTACGAATAGTAACAACCATGAACCGGCCAAACGCCGACCGAATGGTTTTGAATCAAACAACGCCGGTAGACCCGTCTTGCGGCGAGTCGTAATGGAAGACCTCGTGAATACAGAACGCCTTCAAGAACTCCACGACCGGGCGGTCAGCCGACGAGTAGTAACGGCGACACCTTGTGATCGTTTACGGTTCTTTGCGGCGGCTGAACACGCAAGACGAGTCGGGAAAACCAATCCCTGTGGACTCTTCGCTTCAATCGTCCGGGGTAAGCGCTGGGAACTGATAAGTAATCTCGATGAGGATATCGCGCTACTCAGAATCAAGCGATTTGACGACGGTCGTCGTGGCGACGGCGCTCGCCACGAATTGCTCTTAAGAACCATGGAGCGAGCGCGTGTTTGCCAAGAATCTGCATAGGCTTCCGTACAAACTCGGCGATTCCCGGTGTACGCGAACAGCGAGTGACGGTTCGGCGTTCGCCTACCCAGGCGGATTGGCGAACGCCGCACAGCTCGATCATGCTGGTACCGTCACATGCAACCTAACCGACCTCAGCCATGACGTCAGCCGCCTTCCCGCGGTCGACTTCGGCATAGACTTCGGTCGTGGAAGGAGACGTGTGGCCGAGGACGACCCGGGCAGCTTCAATCCCGTATTGCTCGCGAAGCAGCGTCGCAGCATTGTGTCGTAGGCGGTTCGGCCCCCAGGGAGCAATACTCAGCCTGCGACACGACTTGTAGATCGCATTGTGGTAGCTGGTGCGCGTGTAGCGTATGCCCACACGGGAGGACACGGTGATCTTCAAATCGGCACACGCCCTGATTCTCGGATCCTTCGACTCCCGCCGCCGCTTCCGCTTGTGTTCCAACATGGCCTCCTGAGGGCTGAACAAGTACGTTTTGCCATCGCGCAATAGGAACGGCTTGATGATCACCTGTGCTTGCGGTCCAACGAAAACGCGTCGTTCAATGCCGTGGTGCTCCGTCTTGTGGGATCTTGGCCGATAAAGCCACGTCGAGTTGGATCGATCGATGTCGCATGGCCGCATGAGGATGACCTCGCCGGGTCGCATGCCAGTCAGCAATTGGAGTTCGATCATGGCACGGACTTGTTCTGAAACATCCATCGTCACCGCGTCAATATGCTTGCGCGGAACCGGCTGCACGTCGGCGTAGTCCTTGGCGGTGGTACGTCCCTTCTTCAGTGGTGCAACAGCCTGCAGGGCTTGTAAAGTTTGCGGTTCGACCAAATCGTTTTCGACGCCCCACTTGAAGACTCGTCGGATGCGGTTGATCCGTGCGTTGATGACTCGCCGTGACAGCCCGCTACCGATCATCGCATCTCGTGCCCCCTTGAGTTCGGTCGGACCGAAGCGTGCGACACGAGTCATCTTGTAGAGCGCTCCCAAGGGTCGTACGGCATCCTTGATGTTGTTGACTTCACCGGTAGGCGCTCCATTTCTGCGGTAGTACCCGTCGGCGAACTCGAAATACGCTACGATGAGCTCATTGATCCTGAGTTCGTCAAGAGGGACTGCGTCCTGGCAGACCGTGATTGTCACCTCGTCTCGCGTTGCGAGCCAGCGTGAAATGACCTGTTCGTACTTCGTCTTGCTTTCCGTGGACCCGTACCTGCCGAGGTACACGTCGCGGCTGTCGATCGTTACGACGGCCTGTCCGGAGGCTTTGTGACAGCAGTAGCTCGGAAGTTTGTGCTTCAGTCGGGGCATCAGCGACTCCTTTCGTCCGTACAAAACCGTATATACGGCGTTGGTAAGGACTTCTGGGCCGCTCAGCCCCACGAGGGCTGGCACGCTAAGTAGCGTTCGGCAAACAAGTTATGTTCACAGCGGGCGAGCGGATTCGAACCGCCGACGTCCAGCTTGGGAAGCTGGCATTCTACCACTGAATTACGCCCGCAAACGCGGTTTTGCACTACAAATCTTGGATTCCTTGCACTACAATTCGTCAGGAAAGCCCGCGTCGGGCGGTGCTCTCCAATACCGAAGGATTGTACCACGGACGATTTCGCGTGGCAAAACACCGAAACAGACGAACTCCCAAGCTCCGCTTTTCGACGCTTCGCGGCATCGGTTGGCACGTCACCTTCCGAGACCCCGCCAGCGGGATTCCTCCAAAACACCGCTTCGGCATCCGCGAGCAGAGCCGCGAGCCCGAGGCTCGCGTGGCCTATCTCGCCCGTGGTGAGTACGCGTGAGTAGAAGCGCACTTCACGTTCGTGTTCGGGAACGGCGATGTCGGCACTGAGGATTCCGCCGACGCGTGGGAAAAAGGCGTCACTCATGGTTCGCGTCCTGGATGAGAAGTCTTTTCACTATGCGCGTTTCGTAAAGAGCCGGCATTGGACCGGAAGCTCCACCGGCGCGTCAAGTGGCAACCGCTTTTTCGTGTCGAGCTCGAAGGTGCCGTACGGGTAGACGTGGCTGTGGATGAGCGGAGTCAGCGCTCGGGAATCGTCGTCCGCCAGCGCTTGATCGATCAGCCAAACGAGGCGATGCACAAAGTAGGCGGCGCCCAGTATCAGTCAGAATAGGCGGCGAAGGTTCCTCGCGGGTCGAGGCAAACTGAGCGCGGGCTGGGGGGATTCAGATACCAGACCATTTGATGCAAGTCGTTCAATTGCAGCGACTTGCGATTCGATTGCGGGCCGGATTTCGCATGCCGTCGGGTACTCGCAGCGGACGACGATCAGCCTACTGCGGTTTACAAAACCGAGCCCCAGATTGCGTAAGTCAATGCTATTTCAGCTTTTACGACGATCCGCAAGAGCGTCTTGGGGCGGCGCTTACGCATATCGGAACGACTGATCCCGCTCTCGCCAACTTGCTAGCCATTTGGTCCGGGCTGCGGCCTCGGGTTCGCAAGGCCTTAGTTGCACTCGCGCGCATGGCCACGCGACAGGAGGATTCTTGAGGCATACTTCGACCGCGCGAATGCGAATCACCGCGCAAATGCGCGCATTGGTGAGCGTCACTTGGTCAGCCTGAACTCGACCCACGTTTATCGAGCAGACCAGAACCAGTGGCTGCACGGATCCAGTCGACCTGAAGCTCAAACGGGCCGGTTTGCTTGTCGGAAATCAGAAACCCGACGGAGCGGATACTTCGAGCGTTAAGAGGCGGAGCGTCCTCGACTTTCCGGCCGAATGAGGTCAATTGGAACTCGGTAAAGGGCAGAAAGACTTCCTGCCAAACACCGGCGCGCGTTTCAAAACGATGACGATACGAACCAGCCCGTACTTCAAGGTCGGTACGGAGGTTGATCGCGTATTTGTGCCCGTCGCCCTTGATCCGAATGAAGATTCCATCGTAAACTGACAAGTCTCGTTCATTCGGAAGGGACCGCACAGATGCGAATCCGCCGTTGTTGTCGAGTGACACGCTTCCGAAGAATCTCAACATACCGTCTTCTGTAACCTCCACGCGACCGTTCGATACACCGCCCATAACTCGGTCGTTTACTGTCTCCCACTCACGAGCATCGCTGGGCTTTTCAAATCTGAATAGCATTTCATTACTACCGGCCATCGGAACCACCAATGCAGTTATTACCAAGACTTGGGATCGGAGCATTGGTCTCTCACCTCGCAATCGTTACGCGAACCTGGTTCGTATTCAGACTCGCTGCAACGTCGAAATTGCCTTCGAGAATGCAGCCATCGGGATTAAGGGGCGTGGCGCCATCCTATGAAATGTGCGGGCCACATTCTGAAATAAAGGATCCCGCCGGTGTCAGCACCGGCGGGACTCGTGTTCGAGACGCCCCCCCAAACTGCCATCTCCCTACGCCGGCATTATCGCCGGGCTCATCGACCAGCGGCGCTGAATGGCCTTCCACTGCATGGCCTGGAACAAGCCCGCGAAGCCCACCAGGCTGTACACGATTCGGCTCAGCCCGCTCGCATCGCCAAAGAGTGCCGCAACCAAGTCGAACTGAAACAATCCGACCAAACCCCAGTTGGCTGCGCCAACCACTACCAGAATCGCCGCCAAAACATCGAAAGTCTTCATCACAGATTCTCCTTTTTCGTTGCGTTGCGTAATTGTGCCTAACACAGACAGTGTCTCTTACTGGTTCATCTCACGCGACGTGGACGCGTAAACTTCATCGAGTGCACGACGCATGGTCCAAGCATTCTTTTTGGAGTCATGTGAGCGCCGAACGGCCATGAGCGCGTCGGTCAGCGTGTCTTTTTCCGACGCTCCGATCATTCCATCGGCACTGGCGAGTAGACCCATCGCGGTCATCTCGTAGACGGCTGTGCAGGCCGCCGCGTGCCCGTCATTGAACATCGGTGCGCCACGGTTGATTGCCTCTTGAATCAAATCTCTGGCACGCGGAGTCGCTTGTGATCGCCTCGAATCATTCGGCAACAGAACTTCGTCGATTACGTGAATCACACCGTTGTCGGCCATAACGTCGGCATTCACAACGCGCGCCGAATTGACTTTAACTCCGCTGGAGGCATCGATTCGAACGGCTTGACCCTGCAGCGTCTTCGCCTCACTGAGCTTGACCACGTCGCTCGCCAGCATTTTCCCAGAGACGACGTGATAGGTCAGGATCGACTGAAGCTTCGGGATGTCGTTGAGCAGACTCTCGACGGTACCCTTCGGCAACTTGGCAAAGGCTTCGTCCGTTGGCGCGAAGACGGTGAACGGACCATCTCCTTGGAGTGCACCCGTTAGATCTGCAGCTTCAAGCGCTGCGAGCAACGTCTTGAACGAGCCCGCGGTTCTCGCGGTTTCAATGATGTCGTTCGCTGGAATCAGGACGGTGTCGATTACGTGAATCACTCCGTTCGACGTTTCGATGTCCGTCTTCACGACGTTGGCGTTACCGACCATCACTCCGCCCGAGGTCTTGATCTTCAACGACTGGCCAAGTGCTGTCTTCGCCGAGCTTAGCTTGACTACGTCGGCGGCCATCACGCGACCCGGAACAACGTGGTATTTCAGAATGGCACCGAGGCGATCCGGATCAGCCAGCAGCGCTTTGATCGTATCCTTAGGCAATTTGGCGAAGGCTTCATCCGTCGGCGCGAGCACGGTAAACGGTCCATCGGATTTGAGGGTCTCGACCAACCCGGCAGCCTTTACAGCCGTCACAAGGGTTTCAAATTGACCTGCAGCGACTGCAGTATCGACGATGTCCTTTGCTGTCGAGCCGTGTCCGCATTTTCCACAATGGGCGTGTGCGGGAGTGGCAGCCCACATGGCCGTCGAAAGAGCGCCAATAGCGACCAGAGCAGTTGAGTTCTTTTTCATCTCTTGTTCCTTTTTTAATCGTGGCCCGTTAACACGAGCGCTCTGTTTTCCGGCTGACTCGAACGATCGAGTCTTGCTAAGCCGGTTTTCGTTCCACGTTTTTGACTTCGCTCGTCGGTTGCGTTTGGATTCAGGGTTGAGAGGGATTTCTGGTTCAAGCTGGGCGTAGCATGCACGCGGCAGCCGCGTTGCTGCGGATTCGGAGTCGTCGCTAGATGGCGCGCTGAGACTCGTGGATCGGTTGTTGTTCTAAGAGCCGAGTTCGGCTTTGAAGAACGAGAAGTGATGCGCCGCGTGAATGGAGTGGAATCGCCGCCAGGTTCGACCGCTCATCTTACCCAGTAGGCTGTGGTAGCCCCAGGTTGAGTGAGGTGACGAACACTTTCGATCGAAAGCGGCAGCAGCATCCTCCAAGCGTTTTATCCCGTCATCGAGCAGAACGGAGCCGGATGGTGCGACAGACGCCGGCGCAGGAACACCTCTTGGGAACCAGCCCGTCGCGAGCATGAAATGCTTGATGCACCACCGCTTGGCGCGCTCAAAGCGGCTGAGACTATTCCAGCGACGTGGCGGTCCTTCGTCACCATTGCCCCGAACGGTCGACTCGAAAGCCAGCGTCAGATGGTCGCAGACCTCAGCAAGTGACCACGTTTCACCTTGGACCGCTTTGGCGGCCGCCAGCCGTTTGGCTTGGTCCGGAATCCACTGCAGAGTTCGGAATGCGAGCTTTTTTGCCACACGGCTAGCCGGCGCTGTTGGAGTTGCCCCGATGAGACCGGCCGAAACTAGACTTTGCTGAATCATGGAACACTCCTGTCCTTAAAGGCCCTCGACAAAGGTCGACCCGCCAGTATCAATCTGTTCGCTCCACCGCCGGCCCTGGATTCAGATGGTCCTTTTGGTGGCATTTCGGGACCCCGTGTCCGGACTCGGGCTTGCGCTGGCAGCGATCTGCCGGCGTTAGAAACGAATCCAATGGACGATGATGATCGAAAACGATCCTATGAGGGCCTAGTGAGCGTTCCTTGAAGCGTGGTTGATCCAGCGCCGGCCCAGGTGATTGCGCTCGGTGGCCATTCTGTGATGCTGAAAAACCGCTAGAATGGAGCAGCGCGAAACGGAGGCTTGCAGCTCCAGCTTCGCGTGGTGTTCCAGCAGAACTTTACGCGGACGGTGGAGTGCGGTTTGACCGAGTCTCTTCTTCAACGGGTCGCTGCCGGTGATACGGCGGCCGTCGCAGAGTGTGTTGACACCTTCGGAGGTCTGGTGTGGTCGCTTGCGCGACGAATTCTCAACCGCCCTTCCGAAGCCGAGGACGCCGTGCAGGAAGTGTTTATCGCGTTGTGGAAGAACGCTTCAAGGTTCGATCCGTCCATCGCGTCCGAAACGACCTTTGTGGCGATGATCGCGAGACGGCGCTTGATCGATCGGCAACGCCGCAACGCACGTCGACCCGAAGGCGAGCCGGTTGCGATTGAGGATCTGCCACTCAGTGCGCCGGAAGAACCTGAGCAGTTTGAGTTGCAGGATGAAGCTGCCAAGGCGGTGGCCGCCCTCGAGCAGCTTAAGCCCGAGCAGCGGAACGTGCTTCGTCTCGCTGTGTGCCAAGGCTGGCCACATCAGCTGATAGCGGATCGACTTGGGCTTCCGCTGGGTACCGTCAAGACGCACGTTCGTCGAGGTCTTATCAAGGTCCGGGAGGAACTCGCTGCTGAAGGCATCGCCCCGAGCAATGAGGCTCAGCGATGAACAGCAATACCGAGCGGAGCAAAGAGCGAATGCTGCAGTTGCTGGCGGATCACGCTACGGAAGTCTTGGATTCGACCTCCGCCACGGAGTTGGCCGAATTGCTGTCGCTGCATCCGGAGTATGATGAGTCCTACTTTGAGCCGGCGGTAGCTGCAATCGACCTCGCTTTGATGCCTCCGTCTTCGGAACCGCTACCCGAGGGACTACGCGACCGAATTCTGTTGGACGGGCGGCGGTTCCTGGAAACAGACGAGGATTGAGATTCGCATGAACACAGACGCACAAAACGCAAGCAGGGTTATCGATTCGGTCGCGAAAGCTGTGGCCAATTGGACCGCCGACGAGCATGCCAAAGCGAATCCTGAATTACCGAATCGCTACGGTTCCGGATGGCGTGCCGAATGGACAGGCCACACGTTGTCGCAAATCCACATGTTGGCACAGGCCGTTGCGGTCCGAAGTGCCGATCTTTTCGTGCACCACGTTTGTTGGACCTGCGACTCGTTCGAGGCGCGCGGGATCCAAGGAGCGGACTTGATACAGAACACCCAATGCATGCGGGAGGTGCTTGCCAAGGAGTTGCCGCCGCCCGTCGCCCAAGCGGTGTTGCCGTTCGTTGAAACGTCCATCACTGAGTTGCAGTCGGGCTATCGCAAACGCAACATGGATCCATCGCTTGATGAACGGCATCGCAAACGCACTCTTCAGTACCTCGAGGCTATTCTTGAGGGCGATCGAACCGCAGCAGAATCGTCGATACTCGCCACGCTTGATGAAGGAACGACAATCGCTGAGGTCTACGAGGGGATCTTGGCGCCGACCCAAGCTCGGTTGGGTTGGATGTGGCATCGCGGCGAAATCAGCGTTGCTGACGAACACTTCGGCAGCGCCACGACCCAGTCGGTCATGTCCTTGCTTCGGTCGCGTTTCCCAAAGAAAGAACCCAACGGCCGCATCGTCGTAGCGACCTCAACGTCGGGCGACTTGCATGATATCGGTTTGCGAATGGTAACGGACTTGTTTGAGATCGACGGCTGGACCGTTATCTACTTGGGTGCGAATACACCGACCATGGATCTCATCGAGTTACTCGATCGACGCAGGCCAGACTTGCTTGCACTCGCTGTTAGCACGGGCTTGACGCTTCGCGATGCCGGGGAGCTTCTCGAGAGAATTCGCGACACCAGCAGCATTTCTGAAATGAAAGTGCTTATCGGCGGACCGCCCTTCAGATTCGCGCCCGACCTTTGGCGGGAACTGGGTGCGGATGGATGCGCCACCTCATGCACCGAGGCGGTCAAGCTCGGCAACCAGCTCGTAGCGTCCTGATCCCAATCATCTCGATGTAGCACAAAACACGCCTCAACCGTGTTTGTTCGCGATCTCGCAGTTTTTTGAAGTCTCTGAATCCGTCCAGCAGCCGTCTGCGAAGGTATCAGTGACGAGCCAAGCCGAGTTGGTTTTGGACGTCACAATCGGAGACTTTGGATAATGAACCTTCGACCCTCAAGAAATATTCGACGCACAACGCTCACCGTCGGCATAGCGGCCGTCGCCGTGGTTTCCATGATCGTTGGTCGCGCCACCACGATGCCCAGCCGCAATCCGACCGGAGAGATCTTTCCCTCCGTGCGGGGTCAGTCCCTGGAGAAAAAGCCGATCGAGATTCCGACCGCCTTTGCGGGCGGGCCTGCGGTTCTCTTGGTTGGCTACAAGCAATCAGCGCAGTTCGACATCGACCGGTGGCTCATGGGCCTAATGCAGGCCAATACCAAAGCACAGATTGTCGAGATACCGACGATTCCGGGACTCGTGCCAACAATTGCGTCCGGTTGGATCGACGATGGGATGCGATCGGGGATACCGAAAGAAGATTGGGGTTCTGTGATCACCCTTTATGGAGGTGCGGCGAAGCCGGTTGCTGCACTTACCGGGACGGCGAACGGGCAACGCGCTCGCATCATAGTTCTCGATGCGACGGGTAAAGTTGTTTGGTTCGACGACGAGGGCTACTCCGCCCGAAAAGCGGCAGACGTAGCAAGTCTCGTCGCCGGGCTAAGCGATTCCTAAACAAGCGAAACTCGAAGAGCGCACTGAACAGTGCGAGGGAGAATAGACAGATGATGATGCGATTTGCTCTGCTATTGGCGGGGACGATAGTTCTATTGCCGGGTTGCGTACCGATGAATGCGCCGCAAGAAACGGCTCGAATTCGAGTGGTTCACGCCAGCCCGGACGCACCGGACGTTGACATCTGTGCAAACGGAACGGCTGCCTTCACCGACGTGGCGTTTCCAAGCGCCACACCATACGCGACGGTCGAAGAGGGAACGTATCAGATCCGCGTCATCGCGGCTGGAGGCAGCTGCGACGGAGGCGGGGTGATCGACGCAACGCTTCCCTTTCCGGCGGACAGCGAAACAACCGTCGTCGCGCTCAATTTCCTGACGGAGATCGAACCGCTGGTGCTTGAGGATGACAACTCGGAACCTGCGATGGGTATGGCGAAGGTGCGTTTCGTCCACGCTTCGCCCGACGCGCCGACCGTTGATATTACCATGACTGACGGAACTACGCTCTTTGACAACATTTCTTTCAAAGAAGTCGGAAGTTACATCGAAGCGCCCGCGGGAACGCTGGACTTGGAAGTGCGCGACGAGACGGGAACGGCAGTGGTTTTGACATTTGAGGATGTGACCCTCGAGGCGAGAACTGTCTACACGGTGTACGCGATCGGCCTGTTGCAAGGCGAGCCGACTCTGGACGCTCTGATCACGGTAGACAACGGCTAGCGTCACGGGCTCAACTGAACGTGAACTTGCTCGAGTGGAATCCATGATAAGACGTTGATGCTGGGGGGCCAACGCAGGGGCGCATCCGTGCTGGGGAGGACGGATGCGCCCTCTTCCAAGAAAAAGGAATGGCAGAACGGCTAACCTCACTCAAAGGAACGAAGAATGAATCGTGGGCTCTTAAGCAAATTGATGATCGGTGCGTTCTTTTGGATGTTGGTCGCAACGGCCGCAGCAACCGATCCATCGCAAGAGGACTGGCCACAGTGGCGAGGTCCCACACGTGATGCGAAAGTGACAGGCGACATGCCGTGGCCTGGCTCTCTGGGCAACCTGAGCGAACGATGGCGTGTGCCGATGGGTCCGAGTTACTCCGGACCCATCGTCTGCGGCGAACGCGTTTTCGTGACGGAAACCGAGAACAAGAAGATGGAAATCGTCAGGGCGCTCGATCGAGCGACCGGCGCGGAGTTGTGGCGTACTTCTTGGACCGGGGCAATCAGCGTCCCGTTCTTTGCCAAGTCCAATGGTGATTGGATTCGATCCACGCCAGCATGCGATGGGGAGTCGCTCTACGTCGCCGGTATTCGCGATGTTCTTGTTTGTCTCGATGTTGCGACGGGAACCAATCGCTGGCAGTTGGACTTCCCTGACCGCATTGGGAGTGCGGTCCCAAAGTTCGGGTGCGTCAGCTCCCCGTTGGTTGTCGGTGAATTCGTTTTCGTGCAGGCCGGCGGCGGCTTCGCCAAAGTCAACAAGAGGAACGGAGAGCTGCTCTGGAAGATCCTTGACGATGGCGGTGGCATGAGCAGCGCGTTCTCTTCACCGGTGCTGGCAAAGATCGCAGGGACTACCCAACTTCTGGTCCAGATGCGTGAGGAACTTGTCGGCGTAAGCCCAGAAGATGGTCGGATTCTCTGGCGACAGGAGGTTCCTTCTTATCGTGGAATGAACATATTGACGCCGACGGTGTTCGGCGATGGCATTTTCACTAGCACATACAAGAATCGCTCCTTCTTCTACCGTTTGGCCAGCAACGACGGCGCATTATCGGCAAGCGAGGCGTGGGACAATTCCGCGCAGGGATACATGTCGTCTCCGGTCGTGATCGGTAATCACGCATACCTGCATCTCGGAAACGGCCGTCTCTCCTGTCTTGATCTACAAGATGGCAAGCAGACGTGGCGGTCGAAATCTTTCGGAAAGTATTGGAGTATGGCGGCTCGCGATAATCGAATCCTGGCGCTTGATGAGGGTGGAGAGCTTCTCTTGATCGATGCCGACCCGAAGGAGTTTCGGCTACTTGATCGACGAACGGTCTCCGAGAACGAGTGCTGGGCGCATCTCGCGGTGGCTGGCAACGATGTCGTGGTCCGTGACCTTGGAGGAGTGTCGCTTTTTGACTGGCGCGATACCGTTCCAACCGAATAAAGGTGACCTTTTGGATACCGATCAACTTGGAGATTGGAAAATGGAAGTGGAATCACACGCAATTTCGGTACCCCTGCTAAGAGCCCGCAACTTGGCAAGGCGTTGTTCATGCTCGCTGTTTTTGCTGGCGACATTGGTCCTTTCTGGCTGTGGCGCGGTTAATCCTCCGCTTGCCACCGTCGACAAGGTTGACCTGGGAAGTTACACGGGACGCTGGTTCGAGATCGCGCGATATCCGAACTCATTCGAGCCCGGATGCGTGGGCGTGACGGCTGACTACGCGTTGCGTGAAGATGGTCGCATCAGCGTTCTCAACACCTGCATTGAAGGCAACCTCGACGGAGATGTTCGACTCATCGAGGGTGTCGCTCGCGTCGTGGACGATAGCACGAACGCCAAGCTAGCCGTCACGTTCTTCGCTCCCTTTGAGGGCGACTACTGGATTCTCGAACTCGGCGATAATTATGAATACGCCGTTGTTGGCGAGCCCAGTCGAACCTTCCTTTGGATCCTCAGCCGTGAACCGGTGTTGGACCAGGACTTGTACGAAGATATCCTCAGTAGGCTGCCCGAGAGAAGCTACGTTCCGAATCGCCTCGAACTTGTTCCACAGCGAAGCGACGAGCAAAAGTCGGCGGATGCCGGAGGATAAGACACAACCCGAATGTATCCAGATAGGGAGTGCATATGTTGACGTCCTTTTCTTCCGTCGTGACCCTGGCTGCAGCAGCCGCTGGTAGTATTTTTCTCTCTGGATGCTCGAGTCCGCTGCCGTGGCCGGAAAGCCCGCTGTATGACACACCGACGAACGATCCGGATTGGGTTACGCCTGCGAGCAAGGAAGAGGCGATGGCGGCTATGGCAGGACACTATGCCCACTACGACATCGTCGCCTACGACGGCGAGACGGCCAATGGCCCGCTAGCCACGTTTATTGTCTCGTATGGCTTCACGGACCTGGTCATCGAAGATGGCGAGCTTGTTGCGTACGACAGCTTTTGCCGTGCCGAGTACATCGCCAATCAGTCATTCGACACGATCTTTTCTGATGCAGCAACACAGGCCATACAGCCCCCGGGTGCAATCGTCGACGTGTTTGAGGAGAACGGGGAATGGAGGCTCTGGCGTCCCCCGACGCCGACGCTTATCGGTATTGGCGGTGACCCGAACGTCCCGCTTTCTGTGGACCGCAATGATCCAATGATCAGCGACGACGACAACGATGGGAAGCCGGGTGTGACCGTCGTCGTGAGGCTGTACGGCTTCATTGAAGGCGAGATCTACATTGCTCGGCGTGAGATCTTCGCCAACGACTTAACGCTCTACTCGGATGGCAGCCTGCGGGGCAGTGTAATCGACGATTCAGAGCAGCTCATCATTGGTGCATCGCTCGCAATTCTAGACACGCCCAACAATCCGCCCCAGCGGCGCGATCCCGGGCTGAATCCGATCATTTTGATACCAGTCTCAGACGACATCGACACGTGCGAAGAACTCATGGCGAACCGAGATTCCCTATTCCCAGCTGAGCCAGCATTCTGACAAGCATCTGATGGTGTGATGATTCCTCTCAAGATGATCACGGTAGGTCCATACTGGAGTGTGGCCTGATGCGCGTTTTTCTGACCGGCTCCACGGGCTACATCGGTGGACGGCTTGTTGCTCGACTCTTGGAAGCAGGTCATCACGTCGTATGCGCAGCGCGCGACCCGCACAAGCTAGCCGCCCGGCCCTGGGTGTCTCACCCCAATGTCACGATGGTCAAGGCTGACGCAACAGATCGCGCGGCGCTGTCAGACGCAATGCGCGGGACCGAGGTCGCCTATTACCTGATTCACTCAATGCTAGCAGTCGGGCCGGCGTATCGATCGCACGACCGCGTGCTTGCCGAGGGATTCGCCCAAGCTGCGGCTCAAGCTGGCATCGAACGAATCATCTATCTTGGTGGCCTAGGTGAGACGGGAACCGGTTTAAGCGAGCACCTGAACTCACGGCGTGAGGTTGAGCAAGCCCTGCGCTCCACGAAGGTTCCGGTTACGGTCTTGCGGGCCGCGATGATCATTGGTTCCGGGTCAGCATCCTTTGAGATACTGCGTTACCTTGTGGCGCGCCTGCCCGTCATGGTCACACCACGTTGGGTCTCCACAGAGAGTCAGCCTATCGCCATTCGCAATGTCATCCACTACCTCGTCGAGTGCTTGAGCGTTCCTGACACTACCGGTAAGACAATCGACATCGGCGGCCCAGACGTCTTGACGTATCGCGACCTCATGCAGCGCATGGCAGAAGCCCTTGGATTGAGGAAGCGACTCGTGATTCCGGTTCCCGTACTCACGCCCCGGCTGAGTTCACTGTGGATACATCTGGTGACCCCGATCGACCGGAGGATTGCCCGGCCGTTGGCCGAGGGACTGCGAAACCGTGTTGTCTGTCGGAACAATGAAGCTTCCGAGCTCATGCCTCAAGAGTTGCTGAGTGTTCGAGAGGCAATCGAGGCAGCGGTCGGAAAACACTCCGCCGACCAACTGGAAACTTCGTGGACGGACGCCGGCGTGATGCCAGGTGACCCGGCTTGGGCTGGCGGAGATGCTTACGAAGATCGCAGGTCGATGGAGATTGATGCGCCAGCCGAAACGGTGTTTCGCACGCTCTGTCAGTTGGGCGGCGAAAATGGCTATTACAGTTCGCCTATGCTTTGGCGCATTCGGGGCGTTCTGGATCGCTTGGTCGGAGGCCCTGGCCTGAGCCGTGGTAGACGGTCGCGAGCCAAGATCGGCTACGGCGACGCGATCGACTTCTGGCGAGTCACGCGCATCGAAGAAAACCAGGCGCTAGAATTACGCGCTGAGATGAGACTACCCGGCGTCGCGACGCTCGACTTCGAGATTGAAAACATCTCCAGAGAGCCTCGCAAAGTGAGGCTGACCCAAACCGCCACATTCTTGCCGCCCGGGATTCTGGGGCATTTGTATTGGCTTGGGGTCACGCCCTTTCACGGACCGGTCTTCAACGGGATGCTCAAAGGAATTAGAGCACACGCTCTTAGCGGTGGCGCGCTCGAAAGGGTCGGACCAGTACCCACTGATGCGGTCGCTATTTCGTCAGGGCAGCAGAGGTCGGCCAGTGAATAACAATTCACCCAATGTAATGCAGAGGCCCCGCGGCTCCTTGTTTATGCTCCAACGCGAACTTGTAGTCGCCGCAAGTCGAGACGAGGTATTTTCGTTCTTCTCAGATGCACAGAATCTGGATCGAATAACACCATCCTTTCTGCGGTTTCGCGTTCTCTCGCCACGTCCGGTTGCCATGCAGGTCGGCACCCGCATCGAGTACGCGCTACGGGTGCACGGGATTCCGTTGCGTTGGACAAGCGAAATAACCGTCTGGGATCCGCCCCTTCGCTTCGTGGATGTGCAGCTTCGAGGACCCTACCGGTGGTGGCATCACGAGCATAGATTTGAGGACGTGGGCAACTCAACCAACGTTATCGACGAAGTGGTGTACGCGCCTCGGGGTGGACGATTGGTCCATGCACTCTTCGTGAAACGCGATCTCGATCGCATTTTCGACTTCAGGCAACAGACGCTGGCCGAAGTTTTTGCGAGTGACAGAGGAGGCCGGTGATCATGCGGGTGCTGATGTGGTTTCGGGCGGACTTGCGCGTCACCGACAACACGGCCCTGTATCACGCCTGCAAGGCAGCGAACGACGGCGTACTGGCTGTCTTCACATTATGCCCGAAACAATGGGCGCAGCACGATTGGGGAAGTACGAAAGTCGACTTTTTGCTGCGGAATCTCGCTGCGCTTTCGGAATCGCTCGCCAAGCTGAATATCCCGATGTTGCTCGTTCAAGCCGGATCGTTCGCATCAGTACCGGCCAAGCTCGTACAGATCGCCAAGAGACAAAGATGCGACGCGCTGTTCTTCAATCGAGAGTACGAAGTCAATGAAGTCGCGCGCGATCGTGCGGTTTTGCGCAGATTCGAAAAGGAGGGAATCCAGGTACACGAGTTCACGGATCAGGTCATACTGGATGTTGCGGAGATTCGGACAGGTAAGGGCGGTTGGTACACGGTCTACACACCATTTAGGCGCAAGTGGTGCGCAGTGTTGGAAGAACGTGGCCCGCCCCGGATCTGGCCGAAGCCGCGGCGTCAGGCAGCGTTGGGCATCAAATCAGATGCGATACCCAGTAAGCTAAGCGGCTTCACTCGAGGGAGTAGGGCAGATCTTTGGCCGGCCGGGGAAAAAGAGTCCGCAAAGCGCCTGCGCGGGTTTATCAGAGAACGCATTGAGAGTTACCAGGAGAATCGGGACTTTCCGGCTGTGGACGGCACAAGCACGCTCTCGCCCTACTTGAGTGCCGGCGTGATTTCACCGCGGCAGTGCATGGAAGGCGCAAGCCGTCGGACCCAATGCTTGCCAGCACTAGCGAGCCGAGTGAACATATCGCGAGAACGCCCCCATCGTGGGCCTCGATTTGAGTTACACAACGGCGTTGGGCCACGTCCCAGAGTCGGATGTGTCCGTCATCTCCGCCCGAGGCGAGTATGTCGTCCGTCACGAACGCGAGGCCGCACACGCCGGTGCCGACGGACTTTCCGTGGAACATCTCGAATATCGGCTTCGCGTTGGCCGGTGGGCGGTGCTTTTCGAGCGCGTACACCTGCATAAGACCTGCCCGAGTACCGGCCGCCAGTCGAGTGCCACTGGGGGACGCGGCCAGCGAGTAGACGGAGTATCCTCGACTCAACATCGCAACTGGTGCTACTGTGGCGTGATCTCCAGACGCGATCCAAGTCGCCAGCGACGGATTCGTGTGGCCGCCGGTGCCGAGGTAAAGCACGTCCGTCGCTCTTGAGCCCGGCTCAAGTCCGGCGAGGCTTGGTGCTGCGCGGGGTCTCGTCATGACATGTACCTCATGCCCTGTATTCCTCACCGTTCGTCGGATACCTGCCGGCCTGATCGTTCCGCAATTTGCGTCCCGGATGGAGGCGCCGGATGACGTCCGACATTGGAATCGCGTATCGTTGCACTTGTCGTTGCGACGCGTAGGCGCCGCCCGAAGTAAGTTTCGCGGGCAAGTCCTCCTCCGCACGAGCGTGCTGACCACCGAGAGCGGGTCGCGGCGGAGGCATCGACCGATCTTTGTCCTCCGTGGCATAGCCTTCCAGCATGGAAATGGTTTGCTGCGTGTAATCACTACTTCGCGCTGCGGAAGAGTTCTTCCATCTCTCGACGGCAGCCATCGGGGCATATATGCGCGCCAGACCTGGCGAACCCGATCCGTATTTCAGGGTTTTGCCGCTTTGTTCAAGGTACTTCTGGATGGTGGTGAGTACTGCCCGTGGTGCCGAAGGAAGGTCACTCGTCTATGGCGGATCGACGGGTCTCAGGGTAGTTGCTCGCGATGCGGCTGGGGCGTCATTCGCGACTTCTGGGACTACTGTCCCTGGTGTTCCAAGAAGACAACAGCGCAGCAGCGAAAGGCGCTAGCATGAGCGAGACCAACACAGCGGCGCTCCTCATTCGTAAGGACATGGCCACCCCAAGTGTCTTGAATGTGGGCCAAGGAACGGCGACCGTGTTCACCACTCGGTGTATCGGCAAGCAAACGCCCAATGAAGATGCGGTCGGTGTTCTTTCAATCAACGGCAGACGCGGTGTTCTTGTTGTTGCGGATGGTTTCGGCGGACAGCCCGCAGGTGATCAGGCGGCTGAACTGGCACTTACGGCAGTGATTGAGGCTGTCGAATTGTCGTCTGCTGCCGGTGGCGATGCTCAGTCCGGGATTCTCGCCGGGTTGGACCGGGCCAACGAGTTGGTGAAGGGCCTGGGCGTCGGTGCGGCCACGACTCTGGCTGCGGTCGAGATTGAGGGCACCAGAATCCGACCTTATCACGTCGGTGATTCGGAGGTATTGGTCGTCGGCCAAAGGGGACGCGTCAAGCTCCGAACCATTTCCCACTCTCCCGTGGGTTACAGAGTTGAAGCAGGTCTAATAAATCAGGAGGAAGCCATCCAGCATGAAGAACGTCATATCGTGTCGAACATGGTCGGATCGGACGAGATGCGCATCGACGTGGGACCGACCGTCGAACTTCGGCCCCGCGACACGGTGGTCATCGCGAGCGATGGATTGTTCGACAATCTGATGGTGGACGAGATCGCAGGAGTCATCCGGAAGGGTAACTTGTTGGCATCCACCCAGCAGTTAGTCGAGCGTTGCCAGGGTCGGATGAACGGCGCGATGGGAGAGCCCTTCAAGCCCGACGATCTTTCGGTCGTTGTGTTTCGTCCGAGCGGATCGGTGATCGGAGGACGCCGCAGGCCCCGATACGGCACATGAGCGTGAAGTCCAAGACTACTCTCTTCTGCCCTTCTTCGGACGAAAGTCCTCTTTCTTGAATCCGTGTTTTCGCATCATGGCGTAAACGGCACGCGAAGAAATGCCACTGTGAGCAGACGCGTCCACGAGTCGGCCGCGCGTGATGGATAGAAGGCGGTGTAAATACTCACGCTCAAGCTCGTTCAGATGGCTGTCGCGTACGTCTTTCCACGGCTTGTCTATCAGGTGAGTATGTTCTTGGTCGATGGCCGCTCCTGAATGAATACCATGAGCGACAGGAAGCGTTCGGTCCAACGCACGCTTCTCGACAATTGCGTTTGGAAGGTCATGGATCGTCAAGAACTGGCCTTGGCAAAGTATGATCGCCCGCTCAACCACGTTGATGAGTTCGCGAATGTTACCCGGCCATCCGTATTCAGACAGTACCTGCACAGCCTCATCGGAAAAAGCTGTTACGGGTCGTCCCAACCGATCCTTAAACTCACGCAAGTACCGTTCCAACAGCTTCGGAATGTCCTCTGGGTGCCTTCGCAGCGGGGGTATCTCCAAGGTGACCACACCCAGGCGATAGTAAAGATCTCTTCGGAAACGCCCGTCTTCGATCTCGACTTCCAGATTGCGATTCGTGGCGGCCATAATGCGAACATCAATCTCGATCGTCTCTTCACTCCCCAGAGGCTGGATCATCCGTTCCTGTAACACGCGAAGGAGCTTTACTTGCAGATGCTTGGGAAGCTCGCCAATTTCATCTAGGAAGATCGTCCCACCATGACCCAGTTCGAAGTAACCACGTCGGTCCCTGGTCGCCCCGGTGAAAGCTCCTCGTACGTAGCCGAAGAGCTCGCCGTCAAGGAGCGTCTCCGGCATCGCCGCGCAGTTGACCGGAATGAATGGCTGCGAGGCCCTCGGGCTCTCTGAGTGAATCGCACGCGCGAGTCGCTCCTTACCGACACCAGTTTCACCGAGAACCAGCAGGGAGCTGTCCGGCTCAACGACACGCCGGACGATATTGAGAAACCCCTTCATCACGGGGTTCGGAGAGTCAAAGTCAGACAATCGATAATCCGTTTCCGCGATTTCGCGTCGGATCCGCTCGACGCTTGCGTCGTGCCGGCGCAAAACGAACGATTGAATAGCCTGGCGCATCGTTTCATCGGGCAGCCGCGAATAGAGCACCGCGAAGCAGCCGGCGATCAGGAGGCGGGCGCGCTCTTCCGGATTCTCGCGGTTCCAGATAACGATGAGTTCTGGATGATCGGGGAGGTTCCGGATCGCGGCGACCGTCTCCTCGATGGGCTCCGGAAGCGCCGGGTGTGAGGCAATGAGCAAATCGCCAGCCTCACCGACGCGGTCCCAAAACGGGCCACGAGTCGCCCCGCAGGTCACCGACAATCCCAGAGGCTCGAGGATTTCGGTCATTCGTTGAGCCAAAGGAGCCCGATGCGCCACGATGTGTACACGAAGAAGCATATTTCGGTAGATCTCTTCCGGTTCTGATGTATCGGCACTATACTGCTTGTTTTACGGCTGTTCAATGCTGAAATTGTGCTTCCGTCGTTGGCGACAAGAATCAGAGCGATGTGGCGTAAAGCGTTATTTGGAGGTAGTTTGCGACCGCTTCCGTCGCGATTGGTCCGTCAAGGCGCGTCACGTGCTCTACGTATTTGACATAAACAGGTGCCAAATGTCACCGTACGATAAGGAGCCGCACATGGACGAAACCTGGAGGATGCACATCGGCGACGGTCAGCTGGTCGCGACCGCCATTCACGATGGCCACGATCTCAGGCCGGATGTTGCTGCAAACATGGCCCTTTCCGACGAGGAGCGGTTGCGTGAAGAGGATCCGTTCACCGGCGTGTGGTCGACGATGGCACCGACGCGCTTCATCTCGCTCACGTCGAGGTTCGAAGTCGACCTTAATCGACCCCGAGACAAGGCCGTCTATCTCACACCGGGAGATGCATGGGGTCTGCAGGTGTGGAATCGCCAGCCATCGGCGGAGCTCATCGCGCAATCGCTAAGAGAGTACGATTCGTTCTACTCCGGGATACGCAATGTGCTGGAGACGATCGAGCGCACGTTCGGGAAATTTGTCGTGTTTGACTTGCACACCTACAACCACCGGCGAGGCGGGCCGGGTGGCGTGGCAGCGGACCAGGCGCGAAATCCGCAAGTAAACATCGGGACAGGGACTATGGAGCGATCACGTTGGACCAACATCGTCGATGGGTTCATGAGCGATTTGCGGGCCTACGACTTTCCCGGAGGCGCGCTGGACGTGCGAGAGAACGTTAAGTTCCGTGGTGGACAGTTTTCGCGTTGGGTGCATGAGACGTTTCCTAAGACCGGCTGCGCGATCGCGATAGAGTTTAAGAAATTCTTCATGGACGAATGGACGGGCGACGCGGATCCGGCGCTGGTCCGCGCCATCGGTGAGGCGTTACGTTCGACCGTTCCGGGCGTGCTTGAAAAACTTGGGTGATTCATGACACCGGCGCAAGCGACAAAGGAGAGCATTGCGAATGATCGGTTGATTCGTGCAGTTTGCACGCGCCTCGGGGAGAACAAGCGCGTGCGACGAAAGTTGCCGGTCTGGGGCAGGCTACACATCGATCGTCAACTCCCGTTCCTCTGCGTATACCGCCGCCCGATAGTCAGTACTGACAACGGAACCGATCGTCTCGTGACGACCGAGGCTTCCTACGTTTTTGCGTCAGCGTTGAAGGAACAAAGATCCGCCCTAACAGGTCTCGTTTCCGAGGTCGTACGCACGCTCGCGGCTGAATTCGGTGCGTTCTTGTTGCTGGAATTGTGGTCGGGGGACGAGGGGGACGTGGAGGATGTTGCCAACGCAGCTGCGCCGCAGCTCGCCGTCCCTCGGTTTCGACTCTTTGCGCCCAGGGATGATGAGTTGGACTCATTTGTGGAAAAGTTCGGAGAATCGCTCTCGCGAATCAAGGTGTCCAAACTAGCGGCGGAGGTAGAGGTCGTGCGGTCGACACGTTGCAGTCCGCCTGAACTGGCCCCTGTCCTGCCTCCCGCCGCCGCCCGACAACTGCGATGTACGACACTCGGTCTGCAAATCCGCCCGATCTACCGACACCCCGAAACCGATGACCTCTATCCGGTCATCCTTCGGGAGGTTCGCCGGGAGCTGACACGTGGTCTCCGTCTGTCGTTCTACGAGTTCGCCCGCACGCACACGACGCAGCAGCCCAAACATTTTCATGCGCTCGGACGACGCGCCGTCGTGAAGGCGGTGTGGGAAGTGGATCGGCAGATTGCGGAGGTTTCTGACGCCTTTGATTTTCTTCTGCAGGTCACCCCGGTCAATGCGGAAAAAGCGTGGCACCAGTTTCGGAGGCATCGCCTCGAGCGAGCGCCCGTCTTTCGGTATCGGCCGTTGCCGGTCGATCCGGTCGTCTTGAAGCGTACGCTGTATGCCATACCTCTGGAACGCGTGGAAGATCCGACGCTGTGGTCGCTGTTTCGCAATAAGCAGGATGAGCTTGATCGGAAGATCACGATGCTCGTTGACATCAACACACACAACTTCGTCCACGGTAGTTTGCAGGTATTCGGCGGGGTTAATGACGAGCTACGGGCGATGGCGATAGATCTGCTCACGAACTTGCCGAGTCGGACGCGCGTCGGCGCGAAGAAGGGGCGCTTGGATGCCAAAGCATTCGCTGAGCGCGCGCAGACAGAGCTGGACTGCCTGCGGCTACAGATGCCGGACTGCACGGCTCGTGTCCGAATTCGTGATGACATCGTCAGTACGATGGTGTCGGGCGGATCGTTGCTGGTTCGCAAGAGCGCGCGGATTGCGGCTGGAAGGGTCGCGGCCGTGTTGCAGCACGAAATCGGAACTCACGTCTTGACCTACTGGAACGGTCGCGCTCAACCGCTCCGCCAACTCTATTCAGGCCTTGCGGGCTACGAGGCGACGCAGGAGGGGTTGGCCGTGTTGGCGGAGTACCTGGTTGGCGGCCTAAGTGCTCGGCGCTTACGCACGCTGGCGGCGCGCGTGCTCGCGGTGCGTCGTATGATTGACGGCGCATCGTTTGTCGAGACGTTTCGGGAGTTGGATCGAACGTACGAATTCGATCAGGAAACGGCTTTTTCCGTGACGATGCGCGTTTATCGTGGCGGGGGCCTGACGAAGGATGCGATATACCTCCGCGGGGTTATCCAACTGCTCGATTATCTCAAACGCGGCGGCGATCTCGATTCGCTGTTCGTCGGCAAGCTGGCCCTCGATCATGTGCCGATCATGAAAGAGTTGCAGTGGCGCAGAGTACTGCGTGCGGCGCCACTGCGCCCAACGTACCTCGACGCGCCAGAATCGGCCGAGCGACTTGAGCGCGTTCGAGCGGGGCTGACTGTGTTCGAACTAATCAAGGACGGCCGGTCATGAGAATTGGAATCGTCGTCAACGTCATGGACAGCGAGGTTGCCGGACAAACAACATACCGCTTGGCTGCTGACGCGGCCAACCACGGTCACGATACGTGGCTGATGAATGCCGGGACGCTCTCTTACGAGCCCGACGATCGGGTTCGTGCATTTGCCCGAAAGGTTCCGGAGAGCAGCTCCTCCGAGAAGCTATCGGCCGCGCTTCGGAGCGATGATGCCGAGAACGCGTGGATCACGGTTGATGATCTCGATGTCCTGCTATTGCGAAGCAATCCCTCTGTTCAGCAACCCTGGGCGCAGACAGCGTCGTTGAATTTCGGGCGCATTGCCATGAGGCACGGTGTCATTGTGCTCAATGATCCCAATGGCCTTGCCAAGGCGATGAACAAACTGTACCTGCAGACCTTTCCGGAGAGGGTATGGCCTAGGACGCTCATCACGCGTAGCGAAAGCCGAATCGCGGCGTTCGCGGAGAAGGAGGGTACCATTGTCATCAAACCACTTCAGGGCTCGGGCGGCAAAAACGTCTTCATCGTCCGTTCAAGCGATAAGCCCAATATGGACCAGATGGTCCAGGCAATCAGACGTGACGGGTACGTCGTCGCCCAGGAGTATCTACCGGCTGCCGTCGAAGGTGATACACGACTGTTCTTGATGAATGGACCGCCGTTACAACACAAGGGCAAGTATGCAGCGTTCAGGCGTATCCGAACGGGGGATGACATGCGCAGCAACATCCATGCCGGCGGAAAGCTCCGCAGGGCAGAACTGGATGACACGATGCTCAGGTTGGCGGAGATCGTGCGCCCCAAGCTCGTGCAGGATGGCATGTTCCTGGTCGGGCTGGACATTGTGGGCGAGAAGATCATGGAGATTAATATATTCAGCCCCGGCGGATTGGGAAGCGCTCAGAAATTCGAGAAGGTCAACTTCTCTGAGGCAGTGCTTCTTTCGCTTGTGCGAAAGGTCTCCTACATGAAGTTCTATCGCCGGAACTTCAGTAACGTGGAATTGGCGACGCTCTAGAGTGAATGATTGATTAGGAGACTGAAGTTATGAAGATCGGTTTTTTGGTGAATGATATCAAGACGGAAGAAACCGGCTACACGACCAGCCGCCTCGCCGCGACGGCAGTTGGCCTCGGACATGAGGTCTGGACGATGGGCGTCGGTGATCTGGCATACGACGCAGACGAGAAGATCCGCGCGCGGGCCCGTGGAGTCACGAAGAAGAAGTATGCCAGTTCGGAAGTATACTTGCGCGAATTGCAAGGGCAAAACGCCGTCAAACAGCGGATCACGGTGGACGACTTGGACGTCCTGTTGCTGCGGAACGACCCCTCGACGGACGCAAACTCTCGCCCCTGGGCAGCCACAGCCGGGATTCAGTTCGGCCGCATCGCAATGCGCCATGGCGTGATCGTCCTGAACGACCCAAACGGCCTTGCGCGGGCGATGTCGAAGATGTACTTCCAGACATTTCCCGAGGAAGTCCGGCCCAAGACGGTAATCACGCGCGACCGTGACGAGATCAAGGCGTTTGCAAAGGAGCAGGCTGAGACCATCGTTCTCAAACCCCTGCAGGGCTCCGGCGGCCAGAGTGTTTTTCTGGTCAGACCGGAAGATGTCCCCAACCTTAATCAGATGATCGACGCCGTGAGCCGCGACGGCTACGTGATTGCGCAGGAGTACCTTCCGGCGGCGGCTGAAGGAGATATGAGGCTGTTCCTGATGAACGGTCAGCCGCTTCGCCACAAGGGGAAATATGCCGCCTTTCGACGAGTCCGCACGGGAGGTGACATGCGTTCAAACATCCACGCCGGCGGCAAGCTGAAGGAGGCCGAAGTTGACACTACCGCGCTTCGCATTGCCGAGATTGTCCGGCCGAAGCTCGTGCAGGACGGAATGTTCCTGGTCGGGCTGGATATCGTTGGCGATAAACTGATGGAAATCAACGTGTTTAGCCCCGGAGGCCTCGGCAGCGCTCAGAAATTCGAGGGCGTGAACTTCAACCGGGCGGTCATTCACGCCCTGGAACGTAAGGTGCAGTACATGGAATTCTACCGCCGCAATTTCGACAACGTAGAAATGTCGACGCTATGATGGCGCGCTTGGCGCTGGCTTCTTGTTAGTCCGGGGCCGAGGGTGAAACCGAGAGTGTCGACGTGCGGCTGCACGAGGAACGGAGACGACATGAGAATCGCTTTCTTTGTAAACGACGTGATGACGGAAGAGCACATCTACACCACGACCCGATTGGCGATGGCGGCGCTAAACCGAGGACACGAGTCCTGGCTGATTGGCGCCGGAGATTTGGCATTGGATCCGGACGATGTGATACGTGCTCGTGCGCGGGCTGCGCCAAAATCATCCTACAAGAACACCAGAACCTATCTTGCCGAGCTGCAGGGGTCGAAAAGTAGGACGGAGCGGATTTCCGTCGATGATCTTGACGTGCTCATGTTGAGAAACGATCCGGCCGAGGACCAGGGCCGGCGGAATTGGGCGCAAACGGCGGGCATCATGTTCGGGCGGGTCGCGGTCAAGCGTGGCGTCATCGTGCTAAACGACCCCACGGCCCTCGCCATGGCCATGAACAAAATGTACTTTCAGTTATTTCCCGAAGAAGTTAGACCCAAGACTCTTATCACCCGTGACCGCGATGAAATCAGACAATTCGCCGCGGAGCATGGTAGCGACATCGTGATCAAACCACTCCAGGGCTCGGGCGGACAGGGCGTATTCCGCGTGCGACACAATGACCTAGCCAACGTTAACCAGATGATCGAGTCGATCACGCGCGACGGATACATCGTGGCCCAAGAATACCTCAAAGACGCCGAGGAGGGCGACACACGTCTGTTCATGATGAACGGTCAGCCGTTGCGACATAAAGGAAAGTACGCCGCCTTTCGACGACTGCGCAAAGGCGATGACATGCGCAGCAACATCCACGCAGGCGGAGAAAAGGCTGCAGCGATCATCGATGAAAACGCGCTGCGCATTGCCGAGATCGTACGCCCGAAGTTGGTGGAGGACGGCATGTTTCTGGTGGGACTTGACATCGTCGGTGACAAGCTGATGGAGATCAATGTTTTCACTCCGGGCGGACTGGGCAGCGCACGGCAATTCGAGAAGGTCAACTTTGCCCACGCTGTGATCCAAGCCTTGGAGCGCAAATGGGATTACATGAAATACTATCGCCGGAATTTCAATAACGTGGACATGGCTACGCTATGAGCGATCCGGCCGGGTTTGATATCAGGACTATGAAACCAAACCAAGGACAGGGTGAGTTGATCCGAACCGACGCGGCGCTGGCACGTATGATTGGCCAGATAGCTCGATCTGCAAACGCGGATGCGGTCGTCTGTGGAACGGAAACCGGCGCGTTGTTTCGCAAGCTGTTCGAGCATGCCGAGGATGTGCGGTTGATCGCCGCAACGCCCAACGTCGATACATACGATGCTTTGGTTGGTGATGGGTTCGAAGCGGTCCGGCTGTCGCTTCGTGTTGCGAACAAGTACGGGCAGGCGCGGCACGGTGTGTCCACTGCCTTGAACGCGGGCGCCGTATCCGTGGGAGATCTGGTTGTCTGCGCGGTTGGCCACGATCTCTGTCACGGAGTTGGCGACCTCATTCTGGTTACCGACGTGGAAGCGAACGTCTCCAATGTGGCTCTTTCTGAGATGATCAAGCTGACAGACGGCATTCGACCAAGCGTGTTGGAAGCCGCATTGCGGCTCGCCTGCAAGATCGGCGACGTAGCGCAACGAGGAAAGCGCGTCGGTGCCCTGTTTGTGCTTGGTGATTCAGAAAACGTGCTTGAGCGTTCACGGCAGTTGGTTCTGAACCCATTCCAGGGGCACGGTGACCAAGTCCGAATGCTGACTGATTCTCGGATCGACGAAATGTTGATCGAGCTTGCGAAACTCGATGGCGCTTTCATCGTTCGTGGAGACGGTCTTATTCGAACGGCAGCGGCATTCCTGGCGACATCAAAGGTTGACGTGAAGGTTCCAGTCGGTCTAGGCGCGAGGCATGTCGCGGCCGCCGCAGTCACGGCACAGACAGAAGCGACCGCCGTAGTCGTGTCGGCAACGGACGGTTTCGTCAGGGCGTTTTCCGGCGGCGACTTGGTCTTACAGATGGACCCGGCTGTGCCACTTGGCCCGTTCTGGCAGTCTCCCTCTTAAGCCCCGCGCCCCAATTCCCCTGCATGAGTTCACATACGGTGGCATCGTTTGGGCGCCCTCGTGGTGATCGGATCACATACAGGCTGGAGAAAGTGAATGGGCAATGGCCAAGTGTAATGATCTACGAGGAGATGCCTAATGACCGCTGCAGATGAGCAACGCCCTTGGGTCGAACTCGAGAAACTCGTCGAGGAGTCTGACGCCGAACGAATAGAAGCGTTTCTCGAGGCATTGCCTCCAGGCGAGCCAGCGCGTGCCCTGTCGCATCTCCATCCACAGGACCAGGTACGTTTGCTCACCGCACTCGATCCGGAACACGCAGCCGAACTCGTTGAGCAGATTCCAGACGCCCAAGCCGCAGAACTGTTCGAGCACCTTGAACCACAGGCTGCGGCGGCCATCGTGGACGAATTGCCGAGCGATGAACAGGCGGACCTCATCGGCGATCTTCCGCGCGAGGAGGCCGACGCTATCCTCGACGCGATGGATCCGGCGGAGGCTCGCGACGCGCGCTTCCTCAGCCGGTACCCGGACGACGTCGCAGGCGGCTTGATGATCACCGAGTTCCTCGCATACGCTGAGACATACACGGTGGCGGATGTGGTGGATGACCTCCGCGCGAATGCCGATGAGTATCGCGAATACAACGTCCAGTATGCGTATGTGACATCAGACAGCTCCGTGCTCGTCGGGGTCCTTCAACTGCGTGACCTTCTGCTCGCGCGAAGGGGGCAGGCCATTAGCGAATTAATGCTCCGCGACCCCTTGACCGTTGCTGACCTTGCGAACCTAAACGAGTTGCACGATTTCTTCGACCGGCACCCATTCTACGGCATTCCGGTCACGGACGAGCAGCACGCTATCATCGGCGTCATCCGCAGAGCGGCGGTTGAAGAGGCGCTCGCCGAGCGTAGCGATCGCAACTACCTCAAGTCGCAGGGAATCGTTGGCGGGGAGGAACTCCGCTCAATGCCTCTTTTCCTCCGGGCGCGCCGTCGGCTCTCGTGGCTCAGTGTGAACATTTTATTAAACGTCCTCGCAGCCAGCGTGATCGCATTTTATCAGGAGACGCTGGCAGCCGTGATCGCTCTGGCAGTGTTCCTCCCGATCATCTCAGATATGAGCGGCTGCTCCGGAAATCAGGCGGCGGCCGTGAGCATGCGGGAACTTGCGTCGGGCCTCGTGCGACCTGCGGAAGTGCTATACGTACTCGGCAAGGAAGTGCTGCTTGGGATAATCAACGGTGTCGCCTTGGGGCTACTGATTGCGACTGTTGCGTGGCTGTGGAAAGGTAACCCGTATCTCGGCCTTGTCGTTGGCGGAGCGCTTGCCCTGAACACCACGATTGCCGTGAGCATCGGCGGATGCATTCCGCTGTTCCTCAAGCGTATGGGTAAGGATCCGGCACTTGCGTCCGGTCCGATTCTGACCACGGTCACGGACATGTGCGGATTCTTTATTGTGTTGAGCTTTGCCTCGGCGCTTCTTCCGCAGCTCCAGAGTATTCCTTAGATGTGGACCCGCCCGAGTCGTTACCGTACTGCAACGGCTGATTTCCGGGTCAATGTGCCGTTGGAGGCCTACGCCTGCATGCACAAGCCCGGTAGGATGTGCCTGCCGCACACGTGCTGCGTTTGGAGAACCAGAGGATGATCGCGAAAAGCGCGCGTTACATCGGAATCGCCACTGCGCTCGCCTTGACGGCCGGCGCTTCAGTTCGGGAAGCACCCGCTCAGCAACGCAGTGAGCAAACTCCTCCACCCGATGGCTTGACCGTCGGGGCTGTGCAGGAGCAACTCAAACTAGTGGAAGCAGACTCCAGTCTCGAAGAGGGCCTCAAGATACGCCTCGTCGAACTGTACAAGCAAGCCGCCGACGACCTCACGCGGGCCGACGGGTGGGTGAAGAAGACCGCGGAGTTCGAGGCAGCAAGGCAGGAGACCCCTGCTAGGCTTGAGAGCATTCGAACTGAACTCGCGGCGCCGGTTGCCGACGCTATTCCCGAGATTCCAGAGGATGCGTCGGCCGCCCAACTCGAGCAAACGCTTGCCCAAGTCGAGGCCCAACTCAAGGCGGCGCGGGAACACGCGACGAACCTCGATGATGAACGTAAACGCCGGGCGGACCGGCGTGCGGAGCTCCCTGGTATCACGACGGCGGCCAACCAACGACTTGAAGAAGCGACACGCGAACTTAGCGCTCTGACGGAGGACACCGAGTTACCCGAGGCGCTGACAGCGCGGAGAACCGCGCTACGGGCGAGGAAGTGGGCGTTCGAACACGAGATCCGATCGTGCGAGGCAGAGATTGCGAGCTACGACGCACGGGGAGAATTGCTGACTGCTCGGCGTGACAAAGCATCTCGCGAAATCGCACGGCTCGAGTCGTTGGCGGGGGCGTGGCAGGTTGCCGTCGGTGAGCGTCGTCGATCGGAGGCGGCCGCAGCGACTGAGGCCGCTGAAAAGGCTCGGCGTGCCGCCGCCCGCTCGCACCCCGTCGTTCGCCGCATCGCGGAGGAAAACACCGGGTGGGCAGAACGTCGAGCCGCCGACGCGCTGGCTGACAAAATACAGCAGGCGGCGAGCCAACACGAGTCGACCACAAAGGCACTCAATGGGCTGTCCAGCGACTATGCAAGCATCAAATCTAAGGTGAAAGCGGCCGGACTCACCCACGCGATGGGGCTGCTGCTTCGTCGACAGCAAGAGGTGCTTCCGAATGTGAAGGATCATCGTGCGCATATCTACGCCCGAGAGGCTGAGATTTCACGGGTCCAGGTCGAGTTGATCGAGTTGGAGGACGGGCGATCAGACCTTGTTACGGGGCTTGAGCCATTGGTCCGCGCTTCCTTGGCCGAGCTAGACTCGTCAGTGCCGCAAGAGGAGCGGGACGAGGTCGAGACCGCCGTGCGCGAGCTTCTCCAAGCACGACGGGGCTACCTCGATGCCCTGATTGGTGACTACAACAGCTATCTAGTCAGGCTCGTCGACCTGGACAACGAAGAACGGCGATTCGTCAATCGGATAAAGAGCTTTCGCGACTACGTTGGTGAGCGAGTCCTTTGGGTCCGCAGCACGTCGCTCCCCCGGACAGCCGATCTGCAGCACACGGCGGAAGCGATTGCGTGGCTCATCGAACCACAAAACTGGTCCAGTGCGCTCCGATCGGCCGACAAGACCGTTCGGTCCAACTCCGTCGTTGCTTCGATTGCTATTCTCGCAATCGGTGCGCTCGGTGCATTCCAGCGCCGCCTTCGCGCCGAAATACGCAGCGTTGCGGATGCTGCCTCGAAGCCAACGGCACGAGAGTTCGGCCCGACGCTGCTAACGCTTGTCTGGTCGAGTTTGATTGCGGTGCTGTGGCCGGGGGTCGTGATGATCGCAGGATGGGCACTGGCATCGGGAGCGAACGGGACTGATTTCGGAAACGCCATCGGCACGGCACTCGGTGCGGCTGCAGTGGCGTTCCTGCTCATCGAGGTATTCCGACAACTCTGCCGGCCGGGTGGCCTCGGTGAAGCGCACTTCGGCTGGCCGAGTCGGGGTGTGCGGCATGCGCGCAAGCATCTGTTGTGGCTTCTCGCTGCGGGCGTGCCGCTGGTGTTTGTAGTGGTTGCCGTGGAGGCGAGTGGCGAGGATGCCTGGCAGAACTCACTGGGGCGGAGCGCGTTCATCGTAGCACAACTCCTGCTTGCGATCTTCGCTGGCAAAGTCCTTCGTCCCAGAGGGGGAGCACTGGAAGAGTTCCTGCGTCTCAATCCAAGTGGCTGGCTTGGTCGTTCGCGGTTCGCATGGTACCCGCTTGCCGTGGGGCTGCCGATTGTCTTGGCTGTACTTGCGGCCATTGGCTTCCACTACACGGCATTGAAACTCGCAGTCGGTGTTCACACGACGTCGTGGGTCATAGTCGGACTGGTCTTGCTAAACGGTCTTGCGTTGCGCTGGTTGCTCGTGTCGCGACGGCGCCTCGCGATCGATCAGGCGCGGAAGCGCCGTGAAGCAGAAGGATCCGAGGGTGAGAGCAAAGAGCAACAGGCGAGGGAGCCTATCATTGACCTGGGGAGCATAAGTGCGCAGACGAGGAGTCTGCTTCGAACGGTCGTTGTGTTGAGTTTCTTCGGTGCGCTCTGGGTCGTTTGGGCTGACATGTTACCAGCGCTCGGAATTCTTGACAGCGTGGAGCTGTGGTCTGCAACGGAGAGAGTATCGGAGACCGTCACCGCGACCGATGGGAGTACCTCAGCGCGCTTGGTCGAAAAGCCGCGACCGGTCACGTTGCAGAATCTCCTGCTAGCGATGTTGATCCTGGCGATCACGTTCGTTGCCAATAGAAACGTCGCCGGGCTGCTTGAGATTGCGGTTCTTCAACGCGTTCACATGAAGGCCGGCGAGCGATACGCGGTCGCCACAATAACCAAATACACTGTTACCGTCGTCGGTCTGGTTGTTGGTTTCGGGGCGATCGGGATCGGCTGGGCAAAGGTCCAATGGCTGGCTGCGGCCATGGTCGTGGGTCTCGGGTTTGGGCTCCAGGAGATCTTCGCCAACTTTGTTTCGGGGCTCATTCTGCTGTTCGAGCGCCCAATTCGCATTGGCGACACCGTAACCGTCGGTTCTATTAACGGCAACGTGACACGAATCCAGATCCGCGCCACGACCATAACCGACTGGGACAAGAAGGAGTTGGTGATTCCCAACAAGGAATTCGTGACGGGTCAGGTCATCAACTGGTCGCTGTCGGACCCTGTGCTGAGGGTGATCATCCCCGTTGGTATTGCCTACGGTTCCGACACCGAATTGGCAGAATCGACCCTGCACAGGGTCGCGCAGGAAGTCAAGGACGTGCTACCGGATCCCGCGCCCCAAGTGCTGTTCCTAGAGTTCGGGGACAGTTCGCTGAACTTCGAGCTGCGCGTCCACGTTCCGAGCATCGACCACTTTGTGAAGGTCAGGCACGTCCTGCACAAAGCGATCGACCGTGAGTTCCGAAAGGCCGGCATCGAAATCGCGTTCCCGCAGAGAGATATTCACGTACGCTCGATCAGGGCCGCTCTTCCCGTTGAGAATCAAGCGGCGCCCGAGCGGAATGCCGTCCCTCCGCCGGCTCCTTGACCGTCCCGAACGGGAAGTAGGTCAAGTGCGGAACGCCGGCGACGATGGATGACCGTCGCATCGCCGAAGCGCAGGGAACCGTCGGTGACCCGTCCGCGCGCGAACAGCCAAGCCGTGCTCTCACGGTGACGGGCAATCGCGCGGAATACTGTCAGTTTGAATGACGCAGATCTGGAGCGTCCGAGCTATTCTGATAGTAGCTTCCTCGTCAGCATGACGGGGCCGCGGGCAGCTCGAATGACTTCCTCGGTCACGCTTCCCAAGATCATGTGGTACAAGCGGGATCTCCCGTAGGCCCCCATGACGAGCAGCGATCGACTCGATGTTCGGTGAACAATCGCCCTGGCGGCGTTTCCGACGTCGCTCTCGAACTCGATGTCATCGAGCTCGTCTCCGAGTTGTCATCGGGCAGGCAAAACCGGCCAGTAGTGGGCAGGTGAAAACCGGCCATTTTGAGGAGTCTTCGGTTCGTCGCATAGCTTCTCCTGTGAAAGGAGAAAGCTGTGTCGAATCGACTCAAGATGGCCAAAGTCCAGACAATTCTAACGTTACACGCGCGTGGCTGGTCCTTCAGGCGGATCGCCCGGGAGCTGGGGATCGACCGAGGTGCCGTTCGGCGGCACGTGCGGCTGGCGGCGGCGGGCTCACCGTCGGCCCATGCACCTCCGGGTCCGGATGTTGAAAACCAGCCA